>DASZEK010000019.1:0-28852 GCA_035941045.1 Pyrinomonadaceae bacterium | reverse complement strand
AGGCGGCGGTCGGAATCGAACCGACGAATAAAGGTTTTGCAGACCTCTGCCTTACCACTTGGCTACGCCGCCGAAAAGAGCGATGAGGGCGGAGGGGACGGGGATGAAGAAAAGAGGCTTTCTTTCATCCCTCACCCCTCGGCCCTCATCCTTCAAGAGCGGGAGACGGGATTTGAACCCGCGACTTCGACCTTGGCAAGGTCGCACTCTACCACTGAGTTACTCCCGCGTGAGTGTTTTGAAATTCTACAGATTCGCGCGCTCTTGTCAAGCAGGCCCCGAAGGGCCGTGCCCGCCGACTATTTGACACGGCCGCGCCCCTTGGAGGACACTCCACCTTCGCATTCGATACTTCCTCCAAACAACTGAATAACAGGCCGGGGAACCAGGAGAGTGCCCAGATGCATGCCTTCAACCAAAGCCTCCCGAGGGCCGGGGCCCGCTTCGCGCGCGCCCTCAGCCTCTTCGTCTTTGCGCTCGCGTCGGCCGCTCCGTGCGCCGCGCAGACGAGTTACCAGAAGCCGCCGCAGGCCGTCTTGGACGTGCTGAACGCGCCGGTGCCGCCGACGGCCTCCGTCAGCCCGGCGCGCGACTACATGATGCTCTTGCAGGGCGTTCGCTACCCGCCCATCTCGGACCTCGCGCAGCCGATGCTCAGGCTCGCCGGCCTGCGCATCAACCCGAGCGTGACGGGGCCGCACCGCGGCCTCTACTACGTCGGCGCCTCCGTCAAGAAGCTAGCCGACGGCTCCGAGCAGAAGGTGGAGCTGCCGGCCGGCGCGCAGATAGGCGTCCCCGCCTGGAGCGCCGACGGCCGCCGCTTCGCCTTCACCAACACGACGCCCGCAGGGCTAGAGCTGTGGGTCGGCGACACGGGCCGCGCGCGGGCGCACAAGGTGAAGGACGTGTGGGTGAACGCCGTCATCGGCTCGCCCGCGCAGCTCGCGCCCGACGGCCGCAGCGTCGGCTCCGTCGTCCAGTGGATGCCCGACAACCGCACGCTGCTCGTCCGCCTCGTGCCCTCGAAGCGGGGGGCGGCGCCGCCCGAGTCGAACGTGCCGCGCGGGCCGAACATTCAGGAGAGCTCGGGGCGGCCCGGACCCATCCGCACCTATCAGGACCTTTTGAAGAACCCTTACGACGAAAGCCTGTTCGAGTATTACGCGACGGCGCAGCTCGCGCTCGTGGATTCTGAAAGCGGGAAGGTGACGCCGGTCGGCCAGCCCGCCGTCTTCGACTCGATAGACATCTCGCCCGACGGCAAGTTCGTCCTCGTCGAGCGCATACAGCGCCCCTACTCGTACCTGCACACCTACAACTCCTTCCCGCGCGAGGTGGAAATCTGGGACGCATCAGGCCGGCTCGCGCACAAGGTCGCCAGCGTCCCGCTCGCCGACCAGGTGCCCATCGAGGGCGTCATCAAGGGGCCGCGCGCCTTCGAGTGGCGGCCGACCGAGGCGGCGACGCTTCTTTGGGCGGAAGCCCTCGACGAAGGCGACCCGCGCCGGAAGGTCTCGCACCGCGACCGCCTGCTGACGTTGAAGGCGCCTTTCAAGGACGCGCCGTCCGAACTCTTTAAGACCGAGCACCGCTACGCGGGCGCGTCGTGGGGCGAGCGCGGCGAGCTGTTCGTCCGCGACTACGACCGCGACCGCCGCTGGACGCGCACGCAGCTCATCGACGCCGACAACCCCTCGGCCGCGCCGCGCACCATCTGGAGCCACAGCAGCCAGGAGCGTTACAACCACCCCGGCACGCCGCTCACGCGCACGCTGCCGAACGGCCACCGCGTCATCCAGCGACAGGGCGACTGGCTCTTCCTCTCCGGCGCCGGCTCGACCCCGGAAGGCGACCGCCCCTTCCTCGACCGCTTCAACCTTCAGACGCTCAAGGCCGAGCGCCTCTTCCGCAGCGACGACAAGAGCTACGAGGCGCCCGTCGCGCTCCTTAAAGACGACGGCACGCAGTTCCTCACGCGCCGCGAGTCGCCGACCGAACCGCCGAACTACTTCGTCTGGTCCGGCGTCGGCGAGCAGGGGAGGGGCCCGGCGCCGCGCGCCCTGACGAACTTCCCCGACCCGACGCCGCAACTGGCGGGCATCACCAAGCGGCTCGTCAAGTACAAGAGGGCCGACGGCGTTGACCTCTCCTTCACGCTCTACCTGCCGCCCGGCTACAAGGAGGGGACGCGCCTGCCGACGGTCGTCTGGGCCTACCCGCTGGAATTCGCGGACGCGGGCACGGCCGGGCAGGTGACGGGCTCCGCGCAGAAGTACACGACCATCACAGGCCCCTCGCACCTCTTCTACCTGCTCGCCGGATACGCCGTCATGGACAACGCCACCATGCCCATCGTCGGCGACCCCGAGACGATGAACAACACCTACATCGAGCAGATAGTCTCGTCGGCCAAGGCGGCGATTGACAAGGGGGTGGAGCTCGGCGTGACGGACCCGAACCGCGTCGGCGTCGGCGGGCACTCTTACGGCGCCTTCATGACGGCGAACCTGCTCGCGCACAGCGACCTCTTCCGCGCGGGCGTCGCGCGCAGCGGCGCCTATAACCGCACGCTCACGCCCTTCGGCTTCCAGAGCGAGCGGCGAACGCTGTGGGAGGCGCCCGAGCTATATATAAAGGTCTCGCCCTTCATGGTCGCCAACAAGATCAACGAGCCCATCCTCCTCATCCACGGCGAGGCCGACAACAACGCCGGCACCTTCCCCATCCAGTCTGAGCGGCTCTATCAGGCGCTCCGCGGCACCGGCGGCACCGTCCGCTACGTCACGCTCCCCCTCGAAGCGCACGGCTACACCGCCCGCGAGTCAACCGAGCACGCCCTCTACGAAATGCTCACCTGGTTCGACAAGTACGTGAAGAACGCCGCGCCCCGCGAGGCGACGCGGGCCGAACGCTAAAAGCGGGTGGCGGGCGTCGGGTGACGGGTAAAGACACATTGCTTTATACCGCCACCCGCCACCCGCTTTTAGTCCGTCCACCTTCGTTTGCGGAATTTCTCCTCCGTCCAGAAGTTGCGAAGTAGGCGGAGGCGGGGCGGGGGAGTGTGGCCCTCCTCCCCGGCGGGCGGGATGATGACGCTGACCACGTCGAAGCGGTAGGGCGCTCCCGGCAGGCCGAAGGTGCGGCGGTAGGCGCGGGCGGCGCGCGTGATTTGCCGCTGCTTGCGCAGGTCAACGTTGGCCTCGGGCGCCGCGAACCAGTCGGAGGCGCGCGTCTTGACCTCGACGAAGCAGAGCGTGGCGCCCTCGTACGCGACGAGGTCAATCTCGGCCTGCACCAACGCCCCGCGCAGGTTCCGCCCGACGTTCAATGTGAAGTTCGCCCCGACCAGCCTGTAGCCGAGCCCGCGAAGGAAGTCGGCCGCCAACTCCTCACCCCTTCGCCCGAGCGCGAGGTGCGGCGCCGTCGTCGGCGAAACCTTCGGCGCGCGCGGCAGGCGCGCGAGCGCGAGCATTCGACGGGGCAGTTCTCTCAAGTTCATCGGGTTGTTTCGGGGTGGGTGAAGTTGACGCGCAGGTTAACCCCGCCGCGGCTTTTCGCGCAAGCCGGAGCAAGTTAAACTCCCAATCAAGTATGTCAACCGAAGTCGAAAACAAGGAGGGCCGGGCGCTGCCGCTCGTGGCAATCGTCGGGCGGCCCAACGTCGGAAAGTCCACGCTCTTCAACCGCCTCGTCGGCGAGCGCCGCTCCATCGTCGGCGACGAGCCCGGCATCACCCGCGACCGCATCTACGGCGAGAGCGAGTGGTCGGGGCGCCGCTTCTCGCTCGTGGACACCGGCGGCATCGTCCCCGACGAGACGGCCGTCATCCCCGCCAACATTCTCAAGCAGGCCGAGTTCGCCATCAGCGAGGCGCGCGTCCTCGTCTGGGTCGTTGACGCGCGCGCCGGCTCCACCCCGCTCGACGAAGAGCTGGCGGGCCTGCTCCGCACGACGGGCAAGACCGTCCTCGTCGCCGCCAACAAGGTTGACGTGTCGAAGCTCGAAGCCCTCGCGGGCGAGTTCCACCGCTTCGGCTTCGCCGACGTGATCCCGCTGGCGGCCGAGACGGGCGACGGCGTCGCCGAGCTTCTGGACGCCGTCGTCGGACACCTTCCCGCCGACGTTGTAAGTGATGAAGAGGGGGAGAAGCGGCGCGAAGTTAAGCTGGCGATTGTCGGCCGGCCGAACGTCGGGAAGTCTTCGCTGCTGAACCGGCTGCTCGGCGCCGAGCGCGTCATCGTCTCGCCCGTCGCCGGCACGACGCGCGACGCCGTTGACACCCTGCTCGAACGCGACGGCGAATCTTTCCGCCTCATCGACACCGCCGGCATTCGTCGCAAGGGCAAGACCGACGAGATGGCCGAGAAGCTTTCCGTCGTCATGGCGCGGCGCAGCCTTGAGCGCGCCGACGTGGCCGTCGTCGTAATAGATGCCGTCGAAGGCGTGACGGCCCTTGACGCCAATATCGCCGGCTACGCGCTCGACGCCGGCTGCTCCATCATCCTCGCCGTCAACAAGTGGGACGCGCTGCCCGAGAAGGAGACGGGCACGGTGGCCGAGTTCGAGCGCGACCTGCGCTTCAAGATGAAGTTCCTCGAATGGGCGCCCGTCCTGACCATCTCGGCGCTGACGGGGCAGAGAATCGAAAAAGTATTGCCGCTCGCCGTCCGCGCGAATGACGCACGCAACCGCCGCGTCCCGACTTCTCAACTTAACGCCTTCTACGAGCGCGTCATGTCCTCGGGCCGCGCGCCGACGGCCTTTCAGCCCGTCAAGGGCGGCCAGTCGCGCCTCCACGTCCAATACATCACGCAGGTCGGCACGCGCCCGCCCGCCTTCGTCGTCTTCACCTCGGGCGGGCGGCCCGGCCTCCACTTCTCCTTCGAGCGTTTCCTCCAGAACCGCCTCCGCGAAGAGTTCGACTTCTTCGCCACGCCGCTGCGCATCATCGAGCGGCACAAGAAGAAGCGTTAGTCTGCTCGCGAGGTCGAAGCATGGGAAGAGTTTTCTGGCTCACGGCCCTCGCCCTCCCGCTCGCTCTCGCGGCCGGGTGCGCGCCCGCTTCGGGCAGCGCCGGGCAGTCCGCGCGTGACGCGAACGCCACCCGCCCCGCCGCCAACAGCAACGCTGCCGCGACGCCCGCGGGCGGCTTCGCCGAGGCGGACTTCGCGCGGCACGTCGAGCAGCTTAAGAAGAAACTGCCCTCCGCCGACTTCCACGTCGTCGTCGAGAAGCCTTTCGTCGTCGTCGGCGACGGCGGGCGCGCGGCCGTCGAGGCGCACGCGCGCGACACCGTCCGTTGGGCGGTCGAGCTGCTCAAGCGCGACTACTTCACGAAAGACCCGCGCGAGATACTCGACATCTGGCTCTTCAAGGACACGGCCTCCTACGACAAGCACGCGCGCCAACTCTTCGGCAGCGGCCCGGCGACGCCCTACGGCTACTACTCCCCGGCGCACAAGGCGCTCGTCATGAACATCGCGACGGGCGGCGGCACGCTCGTCCACGAGATCGTCCACCCCTTCGTCGAAGCGAACTTCCCCGACTGCCCGCCGTGGCTCAACGAGGGCTTGGGCTCGCTCTACGAACAGAGCGGCGAGCAGGACGGGCACATCGTCGGCTACACCAACTGGCGCCTGCCCGGCCTCCAGCGCGCCATCCGCCGCCGCGGCCTCAAGCCGTTCCAAACTCTGCTCGCGATGGACGGGCGCGCCTTCTACGACGACGACCGCGGCACCAACTACGCGCAGGCGCGCTACCTCTGCTACTACCTGCAAGAGCGCGGCCTGCTCACGCGCTTCTACCGCGAGTTCCACGCGAACCGCGCCTCCGACCCCACCGGCTTCGACACGCTCAAGCGCGTCCTCAAAGTGACGGACATGGCCGCCTTCCAGAAGGAGTGGGAGAAGTTCGTCCTCGGGCTCGGCGAGGACCGGCTGACGCCCGTCGCCCCCTGACAGCAGAAGCGCCCGACTTGTTTTCTCCGCGCCGCGCTTCATAGAATCCACGCATGAACCTTTTCAACATTCTTCGACCGGGAGCGCCGCCGCGTGACTGACGAGGCGCTGGGCTGGGAGGTCCTCGCGTGCGAGGGCGCGGCGCGGGCGGGGCTCTTGCGGACGCGGCGAGGCGTGATTGAAACGCCCGTCTTCATGCCCGTCGGCACGCTCGGCACGGTCAAGGGCGTGCGCTTCGAGGAGCTTGAGGCGCCCGACACGGACGCGCGCATCATCCTCGGCAACACCTACCACCTCTGGCTGCGGCCCGGCGCCGAAGTCGTCCGCGCCTGCGGCGGCCTTCACCGCTTCACGGGCTGGGGGCGAGCCATCCTCACCGACTCGGGCGGCTTTCAGGTCTTCAGCCTCGCGCACATGCGAAAGCTGACCGAGCAGGGCGTCGAGTTCCGTTCTCACATCGACGGGCGGCCGTGCTTCCTCTCGCCGGAAATCTCGATGGAGGTGCAGGCCGCGCTCGGCTCCGACATCTGCATGGCCTTCGACGAGTGCCCGCCGGGGCAGGCCGCGCACGAAGCGGCGCGCGCCTCGCTTGAGCTGACGGCGCGCTGGGCCGGACGCTCGCACGCGCGCTTCCACGACTTGCAGCGCGAGGGCGCCGACGCGGGCCGCCCCGCGAACGATGAAGGCAACGCCCGTCAAGCCCTCTTCGGCATCGTGCAGGGCGCGACGCATCTCGACCTTCGTCGCGAAAGCCTGTCCCGCACCGTCGAGGTCGGCTTCGACGGCTACGCCATCGGCGGCCTGAGCGTCGGCGAGGAGAAGCCGGTCATGTACGAGGTCGTGGAGGCCATCGCGCCCGAGATGCCCGCCGACAGGCCGCGCTACCTGATGGGCGTCGGCACGCCCGAAGACTTGGTCGAGTGCGTCGCGCGCGGCGTTGACATGTTCGACTGCGTCATCCCGACCAGGAACGGGCGCAACGGTCAGGCGTTCACCTCGCGCGGCCGCCTGAACATCAAAAACGCCCGCTGGGCGACCGACACGCGCCCGCTCGACGAGGCGTGCGGCTGCGCCGTCTGCCGCCGCCACACCCGCGCCTACGTGCGCCACCTCTACGCGGCGGGCGAGATGCTCGGCGCCGTCCTGCTCTCGCACCACAATCTTGCGTTCTTCCTTGACACCATGAGGCGCGTGAGGCAAGCTATCCGGTCTGGCGAATTCACACGATTTCGGCGGGAGTTTCTTGTAGGATTGGGCTCCGGCGTCGAGTGAGCCTCGGACCCCCGAAAGCGCCACGCTCGTCCCCAGAACAAACCGCTTCGAGGCCGTAGGGCGCGGCGCAAGACCGACGGGCCGCTCTCGACGCGCGCCGGGCCGCAGTTAAGAAAAACCTCTGATGACCACACTGGCACTCTTACTCTTGCAGGGCGGCGCGACGGGCCTCATCGGCGGCCTCATGCCGTTCCTGCTCATCTTCGCCGTCTTCTACTTCATGATCATCGTCCCCCAGCGCCGCCGGCAGCGCGAGCTGCAAACCATGATCTCGAACCTCAAGGCGGGCGACCGCGTCGTCACAACCGGCGGCATCATAGCCACCGTCACGGTCGTCCGCGAGCGCTCCCTGCTCGTTCGCAGCGCCGACAAGTCCATCCTCGAAGTCGCGCGCTCGGCCGTCGCCGGCATGCACTCGGAGGAGGAGAAGGGGGCATAAGAAGTCGTCAGTCATCAGTCGTCAGTCTTCAGTCAGGGCTGACAACGGATGACTGACAACTGACAACTTTTTTAGTCATGAAAAAGAACCTTCTACAGCGCGTCATCATCATCGCCGTCGTGACGCTCGTTGCGCTCTGGATAGTCATCGGCCCGCGCCGCTGGCCGAAGCCGGCCGACTTCACGCTCGCCGGCATCAACAACACGCTGCGCGACAACATCCACCTCGGCCTCGACCTGCGCGGCGGCTCGCACCTCGTCATGCAGGTTCAGGCGCAGGACTACCTGCGCCGCCTGACCGAGTCGGCCGCCACCGGCATGCAGACCGCCGCGCGCGAGAACGGCTACGACCTCAAGGAAGTGCGCCCCGAGGTCGGGGACGACAACTACCGCGTCGTCGCCGTCGTCAACGACCCCGCGAAGGTCGCCGACATCCGTGACAACCTGCCGCGCAAGGTCAACGACTTCGACACCGGCGTCTGGACGCCCTCGACCAGCGGCACCACCATCACCTGGGAGATGACCGGCGCCGCCAAGGACGCCCTCGCGCGCCGCGCCGTGGACGACGCCCTGAAAATCATCGACACGCGCATCAACGCCGTCGGCGTCGCCGAGCCCACGCTCCAGCGCCACGGCGCCGACAGCTCGCACCAGATTCTCCTCCAGATGCCCGGCATCTCCGACCCCGAGCGCGTCAAGCAGCTCATCGTCGGCGAGTCGCGCCTGGAGCTGATGAAGGTCGTCAGCGCCCCCAACCCCTCGCCCATCACGACCTACCCGACCGAGGAGGCCGCCCGCGCCTCGCTCGGGGGCACGGTCCCGGCCAACCGCCGCATCCTGCCCTACGACGACCGCGACGAGCCGACGCGGGCCGCCGGCCAGCCGAAGCCCGCGCCGGGCGAGCCCAGCGCGTGGGTCGTCGTCGAGTCGCCGGCCGTCATCGACGGCAGCGAGCTTCGCAGTGCCGACGCCGTCTCCGACAGCCCGGCCGGCGGCGCCGACAACTCTTACCGCATCAGCTTCACCCTGAAGCCCTCGGGCGCGCAGAAGTTCGGGGCGTGGACGGCCGCCAACGTCGGCCAGTACATGGCCGTCGTCCTGAACGACCGCGTCAAGTCGGCCCCCTTCATCAAGTCGCAGATTACGGACTCCGGCCAGATTGACGGCAACTTCACGAAGGAGTCGGCCAACGACCTCGCGCTCACGCTCCGCTCGGGCGCCTTGCCGGCCAAGCTCACCTACCTCGAAGAGCGCACCGTCGGCCCGAGCCTCGGCCAGGACTCGATTCGGGCGGGCGTCACGGCGTCGGTCGTCGGGCTGGCGCTGGTGATCGCCTTCATGGTCTTCTACTACCGCGGCTCGGGCATCAACGCCGTCGTGGCGCTCCTGCTCAACGTCATCCTGACCGTGGCGGCGCTCATCGTCTTCGACGCGACGCTGACGCTGCCCGGCATCGCCGGCATCATCCTCTCCATCGGCATGGCCGTGGACTCCAACGTCCTCATCTTCGAGCGCATCCGCGAGGAGTTGCAGTCGGGCAAGACCGTGCCGTCGGCCGTGGACGCCGGCTTCTCGCGCGCCTTCGTCACCATCATCGACACGCACGTCACGACCATCGTCGCCGCGCTCTTCCTCTTCGTCTTCGGCACGGGCCCCATCCGCGGCTTCGCCGTGACGTTGGTGCTGAGCCTGCTGGCGAACCTCTTCTCGGCCGTCTACGTCTCGCGCACCATCTTCATCTGGCTGCTCTCGCGCAAGGGCCGGAAGGCCGAGACGCTTAGTATTTAAAGACCATGATTCGCATATTCGAAAACATCCGCGTTGACTGGCTCGGTAAGCGCCGCGCGCTGCTCGGGCTCTCGGTCCTCATCATGCTGGCGGGCCTGGGCTCGGCCATCGGGCGGGAGCTGGTGCCGGGCGGGACCGGCGCCTTCAACCTCGGCGTTGACTTCCGCGGCGGCACCCTCGTCACCGTCAACTTCAAGCAGCGCCCCGACGCCGACGCCATCCGCGACGCCCTCGGCAAGACCGGCCTCGGCGACTCCGTCATCCAGCCCGCGCTCGACAAGGACAACCAGGTCCTCATCAAGCTCGCTCAGCAGGGCGGCGGCGAGGAGGCGACGCAGGCCGGGCAGGTGGACATCGGGCAGAGCAAGGTGCGCGATGCGCTCGCCTCGTTCGGGCAGGGCGGCAAGCTCGCCGAGGGGGCCGACTGGGAGATAGCCGCCACGGACGCCGTCGGCCCCGTCGCCGGCAAGCAGCTCCGCAATCAGGCCGTCACCGTGACGCTGCTCGCGCTCGTCGGCATCCTGCTCTACATCGCCTTCCGCTTCGAGTGGACCTACGGCGCCTCGGCCGTCATCACCGTCTTCCACGACGTGCTGGTGACGCTCGGCTTCTTCTCCATCTTCCAGTGGGAGGTGAACCTGACGGTCGTCGCGGCGCTCCTGACGCTCGTCGGCTTCTCGGTCAACGACACCATCGTCACCTTCGACCGCGTCCGCGAGAACCTGCGCCTGCACCGCGGCGCCAACCTCTACGACACCACCAACGAGGCCATCAACCAGACGCTCTCGCGCACGGTCATCACCTCCGGCCTCGTCTTCCTCTCCGTCGTCGCCATGGTCTTCTTCGGCGGCGAGGTCTTGAGGCCCTTCTCGCTGGCGCTCCTCATAGGCATCGTCTTCGGTACCTACTCGACCATCGCCATCTCGAACCCCATCATGGTCTGGTGGCAGCAGCGGCTCGAAGCGAGCCGGCGCGCGGGCGGGTCGGCCGGCGCGCGCACCGGCTCGGAGCCGCGCCGCGCCGCGCCCGAGGCGCGGGGCGCCAAGGCCGCCGCGCGCTAAACGCGGCGCAAACGGTTTAAGGCGTCACGCCCGCGCGAGACCTACTCGTCGCGGGCGTGACGCCTTTTCTCCGCTTTCGTAACAACCCCGTCACAAAAAAGCTGAACCGCCGCGGGGCGCCGGCATCTAAGGTTTAAAGGAAGGCAAAGGGCACGGGCACCGGCCATTTTGCGCTTGACACCGCAGTTGTTGCGACATAGACTGAGCGCGTTGCTGGCCAACCGAATAACTTGCAAACGCGCCCGTCTCGCCCAAGGAGAGTGAGACGGACGTTTGGGCATGAGTACACGTGTCCGGCCGGCTTAGTCTGAGTCATACCCCTGCGGCAAGCGTCCGGGCGCCGTCCCGATAAAGCAGCGCGAGTGACGCCCTCTGCCGCCCCCCGTCCCCTAAGGCATCTAGCGGTTCTGTATGGCGTTTTTGCTGGAAAACGTTTTAGAAATACAACCCGTTTCGCAGGCTTTAGGATTAAGTTAAAGGCGAACGACAAGAAACCCCTGATCCACCTGGCAGCGGAAGAGGGAGGATAGTTGAGATGTTCGATACGCTGGTCGAGTCCGGCTCACACAAAGACGACCTTGCGCGCAAGGGCTCTTTCCTTCTCGGCACGCTCGCCCTGTACGCGGTCGTGCTGACGGCCATCGCCGTCGGGAGTATCTTCTGGTACAACTCCTCGATCCCAGACCCGAGCTTGGAGCTGCTGACGCTGGTGGCTCCCGTGCCGATGCAGGCGCAGGAGGAGCCGAAGCCGCAGAACGAGCCGAAGCCGGCCGCCAAGGCCGAGCCGACGGTCGCCATGAGGCAGGAGATTTCCGTCATCGCGCCCGTCGTCAAGACGAACGAGGTCGCCAAGGAGACGACGAAGGAAGTCTCGCGCGCCAAGTCCATCGGCGTCATCCAGGGCAACCGCGACGTGGGCGACGTTAACGCCGTGACGGCCACCGGCCCCGTCGGCGCCTTCACCGGCGGCGGCGGTGGTGGCGGCACCGGCACCGGCGGCGCCCCGGCCGTGGCGGACGACGAGCCGCCCCCGCCGCCCGCGCCCAGGCCCACGCCGACGCCCGCGCCCAAGCCCAAGACGGTCGTCTCGGGCGGCGTGCTGAACGGCAAGGCCATCAGCAAGCCGACGCCCGCCTACCCGCCCATCGCGAGGGCGGCGCGCGCCTCCGGCACCGTCACCGTGCAGATTCTCGTGGACGAAGGCGGACGCGTCATCTCGGCGACGGCCGTCTCGGGCCACCCGCTCTTGCAGCAGGCGGCCGTGGCGGCTGCGCGCCAGGCACGCTTCTCGCCGACGCTGCTCTCGGGGCAGCCGGTGAAGGTGTCCGGCGTCATCACCTACAACTTCGTATTTCAATAAACTGGGCGCGGGGTGCGGCCCGGAGCCGCCTGCGGCCTGAACGTCGCGGGCGGCCGAAGCCGGGGCGCCCGCGCCCCCGCGTGTTCTCGCGCGCGCCCTCGCCGTTGTGACCGAAAACCTTTGGAGGATTTCTACCGTGACTATTCTGACGAGCATTCTCGGGAGTAAGGCCCTCGTCGGCTTCTACCTCTTCCTGTTCCAGGAGGGCGGCGACCAGGGCCTGAAAGAGGCGTTCACCATCTCCGAGATGGTGAAGAATCTGGGCTGGGTGGCGCTGGCCGTCATCGTCATCCTGCTCATCATGTCCATGTACTCGATCGCGATCATGGTCGAGCGTTTCCTGACCTACTCGGCCGCCAAGAAGCAGTCGCGTGAGTTCGCGCCGCGCGTCGCCCAGGCCCTCAAGAACGACCGCATCGAGGAGGCCATCAACATCAGCGACAAGCACAAGAAGTCGCACCTCGCGATGGTCGTCAACGCCGGCCTGCAAGAGTTCCGCGCCCACGAAGCCAGCACCGACATCTCGGGCGACGAGATCGAGGCTTCGAAGCGCGCCCTCCAGCGCGCCATCGCCATCAAGTCGGCCGAGTTCAAGCGCGGCCTCTCGGGCCTCGCCACCATCGGCTCGACGGCCCCGTTCGTGGGCCTCTTCGGCACGGTGTTCGGCATCATCAACGCCTTCACCGGCATGAAGTCGGCCGAGTCGGCCGGCATCGGCGCGGTCGCGGGCGGCATCGCCGAGGCGCTCTTGACCACCGCTCTGGGTCTGGCCGTGGCCGTGCCCGCCGTGTGGCTCTTCAACTACTTCACGGGCAAGGTGGACGGCTTCATCGTCGAGATGGACAACTCGGCCTCGGAGCTGATTGACTACTTCCTGAAGAATCGCACGCGGCAGCTCAGGTCGTAGAAGGTTTTCGGAGAGTCACGACGCGGCGGCGCGCGCCAGTTCCCGCCCGGCCTTGCCAATGCCGGGCGGGGGCGCGGGCCGCGCGCCAGGAGATTTAAGTCATGGGAATGAGCTCAGGCGGCGGCGGCGGTCTCACGTCCGACATCAACGTCACGCCGATGGTCGATATCATGCTGGTGCTGCTGATCATCTTCATGGTCATCACGCCCTTCCTCCAGCAAGGCGTCTCGGTCTCGCTCCCGCGCGACATGAGGAACCCGGACGAGGACCCGGCCATCATCAAGGAGACCTCGGTGGTCGTAGCCATCACCGAGGACGGCAAGCTCTTCATCGGCAAGAAGCCGATTGACAAGGAGCAGTTGAAGGCCGAGATAGACCAGAAGATGGCGAACAAGTCGGACGTGGAGCGCATCGTCTACATCCGCAGCGACGTTAACGCCAACTACGGCCAGGTGGTCGAGACGATTAACCTGATCCGCGACTCCGGCATCGACCAGATCGGGCTCGTCGCCGACAAGAAGAAGGGCGGCGAGGCCGCGCCGGCCACGGGCGCGCCGGCCGGGGGAGGTTCTTAATCATATGGGAATGAGTGCATCAGGCGGCGGCGCGGGGGCCGCCCCGAATATCAACGTCACCCCGCTCATCGACATCCTGCTGGTGCTGCTCATCATCTTCATGGTGATCACGCCGCTCAAGCCGACCCGCTTCAAGACCCTCGTCCCCGAGCGCAGCGAGGAGATGAGCGCCAACGCGAAGATGAGCCCGCGCACGCTGGTCGTCAACATCAACAAGGACCAGAAGGTCGAGCTGACCCGCGGCGGCAACGTCATCGCCGAGGGGCAGGTCGCCGACCCGTCGGCGGTCGGCAAGGCCCTGGCCGACGAGTTCAAGCTGCGCAAGGAGCAGGGCATCTACAAGGAAGGGATGGAGACGGCCGCCGTCTCACCCGACGAGAAGATCGAGCGGACGGTCTTCGTCAAGGCGCCCCAGACCTTCAAGTACGGCGACGTGGTGAAGGTCATCGACACGGTCAAGGGCGCGGGCGCCAGCCCGGTCGGCCTTCAGACCGAGGCGCTCGAACAGTAACAGGGGGCGGGCGCCTGGGCCGCACGGCCGGGGCGCCCGCGTTTTCGGAGCAACCAGTCACATGAAACTCTCTCGTCTCAGCACCGTCTCCTTGCTCCTCGTCGTGGTCTCGGGCACGGCCGGCTGCGGGCTCGTCGGCCGCGTCCGCGCCAAGAACGCTCTGAACGAGGGCGCGCGCGCCTACCGCGACGGCAACTTCGCACTCGCCGAGGAGAAGTTCCGCCACGCCTACGAGCTCGACCCGTCGCAGCAGGCCGCGCCGCTCTTCATCGCGCGCGCCGTCCAGCAGCAGTACAAGCCGGGCGTGCCGACGCCGGAGAACGTCGCCATCGGCGAGAAGGCCATCGCCGCCTACCAGGACATTCTCAACCGCGACCCCTCGAACGAGGACGCCTACAAGGCCGTCGTCTTCCTCTACGGGCAGATGAAGAACGACGAGAAGGTCCACGAGATGCTGACGCAGCGCGCCAACCTCGCCTCGGCCGCCCCCGAGCGGCGGGCCGAGGCGTACACGATTCTCGCCAGCAAACAGTGGCAGTGCTCCTACGACATCACCGAGCAGAAGGAGAACAAGTCCACCGAGAACAAGCCCGACCGCGTGCTCGTCCACTACAAGAAGCCGGCCAACCAGGCCGACTTCGACAAGGCGCGCGCCTGCGTCACCGAGGGCCTGAAGCTCGCCGAGCAGGCCATCAGCCTCGACGCCAACAGCGCCAACGCCTGGTCCTACAAGACGAACCTGCTGCGCGAGGCGTCGAAGCTGGCCGAGATGGAGGGCAACCAGCAGGCGAAGGAGGACTACGACAAGCAGCACGCCGAGGCCCTTGAGCGCCAGACCGTGCTCGCCGAGGCGGCGCGCAAGAAGCGCGAGGAAGAGGCCGCCAAGTCGCCGACCCCGCCCCCGAGCTAAAGCCGCGCCGCGCCGGCAGCGAACTTTTGAACTGCGCCTTTCGGGTGGTGCTCGACAAGCTCGTCGGGCATCACCTAAAATTTTGTGTAGACAGTAGTCAGTAGCCAGTAGCCAGGAGGCCCGCCCCGCGCGAAAAACCTTGCTACTGGCTACTGACTACTGTCTACCGTCTACTCGCTTTTATGATTCGCATCGAGGAAATCGTGAACAAGGTCGGCCGCAACCACCCGCAGGCCGACCTCGACATGCTCCGCCGCGCCTACTTCTTCTCGGCCCTCCACCACAAGGGCCAGACGCGCGCCTCCGGCGAGCCGTACCTCGTCCACCCGCTCGAAGTCGCCAACATCCTCGCCGACATGCGGCTCGACGAAGTCTCGGTCGCGACGGGGCTCCTGCACGACGTGGTCGAGGACACGCTCGTCGAGCTCGACGTGATCCGCGAATCCTTCGGCGAGGAGATCGCGCACCTCGTCCACGGCCTGACCAAGATCGCCCAGATCAGCAACCAGTCGCACGAGGAGCAGCAGGCCGAGAACGTCCGCAAGATGCTTTTGGCGATGGTGGACGACGTGCGCGTCGTCCTCGTCAAGCTGGCCGACCGGCTCCACAACATGCGCACGCTTCAGCACCTCAGGCCCGAGAAGCGCCGCCGCATCGCGCAGGAGACGCTGGACATCTTCGCGCCCATCGCCCACCGCCTCGGCATGGGCCGCCTGCGCGGCGAGCTGGAAGACCTCGCCTTCCGCCACCTCCACCCCGAGGAGTACACCGAACTCTCCGCGCAGCTCGAACGCCGCCGGCCCGAGCACGAGGCTTTCTTGGGCGACGTGACGGCGCGCGTCGAGGAGAAGATGCGCGAATCGGGCGTGCCCTTCATCCGCGTCGAGGGGCGCGTCAAAAGGCTCTACTCCATCTTCAAGAAACTGCGCCGGCAGAAGATCGAGCTCGACCAGGTCTACGACCTCATCGCCGCGCGCATCGTCACGCCCGACGAGGTCCGCTACTGCTACGCCGCGCTCGGCGTCGTCCACAACCTCTGGCAGCCGATACCGGGGCGCTTCAAGGACTGGATAGCCACGCCGCGCGACAACCTCTACCGCTCGCTCCACACCTCCGTCTTCGGCAGCAAGGGCCAGCCCTTCGAGGTGCAGATACGCACCGAGGAGATGCACCGCATCGCCGAGGAGGGCGTCGCCGCCCACTGGAAGTACAAGGAGGGGCGCCGCGGCGCGCACGACGACGACGAGGCTTTCCAGTGGCTCCGCTCGCTCGTCGAGTGGTCGCAGGAGGTGAAGGACTCGCGCGACTTCCTCGAATCCCTCAAGCTCGACCTCTACCCGAAGGACGTTTACGCCTTCACCCCGAAAGGCAAGGTCGTCCAGCTCCCGCGCGGCGCCACCCCCGTCGACTTCGCCTTCATGATTCACACCGAGGTCGGCAACACCTGCTCGGGCGCGCGCATCAACGGCCGCATGGTGCCGCTCCGGACGCCCATCCAGAACGGCGACGTGGTCGAGATACTGACCTCGCCGAACATGAAGCCCTCGCGCGACTGGCTGAACTTCGTCAAGACCTCGCGCGCCCGCAACCGCGTCCGCCACGCCGTCGCCGAGCAGCAGCGGGCCGAATCCATCGAACTCGGCCGCAAGCTCTTCGAGAAGGAGGCCGTGCGCTTCAACCTCTCACCCAAAAAGCTCCTCGGCGACGCCGACGGCGGCCTCAAGCGCATCGCCAACGAGTACGGCTACGGGCGCGTGGACGACCTCTTGGCCGCGGTCGGCTACGGCAAGATCGTGCCGCGCAACGTCATCGCCAAGTACCTCGGCCCCGAGAAGTTCGCCGAGCTTGAGCAGCGGAAGGAGTCGCCGCTCAGAAGCCGCGTGACGGCCGGCGTGCAGGCCGTCAAGAAGTTCATCCGGCTCGGCGAGGACTCCATCGTCGTGCGCGGCGTGGACGACCTGCTGGTGACGCGCGCCCGCTGCTGCAACCCGGTCCGCGGCGAGGAGATTGTCGGCTACATCACGCGCGGCAAGGGCGTCACGGTCCACGCGCGCCGCTGCACGAACGTGCAGTCGTTGATGGTCAACCGCGAGCGCGTGGTCGAGGTCGAGTGGGCGGGCGAGACGGACGCCGCGGCCGCCTACGCCGTGCGCCTGCTGGCGATTACGGAGAACCGGACGGGCATGATCGCCGACGTGACGAACGCCATCAAGGACATCAAGACGAACATCCGCTCCTCGAACGCCTCCGTCTCGCAGGACGACCGCGGCCGAATCGAAGTCACGGTCGAAGTCTTCGACCTCAAGCATCTCGACAAGGTCATGACCTCCATCCGCAAGGTTCCCGGCGTCCTCGACGTGGAGCGCGTCCACGGCGCCGCCTGATGAAAAGGCGTTTGTAAAAAGTTGTCAGCCCTTCCCGCCGAGGCCGCGCGCCCGAGCATCAAAAAGCATGCGCGCGAAGCCGTTTCAACCTGAAAACTGACGAGGGGTTACGGGCGACTTGGCGGCCGTTTGTGTGCGGGGGAGTCATCTGTTAACATGCACGGTTTGTACGTAAGGGCCTAAAACATGGACGACGCGACCGTGAAGCAGATTGTCGAGACGGAGGAGGCGCCGCGGGCCATCGGGCCGTACTCGCAGGCCGTCGTGGCGGGCGGGCTGGTCTTCTCCTCGGGCCAGATTCCCATCGACCCGGCGACGGGCGAGTTCGTCCCCGGCGGCATCCGCGAGCAGACCGGGCAGGTGCTAAAGAATCTCTCGAAGGTTCTGGAGGCGGCCGGCTCCGGCTTGGGGCGCGTGTTGAAGACGACCGTCTATTTGGCCGACATGGACGACTTCGCCGCCATGAACGAGGTCTACGGCGGCTTCTTCACCGAGAGCCAGCCGGCGCGCTCGACCGTGCAGGCGGCGCGGCTGCCGCGCGGCGCGCGCGTCGAGATAGACGTAATCGCGCTGGCGGGGCGCGGCTGATCTTTGATTCCTGCGGGCGTCGGGGGCAAAAGAGAAGGCGGGGGCGCTCCCGCCGGAGTGCCCGCCGCCGTGGTGTTCGGTCAGGAAGTGCTAGGCCACCTGAGTGGCCTTGGCTATCTTGCCGCCCTTGATGCAGGTCGTGCAGACGCGCTTGCGCGCCGTCCCGCCCTGCGGCAGTTGGACGCGGATGGACTGAAGGTTCGGGTCGAAGCGCCGACGGGTGCGGTTGTTGGCGTGCGAGACGTTGTTGCCGAATTGCGGCCCCTTGCCGCAGACTTCGCATTTCTTAGCCATGATTCTAAAGACCTCCGGGTGTTAAAAGCGCGCCTCGGGTCGCACAGACGAGTCCGCGTGGCACGTCGGAAACGAAAACTTATAGCAAACGCTTTTACGCAACGTCAAGTTGGGCCGGGCCGCGAGCGCGCCCGCCGCCGCCAGACACATATAAGTTAGAAGGAGCAGATAGCTACAGTGCATAGAGTGGTCAAACAATTCGCGCCCATCGCCCTCGCCGTCACCCTCTCGCTCGTCGCCGCCTCGTGCGGCGGCCGCGCGGGCGGGGGCAATAGCCCTTCAGACGTTGCCGCCTCGGTCAACGGCCAGAAGATCATGCTGAGCGAGGTGGACCGCGTCGTCAACCAGCAGGCGGGCGGCCAGCAGCTCGGCCCGCTGGAGCTGGCCGCGGCCCGCCTCCAGGTGCTCGACAAACTCATCGAGCGCCACGTGCTCTACCAGCGCGCCGAGAAGGAGAAGACCGTCCCCAGTGACGAGGAGGTCAACACCTTCGTGGACCAGCAGAAGCAGCGCGGCACGGTCGAGGAGTGGGAGCGCGGCCTCAAGGAGAACAATCTCACCGAGGAGCAGGTGCGACAGGAGGCCCGCAAGGACCTCGCCATCAACAAGCTCCAGGAGAAGCTCTACGGCAAGATCGCCGTCCGCGACCAGGAGATTAACGACTTCTACGCCAACAACAAGGAGCGTTTCGTCACCCCGCGCGGCGTGGCCCTGGCCGACATCGTCGTTGACCCGCGCGACTCGGCCGGCGTCTTCAAGGACGACGCCAAGAGCGACGCCGAGGCGACGGCCAAGATTCAGCGCCTCTACCAGACCTTGAAGAACGGGGCCGACTTCGCCGACGTGGCGCGCTCCAGCAGCGAGGACCAGAGCGGGGTGCGCGGCGGCGACATCGGCGTCGCCGACGAGAACGCGCTCCGCCAGAACGGCTTCCCGCAGGACCTCGTCGGCCGCTTCTTCACGCAGATGCCCATCGGCAGCTACACCGAGCCCATCCGCTTCGCCGACGGCCGCTGGTACATCTTCAAGGTGACGAACCGCCAGCTTGAGAACCGGCCGCTGACGCTCGAAGACAACGGCGTCCGCGACCAGATTAAAGACGCGCTCGTCAACCAGCGGAAGACCATCCTGACCGAAGCCCTCATCCGCAACGCGATGGGCGACGCCACGGTCGTCAACAACCTCGCCGAGAGCATGCTCAACGACCCGAACAACCTCGGCGGCTTCCAGCAGGCGACGCCGGGCCGCGCCGCGACCCCGGCCGCCTCGCCCGCCACGCCCCCCTCGTCTGCCTCGCCGAGCGCGACGCCCGCCGCCGCGGCTTCGCCCGCCGCAACGGCGCCCCCCGCGACGGCTTCGCCCTCGACCGCGGCCACGCCGCGCGCCGCCGCGACCGCCGCCCCGAGGCCCGCGGCGACCCCGCGGCCGGCGGCCACCGCCGCGCGGCCGGCTGTCCCGGCTGCTTCCCCGAGGGAAGAGTAACGACAGGGAAGTTTGGAATAAACCTTAGCGCCTCCAGCGCCTTCGCGTGAAACTTCATCTCACGCGAAGGCGCTGGAGGCGCGAAAAGCGTCCGAAGTTCAAAGAAGCTCTGCTTTCATGCTGTTCCGGCTGACAGACGTTTTTAAATCCTACGGCTCGCAGGACGTGCTGCGCGGCGCCTCGCTACAGGTCAACCCCGGCGAGCACGTCGGCCTCGTCGGCCGCAACGGCGCCGGCAAGACCACCCTCTTCCGCCTCGTCACCGGCGAAGAGACGGCAGACTCCGGCGACGTGGTCCGCGTCCGCGGCCTAAACCTCGGCCTCCTCCAGCAGCACGTCGATTTCGAGCCCGGCGTCACGGTCCACGAGGCCGCGCTCGCCGCCTTCAAAAACCTCCAGCAGATAGAGCACGAGATGCACGAGCTGGAGCACCGCATGGCCGAGGCCGGCGACGACCTCGACGCCGTGCTCGCGCGCTACAGCGACCTCCAGCACGAGTTCGAGTTGGAAGGCGGCTTCGAGTACGCGGCCAAGGCGGAAGCCATCCTCATGGGCCTCGGCTTCGGGCGCGACACGTGGGCGCAGCCCGCCGAGATTCTGTCCGGCGGCCAGAAGAACCGCCTCGGCCTCGCCCGTTTGTTACTTGCAGAGCCCGACGTACTCCTCCTCGACGAGCCGACGAACCACTTGGACGTTGAGGCCGTCGAATGGCTCGAAGAGTTTCTGGCTTCTTACAAGTCGGCCTACGTCCTCATCAGCCACGACCGCTACTTCCTCGACCGCGCCTGCACGCGCATCGTCGAAGTCGAATTGGGCAAGACCGCCAGCTACAACGGCAACTACTCGGCCTACCTCGTCGAGCGCGACGAGCGGCGCGAGGCGCAGCAGCGCGCCTACGAGAATCAGCAGCACCTCATCTCCAAAACGGAAGAGTTCATCCGCCGCAACATCGCCGGCCAGAAGACGAAGCAGGCCAAGTCGCGCCGCAAGATGCTCGAAAAGCTTGAGCGCGTCGAGGCCGTCCGCCCCGACCAGTCGCAGGGCGACTTCCGCATGCACAAGGTCGAGCGCGCCGGCACCTATGTCCTGACGGTGAAGGAGGCGGCCGTCGGCTACCCCGACAAGATGCTGGCGGAGAACCTTGAGTTCATTCTGAAGCGCGGCGAGGCCCTCGGCATCATCGGCCCTAACGGCTCGGGCAAGACGACGTTCTTGAAGACCGTGCTGGGCAAGCTCGCGCCGCTCGCGGGCGAGGTGCGGTGGGGCGCGAACGTCACCGTCGGCTACTACGCGCAGCAGCTCGACGACCTCGACGACCGCAACGAAATCATCATGGAGCTGCGCCGCGTCGCGCCCTCGACGGCGACGGCGGGCGAGCTGCGCTCATTCCTCGCCAAGTTCCTCTTCACGGGCGACGACGTTTACAAGCACGTCCGCGACCTGTCGGGCGGCGAGAAGGGAAGGCTGGCGCTCGCCAAGCTCATCTACTCGCGCGTCAACGTCCTCGTCCTCGACGAGCCGACGAACCACCTCGACATCCCCTCGCGCGAGTCACTGGAGGAAGCCCTCAGCGCCTACGACGGAACCATCATCACCGTCAGCCACGACCGCTACTTCCTCGACCGCATCGCCACGCAAATCCTCTCGCTCGACGGCCGCGGCGGCGCCGAGCACTACGACGGCGACTACACCGAATACCACGACTGGAAGGCCGCGCGCCGCGCCGCCGCCCTGAAGGCCGAGCAGGAGAAGAGCGCGCCCCCGCCGCCGCCGGCCCCGAAGCCGAAGCAGGGCGGGGAGGCGTCGAAAAAGAAGAAGGGGCAGCCGCAAGGCCGCGACACGCGCTCCGTCGAGAACGAGATTGCGGAAGTTGAGAAGCGTCTGGCCTCGCTCACCGAAGAGATGTCAACGCCCGCCGCGGCGCGCGACCCCGGCCGCATGTCGCGCCTTAACGAAGATTACAAGAAGTCCGAAGAGCGCCTGCGCACCCTCTACGAAGAATGGGAGCGCGCTGCCGAGTCGGCCAACGCCTGAGCTTAGCGGGTCCGGGTTTTTCAACACAGAGGGCACGGAGAAAGACGTTAGTTCTTCTCCGTGCCCTCTGTGTTGAAACCTCTGGTCCGCTATCTCTATTTCGGGAGGGCGAAGACGTAGTTGATTGTGCCTTTGACCCTGACGGGCTCGCCCGAAAGTTTCGAGGGTGAGAATTTCGCCTGCTTGGCGGCGATGAGGGCGGGGGGGCGCAGGAGCGGGTGGCCGGAGAGGACGCGCGCCTCAGCGACCTTGCCCTGTTCGTCGATGACGACTTCGATGACGACGGTCCCCTCAGCGCCCGCGCTCCTCGCGGATGGCGGGTAGAGCGGCGTCGGCAGGTTCATGGCCTTGGCGTTGAGCACGCCGCCGGAGACGGGGGCCTTCGCCGCCTGCGTCTGCTCGGGCGTCGGCGCGGGGGCGGCAAGGGTCGGCCTCGGAGTCGGCGTCGGTAGGGGCGTCGGCGTGGGCGTGATGGCGGGCGCAGGGTCGTAGGCGGGCGCGGCGGGGGGGATGACGTTGCCGGCGGCCGTCGTTAGCGTGAAGGTCGGAGCCGTCTCGGCCGCGTCGTTGGCGCGGGGCGCGGGCCTCGGGCGCTCCTCGTCGTCGGGGCCGGCGGGGCCTTGTTTCCTCAAAGGCTCGGCCTGCGGCCGTGCCGCTTTCGCGGGGGCGCGGCCGGTCGCCGCCTCTCTCGTCTGCTGAGTCGTGGTGACGCGCGGGGCGCTCTCGGGCGCGGGGAGGGCGGGACCGGTCTGCGCGGCGTCCGGGTAGAAGCCCTTTCGGGCGCGGACGCGAAGGCCGGGGCGCGTCTTGACGCGGAGGCCGATGAAGCGGAAGAGCTTGTCCTTGCGCCCGTCCTGCGGGTAGTAGCCGAGCAGGTATTGCTGCGAGAGGTCGAGCGAGATTTGCGCGAAGGCGTCGTCGAGGTCTTCGACCTTTTGCGGCGTGTAGACCGCCCCGCCCGACTGCTCGGAGAGCTTGAACATGCGCTGCTCCGAGACCGTGTCGCGCAGCGAAGGGTCTTCGACCTGCCGCGTCTGCACGACGTAGACCTGACACTCGGCGCGCATGACGCGGTTGACGGCCTCCTCGAACTGCACGTCGCTGACCGTGTCGGTCCCGTCCGAGACGAGCACGAGGACTTTGCGGCCGGGGACGGCGCGCATGTAGTCGGCCGCCTGCGCTACGGAGTCGAAGAGCGCGGTCGCGCCGTCGGGCTGGCCGAAGCTCTCGACGGTGCGGACGAGCCTCTGCACGTCGTTCGTCAAGGGCTGAGCGAGGACGGGGACGGTCGAGATGGAGTAGACGGCGGCGCGGTCGATGGGCCGGACAACGGACTGGAAGAAGCGGACGGCGGCCTGCTTCTCAAGCTCACGCGCTTCCGACAGGCTCTCGCTGTTGTCGAAGAGCAGGGCGATGTAGACGGGCGTCTCGGCGCGGCCGAAGTCGCCGATGGGCTTCACCTCGCCGTCAATCTTCAGCTCGAAGTCCTCCACCTTCAAGTCCATCACGGCCCGGCCTCGCTGGTCCACGACCGAGGCCGGGATGATGACAAGGTTCGAGTTGACGCGCACGACCTCGTCCTCGTCCACCACCTCGCCGTCCTGCGGCGACGGCTGGGCCGCGGCGGGAGGGGGCGGGGTCGGCGTCGGCGTCGGCGTGCTCTTGGGGCCGACGGTGCGCGGGCGCGTCGCGGGCGCCTGCGGCTCAAGCGTCTGGGCGCGCGGGGCGACGGGGCAGAGGAGGCAGAGGAGGGCGAGGGGCCACGCGGCGGCGGTCCGGAAGGCTGGGAGTGGGGTTTTAATCCGCTGGGTGCTGCTCGGGGACAAGGCTTCAGGTTCTCCCGTCTTTCGGTCCGAACTGTTTGGGCGTCGCGTCGGGGTGGAGCAGCTTTGGATGAGCGGCCCAGTGTTTGAAGCTAGCGGGGCGCCCGGCCGGGTGCCCGGAGAGGCCGCGAGGCGCGCCGGCACGCATGCTAACATTTTTCGGGCAATTTGCTCTAGCCTTATTGCATCAAAACGGTCTGCGGCGGGCGGGCGGTTTCGGACGGGGCGGCGCTTGACAGCGTGTAAGCCGTTTGCTAACTTTGCCTTCCGCAATGCGGGGCGTTACCATCTGGTGACTCTTAGGCACGTAGCTCAGGGGTAGAGCACTACCTTGACACGGTAGGGGTCCGCGGTTCAAATCCGCGCGTGCCTACCAATTTCAACCTTTCGACAGCGAGCTCCGGAAGACCCGAGCCCGAAACGAGATGACGCGAACGCGAACTACGTTTCGATTTTAGTTGACGCTGGAGGCCGGCCGAACCCTTTTCGGTCGGGCTCGCGCGGCGAGGGCGCTTCTGTCGAATCCGATCTGAGTAAGTCAATCCCCTCCGAGGGACTGCACAATTCGGCTGACGCCTCCTTTCCGCGGGGCCTTTCTCCGGCGCGTGGGACTCTTTCGGGTCCTATAACGTCAGGCTAAAGACCCGCCCCGGCCGTGCATTTTGACGGCCACCGGGCGAGCGGGGAGGCGCGAGAGCGATGAGCGAGATAAACGTCCAAGTTAAAGGCGGTCGCGCGGCACAGGTGCCGGCGGGCGCCACTGTCGCCGAGGCCCTTAAGGCCGTTGACCGCGACGCGGCTAAGCAGGCGCTCGCGGCCAAGGTCAACGGCCGCGAGGTCGATTTGACCTACCGCCTCGACGAGACGACCCCGAACGGCGGCGACTCGGTCGAAGTCGAGCCCGTCCTGCCCGGCACGCTCGGCGGCCTCGACGTTATCCGCCACTCGACCGCGCACCTCCTCGCAGCGGCCGTCCTCGACCTCTTCCCCGGCACCAAGCTCGGCGTCGGGCCGGCGCTTTTGGAAGACCCGCGCTACGGCTTCTTCTACGACGTGATCGCCCCTCGCGCGCTCACGGAAGAGGACCTGCCCGTCATCGAGAAGCGCATGAAGGAGTTGTCGAAGCGCAACCTCGCCTACCGGCGCGACGAGATTCCGAAGCACGAGGCGCTGCGCGTCTTCGGCGAGCGCGACGAGCCGTTGAAGTGCGAGCTGATTGAAGAGAAGGCCGGCGACTTCGTCAGCGTCTACTACATCGACGGCTCGCCCTTCTTAGACTTCTGCCTCGGCCCGCACGTGCCGAACACGAACCGGCTGAAGGCGTTCAAGCTGCTCTCGCTCTCGGGCGCCTACTGGAAGGGCGACGCCGAGCGCCCCCAGATGCAGCGCATCTACGGCACCGCCTTCGCCACGCAGGAGGAGCTTGACGCCTGGCTCAAGCAGCGCGAGGAGGCCGAGCGGCGCGACCACCGCAAGCTCGGCAGGGAACTCGACCTCTTCTCCATCCAGGAGCAGTACGGTCAGGGGCTCATCTTCTGGCACCCGAAGGGCGGCGTTATCCGCAGGCAGATGGAAGACTACCTGCGCGCGGAGCTAGACCGCCGCGGCTACGGCCTCGTCTTCACGCCCCACATCGCGCGCCGCGACCTCTGGCGCACGAGCGGGCACGAGGAGAACTACGCCGACTCGATGTTCGCGCCGACGGAGCTGGAGGAGCAGGAGTTCCGCATCAAGCCGATGAACTGCCCGTTCCACATCGGCATCTACAAGTCCGCGCAGCGGTCTTATCGTGATTTGCCGATTCGACTGGCCGAACTCGGCACGTGCTACCGCGCCGAGCTTTCGGGCACGCTCCACGGGCTGATGCGCGTGCGCGGCTTCACGCAGGACGACGCGCACATCTTCTGCACGCCCGACCAGATTCGCGGCGAGGTGGTCGGCTGCGTCGACTTCGCCTACGACGTGCTCCGCGTCTTCGGCTTCGAGAAGTTCAAGGTCGAGCTCTCGGTCAAGGGCGACGACACGTCGAAGGGCTACCTCGGCACCGAGGAACAGTGGGCCGACGCCGAGGCCGCGCTCGTGGACGCGCTCAACCAGCGCGGCATCCCGTACGAGCGCATCGAAGGCGAGGCCGCCTTCTACGGCCCGAAGATTGACATCAAGGTGGAGGACGCCATCGGCCGCCTCTGGCAGTTGACGACCGTGCAGTTCGACTTCAACCTGCCGGAGCGTTTCGAGCTGGAGTACGTCGGCGAGGACAACAAGCCTCACCGGCCCTTGATGGTCCACCGCGCGCTCTTCGGCTCGGTCGAGCGTTTCTTCGGCGTGCTCATCGAGCACTACGCGGGCGCGTTCCCCCTCTGGCTCGCGCCCGTTCAGGCGGCCGTGCTCCCCATCACGGACCGCGTCAACGACTACGCGGAGCGGGTCGCGCGAGAGCTTCGCGGGGCCGGCCTGAGAGTCGAGGTGAACCTGCGCGGCGACAAGATCGGCGCGAAGATTCGCAACGCGCAGCTTCAGAAGATTCCCCTCATGCTCGTCCTCGGCGACCGCGAGATGGAGGAGGGCAAGGTGGCGGTGCGCGAACGCGCGCGCGGCGACATCGGCGTGATGTCGCTCGAAGAGTTCAAGGAGACGGCGCGGCGGCTCGTTCAGTCGCGCGCGCTCGTCACGGAGGTCTAAGTCGGGAGTCGGGAGTCAAAGCCAGTTTTGCTTTCGACTCCCGACTCCGAGACTCTGATTTAGGAGGTGCAGTTATTTCGGGATTCAGAGGTCGAGGCGGGCGTCCGGACAACCGTCGCGCTCCCGCCACGCGCATTAACGACCGTATCCGCGTGCCGCAGGTCCGCGTGATCGCGGAGGACGGCGAACAGCTCGGCATCATGAACACGCGCGACGCCGTGCAGCTCGCCCGCGGGAAGGGGCTCGATTTGGTCGAAGTCGCGGCCACGGCCGACCCGCCCGTCTGCCGCATCATCGACTTCGGCAAGTTCACCTACGAGCAGAAGAAGAAGGCGAGCGAGGCCAAGAAGAAGCAGGTGATCATCACCGTCAAGGAGGTCAAGTTCAGACCCGGCACGGACGATCACGACTACGACTTCAAGATGCGCCACTCGCGCGAGTGGCTCGCGGACGGCGACAAGGTCAAGGCCACCATCTTCTTCCGCGGCCGCGAGATCACGCACCGCGAGCTGGGCGCGCAACTTCTCGAACGGTTGGAGAAAGACCTCGCCGAGTTCGGCGAAGTCGAGGCGCGGCCCCGCATGGAGGGCAACCAGATGTTCCTCATCTTCGCGCCCAAAAAGAACCGGCCGGCCAAGTCCGAGACGCCGAAGCCCGAGGGCGGCGGCGTCAAGCAGGGCCCACCCGTGGCCCCCGGCACCGGCGGGATGGTACAGACGTAAAGGAGTGGTCAGTAGCCGGTAGACAGTAGGCGCTGCCGCGCGGCGGGCGCCCCGCTGACACACGAAGGTTTTTCTACCGGCTGTTGACTGCTGACTACTGGCTACTTATTAAGGAGAGTAATCATGCCTAAACTCAAAACGCACAAGGGCGCCGCGAAGCGCTTCCGCTCGACCGCGTCGGGCAAGTTCAAGCGCGGCCACTCGCACGCGCGCCACATCCTGACCTCGAAGACCTCGAAGCGCAAGCGCATCCTCGACATCGACGTGATGGCGTCCGAGGCCGACCAGGAGCGCATCGAGCGCATGCTGCCCTACGGGCGGGACTAATTTCATTCCGGATTTCTTAGGAGGTTTGTTATGCCCAGGGCAAAACGCGGGAACAAGCGCACGGAGAGGCGCAAGAAGATACTGTCGCTGGCGAAGGGCTACCGCGGCACCAAGTCGAAGCTCTACCGCTCGGCCAAGGAGTCGGTCGAGCGCGGCCTGAACTTCGCCTACACCGGCCGCAAGCTCAAGAAGCGCGACTTCCGCTCGCTGTGGATCGTCCGCATCGGCGCGGGCGCGCGCGCCAACGGACTCAACTACTCGCAGTTCATGCACGGCCTCTCGCTGGCGGGCATCGAACTCGACCGCAAGGTGCTCGCCGACCTCGCCGCCAACGCGCCCGACGCCTTCGCCGAGCTTGCCGGACAGGCGCGCACCGCGATTGAGAACAGGCCGCAGCCAGCCGCTGCCTAGGAGTGATTAATCAAAGGGTTGCTGGCGCAGTGTTTCAAGACGTAAGCACATGAGCAACGTCCATACATCACCAACAATTGATACCGTTCAGAAAGCGTTCGAGAACTGGCTCGAACGCTTTCTGCTTACGGTACTCCCAAAGTCCGAGCATGAAAATTTGCTGCGGTATATGTCAGCACACGGAGTCTTAGATTTTGTCTCCCCGAGACTTAATGCTGCTTCAGGACAGGAACAGGGAGAAGGCAAGCAGGACCCAACCGTGTGGGTCGCTGAGATTAAGGATGTAGGTGGTAAACATATTAGCCGGAAAAGTGATCTTGCTCAGCTAAAGAGCAAAATAGGTCAGATTGAGCCAAGCCAGAGAGCCGCATTCGCAGTGGAGGTGCAGGCACGCGAAAAATACTTCAAATACTGTCTTGATGCTCTGTATGGCTTTAGCCAAATGAAGGCTGCCGAAGCTCGTATCAAGCGTGAGTATATTGATGTGACGCTGCCCGGCCGCCGTCAGCGGCGCGGCCACCTGCACCCGATAACCATCCTGCGGCAGCGCATCGAAGACATCTTCGTTTCGATGGGCTACGCCGTCGAAGACGGCCCCGAAGTCGAGACCGACTTCTACAACTTCACGGCGCTCAACATCCCGGAGCTGCACCCCGCGCGCAGCCCGCAGGACACCTTCTACACGACCGACGGCCTTAGCTTGCGTTCGCAGACCTCGACCGTGCAGATTCACGCCATGCAGCGCCGCCGTCCCCCGCTGCGCGTCATCGCGCCCGGCCGCGTCTTCCGCCGCGACACGCCCGACGCGACGCACAACCCGATGTTCTTCCAGCTCGAAGGGCTTTTGGTTGACCGCCGGATAACGATGGAGCACTTGAAGGGCACGCTCTCCGAGTTCGTCCGCCGCATGTTCGGCCCCGAGACGCGGACGCGCTTCCGCCCGTCCTACTTCCCGTTCACCGAGCCCTCCGCCGAGTTCGACTTCTCGTGCTTCAAGTGCGGGGGCGCGGGCTGCGCGCTCTGCAAAAGATCGGGCTGGATCGAACTGGGCGGATCGGGGATGGTGCACCCGAACGTGCTGCGCGCCGTCGACATCGACCCGGAGGAGTTCTCCGGCTTCGCCTTCGGCTTCGGCATCGACCGCATGTGCGGGCTCATGTACGCCCTCGACGACATCCGCCTGCTCTTCGAGAACGACGTGCGCTTCCTCGAACAGTTTAATTAGGAGCTGTTAGCTATTAGCTCTTAGCTGTTAGCCGGAAGACGCCAGCCATCGACTTCACGCTGGCTTCGGTTCCTGCTTTGGCTAACAGCTAACAGCTAATA
>DASZEK010000018.1:0-10869 GCA_035941045.1 Pyrinomonadaceae bacterium | reverse complement strand
CCTTGTCGGGTAAGTTCCGACCTGCACGAATGGCGTAACGATCTGGCGACTGTCTTAACGAGCAGCACAGCGAATTTGTAGTTCCGGTGAAGATGCCGGGTACCCGCGTCTAGACGGAAAGACCCCGTGGACCTTTACTATAACTTGACAGTGAATCCGGGTGTTGGATGCGTAGGATAGGTGGGAGGCTATGAACGGAGGCTTTCGGGCTTCCGGGAGCCAACGGTGAAATACCACCCTTCCTGCATCTGGATTCTAACCTACCGCCGTCATCCGGCGGAGGGACATTGTCAGGCGGGTAGTTTGACTGGGGCGGTCGCCTCCTAAAAAGTAACGGAGGCGCGCGACGGTTGGCTCAGGGTGTTTGGAAATCACCTGTAGAGTGCAAAGGCATAAGCCAGCCTGACTGTGAGACAGACAAGTCGAGCAGAGACGAAAGTCGGCCTTAGTGATCCGGCGGTCCCGTATGGAAGGGCCGTCGCTCAACGGATAAAAGGTACCCCGGGGATAACAGGCTGATCCTGCCCAAGCGTCCACAGCGACGGCAGGGTTTGGCACCTCGATGTCGGCTCATCGCATCCTGGGGGTGCAGAAGCTCCCAAGGGTTCGGCTGTTCGCCGATTAAAGCGGTACGTGAGCTGGGTTTAGAACGTCGCGAGACAGTTCGGTCCCTATCTGGTGTGGGCGGAGCAGGTTTGAGGGAATCTGTCCTTAGTACGAGAGGACCGGGATGGATCCACCTCTAGTGTACGAGTTATCCCGCCAGGGGTAGCGCTCGGTAGCTACGTGGAGCATGGATAAACGCTGAATGCATCTAAGCGTGAAGCCAGACCCAAGATGAGACCTGCCAGTGAGACACCTTGTAGACCACAAGGTTGATAGGCTGGGTGTGAAAGCGTGGTAACACGTTCAGCTGACCAGTACTAATCAGTCCCAAGGCTTGACCGTAAAATTAACTCTCAAGCATACGACAAGCGCCTTGCACAGCTTTGTTCGCTATTCGATTCTCAAAGCCCTCCGGGGCCGCATAAGCTCTTTTAAGTTTTCCGGTGGTTTTGTCGAGAGGGTCACACCCGTTCCCATCCCGAACACGGAAGTTAAGCCTCTCAGAGCCGATGGTACTGCGCGGGAAGCTGCGTGGGAGAGTAGGTCGCCGCCGGATTAAAATCAAGAAAGCCCGCTCAGTCTAAACGCACCGAGCGGGCTTTTGCTTTTCCTGACTCGACTGCTTATGGAGACAAGGCTGGACGCCGGGGCCGCGGGCGCTGAGTCGGGCTGGCGGCTGAGGCTGCTGGTGTTCGTTTCGGGCGCCGTGCTGATGGGGCTGGAGATGGCCGGCAGCCGCGTCCTCGCCACCCACTTCGGCTCCTCCATTTACGTCTGGGGCTCGATCATCGGCGTCTTCCTGGCGTCGCTGGCGGCCGGCTACTACGCGGGAGGGGTCTTGGCCGACCGCCGACCGCGCTTCACCCTGCTCAACGCGCTCCTGCTCGCCGCCGGCTGCTGGCTCCTCGTCATCCCCTTCTACGCCTACTGGCTCTGCCGCGCCGTCCGCGCCGCCGACATCGGCGAGCGCCTCGGGCCGCTCGTCTCGACGACGTTGCTCTTCGGCGGGCCGAGCGTGCTGATGGGCATGGCGTCGCCCTTCGCGGTGCGGCTCGCGGCGCGCGCCGTCGAGAGCGTCGGCAACGTCGCGGGCCGCCTCTACGCCCTCTCCACCTTCGGCAGCATCGTCGGCACGCTCGTCACGGCCTTCTGGCTCATCCCTGCGCTCGGCGTCAGCACCCTACTCCAGACGCTCGGCGCGTGCCTCATCGTGCTCCCCTTAATCGTGCTCCCCGGCCGGCGCGCGCGGGTCGTGATGGCCGCGGTCCTGCTCCCGGCCGGTGCCGGGTTGTTCGTGCTGGCCGCGGGCCGGCCCGTCGCCCTGCGGCGCCCGCAACAGCGGGTCGTCTACGAGGCCGACTCGCCCTACCATTACGTGCTCGTGTTGGACGACGAGCGGCGCCGGGCGCGGTTCCTACAGTTTAACAACTATCAGGAGAGCGGCATCTCTCTCGACCCGCCGTACGAGACGCGCGTCGAGTACACGAACTCATTCGAGCTGGCGCGCGTCTTCAGGCCCGGCCTGAAGCGGGTGCTCGTCGTGGGCGGCGGGGGCGGCGTGGGCGCGCGCAAGCTCCTCGAAGACGACCCCGGCCTCGTCGTTGACCTCGTCGAGATTGACCCGCTTGTCGCCGAACTGGGCTTCAAGTATTTTCACCTTGAGAGGGGGCCGCGGCTGAAGGTCCACGTCGGCGACGGGCGGGACTTCGTCCGCGCGTCGGCCGGGGGGTACGACCTCGTGGTCTTGGACGCATTCACCATCGGCGGGCAGATACCCTTCCACCTGACGACCGCCGAGTTCATGGCCGAGGTGAGGAGGGTGCTGGTGCCCGGCGGGGTGCTGCTCGCCAACCTCAACGGCTCAATCGAGGGGCGGCGCAGCCGCGTCGTCCGCTCCGTGTATAAGACGCTCGGGTCCGCCTTCGGCGCAGAGCCTTACGTCTTCCCGTGGCTTCACGAGGAAGAGCACACGGGGGCGCGGCCGTTCGGCCCGCTCAGGAGTCGCAACGTGATTCTCGTCGCCGTCAACGGGCCGGCGCGCTGGACCAAAGAAGATGTCGAGCGCGCGGCGGCCGAGTTGGTGAGCGGCGGCGTCGTGCGCACGCCGACGTTCCTGCGCGACGCGGGGCAGTTCATGCCCGAGCCGCTGCCGACCGCCGACGTGCCCGTGCTCACGGACGACTATGCGCCGGTTGACACGATGCAGTTTTAAGCGGGCCGCGGCGCTCCTCCTGCTGCTGCCGCCGCTGCTCGCGAACGTCGGCTGCGCGAGGCCCGAGGCGCCGCCCCCTCTGAAGCCGCCCCGCTTCGACCAGCAAAAGGCGTTCGACCGCCTGCGCCAGTTGTGCGAGATGGGGCCGCGCAACCACGGGGGCGAGGGCCATAAGCGCGCGGAGGGTTGGATTCGGCAGTCGCTCGCCGAGGCTGGCGTCGAGGTCGGCGTCCACGAGTTCCGGCACACGCCGAAGGGCGCGACAGAGCCCGCGTCGTTCCGCAACATCGTCGGGCGCATCAGGCCGGACGCGACTCGCCGCGTGCTGGTCGGGACGCATTACGACACACGCTCGTGGGCCGACAGGGACGCGCGCCCCGAACTGCGAGACGCGCCCATCGTCGGGGCCAACGACGGCGGCTCGGGCGTGGCCGTGCTGCTGGAACTGGCCGCCGCGTGGCAGGCCGAGCCGCCGCCCGTCGGCGTTGATATAGTGTTCTTCGACGGCGAGGACTTCGGCCGCGGGCAGGAGTGGGACGACTACTTCCTCGGCTCGAAGGCGTGGGTCAGGGATTTCCCCGACTACAGGCCCGAGTGGGGCGTCATCCTCGACATGGTCGGCGACGCGTCGCTGCGCATCAGAAAGGAGCGGGAGTCGCTGGAGCGCGCGCCGTCGGTGGCGGGGCGGGTGTGGGAGGCCGCAGCCCGCGTCCGCTCGGAAGCCTTCGCGCGCGGCGTGAGCGGGCGCATCACGGACGACCACACGGCCTTCATCGAGAAGGGCATGCCCGTCGTGCTCCTGATAGACTTCGACTACCCCTTCTTCCACACGGCCGACGACACGATTGACAAGTGTTCGGCGGAGAGTTTGGGGCAGGTGGGGCGCGCGGTGATGGAAGCGGTCGAGGCCCCTTAGCGGGCGCGAGTTTGAGACGGAGCTTGAACGGCAACATGCGAAGACCCGGAACGTTAATCTGCACTTTCGCGCTCACCGCCATGTCTTTGGCCGCGGGCGGGGCGGGGTGTCAGGCGCCGCAGCAGGGCGCCGCGGCCGGCGCGTCGCCCACCCCCGCGGCGTCGGCTTCGGCGACCCCCGCCAAGGTAGACCCGGCGGTCTACACCTACGAGGTCGTCAACGTCTGGCCCCACGACCCGAAGGCTTTCACGCAGGGACTCGTCTACGAAGGCGGCGCCTTCATCGAGAGCACCGGGCTCGAAGGCGAGTCAACCTTGCGCATGGTCGAGCCGAAGACGGGCAAGGTGCTGCGGAGGGTCAACCTGCCGGCGTTCTACTTCGGCGAAGGGCTGACGGCCTTCGGCGGCAAGGCGTACCAGCTCACTTGGAAGGGCGAGAAGGGTTTCATCTACGACCTGAAGACGTTCAAGAAGCTCGGCGAGTTCCAGTACGAGGGCGAGGGCTGGGGCCTGACGCACGACGCCGACTCGCTCATCCTGAGCGACGGCTCCAACCGGCTCCGCTTCCTCGACCTCGAAACCTTCAAGGTCACGCGCACCGTCAGCGTCTTCGACCGCGGACGCCCGCTGAACGACATCAACGAGCTGGAATACGTGAAGGGCGAGATTTTCGCCAACGTCTGGCACCAGGACCGCGTCGCGCGCATCGACCCGCAGACCGGCGCCATCAAGGGCTGGGTTGACCTCGCGGGCCTGCTCAAGCCCGGCGACGTGTCCGACGAGGAGGCCGTCCTCAACGGCATCGCCTACGACGAGGCCGGCGACCGCCTCTTCGTCACCGGCAAGCTCTGGCCCAAACTTTTCGAGATCAAGCTGAAGCAGAAGTAGCGCGGCCCGGCATCTAAAACAAGTAGACAGTAGTCAGTAGCCGGTAGGCGCTCCGCGCTTACGGGCTGGCTGCTCGGCACCGAAAGGTATTTCTACCGACTACTGTCTACTGCTTTTGAGGATGACTTTCGACACTTACTTCCGGGCCTGTTCGTGCGCGATGGTGGCGTGCGGCGTGCTGGCGTTGGTGCTGGCAGGCGGCGTCGGCGCGTGGCTGGCGGTCGCCTTCGCCTGCGTGATGGCGGCGTCGTGGGTGACGGCCGGTACGCGGTGGCAACTTTCCGAGCGGGCGGGGATGTGGGTGGTGCTGGCGGCGCTGCCGCTCTTCTACCTCGACTGGCAGTTCCAGAACGCGGTCGTCGGCCCCGAGGGGAAAATCCTCGCGGGCGTCACCGCACTCGTCCACTTCACGCTGCTGCTCACGTCGGTCAAGCTCTTTCAGGTCAAGTCCGACCGCGACTGGCTCTTTCTCTACCTCATCTCCTTCTTCGAAGTCCTGCTGGCGGCGGCCTTGAGCGCGAGCCCGCTCTTCCTCCTCGGCCTCGCGCTCTACCTGTTCTCGGCGCTGCTCGCGGTCGTCTGCTTCGAGCTGAGGAAGGCGAGCCGCCTCGCGCCGCACGCAGAGAGCCGGCTGCTGGTGGCGAACGACCCCAAATTTCTCCGGCGAGGGAAGAGGAGTCGTCGCGCTTCGAGTGCTCACCGGCGGCTGCCGGCGGCGGCGCTCTGCCTGTTCCTGTTGATAGCGGGTTTGGCGCTGCCGATTTTCTTCATCGCGCCGCGGGCGTCCGAGGGGGCTTTGGCGATGCCGGGCGGCGCGGCCTCGACCGGCTACGTCGGCTTCTCTGACCGGATGCGGCTCGGCGACATCGGGCGGCTCCAGCAGAGCAACCAGCTCGTGATGCGCGTCCGGGTCGAGGGGCCGGGCGAGGGCGCGCCGACGAAGCGGCCGAGGTGGCGCGGCGTCGCGCTCGACAACTTCGACGGCCGCCACTGGAAGCAGACGCCGGGCGCCAGCCGCACGGAACTGCCGAACGAGCGCGGCCTCTTCCAACTCGGCACGACCGAAGACCTCGCGCGCCTCACGACGCAGACCTTCTACGTCGAGGCCATCGACACGCCCGTCGTCTTCGCCGCGCCGCGCGCCGTCGCCATTCAAGGCGGCCTGCCTTATGTCCGCCGCGACAGCGAGGACGGCCTCTCCTCGCGCCCGCACCCGCAGGAGCGCGTCAGCTACCGCGTCTACTCCGACACCTTCGAGCCGCCGGAGGAGCGCCTGCGCGCCGACCGCATGCCCGACCCGCGCGGCTCGACGCCCAACCTGCGGCGCGAAATCGAAGACTACATCCAACTGCCGGCGACTCTCGACACGCGCATAGCGAGCCTCGCGTGGACCATCGTCCGCGACGCGAAGGCCCGCAACACTTACGACGCGGCGCGCGCCATCGAGGCCCACCTCAACTCGAACCAGTACGGCGGCGGCTACTTCTACTCTCTGGACATGCGCGCCTCGGGCGAAGACCCGCTCGCCGACTTCCTCTTCAACGTGCGCGGGGGCCATTGCGAATACTTCTCGACGGCGATGGCGGTCATGCTGCGCTCGCTCCGCGTCCCGGCGCGCGTCGTCAACGGCTTCCAGACCGGCGAATACAACCCGGCAGCCGACGCCTACGTCGTCCGTCAGGCCGACGCGCACTCGTGGGTCGAGGTCTACTTCACGGAGGCCGACGCGTGGGTGACGTTCGACCCGACGCCCGCCGCCGGAAGGCCGAGCGGGGCCGAGACTTCGGGCCTCGGCGGCCGGCTCGGTCAGTACGCCGACGCGTTGGAGCTGTTTTGGATTCAGTACGTCGTGGCCTATGATAGACAGGGTCAACGCTCACTGGCACGCACGCTGCGCAGCACCTTCAACTCCTACGGCGACGCCGCGACGGAGTCGGCCTCCGGCCTGAGCGCGCGCCTCGCCGCCTGGAACAGCTCGGCCGGCTGGCTCGGCTTCGTCGCCTCGCCGCAAGTCTTCGTGCCGGGCGCGGCCCTCGCCGGTCTAGCCGCCCTGCTGCTGCTCGGGAGGAAGGGCTTTGGCCCTCGTCTGCGGAGGCGTGGCGGGCGAGGGGATGACGGCGGCGGGCGTTCGGCCGTCGAGTTCTACGAGCGCATGACGAAGGCGCTGGAGGCGCGCGGCTCGAAGCGCGGCGCGGACGAGACGCCGCTTGAGTTCGCCGAAAAAGTCGGCGCGGAAGAGGTGCTCGCCATCACGCGCGCCTACAACAGCGTCCGCTTCGGCGGCCGCGGCCTCTCGCCGGACGAGGCGCAGAGGATTGACGTTTGGCTGAAGGATTTGGAAGGGACAGTTAACTAAGCTCGCGCTTTTAAACTGAAAGAAGTATTCATGAAGAAAGTCGGATTTATCAGTCTGGGCTGCCCGAAGAACCTCGTTGACAGCGAGGTGATGATGGGGCGGCTGAAGCAGGACGGGTACGAAATCACGGGCGACGCGGCCGAGGCCGAGACGCTGGTCGTCAACACCTGCGGCTTCATCGACGCCGCGAAGAAGGAGTCGGTCGAAGCCATCCTCGAAGCGGCCCGCCTGAAGTCCGAGGGTAAGTGCAAGCGGCTCGTCGTCGCCGGCTGCCTCGTCGAACGCTACCGCGACGAGCTGCGCGCGGAGATTCCCGAGGTGGACGCCTTCATCGGCACCAGCCAGATTAACGACATCAACACCGCGGCGGACGCCCGCGTCAACACGCGCTCGCTCCCGGTCCTCCCGCTCGGCAACCAGACGGCGACCTACCTTTACGACGAGTCCACGCCGCGCGTGCTCGCCACGCCCGGCCACTTCGCCTACGTCAAAATCGCCGAGGGCTGCGACCGCCCCTGCGCTTTCTGCTTCATCCCGCAGATGCGCGGCCACTTCCGCAGCCGCCGCTTCGGCTCCGTCATCGCCGAGGCCCAACAACTCGCCGCGCAGGGCGTCAAAGAAATCATCCTCGTCGCGCAGGACTCTTCACGCTACGGCGAAGACCTCGGCGAGCAGGACGCACTCGCCCACCTGATGCGCGAGCTGTGCAGGCTCGACGGCGTCGAGTGGGTGCGAGTGATGTACACCTACCCGACGCACATCAGCGACGCCTTCCTCGACGCGCTGGCCGAGGAGCCGAAGGCCGTCAAGTACCTCGACATGCCCTTGCAGCACGCCTCGCAAAACGTGCTCAAGCTGATGAAGCGCGGCGGCAACCGCCAAAGCCTCGAACGGCTCATCGAGCGCGTCCGCGCCCGCGTCCCCGGCATCGCGGTGCGCACGACCTTCATCACCGGCTTCCCAGGGGAGACCGAGGAGGACTTTGAAGAGCTGCGCGCCTTCGTCCGCTCCGTCGGGTTCGACCGCGTCGGCGTCTTCACCTACTCGGACGAGGAAGGCACGCCCGCCTTCGAACTCCCCGACAAGGTTGACGCGCGGACCGCCCGCCGCCGCCGCACGCAGTTGATGAAGGACCAGTCGCGCATCTCGCTCCGCAAGAACCGCGCGCGCGTGGGCTCCGTTGTGCGCGTGCTCTTCGAGGGCGCTTCCGAAGAGACGGATTTACTCTGGCAGGGCCGCGCCGAATCGCAGGCGCCCGAGATTGACGGCTGCGTCCTCATCAACGACGCGCCCGAGGGCTGCGCGCCCGAGCCGGGCGACTTCGTCCAAGTCGAAATCACAGAGGCGCAGGAGTACGACCTCGTCGGGCGCATCATCGCTGACCGTGAAGAAGGAGACGAGCGACACGCTTAACCCCGCGGCGGTCGAGGCGGCGCACGTCGTCGTCCCGCCGTCGAGGCGCACGGCCGCCGACTACGTCGCGCTCGCGGTGGCGACGTGCGGCGTCGGGCTCATCCCCGTCGCGCCGGGGACGTGGGGCTCGGCCGTCGGGCTCGTCATCTACCTCGCGCTGGGGCGCGCGGCGCAGAAGGTGTTTGACTACGCGGTCTGGAACGGGCTCGACCTCGCGCCGCAGCACTTCCCGGCGATATTGACGACGGTCATGCTGCTCGCCATCGTCCTCGTATCCCTGGCGGGGACGTGGGGCGCGACGCGCTGCGAGACGCTGCTGGGGAAGAAGGACCCCGGCGCGGTCGTGGTGGACGAAGTCGCGGGGCAGCTCATCACGTTCCTGTTCGTGCCGTGGGGCGCGGGCGCGTGGACGGTCGTCGTCGGCTTCGTCGCCTTCCGCGTCTTCGACATCTGGAAGCCTTACCCGGTGCGCCGGCTCGAAGCCTTGAAGGGCGGACTCGGCATCATGGCCGACGACGTGCTGGCCGGCGCCTACGCGGCGACGCTCATGTCGCTTTTGACTTCAATCCATCTCGTGACGTGAAGGGGGAAGCCGATGGAGACGAAAGACCCGAAACAGACGGCCGAAGAGTCGGGCACGCCCGAGCGCGACGCGGAGGCCACGAGCAGCGAGACGCTGAGCGACATCGAGGAGAGCGAGAAAGTCTCGGCGGGCCGCGGCTCTTCGTCTTCGAGCGGCGAGCTTGAGGGCTCCACGCCCTCGCCGGACGCGGGCGGCGGCGAAGGACGCGCCGACGGCAGCGACACCGGCGGCCCGATGTGAAACCCACCACATGACACACGCCAAAATCTTCATCGCGGACGACGTGAACGAGTCCGGCCTCGAACCCCTGCGCGGCGCAGGCTTCGAGGTCGAGAAGCGGACGGGGCTCAAAGGGGCCGAGCTTGCATCTGCCCTCGCCGACGCCGACGGGCTCGTCGTCAGAAGCGAGACAAAGGTGACGGCCGAATTGCTCGAAGCCGTCCCGCGCCTGCGCGTCGTCGGCCGCGCGGGCGTCGGCGTTGACAACATCGACGTGCCCGCCGCGACCGAGCGCGGCGTCGTCGTCATGAACGCGCCCGACGGCAACACGATGACGACGGCCGAGCACACGCTGGCGCTGCTGCTCGCCCTCGCCCGCCACATCCCGCGCGGCGACTCAAGCCTCAAGGACGGCCGCTGGGAGCGCAAGAAGTTCGTCGGCGTCGAACTGCGGGGGAAGACTTTGGGCGTCGTCGGGCTCGGGCGCATCGGCCGCGTCGTCGCCAGCCGCGCGCGCGGCTTCGAGATGAAGGTCGTCGCCTTCGACCCCTTCGTCGCGCCCGAGCAGGCGCGCGACGAGGGGATTGAGCTGGCCGGGTTGGAAGAGGTTTGCGCCCGCGCCGACTTCCTGACGGTTCACACGCCGCTCACGCCCGAGACGCGCGGCATCGTCGGCGCGCGAGAGTTCTCTCTGATGAAGGCGGGCGTGCGCGTCATCAACTGCGCGCGGGGCGGACTCATAGACGAGCACGCGCTGCACGCGGCGATTGTCGAAGGCCGCGTCGCGGGCGCCGCGCTCGACGTGTTCGAGGAGGAGCCGCCGCCGGCCGACCACCCTCTGCTCGCGCTCGAAGAAGTCATCGCGACGCCGCACCTCGGCGCCTCGACGCGCGAGGCGCAGGAGGGCGTGGCCGTCATCGTCGCCGAGCAGATGCGCGACTTCCTTTTGACGGGCGCGGTGCGCGGCGCGGTCAACGCGCCGGCCCTCGGGGCGCAGGAGTTGAGCGCGCTCGGGCCTTACCTGCTGCTCGCGGAAAGACTCGGGCGCTTTCAGGCGCAGTTGATTGACAGCCCCGTGCGCGAGGTCGAGATAGAGTACGCGGGCGAGGCCGCGGCCGTGGACGCGGCGCCGCTGACGCGCTCCTTCTTAGCGGGCCTGCTGCGGAACGTGAGCGCGCGCGTCAACGTCGTCAACGCCATCCACATCGCGGGCGAGCGCGGCATCGCCGTGAAGGATTCTTACGTCCACCTGGGGGCGTCGGAGGCGTCGCCGCCCGTGCGGACGCGCGTGCGGACGACGGCGGGCGAGCACACGGCGGCGGGCGCGCTCTTCGGGCAACAGTCGGACGGCCGCATCGTCGAGCTTGACGACTTCCACATCGAGGCCGTCCCCGCCGGCCACATGCTCCTCACGCGGAGCCTCGACGTGCCCGGCGTCGTCGGCCGCATCGGCACCTGCCTCGGCGCGCACGGCGTCAACATCAGCCGCTTCCACCTCGGCCGGCGCGAGCGCGGCGGCGAGGCCATGTCCTTCATCGAGACGGACGCGCCCCTCACCGAAGCCGCCCTCGCCGAACTGCGCTCCTTCCCCGAAGTGCTTTCCGCGCGCCAGATTGAGCTTTAACTAAGAAGGGTGACGGGTGTCGGGCGCCGGGTAAAGACAATGCTCTTACCCGG
>DASZEK010000017.1:0-8265 GCA_035941045.1 Pyrinomonadaceae bacterium | reverse complement strand
AAAGTGCGCCGGCCGCCCTGAATGTCGCGGCCGGCGCACTTTCCCGCCCCCTCGGTCATCAAAATTTGCTCGTGCCGGCCGCGGCCGCCGCGTGCGTTTGACACTCTCAGGGGCCTACGGTAATTTAACGGGTGCCGTTTTTCCGGTGAAAAATTGCGTCCCGTTCGTCTAGTGGCCTAGGACACCGCCCTTTCACGGCGGCGACACGGGTTCGACTCCCGTACGGGACGCCACTCATTATAGAGTCGCCGGACAGGCGCGGGCGTCAGCGACGCTCCTTCGCGTGAGGATTTCTGAGAGAGGCCGCCGACGCCCCAGCCGCTTTTGGACGGGCCGCGGCCTCTTCGGCTTTTCTGGTAAAGGTTCTAAGGATGTTTAGACTTCTCGCCGCTTTCGCCCTCGTCGCGCTCCTCTCGCTCGCCCCGACAGCCGGGCTCTCGGCCTCGGCCGCCCCCGCGCCGCAGGCGGCGGGCGACGTGGTGCTGGTCCTGCCCTTCGAGAACACCTCGTCGCAGAGGGAGTTCAACTGGGTGGGCGAGAGCTTCGCCGACTCGCTCGCCGACCTGCTCGGCGCACACGGCCTGAAGGTCGTCTCGTCGGACGCGCGCGAGCTGGCCTACCAGCGCCTCCGCCTGCCCTTGAGCGTGCTTCCCTCGCGCGCCACCGCCATCAAGCTCGCGCAGCAGGCCGGCGCCACGCTCGTCGTCCAGGGCACTTACGAGGTCACGCCCGCGCCCGACGACAAGACCATCGCCAAGCTCGTCGGCTCGGCCCGCATGGTGCGCGTCAACGAGGGGCGCATCGCCGGCAAGTCGATGGCCGACGGCCGCTGGGCCACGCACGAGTTCTTCTTCGGCGACGCCCTCGTCAACCTCCAGAGCGTGCAGGGCAAGCTCGCCTACCAGATTCTCTACGAGCAGGACGACAAGCTGCCCTTCTCGATGATCTCGGTCGTCGAGCAGGCGACGAAGGTGCCGCCGAAGGCGTTCGAGGGGCTCGTCAAGGCGACGATGACCGACGACCCCGAGAAGAAGGAAGCCTACCTCACCAACGCCATGCGCGAGTTCGAGCGCGCCAACCCCGGCAGCGTCTACAAGCAGGCGGCCTTCGAGCTGGGCCACCTCAACTTCCAGAAGCGCGAGCGCAAGAAGGCGGCCGAGTTCTTCTCCATGCTCCAGCCGCGCGACCCGCACTACGCCGAGGCCGCCTTCTACGCCGCGCTCTCCTACTGGCACCTCGGCGAGACGCAGAGCGCGCTCGACGTGCTGATGCCGCTCGTCACCACCACGCCGCTCACGAGCATCTACAACAACCTCGGCGCCGTCGCCACGCAGGCCGCGCGCTTTGAGAAGAACGAGGCCCGGCGCGAGAGCCTCGTCAAGCAGGCGACCGGCGTGCTCTCGCGCGCCGCCGACTCCGCGCCCGACGACCCGATGGTCCGCTTCAACTACGGCTACGCCCTGATGCTCGCCGGCAAGCACGCCGAGGCGGCCGAGCAGTTCGGCGAGGTCGTCAAGATTAACCCGCGTGACCCCCAGGCCGTCTTCCTCCTCGCCAAGATGCAGGAGAAGGTCGGGCAGACAGAGCCCGCCGCCGCCAACGACAACGAGGCGCGCAAGATTTATCAGGAGTACGCCAAGGCGCAGACCGAGTGGATGCAGTCGCAGACCGCCTCGCTCATCGGCGTCCGCATGCGCGGCGACTTCAACCGCGCCGACCTCATCGCGCAGCAGGGCGAGGCCGACCGGACTAAGGAAGTCGTCGAGACGGCCAGCGCCCAGGGGCTCCTCTCCCGCGCCCGCGAGTCGTACGAGGCGGGCCGCGACGACGACGCGCTCTCAGACCTGCGCAACGTCGTCCGCATCGAGCCCAACAACGCCGAGGCTTATCTACTGACGGGCCGCATCTACCAGCGCCGCGGCGAGCTGGTGCCGGCCATCAACCAGCTCAAGACCTCTATCTTCTGGGACACGGACCGCAAGCTCATCGACGCGCACATCCTCCTCGGGCGCATCTTCTTAGAGCGCGGCGACCGCGCGCAGGCCACCGCCTACGCCCACAGCGCCATGCAGATCGACCCGAACAACCAGGAGGCCATCGCCCTCCAGCGCCAGCTTCAAGTCGGCATCAGGTAAGGCAGCCGCTTCGAAGGAAGATGAAGGCGCTGCTTCTTCCAATCCTCTTTCTGTCGGCCGTGGCTGTGGGGCTCGCGCTCTACGCCGCGGCCGTTTCTCGTCACAAGAAGGCTTCGCGTGAGCCGTTGAACCTCGCGGGCCGCGTCGCCTCCGTCGAGCGCGCGCTCGCGCCCGAGGGCTTCGTGATGATTGACGGCGAGTTATGGCGTGCGCGGGCGCGCGGCGGTGTGGAGGTCGCGCGGGGCGAGTCGAACGTCCGCGTGGTCGGCGCGAGCGGGTGCTTGCTGGAGGTCGAGCCGTTGGCGTGAAGCGTTCCGGGAAGCGTGGCGGCGGGCTTTCCGGAATTGTGGCACGCGGGGTGCAAAGACTAACAGCGGCAAGCACGGATGAAGTCGAACCGTGACCCCGCCGCCGTCACTTCTCTGAGCGTGGCCTGCCGCTACGCCAGCCGCCCGCCGAGCGATCCACAAACGACACACCTTTCAGGAACCCGGGCCCGCAGCCGGGTTCTCCCGCTTTTTGGGGAAATTTTTCAAGACGGGAATATTTTTCGCGGTCCCTTTCGTCTCCCGCGGGCGACAAGTTGTAAACCGCAGGAGCGACAACTGTCGCCCACAGGCTCCGGGCGGTCGGTCGCGTCATGTCATTTCGACAGAATTTGTCACCCGGCGGGTGACGAATTTTGCTCTTTTTGCGTTAACGCGTCAGACGTTTTGCCACATCTCTGTGAGGAATTTTTCCCGGACTTTTTTTCACACGACGTGTGCGGCCGTGAGCGATGACGGGCCGTCGGCCGCTCTGTTAAACTCGGCCGCGTGCAGCAGGCAGTTTCAACCGGCGCCGCGTCGCCACGCGAACGCTTCGCAAGGCTCCTCGCCACCCGCGCGCGTGCTTCGGCCCCCGCCCCCGAGGCGGCTTTCACGGCCGCCGCTTCGGGGGCGCTGCTCGTTCTGGCCTTCCCCGATTTCGATTTGTGGCCGCTGGCGTGGGTCGGGCTCGTTCCGTTGCTCGTCGTCGTCGTCCGCCGGCCGCAAGTCGGGTCGGCGTTCGTGCTTGGTTGGATTGCGGGCACGGTCTTCTTCTACGGCTCGTGCCACTGGCTGACCTTCCCGATGATTCGCTACGGCGACATCCCGGCGCCGGTCGCGTATCTTCTATTACTCTTCCCGACGCTCGCCGCGGGCCTCTTCCCCGCCCTGTTCGCCGCGGGGCTCGGATACCTGTGCCGGCGTCGGGGCGCGGGCGCGCTGCTCTTGGCGCCGCCGCTGTGGGCGGCGACGGAGTGGGCGCGGCTCGGCGTCATCGGCCAGCTCTGGAACGCGCTCGGCTACTCGCAGGCTTTCCAGCCGACACTCATCCAACCCGCGCGCCTCGGCGGAGTCTACGCCGTCGGCTTCCTCCTCGTCGCCGTCAACTCGGCCGTCGCCTACGTCATCATCAAGAGGGACGCGCGCGCGCTCCTGAAGTCGGCCGCGGCGGTCGCCTGCGTCGCGCTCGCCTTCGCCGCCTGCGGCCTCACGCGCCCGGCCGATGACGAAGGGAAGCCTTCCGCCGTCGTCGTCGCCGTACAGCCGAACGTCATCCCGGACTTTAAGCGCAGCCTCGCCGAGTACGACGCGCTCGCCGAGCAGCACTTCGCGCAGAGCGAGCGGGCGTTGAGGTCGTTAGGCGGGGACGTTGGCGGGCTGCCGCGCGTCGTCGTCTGGCCGGAGTCGCCGATGAACTTCCGCTTCTCGCGCGACTCGCGCTTCCGCGAGCGCGTCGCGCGGTTCGCGCAAGGCAACCGCGCCTCGCTCCTCATCAACTCGCTTGAACCGGCGCCGCCGGACGGCGGCTACAACGCGGCCGTGCTCATAAATGAAGAGGGTCGGCTCGCCGTTCAGTATGATAAGATTCGCCTGATGCCGTTCGGCGAGTACGTGCCGCTGCCGCGCTGGTTGCCCGGCGCGGGCTACGTGCGCGGCATCGTCGGCGAGTTCACCCCCGGCTCGCGCTACGCGCTGATGCCGCTCGGCACGGGCGAGGGGGCGCCGCGGGCCGGAGTCTTCATCTGTTTGGAGTCGGCCTACCCGTACATCACGCGCCGCTTCGCCGCCGAGGGCGCCGACGTTTTGATAGAGCTGACGAACGACGCCTATCAGGGCGACACGGGCGTCATGCGACAGCACCTCGCGAACGCGGTCTTCCGCGCCGTCGAGACGGGACGCACGCTGCTGCGGGTGACGAACTCCGGCATCAGCGCGCGCATCACGAAGGGCGGCGCGGTGCTTGAAGAGACCGGAAGGTTCGAGCAGTCCGCGCGCGTCTGGACGGCGGCGCGCGGCGACGGGGACGGAAGTTTTTACGTGAAGTATGGCGACGTGTTCGTCGCCGCGTGTTCGCTCCTGAGCCTCGCGGCGCTCGCGGGGGCGAGGCGGGGGCGGGCCGTCGGGTCTTAACAAACTTGAGAGCAGACGTGTTGGAGGGTTGATGTCGAGAGCGTTACCTTTAAACGACGCAGGCGAAGACCGGGACTTGCGCGCGCGGGCCGAGGAGTTGCGCTCGCGCGTCGAACAGCTCGGGAGGTTTCTTTGATGTAGCCGCGAAGCGCGAGGAGCTGTCGCGGCTCGAAGCGCAGGCTTCGGAGCCCGACTTCTGGTCTGACCAGGAGGAGGCGCAGAAGGTCTTGCAGCAGCGCAGCCGCCTTGAGCGCGTCATCAAGCGGCAGGAGTCTTTCGAGTCGGCGACGGCCGACGCCGAGGTGCTCTTTGAATTCGCGGGCGAGGACGAGGAGAGCGCGAAGGAGCTGCGACAACTCGTCGAGCGTTTGGACGCCGAAGTCTCGCAGGCCGAAACCGAGATGATGCTCTCGGGCGAGTCGGACGCGCGCAACGCCATCTGCACCATCCACCCCGGCGCGGGCGGCACCGAGTCGCAGGACTGGGCCGAGATGCTTCTGAAGATGTACTTGAAGTGGGCCGAGCGGCGCGGCTTCAAGACCGAAGTCCTCGAATACCAGCCGGGCGAGGAGGCGGGGCTCAAGAGCGTGACCTTCCGCGTCGAGGGCGAGTACGCCTACGGGCTCCTGGCGGCCGAGGCCGGCGTCCACCGACTAGTGCGCATCTCGCCCTTCGACCAGGCGGCCCGCAGACACACGAGCTTCGCCTCGCTCTTCGTCTCGCCCGAGATTGACGAGAACATCGAGGTCGAGATTAACGACAAGGACTTGCGCGTTGACACCTACCGCTCGACGGGCGCGGGCGGCCAGCACATCAACACGACCGACTCGGCCGTGCGCATCACGCACCTGCCGACCGGAATCGTCGTCGCCTGCCAGAACCAGCGTTCGCAGCACCAGAACCGCGCGGTCGCCATGCAGGTCTTGCGCTCGCGCCTCTACGAGCTTGAAATCGAGAAGCGCCGCGCCGAGACCGACGCCCTCAAGGCGCAGATGGCCGACAACTCCTTCGGCTCGCAGATTCGCAACTACGTGCTCGCGCCCTACCGGCTGGTCAAGGACGCGCGCACCAAGGTCGAGCGCGGCGACGTGGACTCGGTCCTCGCCGGCGACATCGACGACTTCATCAAGGCATATTTGCTCTCGCGCCGGGCGGCTTAAAAGAAGTTCGGAGAAGCTATGGCAACTTTGCAGACTGACGTGCGGATGAAGGCGGGCGGCGGGCAGCCGCGCAACTCGCGGCGCAACGAGATCGTGGCGGTGGCGCTGTTCGCGCTCTCGGCGCTGCTGGCGCTGTGTCTCGTCTCCTACAGCCCGAACGACCCGTCGTGGGCCGGGGCGGGCGCCGCGGGAGTGCGCAACTGGACGGGGAGGCTCGGGGCCAACGTCGCCTCGGCCCTCTTCCAGACCTTCGGCCTCGCCGCCGTGCTGCTGCCGCTCCTGCTCGTCGCCGCCGCCTGGCGGCGTTTTCGCACGCGGCGGATTCACGCGCCGCTGGGCCGCGTCGTCGGCCTCGTCGCCATCACGCTCGCCGTCGCCTCGCTCTGCTCGCTCTTCGTCGCCGACCCGCTCGTTGACCGCAGCTTCAACGCGGGCGGCTTCGTCGGCGTCCTCGTCGCCGACACCCTGAAAGGCGTGCTCAACACCGTCGGCGCGGCCGTCATGCTCGGCGCCATCGCGGCCGTTGGCCTGCTGCTCGCCACCAACTTCTCCTTCGTCAGCGCCTACGAGCGCACCGCCGCCGCGCTCTCGAACCCGAAGGGCGCCTTCCGCCGCAACGTCGAGCGGTTCGAGGCTTGGCGGGACGCGCGCCGTGCGCAGGCCCAGGCGCGCGCCCAAGCACGGCGCGAGGCGCGCGAGGCCGACGAGCGCGAGCAGGAGGCCCGGCTCGCCGCGTTGTCGAGCGCGCCCGAGGCCGTGAAGATTACTCCCTCCGTCTCGACCAAGCGCGCATCCACGACCGAGTCAGGCGCCGCCGCGGCCATCCGCCGCTCGGCCGCCGCGGGCGAGTCGGAGAAGGTTTCGCGCGAGGACGAGATTCGCGCCCAACTCGCGCAGGCGGAAGAAGAACTCGCCAACATCGTCGTCCAGCCGACCATCAAGACGGCGCCCTCCGCGAAGAAGAACGACACGGCCGCCGAAGAAAGTCCCGCCACCCCGGCCGCCGTCAAGCGCGTCTCGACGCCCGCCGCGCCCGCCAAAGAATCCGCGCGAGAGGCGCCCGACGTTTCAGACATGATGAGCACCGCCGCCGTCGTGCGCACCGACGCCGACGACGAGGTCAGCCCCTTCGCCGACGAAGACCCCTTCGAGGAGCACGCGCGCCCCACCGTCTCGGACCGCGCCGCCGCGCGCCGCGCCGAAGTGGCGGCCACCGCCGCCATGCTCGACTACAAGTTCCCCGACACGGCCTTCCTCAACGACGCGCCGCCGCGCCGCGAGCAGGCCGACGAGGAGCTTCTGCTGATCGCGCAGCGCGTCGCCGAGAAGTGCAAGGAGTTCAACGTCACCGGCCAGATTAAGCACATCTGCCCCGGCCCCGTCGTCACCACCTACGAGTTCAAGCCCGACCCCGGCGTCAAGTATTCGCGCGTCACGGGCCTCGTTGACGACCTCTGCATCGCGCTCGAAGCCGAGTCCATCCGCATCGACCGCCTACCCGGCAAGCCCCACGTCGGCATCGAGGTGCCGAACCCCGAGCGCGAAACCATCTTCCTCCGCGAAGTCTTAGAGTCGCGCCAGTTCCGCGACACCGAATCCAAACTCGCGCTCGCTTTGGGGAAGACCATCGACGGCATGAACTACGTCGCCGACCTCGCGCGCATGCCCCACCTCCTCATCGCAGGCGCCACCGGCACCGGCAAGTCCGTCTGCCTGAACTCGCTCGTCGTCTCGATTCTTTATAAGGCGCGGCCCGACGAGGTGAAGTTCATCATGATCGACCCGAAGCGTCTGGAGCTTGGCCTCTACGCCGACATCCCGCACCTCTCCACTCCCATCATCACCGAGCCGAAGAAGGCGGCGAGCGCCCTGAAGTGGGCCGTGCGCGAGATGGAGCAGCGTTACAAGCAGCTCGCCCAGTGGGGAGTGCGCAACATCGACGGCTACAACGCCGAGGCCGACCGCCGCAACGACGTGCTCGACTACGACGAGAGCGGCGACCCGTGGAAGAAACTCCCCTACGTCGTCATCATCATCGACGAGTTGGCCGACCTGATGATGACCTGCGGCTCCGACGTGGAAGAGTCCATCACGCGCCTCGCGCAGATGGCGCGCGCCGTCGGCATCCACCTCGTTCTCGCCACGCAGCGCCCGAGCGTGGATGTCATCACCGGCTTGATTAAGGCGAACTTCCCCTCCCGCATCGCCTTCCGCGTCTCGCAGAAGGTTGACTCGCGCACCATCATCGACGCCAACGGCGCCGAACAGCTCCTCGGTCGCGGCGACATGCTCTTCCTCCCGCCCGGCACCTCGCGCCTGCTCCGCGTCCACGGCGCCTACCTCGACGAGCAGGAGGTCGCCCGCGTCGTCGCACACATCAAGGCGCAGGGCGGCGAGCCGGTCTACGACGAGAGCATCACGCAGTCCGAAGAGGAAGCCGCCGGGGGCGACGCCGGCTCCGGCGAGCGCGACGAACTGTTCGACCAGGCGCTCCGCATCTGCTGCGAGATGAAGCGCGCCTCGACCTCCGTC
>DASZEK010000016.1:0-3065 GCA_035941045.1 Pyrinomonadaceae bacterium | reverse complement strand
CCGGAGCGGGCGTGCCTTCGTCACAGAAGGCACGCCCGCTCCGGTTTTAACTTAAACCCTTTCCCTAGCCCACTTGTCGAAGAGTGATTCTCTCCTTCGTGACGTTGGCGCGGCGCTCGTTCGTCAGTTTCTCGAACTCCTCGATGTGCCGCTGCTCCTCGGAAATGCGCTCTTCGAGCAGGAAGCGCGTTGCCAACTCCGCGTCGGTGCAGGCTTTCCAGGCCGCGACGTAGGCTTCCATGGCGGCGCGCTCAAGCTCTAAGTCCTGCTGCAACATCTCTTTAAGGTCCGTGGATTGGCGGATGTCGCCGGGCTCGACCGTCGGAACGCCGCCGAGGGCGACGATCTTGTCGCCGAGCAGGACGGCGTGGTCCTGCGACTCTTCGCTCAGGTCGCGGAAGAATTTGCGGAAGACCTCGCGCTCCGGCCCCGCCACGAGAAAGCTGTGCTGCATGTACTGTATGACGCCGGCCAGCTCAAGGCCGAGGGCGCGGTTCAGGTCGTTAATCAACTCCTCGTTCGCCATCCGAAGCCTCCTCGTAGACAAGGGGAAAGGTTTTACAAGCGAAGTTTCAACTGGCGCGATGATACCGGCGGGAGGCCCGGCTGTCAACTCTAATTATTGAAACTAAACGACTTAATAATGAAATTCATTTTCAGCCGCGGGCCAGGCTTCTCAGGTCACGGCGCCGCCGTCAACGATGACGACCTCGCCGTTCATGAAGCTGTTGCGGTCGCTGACGAGGAAGGCGGCGATTTCGGCAAGCTCGGCGGGGCGACCCATGCGGCCGGCGGCGGCCCAGAACTTGTGCATCTCGATGAGGCGTTCGGGCAGCTCGTGGGCGAGTTCGGTGTCGAAGATGCCGGCGGCGACGGCGTTGACGACGACGCCGAAGTTGGCGGCCTCGCGGGCGAGGCATTTGGTGAAGCCGATGACGGCGGCCTTGGAGGTCGCGTAGTGGACGGCCGTGGGCAGGGCGCGGATGGCGCCGATGGAGGTGATGTTGAGGATGTTGCCCTTTCGCTGTCGGATCATCTGCTTGTAGATGGGTTTGGTGACGGCGAAGAGGCTGTTGACGTTGGTGTCGATGACGAAGTCCCAGGAGCGGTCGGTGGTGGTGGCGAAGTTGTCGCCCTTGTTGACGGCGGCGTTGTTGACGAGGATGTCGAGGCCGCCCCACGCCTCGACCAGCTCGCGCGTCATCCGCTTCAGGCCGAGGCGGTCGGTGACGGAGATTTTGTAGGCAAGGGCGCGGCGGCCGTGGGCCTCGATTTTACTCTTGGTCTCTTCGGCCAGATCGTCGCGCGAGTGGTAGTTGAAGGCCACGTCGGCGCCCTCGCGCGCGAAGACTTCGCAGAGGGCGGCGCCGAGGCCGCGCGTCCCGCCCGTCACGAACGCGCGCTTCCCTTCGAGAAGAAGACTCAAGTGTCCGTCTCCTGATGCCGGTTTATCGGATGAATCGAGCTGGGTCGATTAAAGCTTAAACGGGTGGGCCGGGTCAACCGGGCGGCCGTCAGGCGGAGGGGGCTTCGAGCGGCGCGGGCTCCGCCTCGCCGAGCGAGGCGGCCGGGATGAGGGCGGTTATCTCTTCGATGATGTGGCGGGTGGCGTCGGGGCGCGCGAGGCCGGCGGCGGCGGCGCGCAGGCCGGCGAAGTAGCGCGAGTCTTCGACCATGCGGCTGACGACGGGGACGATGTCGGTGGCTTTCCGGAGGAGGACGCCCGCGCCGCGGCGGTCGAGCATGGTGGCGGCGCCGGACTCCTGCGGCATGGGCGGCGTGGTGGCGTCGGCGATGATGGGGACGCGGCAGGCGAGGGCCTCGAAGGTGGTCAGGCCGCCGAGCTTCGAGACCATCACGTCGGCCGCGTGCATCAACTGCTCGACCTGCTCGGAGTAGCCGATGACCTTGACGGGGAAGTTGGCGCGGGCGGCCAACGTTTCGGCCTCGGCGCGCAGCTCCTCGTTGCGTCCGGCGAGGAAGATAGCCTGCACGTCCAATTCGCCGCGGACCAGCTCCTTGAAAATCTGCGGGATGTTGCCGCCGCCGACGAAGCCGGCGTTGACGAAGACGGTGAACTTCTCGGGGTCGAGGCCGAGGGCGCTGCGCGCGGCCTGCGCGGTGCGCTCGTCGGGCTGCTCGAACTTCGGGTGGACGGGCATGCCCGAGACCTTGATGCGCGCGGGGTCCACGCCGTAATCGATGAGCTGCTGGCGGGCCTCCTCGCTGGCGACGAGGTAGAGCGTCACGTCGTCGCAGGCCCAGGCCCTCCAGAAGCCGTAGCAGGGGTCGGTGACGACGGTGACGAGCGGGATGGTGCCGGCGAGGCCCAGTTCTTTGAGGACGCGCGCGAAGATGTGCTGCGTCAGCGGGTGGACGCTGACGACGACGTGCGGGCACCACTTCTCGAACAGCTCGCGGACGAAGCCGATGCTGCGGCGGTGGAAAAACTCGCGCGTCTCGGGCCGGAAGCGGTTGACGCACCAGTAGAGGTATTTCATCCAGTGCTGGCGGTGGCGCAGCACCCAGTTGTAGAAGCGGACGAGCTTTTCCGAGAGGTGGTGCGACTCCTCGACAGCGCGCACGACGCGGACGGCGTACGAGTCGCCGCCCCAGAACTTCTGGACGCCCGCGACGAGGGCGGCGGCGGCCGAGCGGTGGCCGCCGCCCGTGTCCGACGAGATGATGAGAATTTTAGGGACGTTAGGTCGGGACATCACTCCGGTCGTTCCGCCTCAAGCCTTGACGGCCAGGCCGTCGCCCTGCTCTTCGCCGCGCCCGAGCTGTCTGGCGGCCTTCTTCATCTCGCGCTCAAGGCGCTTGATTTGAATCAGGTGCTTCGGGTTGAAGGGCAAGCTGGGGTAGTAGCTGTTCGACTCGTGCGTGCAGAAGCAGCCGTCGGCCGCCTCCTTGCGGCGGGCCTTCATCGCCTCGGAGCGCCAGAGCGACTGGAAGTTCCAGTCGTGGTCGCGGAGGTTGCCGACCGCCGACTTGTTCTCGCAGGAGGAGACGGTGCCCTCGTCGTAGATGACGGCGCCGGCCGTGCCCGCGTAGCAGGTCATCTG
>DASZEK010000015.1:0-45674 GCA_035941045.1 Pyrinomonadaceae bacterium | reverse complement strand
CGAGACGGTCGCTCTCCTCAAAGAGTTCGACGAGATTAACGCCCGCTTCGGCGAGGAGTTGTCGGACGACGAGATGAACAAGCTCCTCGAACGGCAGGGCGAGGTGCAGGAGAAGCTCGACGCCTCCGACGCGTGGGACCTGGACTCGCGCCTTGAGATGGCGATGGACGCGCTCCGCTGCCCGCCGCCCGAGACGCCCGTCAAAATCCTCTCGGGCGGCGAGCGGCGCCGCGTCGCGCTCTGCCGCCTGCTCCTGATAAAGCCCGACATCCTCCTCTTGGACGAGCCGACGAACCACCTCGACGCCGAGTCGGTCGCGTGGCTCGAACAGCACTTGCAGCAGTACGCCGGCACCGTCATCGCCGTCACCCACGACCGCTACTTCCTCGACAACGTGGCGGGGTGGATTCTCGAACTCGACCGCGGCGAGGGCATCCCTTGGAAGGGCAACTACACCTCCTGGCTCGAACAGAAGCAGGAGCGCCTGCGGCGAGAGGAGAAGCAGGAGTCGGAAAGACAGAGGACGCTTGAGCGCGAGCTGGAATGGGTCCGCATGGCGCCCAAGGCTCGCCACGCCAAGTCCAAGGCCCGCATCACCTCGTACGAATCCCTCCTCGCGCAGCAGACCGAGCAGCGCGCCCGCGAGCTTGAGATTTACATCCCGCCGGGGCCGCGCCTCGGTCAAGTCGTCATCGAGGCCGAGAACGTCTCGAAGGCTTACGGCGACCGCCTCTTAGTCGAGGGCATGACGTTCAGACTTCCGCCCGGCGGCATCGTCGGCGTCATCGGCCCGAACGGCGCGGGCAAGACCACGCTCTTCCGGATGATAACGGGGCAGGAGCAACCCGACTCCGGCGCCATCCGCGTCGGCGACACCGTCCAGCTCGGCTACGTTGACCAGAGCCGCACGCTCGACGGGAACAAGTCCATCTGGGAGGAGATTTCCGGCGGCTCGGACGCCATCAAGCTCGGCCCGCGCGAGGTCAACTCGCGCGCCTACGTCGGCCGCTTCAACTTCTCCGGACAGGACCAGCAGAAGAAGGTCGGCGCGCTCTCGGGCGGCGAGCGCAACCGCGTCCACCTCGCCAAGATGCTCAAGGAAGGCTCCAACGTCTTACTCCTTGACGAGCCGACCAACGACCTCGACGTGAACACCATGCGCGCGCTCGAAGAGGCTCTGGAGAACTTCGCCGGCTGCGCCGTCGTCATCAGCCACGACCGCTGGTTCCTCGACCGCATCGCCACCCACATCCTCGCCTTCGAGGGCGACAGCCGCGTCTACTGGTTCGACGGCAACTACACCGAATACGAGGAGGACAAGCGCGCCCGCCTCGGCGACGCCGCCACCCAGCCCCACCGCATCAAGTACCGCCACCTGACCCGCGGCTGAGCGGAGCGGGCGGGCGAAAGGAGCAGACATGAAAGCAACCTGGAAGGGCGCCGTCCTCGCCGAGAGCGACGACACGGTGGTCGTCGAAGGCAACCACTACTTCCCGCCGGAGGCTATCAACAGGGAATACTTCCGCGAGTCGGGGACGCACACGACCTGCCCGTGGAAAGGCGAGGCAAGTTATTACGACGTGGTCGTTGACGGCGAAGTGAACAAGGACGCGGCTTGGTATTACCCCGAGCCGAAGGAGGCCGCGAACAACATCCGCGGGCGCGTCGCCTTCTGGCGCGGCGTGAGGGTCGAATGAAGGCGACGACGAGAATGACGCTGGCGGCGCTCGCCGTCGCGTGTGTGCTGTCGGCCGGCGGGGCGCACGCCCAGTCGCAGGGGGACATGAACTCGGCGGCGTGCGGTAAGTACAGGCGCGCGGACGACGAGCTGCACCGCGTCTACCAGCAGATACTCCGCGAGTACGCCGAGGACGCCGACTTCGTCTCGAAGCTCAAGGATGCGCAGCGCGCGTGGCTCGCCTACCGCGACGCGCACGTCGAGTCGGTCTTCCCCGGCGAGGACAAGCGCGCCGTCTACGGCAGCGTCTTCCCCATGTGCCACTGTGGCGAGATGGAGGGCCTGACGCGCGAGCGCACGCGCGTCCTGCGCCGCTGGCTGACGGGCCTGCCCGAAGGCGACGTGTGCGCCGGCACCATCAGGGTGAGCGCGCCCAAGCCCCGGCCCCGTTCCAAGCCCCGCCGCTAGACAAGAAAGCCGGTAAGTCTCGATGAACACACTTAAGAACATGGGCGCGCGCGCCGCCCTCGCCGCGCTCCTTCTATTCGTTCCCGCCGCCGCTCAGAAGCCTGCCGAGTCGCCGAAGGTGTCGGCGCGCGCCGCGCTCGACGGCGTCACGGCCGACTCGCTGCGCGGGCACCTCTCCTTCCTCGCCTCCGACCTGCTCGAAGGGCGGCGGACGCCTTCGCGCGGCCTCGACCTCGCGGCCGAGTACGTCGCCGCGCAGTTCCGCCGCGCCGGGCTCGAACCCGCGGGCGACGACGGCTACTTCCAGACCGCCGCGTGGGGCGACGTGGCGAAGCTCTCGCGCCGCCCGCGCACGCTCACGCCCGAGGAGGCGGCCGTCAAGGTGCGCAACGTCGCCGGCATCCTCCGCGGCTCCGACCCGAAGCTCAAGGACGAGTTCGTCATCGTCTCGGCCCACTACGACCACCTCGGCGTCCGCCCCGACGGCGAGGGCGACCGCGTCTTCAACGGCGCGAACGACGACGCGTCGGGCACGGCCGGAGTCATCGAGACGGCCGCGGCGCTGGCGAAGATGAACCCGCGCCCCCGGCGCAGCGTCCTCTTCCTCGCCTTCTGCGCCGAGGAGCACGGGCTGCTCGGCTCTCAGTGGTACGGCCAGCACCCGCTCGTCCCGCTCGCGCGCACCGTGGCGCAACTGAACCTCGAAGTCATCGGGCGCACCGACGGCGAAGAGGGGCCGCACGCCGGCACGCTCGCCATGACCGGCTTCGACTACTCGGACGTGGGCGCGCTGCTCACGAAGGCCGGCGAGGCGACCGGCGTCAGGGTCTACAAGCACCCGACCAACAGCGACGCCTTCTTCAACCGCAGCGACAACCAGTCGCTCGCCGACGCCGGAGTCCCCGCGCACACCGTCAGCGTCGGCTACCTCTACCCCGACTACCACAAGGCGGGCGACGAGTGGCAGAAGCTCGACTACGCCAACATGGAGCGCGTCGTCCGCGCCGTCGCCCTCGCCGTCGTCAACCTCGCCGACGCCCCCCAGCCGCCCCGCTGGAACGAACAGAACCCCAAGGCCGCCCGCTACCTCGAAGCGTGGAAGAAGCTTCACGGCAAATAAAAACGGGTGCCGGGTGCCGGGTGACGGGTGCCGGGGAAGACAAGTTGCTTTTACCCGACACCCGGCACCCGGCACCCGCTTTGAAACCGCAAGACGCCCTTCCCCGTATTAGCCCGCAGGCCCGAAACGGAAAGTCCCCTGCCGTCTGACGGCCCGTCCTTCTACAACCCCCGTAACGCGGAGAAAAAATGATGCCGAAGACACGTCTTAAGCAGGCGGCGGGCGGGCTTCTCTTCGCCGCCGCCCTCGCCCTGACTCTCGCCGCGCAGCAGGCGAAGACGACGAGTGCGCTGCTGCTCGTTCTCAACAAGGCCGAGAACACGCTGGCCCTCGTTGACCCCTCGACGATGAAAGTCGTCGGCCGGGTGCCTACCGGCGACGGCCCGCACGAGGTCGTCGTCTCGCAGGACGGCAAGACCGCCTACGTCGCCAACTACGGCGCGCAGCAGCCGGGCAACAGCATCTCCGTCATCGACCTCGCCGCGCGCAAGGAGACGAAGCGCGTTGACCTCGGCCCCTTCCTCCGCCCGCACGGGCTGGCCGAGAGGGGCGGCAAAATCTACTTCACCTCCGAGCTTTCGCGCGCCGTCGTCCGCTACGACCCCGCGGCCGACAAGGTTGACCTCGTCGTCGGCACCGGGCAGGTCGTCACGCACATGCTCGTCATGCACCCGAAGCGGCCCGTCGTCTACACGGCCAACATCCTCTCGAACACGGCCTCCGTCATCGAGCTCGACAAGCAGGAGCAGCCCGGCCCGCCGCCGCGCGTCACGCACGTCGCCGTCGGACCGAAGCCCGAGGGCCTGGACGTTTCGCCCGACGGCCGCGAGCTGTGGGTCGGGCACAACGACGACGGCGGCGTCTCCGTCATCGACACCGAGACGAACAAGGTCAAGGAGACCTTCAAGGCCGGCGGGATGCCCATCCGCATCAAGTTCACGCCCGACGGCAAGTACGCGCTCATATCCAGCCCGACGACGGGCGAGCTGGCCGTCTTCGACGCCGCGACGCGCAAGGAGCTGAAGCGGTTTCAGGTGGGCGAAGCGGCAGTCGGCGTCATCGTCTCGCCCGACTCGCGCCGCGCCTACGTCGCCTCGATGGCGGCGGGCAAGGTGACGGCCGTCAACCTCGAAGACATGACCGTGGCCGGGAGCGTCGAGACGGGCAAGGCGCCCGACGGGCTCGGCTGGGCCGCGGGCTGAGCCCGGCGGTATAATTTTCCTATTCCGAAACCGAACAAGAAGGAGTTTCCAGGTATGCGTTTCTTTAACTTCCGCGCCGCGTGCGCGCTGGCGGCGGCGTGCGCCGTCTCGCTCGGCGCGCTGGCGCAAGGGCCGGGCGCCGGCAAGGGCCGCGGCTTCGAGAAGTCGCGCATGGACGAGACGGCCGCCGCCTGCACCGACTTCTACCAGTTCGCCAACGGCGGCTGGCTGAAGGCGACCGAAATCCCGGCGGCCTTCCCCATGTGGGGCAGCTTCATCATCCTCGCCGAGAACAACCGCAAGACGCTGCACGAGATTCTCGAAGAGGCCGCCAAGAACACCGCGGCCAAGCGCGGCACCATCGACCAGAAGGTCGGCGACTACTACGCCTCCTGCATGGACGAGGCCAAGCGCGAGGCCGAGGGCTTCAAGCCGATTCAGGACGAGCTGGTCCGCATCGAGGCCGTCAAGGACGTGCGCGGCCTGCAAGCCGAAGTGGCGCGCTTCCACTCGATGGGCGTGCCCGCCCTCTTCAGCTTCGGCGCGCTGCCCGACCTCAAGAACAGCTCGCTCAACATCGGCTTCGCCGGGCAGGGCGGCCTCTCGCTTCCGACCAACGAGTACTACACGAAGACCGACGAGAAGTCGGTCGAGCTGCGCGCCAAGTTCGTCGAGCACATGAAGCGCATGTTCCAGCTCCTCGGCGACGACCCGGACCGCGCGGGCAAGAACGCGCAGACCGTGCTCTCCATCCAGACGCGGCTCGCGCAGAACTCGCGCAACCCCGTCGAGCTGCGCGACCTCTCGAAGCAGTACAACAAGATGGGGCCCGCGCAGCTCAAGGAGCTGACGGCCAACCTCAACTGGGCCGACTACTTCCGCGCGCTCGGCCTCTCGCCCGACCTCGAAATCAACGTCGGCCACCCCGAGTTCTACCGGGCGCTGGACAAGATGCTTACGGAAGTCCCGCTCGCCGACTGGAAGACCTACCTGCGCTGGCACCTGGTGAGCGCCGCCGCGCCGAACCTCTCGTCGAAGTTCGAGGACGAGGCGTTCGAGTTCAACGGCCGCGTGCTGTCGGGCCGCAAGGAGCAGTACCCGCGCTGGCGCCGCTGCACGGCCTCGGCCGACGCCCAGCTCGGCGAGGCGCTCGGCCAGGCTTACGTCGCCCGCGCCTTCAAGCCCGAGTCGAAGAAGCGCATGCAGGAGATGGTCAACAACCTCATCGTCGCCTTCCGCGAGCGGCTGACCAGACTCGACTGGATGGGCGACGACACGCGCAAGCAGGCCCTGGCGAAACTCAACGCCTTCCAGCAGAAAATCGGCTACCCCGACAAGTGGATCGACTACTCGCCGCTCGAACAGAGCCGCGACTCCTACGCGCAGAACGTGATGCGCGCCGCCGCCTTCGAGGTGCGCCGCGACCTGAACAAGATCAACAAGCCGGTGGACCGCGCCGAGTGGGGCATGTCGCCGCCCACCGTCAACGCCTACAACAACTGGCTGATGAACGAGATCGTCTTCCCGGCCGGCATCCTCCAGGCGCCCTTCTTCAACCCCGACGCCGACGACGCCCTCAACTACGGGGCCATCGGGGCCGTCATCGGCCACGAGATTACGCACGGCTTCGACGACCAGGGCGCGAAGTTCGACCTGCAAGGGAACCTCAAGAACTGGTGGACCGACGCCGACCTGAAGAACTTCGAGGCGCGCTCCGAGTGCATCGTCAACCAGTTCGGCGCCTACGAAGTCGAGCCCGGCCTGAGGATGACGGGCAAGCTCGTCTCGGGCGAGTCCATCGCCGACCTCGGCGGCCTGACCGTCGCCTACGCCGCCTTCCAGAAGTCTCTCGAAGGCAAGCCCAAGCCGCCGGCCGTCGAGGGCTTCACGCCCGAGCAGCGGTTCTTCCTCGGCTGGGCGCAGGTCTGGGCCTCGAAGTTCACGCCCGAGTTTCAGCGCCTCATCGTGGCCTCCGACCCGCACCCCATCTCGCGCTTCCGCGTCAACGGCCCGCTCTCGAACATGCCCGAGTTCGCCGCCGCCTTCCAGTGCAAGGCCGGCGACCCGATGGTCCGCCCCGAGAAGGAACGCTGCCGCATCTGGTAGCCGCGGGCGGCCCGCCGACGAAATGAAAAGGCTCCGGCAACTCTGCCGGAGCCTTTCTCTTATTTCGGGCGGGGGGCGCGGAGGGACAGGCTCACCGTGAAGGACGGGGAGTTGTCCTCTCGCGCGGGGCGTTTGGGGGTTCGGTTGTCGGCTTAGTGGCCGGCGGCGGCGCCGGCGGCGACGCGCGCGCGCACCGGGCGCCGCTCGTGGCGGGCGCAGGCGCGGGCCAGCGCCTCCGTGACGCGGGGCTCGACGTTGCACTCGGGCTGGCGGCAGACGGCGGCGAGTTCGGAGACGACGAGGTAGCGCGCCCGCTCAAGCATCCGCTGCTCGCGGAACGAGAGCGGCTTCGAGTGGTTGAGGTAGGTCAGGTTCTTCAGGACCTCGGCGACCTCGAAGATGTCGCCCGTGCGCATCTTCTCGGTGAAATCCTTGAAGCGGTCTTTCCAGTCGCTGGCGGCGCCCGTGAAATCGTCCGAGAGGTGCTTCAGGAGCATTTCGCACTCGCCGGCCGAGATGGGGGAACGGAGGCCGACTTCATCGGCGTTGGCGACGGGGACGAGGACGACCGAGTTGGTCGCCGCGAGCCGGAGCGTGTAGAACGGGAGAACTGACGCCCCGATCTGCTTCTTCTCAATCTGCTCTATCGTTCCGATGCCATGGTTGGGGTAAACGACTTTCTGGCCGACTTTAAAACCCACCTCACACCTCCTGTTTTACTTCTAAAGCGGGCTGCGCTATCACGGTCGGGTTGAGGGTCCCTGTGTGGGCTCGCGGCGTCGCAGCGCGCCTCGTTCCTGAATTCTAACGAAAGTGTAACAAGCACCCCGCTTCCGGTCAAGGTTTGGGATTAGCGCCGAGAAATGGGCCGGTTTTTTTGTCGAAATTGCAACGGCCGCCGCCGTTCAGGGCTTCGGATTCTGCTCGGCCGCGGGCTTGAGGGCCTTCGCGCGCTCGTCGAGCGACTGCGCCTCGGCGCGGAGGACGGAAGCCGCGGCGGCGATTCTCTGGAGGCGGTCTTCGAGGCGCGAGGCGGCGGCGCGGGCGCGGCCCGAGTCGGCGCGCGCGAGCCTGGCGAAGACTTCCGGGTTGAAGTTCGGGTTGCCGCTTTCTGATGTTATGGGAGCCTTGTTGGCGACTCTCACCAGCTCGTCCAAAGCGTCGAACGCCGTCTGCCCGTCGGCCGGCAGGACGGCCAGCGTCAGCTCGCTCATCGCCAGCAGCGCCCGCGACTGTTTAAAGAGCCGTATGGAGCCTGCGACCTGCGCGAGCGGGGCCGGGATGTAGGTCTGGTCGCCCGCACCCGACTCAGCCGACTGCGCGAGGCGGCGGACGCCTTCGAGCGCGAGCAGCGAGGCCGACGAAGTCTCCTTGACCGCGGCGAGGCGGCGGACGAGCGGCGGGAAGGCGCGGAGGATGGTGTTCGGGCTCGTGAGCTGTCGGGCCAGCTTCTCGGCGTGGGCCGTGTCGCCGGCCGCGGCGAGCGCGACCGCTTCGGCGCAGTCAACCTCTTCGGCGAGGCGCGCGCGGCGGTCGCGGTCCTCCATGATGTCAACCAGCTTGCGCGCGTCGTCGAACTCCTTGCGCGAGAGCGAGCGGCCGACGAGGAAGTCGAGGTTGGCCTGGTCCTTGGTCTTGAGCGCGAGCCTGACCTGCTCTTCGTGGCGGCGGCGGGAAGAGTCTTCCGGGTCGGGCGGGGGCAGAGAGGGCGGGGGCGTGCCGGGGCGACGGCTCGCGGCTTCGAGCTGCTGGAAGGGGCCGAGCATCTCGGGGGCGTGGCGCGCAAGCTCCTTCCACATCGTCGTCAACTCCATCTGCGCGCCGGGGAAGGTGCTGCCGGGCTTCTCGCGTTCGAGCGCGGTGTAGAGGTCGAAGACGAAGGAGAAGTAGGCGCGGAAGGCTTCGCGGCCGGCGGGCGGGGCGGTCGGGGCGCCCGCGCCGCGGAAGTAGTTGAACCTGTCGGGGAGCAGGGCGGAGCGGAGCGCGAGGGTCGTGCGGATGAGGCCGCCCCCTACGGCGAAGGAGGCGGGCGGGAGGGCGCGCAGGCGCGCGATGTACTGGACGAGGAGGCGGTCGGCCGCGGCGCGGTCGCGCTCGGCCATGCCCGTGATGGCGATGCCGGTGTTGATGAAGGTCGGGTCGGCGTCGGCGCCCTTCATGATGTAGCCGCCGGCCTCTTCGAGCTGGCCTTCGCGGACGGCGTCGGCGGCTAAGCGGGTGTACTGCATCACCTCCTGCTCGCCGCCCAGCTCGCGTGCCGTCACTCCGGCCAGCTCAAGGGAGAACTCGCGGTCGGGCGAGGCGACGCTCATGATGCGGCTGCGCACGATGCCGCGGGCCATGTCCTCGGGCGTCGGCGGCTGGAGCGGGTCGCCCATCTTGCGGGCGCGCGTCTTGAGGCGGTCAACCTTGTCGGGGAAGGAAAGCTCAAGGGCGTCGCGCAGCAGCCCCTTGGCCCATTCGCGGTCGAGCGTCCAAGCGGCGGCGGCTATCTCGGCCTTCGCCGCGGCGGCGTCCAAGGGCTTGAGCAAGTCCTTCGCGTCGGCTTCGAGCGCGCGCAGGTCCGAGACGAGCGCGGCCCTCTGCATCAAGATGGCGGCCGACTCCGAGTCGGACTTCTCCGACTGCGCGGCGCAAGGGGGCGCGGAGGCGAGAAGGAGGATGAGGACGAACATCTTTCTCGACATGGGCGTGAGCTTTCTTTCCGAAAGAAGGTCGCCGTCCGGGGCCGGTCGCCGCGAAGTATAAGCCGGGCGGGCCGCGGGGCCTAGTTTCTCGGGGCGGCCGGTGCTAGAGTCCTTCGCCGTCCCTAGTGGATTTCAAACCATTCTCACGGAGGAAAGTCCGACATGCTTCTCTACCTTCTGATATTCATGGCGCTCGTCTCACTGTTCCTGTTCATCCACAAGGTCGTCTACAAAAGGAGGATGGAGCGCACGCTCGGCCGCAAGGTGAACGACCGCGAGCTGACCTCGCTCACGTCATGGATGGCGGCCGACGACGAGAAGGAGAAGAAGTAAGGCACGAGGAGTTTTCAACACGGAGGGCGCGGAGAAAGAACATTCCTTTTCTCCGCGCCCTCCGTGTCTAAACCGCTAGAAGCGGAAGATGGTGTCGAGCTGGAGGCGCGTCAGGTTGCGGTTGAGCGAGCCGGTCGGGGTGAGGGCGAAGGGGCCGAGCAGGCCGTGCAGGCGTTGCGTCACGAACCCGGTAATCGAGAGCGAGACGCGCGGGTCAACGGCGTAGGCCGCGATGAAGCGGTGAACGCGCACGTCGGTCTGCTGGCCGATGTCGCTGAAGTTGAAGGGCGTCAGCACGGCGTCCTTCTCGACGCGCAGCAGCGTGTAGTTGAAGACGAAGTCGCCGCGCGCGATGCGGTCCACGGGCAGGCGCAGCACGTCTTTACCCAATTGGAACTCGGCCCAGTAGCCCGTGTCCTCGTCGTTCGAGAGGAGCAGGTCGGCGCCGGCCGGGCCGGCCGTCACCACGTCGTGCGCCTGCGTGTTCTTGACGAAGTTGAAGAGGAAGAGCGCGGGCCAGCGGCGGCTCCGGCGGTTGAAGTCGAGCTGCGCGTAGAGGTCCACGAGGTTGAAGCCGGAGGAGAGCCGCCCGTCGCGGTTGACGGCGTTGTTGGTCGCCGTCGAGAGGCCGAGGTTGGAGTTGCCGTTGACGAGGAACTCGCGCGAGATCGAAACGGTCGTCGAGACGGTGCGCGCGGGCGTCGCGCCCGAGGCGGGAATCGTGACGGCGACGGGGAACGTCATGTTCGGGCCGAAGAACTGGACGGGAGTGATGAACTGCGTCCCCGAGAAGTAATTGTCCGTGACGGCGAGCCTGAGCGCCCACGACTTCGAGGGCTCGACGCTCGTGCGAAGCTGGCCGCCGTAGAGCGCGAGGTCGCGCCCCGCGCGCCCCGAGGCCGAGAGGTCAACGAGGCCGTCGCTGCCGAGGACGAAGGCGGCGTTGCGTTCGAGCATCGGCGCCTGCCACGCGAGGAAAGAAAGCTCCTTGACGGCCGACTTCTTCGGCGTGAAGGTGTAACGCTCGTTCAGGCCCTCGGGCGAGTTGTCGTTGTCCCACGTCATCTCCGTCTTCCACCACGGCGTCTCGAACTTGCCGCCCTGAATTTGGAGGCCGGGTATCGCTTTCGGCTTCCAGGTGACGAAAGCCTGGTCGAGCGCGAAGGTTTTGCGCGAGAAGAAGTCGGTCAAGGTCTGGTTGGTGGAGTTGAGGTCGGGCTGCATGCCCGTGGCGAGCCGGAGTCCCCACTCGAACTCGTCGCCGATTTTGCCGCGGGCGGCGAGGCGCGCTCTCAGGCGGAGGCGGTTGCGCGTCGAGAGCGGGTTGCCAAGCTCCGACGGGTTGCCGGACGTGGCGAGCGCGTTCTGCTGGCCGCCGATGGCCTCGTAGCGGAAGCGTATGTCGCCGCTGAAGGTGATGGCGGGCGTGGTCGGTTGCTTCGGCGGCGCCTCCTGATTCCTCGGGAGCTGCGCGCCCGAAGCGGACTCGGCGGCCGGCCGGGTCGCGGCGGCCGGCGTGTAGGAGGCGTCGGCGACGACGGCGGGGCGGGAGGCGGGCGCGGCCGTCCCCGCTTCGCCGCGCTCGACGCGCGAGCGCAGTTCTTCGAGCAGACGCGCCTGCTCCCTGAGCGCGGCGCGCAGAGCGTCTATCTCCTCGCGCTGCTCGCGCAGTTGGCGCTGCACGTCGTCGAGCCCGAGCAGGTTGCCCGACACGGTCGGCGGCGCGGGGGCCTCTTTGGCGCCGCCGTTCTGTGCGGCGGTTTGCGCGCCCGCCGCCGAAGCGAGCGCGAGCAGGAGCGCGCAGGCGGCCGCCGCGCGCCTCGTCGAGTGGAGCATGGATGGTCCCTTTCTGTGTGCCCTTCGGAGTGAAGACAACATCGGTCCTCGCGTGATGAACCCTATATCACAATTCGCCGAACGAGAAGTTACGGCGGTGTTAATAAAGCGGCCGCCCTCTCCGGGCGAGTCTCCGTTGCCGGGCGTCGAGATTTAAATGTAGAATCCACGGGCGACGCTCCCTTATAGTAAGGTTCAGATATGGCTCTTCTGCACATCACGGACGCCAGCGGGCGCAAGTGGAAATTCGCGCTCGGGCCGCGCGACGTGTGCACCATCGGGCGCGCGCCCGACAACGCGGTCGTCCTCAACGACCCCCGCGCCTCGCGCCACCACGCGCACGTCCGCTTCCGCGACGGCGCCTACTTCATCTTCGACGGGAGCGTCGACGGCAAGCTCTCGGCCAACCACGTCTTCGTCGGCGGCGAGCAGCGCCGCGAGCACCAACTGCGCGACGCCGACCGCGTCACCATCGGCGCCAGCCAGCTCGACTTCGACCTCTCGGACGAGCGCAAGGCCGAGCAGGAGACGCGCTTCGAGGACCGCCCGCTCGGCAACACGCAGCTCCTCGCCTCGGCGCAGGACGTGATCCGCCTGCTCTCGCAGCGGACGCCCACGGTCGCGCCGAGCGCCGAGCTGGACGAGCTGCGCCGCAAGGCCAAGATTCTCGCCCTGCTCTACGACATGACCAAGACGCTCGGCTCCGTCTTCGAGCTCGGCCCGATTTTCGACAAGGCGTGCGAGGTCATCTTCAGCGCCACGCCGGCCGACCGCGTCGTCGCGCTCCTCACCGACGGCAGCGGCGACGGCGCCTCCGACGGCAGCGAAGAGTTGAAGGTCGTCGCCATGCGCGTCCGCGACGAGCGGCGCGAGGCCCAGGGGCGCCGCCAGGCCATCGGCCGCACCATCACGCGCAAGGTGATGCGCGAGCGGCAGGCGCTGCTCTCGCAGGACGTGGCCGCCGACCAGGAGTTCGCGGGCGTCCACTCCATCGTCGCCGCGGGCGTCCATTCGACCATCTGCGCGCCGCTCATCGCCGAAACGGCCGTCCACGGCGCGCTCTACGCCGACCGCTTGGAACCTTTGACCGCCTTCACTAGAGACGACCTTGAGCTGGTGACGGCCGTCGCCGCGCAGACGGCCGTCGCGGTCGAGAACGCGCGCGCCCACGAGCGCCTCGCGCGCGAGGAGGTGGCCCGCGCCAACTACAGCCGCTTCATGCCCGAGTACGTCGTCCAGCAAATCCTGCGCGACCCCGACTCCTTCAAGCTCGGCGGCAAGAACCAGACCGTCACGGTCCTCTTCGCCGACATCCGCGGCTTTACGCGACTGTCCGAGCAGGCGCCGCCCGAGCGCATCGTCCAACTCCTGAACCACTACTTCACGGCCATGACGGAGGTCATCTTCTCCCACGGCGGCACGCTCGACAAGTACCTCGGCGACGGCCTCATGGCCCTCTTCGGCGCGCCGACCGCCACACCGCAGGACGCCTGCAACGCCGTCGGCGCCGCCGCCGAGATGCAGCGCCGCATGGAGCCCATCAACCAGCGGTTGCGCGACGACGGCATCGCCGAAATCAGCATCGGCATCGGCCTGCACACGGGCGTCGCCACGGTCGGCTACATCGGCTCCGAGAAGCGTTCGGAGTACACGGCCATCGGCGACACCGTCAACCTCGCGGCCCGGCTGGAGCAGAACGCCGGCCCCGGCCAGATACTTCTGAGCGAGGCCGCCTTCGAGGCCGCGCGCGGCGCCAACTGCAAGTTCCGCCCGCGGCCGCCCATCACCGTCAAGAACCGCGTGCAGCCCGTCCCGATTTACGAAGTGGACTGGAACGCGGAGGCAGTAGTCAGCAGCTAGTAGTCAGTAGACAGCATGCTCCGCTTCGAGATTGCTGACGCTGGCACCCCGACTACTCGGCCGAGAAAGTTTTTCTACCGACTACCGACTACCGACTACTTCTCCTATGTCCTCTGAATCGTTCATGCGCAAGACGCGCTCGCTGATGACCTTCTCGGGGCTGCGCGATTTGGTCTCCGACTCGATGGCGATTGACCTCGGCTCGACCTCCATCATCATCGCCGTGCGCGGCCGGGGCCTGGTCGTCAACGAGCCGGCCGTCGTCGCCGTCAACAAGGTGACGGGCGACATCGTCGCCTACGGGCGCGAAGCCCACGACATGCAGGGCCGCGAGGCCCGCGACGTGACGCTCGTCGCCCCGCTCGTGGACGGCGTCGTCGCCGACTTCGAGCGCACGCAAGCCCTCCTCGAACACTTCGTCCGCAAGGCCCGCAGCGGCTTCTCCCACTTCAGCCGCCGCGCCGTCATGAGCGTGCTGTCCGGCATCACGCAGGTCGAGCAGCGGGCGCTGTTGTCGGCCGCCGAGCAGGCGCACATCGGCCGCGTCTACATGGTCGAGGAGGGTTTGGCGGCGGCCATCGGCGCGGGCGTCTCCATTGACGACGTGAAGGCTTCGGCGGTCGTTGACATCGGCGGCGGGACGACGAACGTGGCGGTCGTCGCGGGCGGACTCATCGTCTACGCGCAGGCCGAAAGGGTCGGGAGCCTCGACATCGACGACGCGGTCGTGGACCGCCTGCGCCGCCACCACGGCCTGCTCATCGGGCGGCCGACGGCCGAGTCTCTGAAGATAAAGCTGGGCTCGGCCATCGAGCCGCGCGACCCCTCGGTGCGCATGACGGTCAAGGGCCGCGACGTGCAGACGGGCGCGCCGCGCGCCGTCGAGGTGACGAGCGAGGAGGTGTGCATCGCGGCCTCGGGCGTCGTCCAGCGCCTCTCGCGCATCGTCAACCGCGCGCTCGGCGAGCTCCAGCCCGAAGTCGCCTCGGACCTCTACGACCGCGGCCTCATCCTGACCGGCGGCGGCGCGCTCTTCGACGGCATGGCCGAATTCTTACAGCGCGAGACGAACCTCCGCACCACCATCCCCGACGAGCCGCGGCTCGCCATCGTCCGCGGCCTCTCCCAACTCTTCGACGAGCCGCTCCTGCTGCGCCGCGTCGCCCGCAACGACCAGTCGGCCCTGCTCGACGCCGGGGCCTTCGAAACGTAGTGATGAACCCTCTCAAGTTCTTCCGACGCCAGATACAGGTGGCTCGCGTCTCGGGCATCCCCGTGCGCATCGACTACCGCTGGTTCGTCGTCTTCGCGCTCTCGGCGTGGGTCATCGCCGAGAGCTTCGAGCAGGGGACCATCAAGACGCAGCGCGTGCGCCTCGACGCCGCGAGTGCGTGGCTCGCCGGGATAGTCACCACGCTCGGACTCTTCCTCTCCATCTTCGGCCACGAGCTTTCGCACGCGCTGCTCGCCCGCGCCGAAGGCATCGCGAGCACCGAGATTGTCCTCCACCCGTTCGGCGGCCTGACGCGCCTCAGCCGCGAGCCGGAGAACCCGCGCGAGGAGTTCCGCATCGCCATCGCCGGCCCGAGCGCCAGCTTCCTCATCGGCGTCTTCGCGCTCGTCGGCTTCTACCTCTGCTCGCTCGCGGGCCTGCGCACCGTCGCCGCCGCCCTCTCCATCATCGGCTTCTGGAACTTCGTCATCGCCGCCTCGAACCTCCTGCCCGGCTACCCCTTGGACGGCGGTCGCGTGCTGCGGGCCATGCTGTGGAAGCGTTCGGGCCAGCTCGACGACGCGACGCGCGTCTCAAGCCTCGGCGGCCAGCTCATCGGCGGGGCGCTCGTCGTCTTCGGCGCCTACTTCTACCTCGTCTGGGGCGACGCCTTCATGGGCCTCTGGCTGGCGCTCGTCGGCTTCTTCCTCTTCGACGCGGCGCGCGCCGTGATGCGCGGGCGCAAGGGCAAGAACCTCCGCACCGCCGCCGACGCGATGGCCGCGCCCCTCTCGATAGAGCCCGACACGCTCGTCAGCCACTTCATAGACAACTTCCTGCCCGCCCACCGGCAGGAGGCCGTCGCCGTCGCCCGAGGGGGCAGCCTGCACGGCATCCTCACGCTGAAAGATTTGAAGGAGCTGCCGCGCGAACGCTGGCCCCGGACGCGCGTCAGCGAGGTCATGCGCCCCGTCTCGCCCGAGTTGTTCGTGGACCCGCAGACGCCGCTCGCCCGCGCCGAACGCCTGATGAATCAGAACGGGGCCGGCGCCCTCGCCGTCGTCAACGGCGCGGGCGAACTCGTCGGCTTCCTCCTCCGCGGCCGCCTCAAACGCCGCGTCAACTCCAAACAGAACCGCTAGCGCCAACCCTCCGCCAGCGCGTAAGCGTAAGGCCCGAGGACGAGGAGGCCGATGAGGACGGCGCCCGCCGCCGTTATCAGCACGGCGCCCGCCGCCACGTCCTTGGCCTTGGTGGCGAGCGGGTGGAACTCGGGCGAGGCCACGTCGGTCAAGAACTCGAAGGCGGTGTTCAGCGCCTCGGCCGTCCAGACCGAGATGGTCGCCAAAATTATCCAACACCACTCGGACCGCGTCAGCCCGAAGTGGAGCCCGGCCGCCACGACCGCCGCCGTCACGACGGCGTGAATCCACGCGTTGTGCTGCGACTCGACCATCACGCGCACGCCCGCGCACGCACACTTAATGCTCCTGATGCGGCCCGTGAAAGTTAGCTGCGAGTTGTTGTTCATGGACACCTCCCGGCGCGAGGGCGCGAGTATCGCAGAGCCCCGGCGTGGGCGGCAACAGCGAATGCGCGGGCGCGCGTTGATTCGCGCCGCTCTTTACAGCATAATCGGCGCGGATGCGTGTACATGCGGACGGCGGAAAGTGCCCTTGCAGGCCGGCCCGCACTGTATCCGCCGCCCCGGCCACCACCTCGGCCGTCGGAGTTCAGATTCAAGATTCGCAGAGGACGCCCCTTCGAGATGCTACCCCTGGCCGAACATCCTGTTGACGGGAGAAGGGTGTTACGGGCCAAGGACTCAGAGAGATGCTACAGCCGCCGCTCAGACACTTTTTGGAGGGCCTGCGCCAGCCGCGAAACATCGTTGACGTGGTGCTGGTCTTCCTGCTCGTCTACGGCCTGCTGAAGCTCATCCGCGGCACGCGCGCCGCCCCGATGGCCGCTGGACTGGCCGCCATCGCGCTCCTCTACTGGGTCGCCTTAAGGTACGACCTCGCCACCTTAAGCTTCATCCTCGGCTTCGCCCCGCTCTACATCGGCTTCGCCGTCATCGTCCTCTTCCAGAACGAGCTGCGGCAGGCGCTCGTCACCTTCGGCAACCGGGTGCGGATGCCCTTCATGCTGCGCCACCGCGGGCAGTTCGGCGAGGGCGCCTACGACGAAATCGTGCTCGCCGCCACGACGCTCGCCTCGACGAAGACGGGCGCGCTCATCGTCATCGAACGCTCCGCCAACCTCCGCAACGTCATCGAGGGCGGCGTCCGCATGGACGCCGAGCTGTCCTACGACCTCATCGTCACCATCTTCAACCCGACGACGCCCCTGCACGACGGCGCCGTCGTCGTCCGCGGCCACCGCGTCGCCGCCGCCGCCTGCTTCCTGCCGCTGACCTTAAACCCCCTGCTCTCGAAAGACCTCGGCACGCGCCACCGCGCCGCCATCGGCATCACCGAGGACACGGACGCCGTCGCCGTCGTCGTCAGCGAGGAGACCGGCCTCATCTCCTTCGTGCAGGGCGGGCGCATCCGCCGCGGCCTCGACGGCACGCGCCTGCGCTCCCACATCCTCGAAGCCCTCGAACCCTCCTCGGCCCGCGCCGAGACCGCCGACACCCCGGAGGCCGAGGCCGAGGCGCCGGCCAAGTCCGAGGTGCGGGGGCAGAGGCTTGAGATAAGTGAGTAACGGGCGGATGGCTTTCCAGTTCACAAAGGGGAGGGGCGGCGACGCGCGGCAGTTGGCCGGGCGCTGGCTGCACGACCTCGTCTTCGAGGACTGGGGCCTGCTGCTGCTGTCGGCCGCCATCACGCTCGGCCTCTGGTACGCCGTCACCGCGCAGCGCACGCCCTCGACCGTCCGCCTGCGCGGCGTGCAGCTCGACTTCCGCCTGGCCGACAACGTCGAGGTCGGCAACGACCCCGTCAAGGAGGTTGACGTGAGGCTCGAAGGCAGTCAGGCGAGGCTCGACGAGATTAACGCCCGCAACCTCGTCGCCCGCGTTGACGCCGCGCAGCTCAAGGCCGGCGACCGCGTCGTCCGCCTCACCGACCGGAACGTCACGATGGAGCTGCCCGAGGGCGTCCGCATCGTTGACATCTCGCCGCGCAGCGTCGCGCTCCGGCTGGAGGAGGTCGTCGAGCTGGACGTGCCCGTCGAGGCCCGCTTCGAGGGCGACCCGCCCGAAGGGTTCGAGCGCGGCGGCGTGCAGGTCCAGCCGCAGACCGTTCGCGTGCGCGGCCCCGAGAGCCACGTCCGCTCGATACAGAAAGTCTACACCGAGACCATCTCGCTCCAAGGCCAGCGCGAGAGCCTGACCTTGCCGCAGGCGGCCGTGGACATCCCCGACCAGAAGGTCGTGCCGCTCGAAGCGGCCGTCGCCGTCCGCGTCGAGATAGCCGAGCAGTCAACCGAGCGCCGCCTGACGAACGTCGGCGTCCGCTCGGCCGCGGGCGGGCAGGCCGCGCCGCAGACGGCCGCCGTCACCCTGCGCGGCCCGCGCTCCGTCGTCGAATCCTTGAAGCCCGAGGACCTTAAAATCGTCGTCGAAGTCGGCGAGGACGGACAGACCACCCCCCGTCTCTCCCTCCCGCCCTCGGCCGCCGGCCGCGTCGAACTCGTTTCCACCACTCCGTCCAACTTCACGATTAACCGATAACCATTGATGAAAAAACTCTTCGGCACCGACGGCATGCGCGGCGAGGCGGGCCGCTTCCCTCTGGACGAAGCGGCCGTGCGCGAGGCGGGGCGCTCGCTGGCCCGCCACCTTTCTGAAAGACTCGGCCGCGCGCCGCGCGTCGTCACGGGCCGCGACACGCGCGAGAGCGGCGGCTGGATAGAAGCCGCCTTCCTCGAAGGCGCGCGCGCGGCAGGCGCCACGGCCGAGTCGGCGGGTGTCATCACGACGCCGGGCGTCGCCTACCTCGCGCGCGTCCTGCCGGCCGACGCCGGGGTCGTCGTCAGCGCCTCGCACAATCCCTACCACGACAACGGCATCAAGATTTTCTCGCCCGACGGCCGCAAGCTCGACGACGAGACCGAGCGCCTGATAGAAGCCGACATCCACGCCGCCCGCGCCGCCGCACATGCTCCACAGCCTTCCTCGCAAGAAGAAGACGCGCGCGCGGCTGCCGCGCTCCGGGCTCGCTACCTCGACTACCTCGCCGCCGAAGTCGGCGCGGGGCTGAATCTCGCGGGCCTGCGCGTCGTGCTCGACTGCGCCAACGGCGCCGCCCACGAACTCGCGCCCGCGCTCCTCTCGCGCCTCGGCGCCGACGTAATCGCCATCAACGACGCGCCCGACGGCCGCAACATCAACCGCGACTGCGGCTCTCTCCACATCGAAGGCTTACAGGGCCGCGTGCTCGAAGTCGGCGCCCACCTCGGCGTCGCCTTCGACGGCGACGCCGACCGCTCGCTCTACGTGGACGCCCGCGGCCAGTATGTTGACGGCGACGCCACCCTCTGGGTGCTGGCGAAGTGGATGCAGGACCGCGGCGAGCTTGCGGGCGACCGCGTCGTGGCGACCGTGATGAGCAACCTCGGGCTTGAGCTGGCGCTGCGCTCGCGCGGCATCGAGCTGTTGCGAGCGAACGTGGGCGACAAGTACGTCCTCGAAGGACTGCTGCGCACGGGCGCCTCCGTCGGCGGCGAGCAGTCGGGCCACATCATCTTCCCCCGCACGAGCCTCGCGGGCGACGGCATGATTACCGCCCTCGGCCTCCTCCGCGTGGTGAAGGCGACCGGGCTCCCCCTTCACGAGTTGACCGAGGGCTTCACGCGCTACCCGCAGAAGTTGGTAAACGTTCCCGTCCGCGAAAAGCTCCCGTTCGGGGAAGTCCCCGAGATTGCGCGCGCCGAGCGCGAGACGCGAGCGCGGCTTGGCGAGCGCGGCCGGCTCCTGCTACGCTACTCGGGCACCGAGCCCCTCGCGCGCGTCATGATTGAAGGGGCCGACCAGACGGAGGTCGAAAGGCTCGCCGAAGGCTTGGCGGCCGTCATCCGCGACGCGCTCGGGTGAGTCTGAATTTACCAGCCCGAGAAAATTTTACGCGGCTTCGGGTGTAAGTCTTACACGGCCCGCCCTCGACCCGCCGCGCGGCCTTCCCGAATGCCTCAAAAATTGCTTTAAAATCGGCAACTTTGAAGCGCGTCGAAGTCTCGCCTGAGTGGCACAAGCCTTGCCAAGTATATTGTGGGGCAAGAGAGACGGTTGGTGGATCCTCCGTCTCAGTGGTTGCTGGGGTGAGGACAGTGACCACGACTTAGAACGGGCGCGGCATTCCCCAAGTTTGCCGCGCCCGTTCTTTTATGTCTACTTCTTAACACCTTCCGAACGCCTCCCCCGCCGCCCGGCCCCCGTCTTCGTGCTACAATCCGCCCCGACCCAAGCCTCCGAAGATGCACCCGAGCGACTACCGCCGCGACTACTCCGCCTACCACTCCGCCGCCGAGCGGCAGCGATACGACAGCCACGCCGGGATGACGCGCGAGCCGGACTTGCGCGCGGTCGAAGACCGCTACGCGGACCTCTGGACCGCCGAAGCGGTTGAAGACCTGCGTCGCTCGCTCGAAGAGACGCCCGAGCAGTTCGGGACTGAGCGCGCGGGCCTGCGCGCGCTCGTCGGCGCGGCCGAGTCGAAGCACGCGGGGCTGCGCGCGGCCGACGTGACGGAGGAGTTGAAGCGTTGCGCGGCGGCCAACTTCGTCGAGTGGGGCGGCGGGAAGATTTTGGCGGCCGACGTGCCCGACGTTATCGCTTCCGAGACGGACGACGCGCGGCGGCGCGAGCTTGCGCGGCGGTGGGAGGACGCGTCCGGCCGGTGCGAAGACCTGCGGGCGGCGCGTCTCGAAGCCTTGTCGGAGGCGACGCGCGGCGTGGGCCGCGAAGGCAGGCGGGCTCTGTACGAGAGTTTTACCGGCGCGGACGTGGGGCGGCTCGCCGCGGGCGCCGAACTCTTTTTGGAGAGGACCGAGTCGGTTTTCATGTCCGCGCTCGCGCGCTGGTCGGCGCGTGCGCTGCCGCCGGGGACGGGACGCGAGCACGGGCGGGCGGAGGAGTTCTTCTTCGGGCGCGCGTCGCACCTTGACGCGTACTTCGGGGCGGGAGATTTTCCGGCCGTCTACAAAGAGACTTTGGCCGGACTCGGCGTGCGCGTCGAGTCGCAGAAGAATCTGCGCGTGGACTCGGGTGAGCGCGCGGGGAAGTCTGCGCGGCCGGCGTGCTTCGCCGTGCAGCCGCCGGGTGACGTGCGGCTCGTGGTGGACTTGCGGCGGGGCGGCGTCATTTTTTACAGACATGCGTTCCGCGAAGGCGGGCGGGCGCAGATGTTCGCGTGGGCTTCCGCCGAGCAGGCCGCGCGTCACCCGGAGTTCGTTTACCACCCGGACGGGGCGACGGGCGAGGGGCACGCCCTGCTTCTCTCGTCGCTCTTCCGCGACGCGGGCTGGGTGGGCGCGCACAGGGGCGTGCGCGCGACGGAGGCCGCGGAGGTCGTGCGCGGCGTCGCGCTCGTCGAGCTGTACGAGGCGCGGCGCGAGTGCGCGGCGCTGAAGTACGCCCTCTCGCTCGACGCCGCCGGGGACGCGCGCTCGGCGCAGCTCGCCGAAGAGTACGTTTCAGGCTTCCGCGCCGCGACGGGCTTTCGACACGACGCGTCAACGCGGCTGCTCGACGCGGACGCGGATTTCGGCGCGGCCCGTTCCTTACGCGCGCGCCTCTTCGCGGCCGGCTTCGCCGAGCAGTTGCGCGGGCGGCACGGGCGGCGCTGGTATCTTTCGCGCGGGGCGGGCGACGAGTTGATTGACGTTTGGAACACGGCCGCGCGCCACTCCGTAGAGGAGTTGGCGAGACTCGTCTGGGGCGGCGAGTTGGGGTTCGAGTTGTTGGCCGAAGACTTGACGGGAGTGCTGGAACGCGTCGATGGCGTCTGACGAAGGCTTGCGGAGCGTGCCCGTGCGTTTGAAGGGCGCGGGTTACGAGGTGCGCGTCGGCGCCGGCCTGCTCGCGCGCCTCGGCGAGTTCGCGCGCGAGGGGCTGGGGCAGGGCGCGCGGCGCGCGGCGCTCGTCTCGAACGCGCGCGTCTTCCGGCTCTACGGCGGCGAGGCCGTGCGGAGTCTGCGCGGCGCGGGCTTCGAGGTCTCTTCGTGGCTGATGGGCGAGGGCGAGCGTTTTAAAACTTTGAGGACGGCGGAGCGGGCGCTCACTTTTCTTTCGGAATCGAAGCTGGAAAGAAGCGACGCGGTGGTCGCTTTGGGCGGCGGAGTCGTCGGCGACCTGGCGGGGTTCGCGGCGGCGCTCTACCTGCGCGGCGTCTCTTTCGTGCAGGCGCCGACGACGCTGCTCGCGCAGATTGATTCCTCGGTCGGCGGCAAGACGGGCGTCAACACGTCGGCCGGCAAGAACCTCGTCGGGGCCTTCCACCAGCCGCGCGCGGTCGTCGTTGACACGAGGACTTTAAGAACGCTGCCGGCGCGCGAGCTGACGGCCGGATGGTGCGAGGCGGTCAAGCAGGGCGCGGTCGGCGACCGCAGGCTGTTCGAGCGGACGCGGAAGTTTCTCGAAGGCGGGGCGCGGGCGGAGGAGTTTGAGAGGGAGGCTGAGCTGGCTTCCATCATCGCCGCCCAGTGCGCCTTCAAGGCGCGGATAGTCGCGGGCGACGAGCGCGAGTCAGTCTCGCGCACCGACGCGCGCTCGCGCCGCGTCCTGAACTTCGGCCACACCGTCGGCCACGCGCTCGAAGCCGTCACCGCCTACAGGCGTTTCCGGCACGGCGAGGCGGTCGGCTACGGCATGCTCGCGGCCGGCGAAATCTCCGTCAGGCTAGGTCTGCTCGACAAGGGGGAGTTAGAATACCTGCGCGGCGCGGTGCGGCTCGCGGGCCGCCTGCCGCGCGCGAACGACCTTGACGCGGCGGCGCTCGCACGGGCGCTCAGCGGCGACAAGAAGTCGGTCGGCGGCCACGTCCAGTGGGTGCTTCTGGAGCGCCTCGGGCGAGCGCGAATCGTAGACGGAAGGGAAGTCCCGAGCCGCGCGGTCGTCGAATCCATCAGGGCCGCGCTTCGTTGAAGGCGGCCCGTCCCGCACGCCAGTGAGAGACAACCACAACATGAGAACCCCCGAAGTGTCGCGCGTCCCCGTGCGCCGACGCGGCGAGAGCGGCGGCGCGCGTCTCAACTTCCTGATCGTCGCCGCCGTCATCGCCCTCGTCGGCTACGCCGCCTACAACTACGCGCCCGTCGCCTACCACGCCTACCTCTACAAAGACTTCATGCAGCAGACCGTCAACAAGGCGGCCTACCCGCCGGCGCAGACGGCCGAGTGGGTCGAGGCGCAGTTGAAGGCGGGGGCGCGCGAGCACGGCCTGCCGGCCGACGTGGAGGTCTCGGCGCAGAACGAGGCCGGCCGCATGGCCGCGCGCGTCCGCTGGGAGCGGCCCGTCCCGATGCCCTTCTTCGTCTACCAATACAAGTTCGACCACACGGTCCGCAGCGGCGGCTTCATCAACGCGCAGTAACAAAGGGTGTCGGGTGCCGGGTGCCGGGTGCCGGTGAAGAGCTTGTCTTTAACCGTCACCCGACACCTGACACCCGGCACCCTTCTTTATGCTGCCGCGACTTTGCGCCCGAGCAGGGGCACGAGGGCGGGCGGGGCGGCGGCGAGCCATGTGGTGGGGCAGACGCCGCAGCGCGTGCAGGTGTCGACGGAGGGGCAGGGGGCGGTGGAGCGGGCGATTTGGGCGCGCTCGTGCTCGCGTTCGAGGAAGGGGCGGCCGAGTCCGGCGTCAACTATCTCCCAGGGGAGGATTTCGTCGTAGGCGCGCGCCCGCGTGGTGTGGAAGTCGGCGTCCACGCGCGTCTCGCGCAGCGCGGCCGAGAGGTCGCCGCGAAGCCGCGCCGCGGCCTCGATGACGCGGGCGACGCGGCGGTCGCCAGAGGAGAAGAGCGCCTGCTCGTGCGCGACGCGCGCCGACATCACTCTCACCTCGACGTTCGGGATGCGCGAAAGGTTCTTAGACAGCCACTTGAGGCGGCGCTTCAACTCGCGCTCCTCGCAGATGGGCTCCCACTGGAAGGGCGTGTTGGGCTTGGGCACGAAGCCGTTCAGGGCGGGGATGATTTTGCCCGCGCGGCCGAAGCGGCGGCCGGCTTCGAGCATCCGGTCCTTGATGCGCTCGACGAGCGTGACCATCTCTTCCAAATCTTCGTCCCGTTCGGTCGGCAGGCCCGCCATCAGGTAGAGCTTGACGGTGAGCATGCCGCGGTCGAAGACGGCGCCGCAGATGTCCACTATCTCGTCGTTCGTCAGGTTCTTGTTGATGACCTTGCGCAGCCTGTCCGAGCCCGTCTCGGGCGCCACGGCTATCTGCTGGTCGCCCGACTCGACGAGCGCGTCCAACAACTCGTCTTCAATCTGGTCGAGCCGCAAGCTGGAGACGGATATCTTGTACCCCATCGCGCGCAGGCCCGACAGAATCTCGCTTATCTCCGGGTGGTCGCAGACCGCAGTCGAGACGAGGCCGATTTTGTCGGTCCGGCCGCGCCACGCCTCGGCCTTGGCGAGAATGTCGCGAGCGGGGACGACGCGCGGCGGCCAGTAGTTGAATCCGGCCCAGCAAAAGCGACAGCCTTGGGAGCAGCCGCGCGAGATTTCGACGAGCAGGCGCTCGCCCATCTCGGCCTCGGGCGCCCAGATGATGGTCGAGGGCGCGAAGACCTCCGGCGACTTCAACTGCTCGACTATCTCCGCGTCGCCGCGCCGCATCGCCCGCCTGAGCGACCCCTCCTTCGGGTTCTCGGCCGCCACCATGCGCCCGACCTTGGCGGGCACGCCCTCCTCCTTCGGCGTGTAGGCGGCGACGGTGCCGTCCGCGTGGTAAGTGACTTCGTAGAGCGAGGGCACGTAGAAGCCGCGGCCGACGCGCGCGAGCTTGAGCAGGAGGTCTTCCTTCGTCCCTCCCTCCTCGGCGTTCTCTAAGATGAGGTCGGCGAGCTTGGGGACGAGTATCTCGCCCTCGCCGACGGCGACCGCGTCGGTGAAGTCGGCGATGGGCTCGGGGTTGAGGAAGGAGGCGGCGCCGCCCATGATGACGACGGGGTCGTGGTGCGTCCTATCCTTCGCCCAGACGGGCACGCCGCTCATCTTGAGCATGCGCGCCATGTTCAGGTAGTCGGTCTCGAAGGAGATGGAGAAGGCGACCACGTCGAAGTCGCGGACGGGCGTCTGCGACTCGAACGAGAGGAGCGGCGTGCCCGCGCGCTCGTAGTCCTTCAACTCGCCGTCTTCGGGCAGGAAGACGCGCTCGCAGGAGACTTCGGGGATGTTATTGAACAGCTCGTAGACGGACTGAAACCCCAGGTTCGCCATCCCGACGCCGTAGACGTTCGGGTAGCAGAGGGCGACGCGGAGCTGCGCGCCGCGCTTCAAAATCCAGCCTTCTTCGGTCGCCAGACGGCGGCGGTAACTCTCGATAATTCTTTTCGACATGCTTCTTCTTAAAAACGGCTTAAAAACAGTAACGGCAAGGCCGAGTTTAGATGCCCCAGCCTTGCCGCCAGTTTACCGCAGTTTATTAATAAGAGGTTAACCGCCCGGTTACTGCCGGGTGCTTTCGAGGAAGGCTTTCAGCTTGCGCGAGCGGGATGGGTGGCGCAGTTTGCGCAGCGCCTTGGCCTCTATCTGGCGGATGCGCTCGCGGGTGACGGCGAAGTGCTGGCCGACCTCTTCGAGCGTGTGCTCGGAGCCGCTTGAGCCGAGCCCGAAGCGCATCTTGATGACCTTCTCCTCGCGCGGCGTGAGCGTCGCCAGAACCTCGTCGGTTATCTCCCGAAGGTTGGAAGCGACGACGGCGTCCGCCGGGTTCAGGATGGACTTGTCCTCGATGAAGTCGCCGAGGTGCGAATCCTCTTCCTCGCCGATGGGCGTCTCAAGCGAGATGGGCTCCTGCGCAATCTTCAAGACCTTCCGCACCTTCGAGACGGGGATGTCCATCTTGCGCGCAATCTCCTCGCTCGTCGGCTCGCGCCCAAGCTCCTGCACGAGAGCGCGGCTGGTGCGGATGAGCTTGTTGATGGTCTCGATCATGTGGACCGGGATGCGGATGGTCCGCGCCTGGTCCGCGATGGCGCGCGTGATGGCCTGGCGAATCCACCACGTCGCGTAGGTGGAGAACTTGTAGCCGCGCCTCCACTCGAACTTGTCCACGGCCTTCATCAACCCGATGTTGCCTTCCTGAATTAAATCTAAAAATTGGAGGCCGCGGTTCGTGTACTTCTTGGCGATGGAGACGACGAGGCGGAGGTTGGCTTCGATGAGTTCGCGCTTGGCCTGCGCGGTGTCGGTCTCGCCGGTGACGACCGACTGGAGCGAGCGTTTTATCTCGACGGGCGAGACGTGGTGGTCGGCCTCTATCTGCTGGAGGCGGCGGCGGGCGTTCGTGATGTGGCGCTTGTACTCGCGCTCCTCGTCGGGGCGGATGCGCTTGCGGCCCAACTTTTCGGTGTAGCCGTTGATTTCGTTCTCGGCGACGCGAATCTCCTTGGCGACTTTGCGGATGGCGTCGATGAGGCGCTGCCGGGCCTTCTCCGTCAGGTTCAGCAGCTTCATCTCGTGCGCAATTTCGAGGCGCATGCGCGCCACCTTGCGCTTCAGGCGCAGCAGCTTCTTCGACTTCTTGCCGCGCAGAAGCTTCTGCTCGGCCCGCAGCTTCTCCCACTCCTTCAGTCCCGTCCTGAAGACCTTGCGGATGTTCTCGACGCCTTCGAGCGTCCAGCGCAGGTACTCGTCGGCCTTGTCCTCCTGCCCCGTCAGCTCGGCCTGCTCGGAGAAGGTGACGATGTCGCGGATGTTGATGCGGCCGGCCTCCAGCTCCTCGCCCAAACGGCACAACTCTTTCACGGCGATGGGCGAGCGCGAGATGGCCTTCTGCGTCCGAATCTGGCCGCGCTCGATGCGCTTCGCGATGGAGACTTCGCCCTCGCGCGTCAAAAGCGGGACGACGCCCATCTCGCGCAGGTAGAGGCGGACGGGGTCGTTCGTCTTCTCAAGGGCCCCGGCCGAGAGGTCGAGCTCGATGTCTTCGTCGAGGTCGCCGTCGAGGGAGTCGAGCCCATCGGGCGAGGCGGACGAGGCGGCCTGCTCGATGAGGCGCTCGTCGGAGTCGGTGACGGTGATGTTCGAGCCTTCGAGCTTCTGGAGCACGTCCTCGATGTCGTCGGGCGAGACGATGTTGTCGGGCAGCTCGCGGTTGAGGTCGTCGAAGGTGAGAAACTTCTTGTCGCCGCCCAGCTCCAAGAGGCGCTGGACCACGTCTTCCTGATCTTTCTCTTCCATGCTCACTCTAAGTCACCTCGCGGGTCGCTTCAGGAGGATGAGGGAGTGTCGCCGTGCACGGGCGTCACGGGGGAGCCGGCCGGCGCGAGGGCATTGCGCAGTCTCTTGAGTTCGAGGTCTTCCATCACGAGGCGGTCGCGCAGCGTCGCATCGCCCGCGCGGTCGGCGGCCGATATCTCGCCGGCCAACTCGCGGAGGCGGCGGTCGTAGCTCATCAGCCGCAGCGTCAGCAAACAGCTCTCGGCCTTGGCGAAGAAGTCGTCGGTGGCCTCGCCCTCGGCGCGCTCCGGCTCTTGCATCAGGATGAGCGGGACGATGTCGGCGGCGACGGCGTCGCCCTCGGTCAACTCGCCGAGCGTCGCGAACTCCACCGGCCTCCCCTCCTCGTGCAGCCGCACGAGCGCGCGGAAGACGGCCGCCGTCGCCAGCTCCGCGTAGTCGCTCTCGACGACGTGGGGGAGGACCGCCGCGCGCAGCTCCGCGTCGTTGACGAGCAGTTCCAAAAGCCTCTGCTCGGCGACCGTCGGCGCGGCCGAGGCCGAGCGCGCGACCTTGCGCCGCATGTCCTCCGGCGCGGGCCGCGTGTCAGCTTGCGCCGCGCCGCCGAGCGCGCCGCCGCGGGGGCTGACCGACCTCCACAGGTCTTGCCTGAGCGAAGGGTCTTCGACGCGGAGGGTGTTCATCGCCATGTCGAAATACTCTCGGCGCTGGATGGCGTTGCGAACGGCGCGGACGAAAGGCAAAACCTCCTCGACGGCCTCGGCCTTGTCGGCCGGGGTGCGGAGGTCGCGGCCCGCGAGGGCCTGCTCGATCACGAACTGGATGTGTGGGATGGCCTGCCCCCGCCGCCTGCTGTACTCTTCTGCGCCGTGCGCGCGAATGAACTCGTCGGGGTCTGCGCCGTCTGGCAGCACCAGCACCTTCGCCTCGAAGTCCTCGGCCAGCAGCACCTCGATGGCGCGCTTGGCGGCCTTGACGCCGGCGCGGTCCCCATCATAGTTGACGACGACTTTGCGCGCAAACCGGCCCAATAGCTTCGCCTGCTCGGGCGTCAGGGCCGTCCCCAAACTCGCCACGACGTTACGCACGCCGTGCTGGAACGGGACTATCAAATCCAGATACCCTTCGACGAGGATGGCGAATTTCTTCCTCCTAATCTCGTCGCGCGAGGCGGAGAGGCCGAACAGGTGGCGGCCCTTCGTGTAGGCGGCCGTCTCGGGCGAGTTCAGATACTTCGGCTCGTCGCCCGGCCGCATGGCGCGCGCCCCGAAGGCGACGGGCCGCCCCTGCGCGTCGAGCACGGGGAAGATGAGCCGGCCCCGGAAGCGGTCGTAGTAGCCGCCCTGCTCCTTCCTGACGACGAGGCCGCTGCGCTCTATCTGCCCGATGCTCGCGCCCTTGCCCTTGAGATAGTTGCCGAGCGCGTCCCAACTGTTCGGCGCGTAACCCAGACGGAAGACGCCGCACGTCTCCTCAGTCAACCCCCGCCCCTCGACGTACTCGCGCGCCGCCCTCCCCTCGGCGCCCCCGTCCTTCAACTGCCGCTCCCAGAACTCCAAGGCCCACGCGTTCAACTCGACGACCTCGTCGGCCTCCTTGCGCTTCGTCTCGAACTTCTTGTCCTCGTCCATCTCCGGCAGCGGCACGCCCGCCTTCGACGCCACTATCCTCACCGCCTCCGGGAACGTCACCCGCTCCAACTCCATCACGAAGTTGAAGACCGAACCCCCCTTACCGCACCCGAAGCAATAGAAGATGTCCTTCGACGGGTTGACCGAGAACGAAGGCGTCTTCTCCTGATGGAACGGACAGCACGCCATCCAGTTCGCGCCCTTCTTCTTCAAGGACACGTAGTCGCCCACCACGCGGACGATGTCCGCCTGGCGCCGCAGGTCGTCGATGAATGTTTGCGGGAAGCGCACGACTTTAAGGCCGCCGGGCTTTCAGGTGGTTGAGAAAATCCGCGGGGGCGAAAAGGGGCGGCGTCGCGTTCTTATAGTCTTCGAGGTTGTGCGTGACAATCGCATCCAGCCGGCTGGCGACCGCGCAGGCGTGCTGCACCGCGTCCTCGTAATCGGCGATAGGAGACGAGAGGGCGGTCGTCAGGATTGAACCGTCGAGCGGGCAGACCTTCACCGCCTGCAACAATTCCGCAACTGCCTGCCGCAGTCCGGCACTACTCTTCGCCTTGCGCGCGATGTAAAAAATGTTGACCGGAGTAACCCCTGAAATGTATGCCTCGAACAAGCCTTGCTCATTAAGGTCGAGTAGCTCGCCGGCCGCCGCGGCGAAAGGGGCGCGCATCATAATCACGTCGAGCAGAACGTCCGTGTCGAGCAGAGCCCGCATCAGGAATACTTCTCCACCAAGTAATCGGCATAGGCGTCCTTCACCTCTTCGTCGGTTGGCGGGTCGCCGTCGAACTTGAGGACGCCGGATAGCCTTTGCGAAAGCGGCGGCTGCTCAGCCTCGGCGGTATGCCCGCTCCCGAAGACTGTGGCGCGCACTGTCGCGGCCTGATTGCTGGCGTCGGGTGTGACTAAGTCCTCGCGCAAGGTCCGCGAAATCGCCTCGATGAGTGCTACACGTTCGGCGACGGAGAGCTGTTTAATCTCTTCGATAAGCTGCTGTCTGGTCATGCTTGCCTCCCGCCGATTGATTCTAGCGCAAGCGAGTCGCCGTGTCCGCACGGCCCGCGGGCCGTCGCGCGAGTTATGCGTCGGGGAGGGCTGCGAAAAATCGTTTCAGCTTGTCGGCGTCGAGGCGGCCGCCGGTGCGGACGCCGCTGCACACGTCGAGGCCGAAGGGGCGGATGGTGCGGAAGGCGTCGGCGGCGTTCTCGGGCGTCAATCCTCCGGCAAGGAAGAGGGGTACGTCAACCGCTTCGCGGATGCGGCGGCTGAGGCGCCAGTCGTGGACGCGGCCGGTGCCGCCCAGCTCCTTGACGGCGAGGCTCTGGTTGCCGGAGTCGAGCAGCAGGGCGTCGGCGTGGCGGGCCGCTTCCAGCGCCTCTTCAAACGATTCCTCGCCCGTGACGTGGACGACCTGCACGAGCGAGACGCCGGGAAGCTCGGCGCGCAGCTCTTTATAAACGTCGGGCGCGACGCGGTCGCAGAGCTGGACGGTGTTGGTGCGGCAGCGGCGCTGCTGGGCGACGATGCCGGCCGCGTCCTGTCTGCACGTCAGCAGGAACGTCGCGACGGCGGGCGGGACGCGCGCGGCGATGTCGGCTATCAACTCCTCGGCGATGACGCCCGGCCCGCTCGGCATCTCGGAGACGAGGCCGACGGCCGAGGCACCTTCGCCGACGGCCGCGCGCATCTCCTCGACGCTCGCGATGCAGCAGATTTTCACGCGCGGTCGTGTCGGCACGTTCCTGACTCCCGGCCTCACGGCGAAGTGGCGGAGAACTCCGCGACCACTTCGATGGGGCCGACGATGTTGCGGTTGAACTCGGGCAGCTCGTCGGCGGGAATCCAATACTCCTGATGAACCGAGCCGCCGACGGTGCGGACCTCGTAACGTTCCAAAAAAGCGGCGCGCACGTCGAAGCGCGTCACGAAGCCGCGCCCGCCCTCGCCGTGTTTCGTGTTCCAGTCGCGCGCTATACGGACGGCGTACTCCTCTGTTTAAGACCGGGTAGAAGATGGGCTGCTCGGGCAGGCGCGGCGGAAACTCGCGGTAGCCGCTCTGCCGAATCAGCTCCAGCTCCTTCTGCCCGACGGGGCGGAAGAGTGTGATGGTCACGTCGTCGGCCATTTCAAACTACTTCTTCTTCGCCGGGCGCGGCGCGCAGAACTCTTCGCGGGCGCGGACCTTGAGAGACTTGTCGGCCGAGCCGTCGGGCGGCGTGACGCGCAGCCTCAGGGGCCGGCACGCGCCGGGACCGAGCACCGGCTTCGGCGCGAACCCAATGACGTAACGCGCCCGCAGGTCTTCGCCGATGCGCGCGAAGCAGGCGTCCAACTCCTTCGCGTTCCGCGGGGAGCAGGAGAGGCCGCCGGAAACCTCCGCCAGCTTGTCGAGCAGTTGTTGGCCGTGCGGCCTGACCTGCGTGGCGCCGGGGGCTGGGTCGGGGCGCGGCCGCGCGAGGTAGACGCCGTAGAAGACGACGCCGCCCTCGCTGAGCAGGGCGAGGATGTCTTCCTTTTGCGCGCGCGAGTAGGTGTCCTCGCCGTCGCTCACGAGGATGAGGGCGCGCTTGGCGTGCGGCGACGACGAAAGGGCGTCGAGGGTTTCCCAGCAGGCGTCGAAGAGCGACGACTGCCGGCCGAACCGCGCGCCGTGTACTTTGGCGAGCGCGCCCCGGACGGCCTGCCGGTCGCGCGAGCCCGCGAGCACGGTCTGCACCTCGTCGGCGAAAGCGACGATTCTGTACTCGTTCGCCTCGTGGCCCGCCGAGGCGAGGCGCCACACCGCCTCGGCGGCAGGCCCGATTCGGCTCTCGGCCAGTCCGGCCATGGAGTAGGACAGGTCGAACAGGGCGGCGACGGAGGCCGGCCCGCCGCCGCCGTCGAACACGGTGATGGCGTGCGCCTCCTTGCCGGCCGTGAGCGCGAACGACTCAAGCGGCAGCCCGGCGATGGGGGCGCCGTCTTTGCCCGTCACGGCGACGCTCAGCCTGACCTCGCCCGCTTCCTGCCTCGGCGGCGCGGCGGGCGAGACGGCCGTGCCGCAGGCGGCGACTAACAGGAGTGAGGCCAGCAGGCGTCCGGCGTGCCTTTCATTCATCATCTCGGCCCTCTTCGTTTCGCGTGCCTACTGCTTCAGCTCGACGACCGTGGCGCCGGCCCCGCCCTGATTGTCGGGGGCGAGGTCGAAGCCCGCGACGTGGGGGTGTTTGCGCAGGAGTTCGTGGACGGCGCGGCGCAGGGCGCCGGTGCCGTGGCCGTGGATGATGCGGACGTGCGAGTAGCCGTGGAGGAAGGCTTCGTCGAGGAAGCGGTCAACTTCGTCGCGGGCCTCGTCGGTGGTGCGGCCGATGAGTTTCAGCTCGGCGTCGGGCGCCTCGCGCGAGGGCCTGAGTTTGACTTCGGTGCCGCGCTGCTGCATCTGGCGGAGGCGGGCGGCGAGCGAATTGTCTTCTTCTTTTTTGCGCGCGGGCGCGGGCGCGAGCGGTTCGAGGTTCGTGACCTTCTCGCGCAGGCGGAGGTTGCCGACGCGGACTTCGGCCTCGCCGTCGGAGATGCGCTCGATGGTGCCGGTGGTGCCGAGCGTGCAGAGGCGCACCTGGTCGCCCGCGGCCAGCTCGCGCGGCGGCGCGTCGGCCGAAGACGAGGGGGAGGCTGTCGGGGCCTCGTCGTCTTCGCGGCCGTGGCGCACGACGCGGACGCCGCCGGGCGTCGGCGTCGCTCCGCCCTTCGGCGCGGAGGCGGCGCGGGCCTCGGTGCGGCGCTGTTGGGCTTCGCGGCGGAGTTCGGCGGCGCGGCGCTCGGCCTCGCGCTCGACGCGGGCGCGCTCGGCGCGGTCCTGAACTTTAGAGTAAAGCTCGCGGGCCTGCCGCTCGAAGTCGGCGACGTGGCGTTCGAGCTCGCGGGAGAACTCCTGCTGGCGCTCGCGCTCGCGGCGCTCGGCGGCGGCGTCGAGCGCGGAGTATTTCTCGGCGACGGCGCGGCGCTCTTCTTCGAGCGCGCGTCTTAAAGCCTCGGCCTCTTCGGCCTCGCGCTGGATGCGGCGGAGGTAGTCGGAGGCGGCGAGCGTCTCGCTGCTGACGAGCGCGCGCGCGGCGGCCGTCACGTCTTCGGGCAGTCCGAAGCGGCGCGCGATTTCCAAACCCGAAGAGGAGCCGGCGACGCCGACGAGGAGGCGGTAGGTCGGCTCAAGGGTGCGCTCGTCGAATTCGACGCTCGCGTTCTGCACGGCCGTCTCGCGCGCGGCGTACATCTTGAGGCCGCTGTAGTGTGTGGTGGCGATGACGTGCGCGCCGCACGCGCGGCGGAAGTGGTCAACGACGGCGACGCCGAGCGCGGAGCCTTCTTCGGGGTCAGTGCCGGTGCCGGCCTCGTCCAAGAGTACGAGCGCGGGCTCGCGGCACAGCTCCATCATGCGTCGGATGTTGGCGACGTGCGAGGTGAAGGTGGAGAGGTTGGCGGCGAGCGACTGGCGGTCGCCGATGTCTGCGAGCACGGAGGCGTAAGGCGGGACGCGTGCCTCGCGCACCGGGACGTGCAAGCCCGAAAGGGCCATGAGGGACAGCAGCCCCGCCGTCTTCAAGACGACGGTCTTGCCGCCCGCGTTGGCGCCGGAGATGACCATGACGGGCCGCCCGGTGTCGAGCCGCAGCGAGACGGGCACGACCTCGCGGCCTTGCCCGCGTAGGTTCTCTTCGAGTAGAGGGTGGCGGGCTTCGGTCAGCTCAAGCGTGCCTTCGTCGTCGATGACGGGCTCGGCGCAGCGCAGGTGTGCGGCGAGGGCGGCCTTGGCGGCGACGAAGTCGAGCTCGGCGACCGATTCGGCGGCCAGCTCGATGCTCGGGAGTTCCTGCCGCAGCTCTTCGGTGAGCGTGAAGAGGATGCGCGTCACCTCGCGCTCTTCGGTCTCGCGGAGGGCTTGCAGCTCGTTGTTGGATTCGATGGTCTCCAGCGGCTCGACGAAGACGGTGGCGCCGGAGGAGGAGAAGCCGTGGGCGACGCCGCGGACGCGCCCGCGGTGGTCGCTGCGGACGGGGATGACGAAGCGGTCGTTTCTTATCGTCACCAGCTCGTCCTGAATGGCCTCCTCCGTCCGCCGCATCAAGCCTTCGAGCGAGCGCGTGATGGAAGAGCGCAGGCGCACTATCTCCGCCCGCAGCCGCGCAAGCTCGGGGCTGGCGCGGTCGTCCAATTCGCCGCCCGGCAGGATTTTGGAAGAGACGCGCGCGGCGAGTGAGGGGAGCGTGCGCGGCAAACTTTCGACCACTTCCCAGAGCACGGGGGCGGCCTCGCGCTCGGTAGCGACCGAGGCGCGCGCGTCCGCGGCCTGCTCGCACAGGCGCGCGAGTTCGAGCAGCACCAGCGGCTCTAAAATCGTCCCTTCGATGCGGAGGCGCGCGAGGGCTTCGGAGGGGTCGGCGAGGTCGGAGAAGTTCCAACGCGCCCCGCGGGCGCGCAGGTCGGCGCACTCCGAGACGGCGCGCAGCGCACGCCTCACCTCCGCGGCCGACCCAAGCGGCGCCAGCGCCTCGACGCGCGCCCGCCCCATCGGCGTCTGCGCGTAACGGGCCACGAGGGCGCGCAGCCCTTCGTATTCAAGCGTCCCGAAAGCCTGTTCGTTCACGGGTCAATAGTAAATCGTGAATCGTAAATCGTAAATCGAGACGACGACTCACGCCTTTTTCAGCCTCGGCCGGCGGCGGTCGGTGCCGCGCATGGCGGCTTCGAAGAGGCGGGCGGGGTCAAGGAGGGTGATGTCGGGGGCGGGCGCGTCGGCGGTGCGCTCGGCGCGGTCGCAGGCGAGGGCCAGTTGTTCGTCGCCGCGGAGGGTGACGACGAAGGCGGGCGCGTCGGCGTCGTGCGGGGCGTCCTCGTCTTCTCCCGTGTCGGTTTCCAGGAGGGCGGCCGGGTCGAGGAGGGTGTGCATGCGTCCGCGGACGGGGACGACGCCGAGGACGGCGCGCGGCGCGTGCGGCAGAGGGGCGGGCCGGCGGCCTTCGGTCACGGCCTCGGCCTCGTCGGCGTAGACGGCGAAGGCGCGGCCGCGCCGGTGCATCAGCAGAAGCTCGCGCCCCTCTTGGGGCTCGCGCGCGTCGGGCCGCGGCGAGGTGTCGTTTTGTTCGTCCATCGGTCGAAGGGGGGGAGGGCTCGAAAGTCGGCAAGAGTGCCGGCGGAGAGACTAGCCCCGCGCGGAGTCAAAAGGCAAGGCCGGCTCTGCTACACTGTGGGGAAACCGAAACAGGCGGAGGCGCTGTAAATAGGGGGCTGAAGATGGACGAATTCGACCGCTACCGCGCGGAGATGAACGAGAAGCTGCTCGGCAGCGGGCACCTCGGCATCAAGCGTTTCTTCGCGCTCGACACGCAGGCTTACGAGCCGGGCGCGCTCGACAAGAAGACGAAGGAGCTGATGGGGCTCGTCGGCTCCGTCGTGCTGCGCTGCGACGACTGCGTGACTTATCACATCAAGGAGTGCGCGCGCGCGGGCGTCACGCGGCCCGAGTTCCTTGAGGCGTTCAACGTGGCGCTCGTCGTCGGCGGCTCCATCACCATCCCGCACCTGCGCCGCGCGATGGAACGTCTCGACAACGAGCTGCCCGCGCAGGAGAGTTAAGGCCGTCGAAGAAGTATGAGCATCTTGAGAAGGTCGCTGTACGTCATGCTGCTGGCCGCGCTCGTGGCGGCCGGGGCGAAAGGCGCGGGCGTGATGCCGGTGAGGCAGGAGGGGCGCGTGAGGGCGCCGGAGCTGGAGGGAGGGCGCGGGTGGCTGAACACCGACGGGCCGCTCTCGCTCGCCGCGCTGCGCGGCAAGGTCGTGCTCCTCGACTTCTGGACCTACGGCTGCATCAACTGCATCCACATCATCCCGGACCTGAAACGTCTGGAGGCGAAGTACCCGCGCGAGCTGGTCGTCATCGGCGTCCACTCGGCCAAGTTCGAGAACGAGAAGGAGACGGAGAACATCCGCCGCGTCGTCCTCCGCTACGGCGTCGAGCACCCCGTAGTCAACGACGCCGACTTCCGCATCTGGCAGTCCTACGTCGTGCGCGCGTGGCCGACGCAGGTGCTCATCGACCCCGAGGGCTACGTCGTCGGGCGCGTCTCGGGCGAGGGACATTACGAGGCGTTCGACCGGGCCATCGGCCAACTCGCCGCCGAGGCGCGCAAGCGCGGCACGCTCGACGAGCGGCCTTTGAAGCTCGCGCTCGAACGCGCGAAGGTGGCCGACCTGCCGCTCGCCTTCCCAGGCAAGATTCTGGCCGACGAGCGCGGCGACCGCCTCTTCGTCGCCGACTCGAACCACAACCGCGTCGTCGTCTCGCGGCTCGACGGCACGCTGCTCTACACCATCGGCACGGGCGAGCGCGGCGCCAGGGACGGAGCGTTCGAGCAGGCGAGCTTTCATCGACCGCAGGGCCTCGCGCTCGAAGGCGACTCGCTCTACGTCGCCGACACCGAGAACCACCTCATCCGCCGCGCCGACCTGAAGGCGCGCACCGTCGAGACCGTCGCGGGCACGGGCGAGCAGTCGCGCGATTACGAGTTCGCGCGCGGGCCGGCCGCAGGGTCGGCGCTCAACTCGCCGTGGGACTTGCGGCTCGAAGGCCGCACGCTCTACGTCGCGATGGCCGGGCCGCACCAGATTTGGAAGCTCGACCTCGACGCGGGCGAAATGTCCGTCTACGCCGGGTCCGGCCGCGAGGCGCGCAAGGACGGCAAGCGCCTCGGCGCCGAGATGGACGCCTTCACCGACACGGTCGCGGCCTTCGCGCAGCCGTCGGGGCTCGCCTCCGACGGCCAGACCCTCTACGTCGCCGACTCCGAGTCGAACATCATCCGCGCCATTGACTTCAAAGACGGCGACGTGAAGACGCTGGCGGGCGGCGACCTCTTCGAGTTCGGCGACCGCGACGGCCGCGGCGACGAGGTTCGCCTGCAACACCCGCTCGGCCTCGCACTCCACGACGGCCGCCTCTTCGTCGCCGACACCTACAACCACAAGATAAAAGTTCTCGACGTGTCGGGGCGCACCGTCAAGACCTTCTCGGGTACCGGCAAGCCCGGACAGCAGGACGGCGCGCGGCCCTCCTTCTACGAGCCGGGCGGACTCTCGGTCGCGCGCGGCAAGCTCTACGTCGCCGACACCAACAACCACGCCGTCCGCGTCGTGGACCTCAAGACCGGGCAGGCGGCGACGCTCGCCATCCGGGGCCTGCGCCCGCCCGAGCAGGCGGCCTTCGGACCCGCCGACGGCGAGGAGGCGGCCGGCCCCAACGCCGAGCAGGCGCGCGCGGCGACGCAGCGGGTCGCGGCGGGCGCGGACGCGACGCTCGCCGTCGAGGTCGCGCTGCCCGACGGCTACCACCTCAACCCTTCGGCGCCGCACCGCTACCGCGTCTCGACCGAGAGCGGGGCCGAGCACGTCGCCGCCTCGGTCACGAAGACGGACAAGGGTTTGACGTTGCCGCTGCGCGTCCCCTTGAAAACGCTCTCGGCGGGCGCGGCCTCGCTGCGCGTGCAGGCGACCGTTTATTACTGCCGCGAAGACAACACCGGCACCTGCCGCGTCAAGACGCTCGTCTGGCTCGCGCCCGTCGAGGTCGTCGCGGACCCGGCCGCGCCGCGCGAGATAAAGCTTCAGGGACAGGTGGAGTAAGAACGGCGGTTGCCGCCCTTCAGCCTTTCATCCCCGAAGGCGATACAGGCGACAGCCGAGGGTAAGCGAGGGAGCGCCGACGACCGAGCGCCACCCCCGGTCAGAGACGCAAGATGAATCCGACCCTGAAAGGGTCGCACCATCGCTCACGGGTGCGACCCTTTTAGGGTCGGACTCTTTTCTCGACGTTACCGGGGGCGGCGCTCACTGGCGTTCGCTTGCCCCCGGCTATTATCGGTAGCCCCTCCGGGCCTGAACAATGCGTTAGTGCGTCAACTCCGACTCCAGCTTGGCGGCGACGGGCGGGGGAGGGAGGGGGCGGTCGAGGGCGTGCGCGAGCGCGGCGGTTGATTCGCGGAGGAGGAGCTGTTGGCGCTCGTCGTATTGGGCGAGCGAGGAGGAGTAGAGGGTGACGGCGCCGAGCAGTTCCTTGCCGCGGAGGAGGGGGAAGGAGGCGAGCGTGCGGTAGCCGTCGAAGTGGCGGGCGAGGTCTTCGGGGAAGTCGAGTCGGGGGTCGGTGTTCGCGAGCGGCTGGCGGTTGACCAGAACCCAGCCGGTGACGCCCGCGCCCGGCGGCACCTCGCGCCCGGCGAGGAGGGAAGCGTCGCGGCCGGCGGCGTGAGCGACGCGGCTCTCGCCCGTCTCCGGCTCGACGCGCACGAGCGCGCCCGTCTCGAAGGGCACGAGCGCGGCCAACTCCTCGAAGAAGATTTCCGCCGCGTCGCGCCCGGCCGCGCCGTCGCCGAGCTTGAAGGCGAGGCTGTCGAGACTCGCCCGCTCCTCGGCCGTGAGGGCCAGCGGCGCGGCCTTCTCTTCGGCGAGGCCGGCGGCCGGGGCGACGCCGAGCGCGGCGGCCGAAAGCTCCTCAGCCTGTTCGATGCCGAAGGTCGGGACGGGCGCCCCGCGCAGCCGCTCTATCTCGGCCTCGAACTCGGGCAGGTGCGCGAGGAAGGTCGCCACCACGTTCGGGTCGTACTGCGAGCCGCTGCCCTTGAGGATGAAGTTGATGGCCTCGTCGCGCGTCATCCCGCGCCTGTACTGCCGGTCCTCGCGCACGGCGTCGAAGCAGTCAACGACGGAAAGGATGCGGGCCGTCAAAGGAATCTCTTCGCCGGAGAGCGCGTCCGGGTAGCCGCGCCCGTCCCAGCGCTCGTGGTGGTGGCGGACGACGGGCACGACGGGGAAGGGGAACTCGACGCGGCTGAGTATCTGCGCGCCGATGACCGTGTGCAGCTTCATCCGGTTGAACTCTTCGGCCGTCAGCTTCCCCGGCTTGTGCAGGATGTAGTCGGGGACGGCTATCTTGCCGATGTCGTGGAGGAGCGCGCCGGCCTTCAGCGCCTCGACCTCCGCCTCGTCGCAGCCGAGGAGGCGCGCGACGCCGGCCGCGTAAGTCTGCACGCGCTGGACGTGCTCGTGCGTCACCTCGTCCTTGGCGTTGATGGCGACGGCGAGGGCCTCGACCGTCTGCCGGTGCGCCGTCTCGCGCGCGCGCAGCTCGGACCGCGCCGAGTCGCGGTACTGGCGGTGGACGAAGTAGACCGTCAGGAGCACGGGCGCGCCGACGACGAGGACGACCAGCAGCCCCGTCTGCAAGGCGAGGTACATCAGCGAGGCCGCCGTGCTCGTCGGCAGAAACATCGAGGCGGCCCAGAGGAAGTTTTTGCGCCAGACGGAGAGGATGGGGTCGCCGTGGCGCAGCGCCAGGAGCGTCGAGAGCAGCCCGATGTTGACGGCCAGTTGGACGACGCTCGCCGCGAGCAGCGCGACGGCGACGGCCGTGAAGGTGAGCGCGTCGGAGCCGAAGCCGTAGGCGAGCACGGCGGCGAGCGCGGCGGCGGCGCCGCCCGCGGCCAGAGACATCATGCTCGACGAGAAGAAGTTGCTCGAAAGCCTCTTGACGCTGCTGCGCGAGCTGACGAAGCCTTCGAGCCCGGCGAGGAAGACGGCCGGCAGCGGCCCGTGCCGCAGCCCGACGAGCAGGATGAGCGCGTCCGAGAGCGTGAAGCAAATCTTCTCGCGCGTGAAGTTCAGCCCCGACGGCAGCGGGAACGTGATGGGGAACACGCCGACGATGATCGCCAGCGGCACCAGCGCCAGCAGCTCCAACTGCACGAGCGCCGTCCGCGTGGCCGCAATCTCGGCGGCGGCGGCGGCCCACACGAGCAGCCCGGCGGCCGTCACCGACGCCCTGAAGACGCGCGCCCTGTTGCTCTCGGCGGCTGTGCTCATCTCTTCCTCGGGTAGAGGGAACTGGTCGCGGCGAGGCGCTTGACGGAGGCCGGCCGCGCGGCCTCGCCCTGAACCATGACCTGCTCCTCGCTCATCTTCATCGAGGCGGGCTCGACGAGGTTCGGACCCCACGAAGCCTCACACCCGTAAGTCCAGCTCATGCGGGCGCCCGAAGCGTTCACGCCGTCGCCGTGGATATACTCGCTGCCGAGCGTGTAGCCGCTCCCCAAGGTGTAGCCGCTGCCCAAGGTGTAACCGCTGCCCAAGGTGTAGCCGCTGCCCAAGGTGTAGCCGTCGCTTATCATGACGCCGCTGCCGAGCGTGTAGCCGCTGCCCAAGGTGTAGCCGTTGGGGAACATGTAGGTGCCGTCGGCGAGGAGCCAGCCTTCGAGCATGACGAAGCCGCTCTTGACGGTCGTCCCGTCGGGGAGGCGGAAGCCGCTGGTGAGCGTCAGGCGGTCGTTGCAGGCGACGCCCTCGACCCAGAGGACGCCGTTGTTGAGCGGGACGCCCTCGCCCGCGATGGGCGACGTGAGGTCGAGCGTCGAGTAAGTCGTCTTCTTCGCGGTGATGAGGTTTTCGCCCGGCTTGGCACTGTTCGCGTTCTGGCGGATTGCACCGGCGACCGCGACGGCGGCGCTCACGTTCAGCTCGCCCGCGCCCTCGGTTATCGCGCGCTCGAAGGGCGCCATCCTGCCCTCGGCCACCATGCGTTCGTAGGTGGGGAGGCGCTGGGCCGTGCGCATCAGCACGGCCTTCACCATCGAGGGCGTGAGCGAGGGGTTGGCTTCGAGCATGAGGGCGACGGCGCCGCTGACGGCCGGCGCGGCGAAGGAGGTGCCGCTCATGATGCGGTAGGTGGCGCTGCGGTCGGGCGAGTACGTGTCGGTGTTGCCCTGGACGATAGTGCCGAGCAGGCCGCCGCCGCCCGACTGTGTGTAAGAGTCGCTGGCGGTGGGCGAGGTGGCGGCCGTCTCGGCGGCGCCGAGGCGGTTGCCGGGCGCGACGAGGTCGGGCTTGATGAGGCCGTCAACGAGCGTCGGCCCGCGCGAGCTGTAAGTGGCGATGGTGTCGTCCGAGCGCGCGTCGGTCTGCTGCGTGTTGGCGGCGCCGACGGTGATGACGCGGGGCGAGTTGGCGGGCGAGAGGATGCCGCCGTAGATGGTCCGTCCGTCGGCGTCCTTGCCCCAGTTGCCGGCCGCGACGACGACGACGATGCCGGCGTCGGCCGCGCGCGCGACGGCCTGACAGAGCGGGTCGGTCTTGTAGCTCTGCGTCGGCGCGGTGCCGAGCGAGAGGTTCATGACGCGGACGTTGTAGGCCTTCCTGTTCTTGACGACCCAGTCGATGCCGGCGATGACGTTCGAGACCTTGCCCGCGCCGAAGGAGTCGAGCACGCGCACGTCCACGAGGTTGGCGTTCGTCGCGACGCCGCCGTAGGGGCGCGCGCCCGCGTTCTGGGCGGCCGAGTCCTCGCTCGCCTGCCCGGTGCCGGCGGCGACGCCCGCCGTGTGCGTGCCGTGGCCGTAGCGGTCCTCGGTCGTCGTCTCGTCGGTGAAGTTGACTTTCTTGACGACGCGCGGGTAGGTGGCGAGGTAGTCGGTGGCGAAGAGGCCGAGGCCGAGCGTGCCGCTCGACGTGCGCCACTCGTAGCCGGCGAACTCGGCCGCGTCGGGCGGGCTGATGCCGCTGTCGAGGATGGCGATGCCGACCTTGTTGCCGCCGCCCTTCTTCGCCAGCTCGCCGTTGCCGACGGGGAGGACTTTGCTGGCGCCGGTCGTCACCTCGTGGTGGCTCGTGTTGTCGAAGGAGTCGCCGAGCGAGCGCACGGGCTGGTCGGCCGAGACCCACGAGACCGCGTCGCTCGCCGCGAGTTCTTCGAGGCGCGAGACGGGCACGTCGGCGACGACGAGGCCGAGCGCGTCGAGCCGCGCGCCGTTCCGCGCGCCGGCCGCTTCGAGTAAGGCGTCCGCCGCCCCGCCCTCGTCGGCGAGGCTGAGGATGACGCGCTCGGTCTCGCGCGAGTCGGGCCGCGAGCGGCGGGCGCGCGCGAGCAGGTCTTCGGTCATCTTCTTCAGGCGGCCGGGCGCCTGCGCCCTGACGCCGCGCGAGGCGAGGGGCGGTCCGAGCGCCGTCGTGGTTATCAGGAGTGCGAGCGCGGCGAGCGGCGCGAAGATTCTGGCGCGTCTGTTCAAGGCTGTGTTAGCTCCTTCGGGTCTTTAAGCCGACGCTACGAGCTAACAAGGGGCGTGCCGACGCGCCTCCCCTTTAAAAGCTTCGGCTGGGGCGGGGGCCCGGTTGATTTGACCGAAGGGGCCTGACCGATTTGTCGTCAGAAAGAATGAAGCCGGTCTATCGGTCGGCCGGCTTCAGGCGGAAGGAGGAGAGGAAGGCGTTGACGTTCTGCGAGTCGTCGAAGCCCTTGTAGGTGACGGCGACGACCGCGTAGGGGCGGCGGCCGACGACGTAGGTGTGGACTTTGACGACGGCCTGGTCGTTCTCGGCCGTGTACTCAAGGCCGGGGTGGCCTTCGAGCGTGAGGGGGCGTTCGGAGAGCAGCCTGCCCTTCAGGAGCTTGACGAAGGTGTCGCGGCTCGAAGTCAGCTCGCCCCGCGCGTCAACGTTCACCCCCGGCGCGTAGTCCAGCCACCCGACGATGAAGATGCCCTTGTCGGTCGTCTTCGAGAAGGTGTGGGCGGTGTAAGTGCCGACGCGCGGGTCGGACTTGGTGAAGACCTTGTCCTTCGGCGCGACGGGGCCGGGCATGAGGACGGTGAAGCCGCCCTCGGCCGAGTCGAGCCGCGTCCAGCCGGACGGCGACTGGAAGGCGAGCGACAGCGCGGCGGCGGCGACGACGAGAATGACGGACAGCCTCTTTCTCATGCTCGGCCGAGCTTAAACAAACGGCGCCGACTCCGCAAACGGCGGCCGGAATGACACTGACTCGCGCTTCGTTATAGAATCCGTGCTGACTGATAAATCACGGCGGTGAAAATTTGGCGGAAGGACCACTCCGAGACGGGGGCGCCGGGCGGCCGAGCGTGTGCCGCAACTGCGGCGCGCTCATAGGCGCGGGCGAGGCGCGCTGCATGATGTGCGGCGCGACGGCGGCGTCGTCAGTCGAGCGCGAGCCCGTGCCGCCGCCGCGCCGCGAGGACCGCGAGACGCTGCGCTTCGTGCGCGCCATCATCAAGCGCCCGGCCACCTTCACCTTCGCCTTCATCCTCGCCAACATCTTCCTCTACCTCCTGATGAAGCTCTCGGGCGGCGCCACCGGCGACGTGCTGCTCGCCTACGGCGCCAAGCGCAACGACCTCATCAACGCGGGCCAGTGGTGGCGGCTGGTGACGCCCGTCTTCCTCCACGTTGACATGCCGGGCCTCGGGCCGCTGCACCTCATCGTCAACATGTACGGCCTCTTCATGCTCGGCCCGTACGTCGAGAAGCTTTACGGGTCGGCCAAGTTCGTCACCGTCTGGGTGCTGACGGGCGTGGCCGGGGTCTTCGCCAGCTACCTGACCGTCCGGCCCGACCTCGCGCACGGCGCCCTCGGCCGCTTCCTCTTCAAAGCTTACGACGCGCCCTCGGCCGGGGCGTCGGGCGCGCTCTTCGGCCTCGTCGGCGTGCTCTTCGTCTTCGGGCTGAAGTACCGGCACGAGCTGCCCGAGGGGTTGAAGCGGGCCTTCGGCACGGGGATGCTGCCGGCCATCGTCTTCAACCTCTTCATCGGCTACATCGGGCGCGGCTTCATCGACAACGCGGCGCACCTCGGCGGCCTCCTGTCGGGCATGGCGCTGGCGCTCCTGATGGACTACAAGCGGCTCGGCGAGCGCGGCCCCGTCTCCTACGCGTGGCACTTCGCGCAGGTCTTGTGCCTCGCCTTCGTCATCGCCGGCTTCGTCGCCGTCGGGCGGAACTTCGACGTGACGCCGCCGTGGCGCCCGGGTCAGGGCCAGAGCGCGCGCGGCGCCCCCGACTTCATCGAGGCCGTCAACGCCGGCCAGAACGCCTTCGTCAACTTCACGCGCGGAGAGTCGGGCGCGCTCGGCCCGGCGGCCGAGAAGCTGAAGGCGGCGCCGCGGCTGAGCGAGGACGCGGACCGCCTCGTCGCCGAGCTGAACGAGCTGCTGGCGGGCGCCGCCGCCCTCGCCTCCGAGCGCGGGCTGGCGCGGGCCGACCGCGACCGCCGCCTCGAAGAACTCAGCCGCGACTTCGCCCGCTGGCAGGAGCACTTCGACCAGTGGGTCGAGGCCGAGGGCAAGGAACTCGGCATCGTCTTCCAGAAGGGGCCGGAAGAAAAAAAGTAATCAGCCGTCGGTCATCAGTCGTCAGTTTCGTCTTTACTGATAACTTCTTAAGGAGAACTCAAAACGATGGAGATTAAGAAAGTCGGCGTGCTGGGCTGCGGCCTGATGGGCTCGGGGATAGCGCAGACGGCCGCCACGGCGGGCTTCGACGTGGTCGTGCGCGAGGTGACGGAGGAGCTTTGCGAGCGCGGCTTCTCGGGGATAGACAAGTCGCTGGCGAAGTTCGCCGAGAAGGGCACCATCACGGCCGAGCAGCGCGCGGAGATTCGCGGGCGCCTGCGGGGCACCGCCTCGCTCTCCGACCTCTCGGACTGCGACATCATCATCGAGGCCATCATCGAGAACCTCGACACCAAGCGCGAGACCTACGCCGAGCTTGACCGCCTCTGCAAGCCCGAGACCGTCTTCGCCTCGAACACCTCCTCGCTCTCGATTACGGAGATGATGACGGCGACCTCGGCCGAACGGCAGAAGCGTTTCGTCGGCCTCCACTTCTTTAACCCCGTCCCGCTGATGAAGCTCGTCGAAGTCGTCCGCACGGTGCTCACAGACGAGGCCGTCTATGAGGAGGCCGTCGAGTTCGGCCGCCGGTTGGGGAAGGTGCCCGTCAAGGCCGACGACCGCTCCGGCTTCATCGTCAACCGCCTGCTCGTGCCCTACCTGCTCGACTCCATCCGCGCTCTCGAAGAGGGCGCCGGCTCCATCGTTGACATCGACAACGGCATGAAGCTCGGCTGCGGCCACCCGATGGGGCCGCTCACCTTGCTCGACTTCGTCGGCCTCGACACGACCTATTACATCGCCGAGATTATGTTCGCCGAGTTCCGCGAGCGCCGCTTCGCCCCGCCGCCGCTCCTGAAGCGGATGGTCATGGCCGGGCTCTACGGCCGCAAGTCCGGCCGCGGCTTCTACGACTACGCCGACCCGAAGAACCCCGTGCCCATGAACCTCGTCTGAGCCGCGCCGCAGGAGTCACAGATGTCGAAGCAGTCCCCCCTCGCGCTGTTCGCCGCCTGTCTCGCGCTGGCCGCGGCCGGCGCGGGCGCGGCGCAGAAGAGTGCGCCGGCCCGCCGGCCGCCCGCGCGCGACTGGTCCTCGCTCTCGCCCGCCGAGCGTTTGAAGGAGTTGGAGCGGCTGGCGCCCGCGCAGGAGTACGCCTGCCTGATGCACCCCGAAGTGAGGCAGACGCAGGTGGGCGACTGCCCGAAGTGCGGGATGATGCTGAACTCGGTCGCGCCGTCGGTGCGCGGCGTCTACGGGTTGAAGGTCGTCTCGGAGCCCGCTCAGCCGAAGGCCGGCGCGCTCGCCCGCCTGCGCTTCGTCGTCTCGCACCCGCAGACGGGCGAGACGGTCAAGAGCTTCGCCGTCAACCACGAAAAGCTCTTCCACCTCTTCGTCGTCAGCGAGGACATGAGCGACTACCAGCACCTCCACCCGCGGCTCGAACCGGACGGCAGCTTCACGGCGGAGGCCGTGCTGGCGCGGCCCGGCCTCTATCATCTTCACTCCGACTTCTTCCCCGCGGGCGGCACGCCGCAGGTGCTCCACAGCCGCCTCTCGACGGCGGGCCCCGGCGCCACGACGCCGCCTGCTTCCCCCGCCCGGCTCACGCCCGACGCGGAGCTGACGAAGGATGTCGGCGGGCTGAAAGTCACGCTCGACTTCGGCGGTAAGGAGCCCGAGGCGGGCGCACTCGTCCCGCTCCGGTTCCGGCTGGCGGATGCGCGGACCGGCCGGCCCGCGCGCGACCTTGAGCCGTACCTCGGCGCGTGGGGCCACGCGCTCGTACTCAACGCCGACCAGTCCGAGTACCTGCACTCGCACCCGACCGAGTCGGTGCCCGCGGCGTCTGACGCAGCCGCGCCGCGCGGCGGGCCGGAGGTCGAGTTCAAGACGATGTTCCCCGCCCCCGGCCTCTACCGCGTCTGGACGCAGTTCCAACGCGCGGGCGAAGTCGTCACCGTCTCCTTCACGCTGAAGGTGCGGGCCGCGCC
>DASZEK010000014.1:0-4919 GCA_035941045.1 Pyrinomonadaceae bacterium | reverse complement strand
GCCAGCTCGCCGACCAGCACCCCGCTCGACCACCCGTCCGAGACGATGTGGTGCATCGTCAGGAGTAGGGCGTGCTCGTCTTCCTTGAGCCGCAGCAGCCGCGCCCGCCAGAGCGGGCTCCGGGTGAGGTCGAACGGGCGGTGTGCCTCTTCGCCGCCGAGGCGCCGCAACTCGGCCTCGCGCGCGGCGGCGGGCAGCCCCGAAAGGTCTTCAAAGGGCAGCTCGAAAACCGCATCATGAGAGACGACCTGCACCGGCTCGCCGTCCACGACGGCGAACGAGGTGCGCAGGGATTCGTGCCGCCGCTGAATCTCGGCGAGACTCCGTTCCAGCGTGACGGCGTCGAGCCGGCCGCCGATGCGGAGGGCGACGGGGATGTGGTAAGTGGAGGCGCCCGGCTGGAGCTGTTCGATGAACCAGAGACGCTGCTGCGCGAACGAGAGCGGCAGGTGGCCTTCGCGCGGGCGGGCGGTGATGGGGGCCGTCTGCGTCTGCCGCCCGTCGCGCAGGCCCGCTTCGACGCAGCGCGCTAGGTCGGCCACGTTCGGGTGCTCGAACAGGCGGCGCACGGGCATTTCGAGCCGGAAAGCGTTTCTCACTCGGGAGACGAGCTGCGTCGCCAGCAGCGAGTGGCCGCCGATGTCGAAGAAGTCGTCGTGGACGCCGACGCGCTCGACGCCGAGGACTTCCGACCAGATGCCCGCCAGAATCTCTTCCGTCGGCGTGCGCGGGCCGACGTAAGCCTCCCGCGCTTGGGAGGGCGCGTGACGCTTATGTTGACCCGCCTCAGCGCGCCGAGCGAGCAGTTGTCGTTCTTCGTCGTCGGTGAACAGGGGCAGGGCGGAGACGCGCGCGTCCGGATCGGCGGCGACGCCTTCGAGGAGGGATTGGAGGCGGCGCGTCAGGAGTCGGATGCTCTCTTCTTCGAAGAGGTCGAGGCTGTATTCGACGACGCCGGCCAGGCCCCGCTCGGACTCTTCGAGTTGCAACGTGAGGTCGAAGTGCGTCGTGTCGCCGGCCACGTCCATCCGGCCGAGCGCGAGGCCGGGCAGCTTCAGCTCGTCGCCCGGCGCGTTCTGGAGCGCGAACATCATCTGGAAGAGCGGCGTGCGGCTCAAGTCGCGCTCCGGCTGGAGCCTCTCGACCAGCAGCTCGAAGGGCACGTCCTGATGCGCGTACGCGCCGAGTGTGACTTCGCGCACGCGCCCGAGGAGCTGTCTGAAGCTCGGGTCGCCGGACAGGTCCGTGCGCAGCACGACGGTGTTGACGAAGAAGCCGATGAGCGGCTCTATCTCGCGCCGCCGCCGGTTCGCTATCGGCGAGCCGACAACGATGTCGTGCTGCCCGGTGTAGCGCGAGAGCAGCGTTTGAAAAGCCGCCAGCAGGGTCATGTAGAGCGTGACGCCCTCGCGGCGGCCGAGCGCGCGCAGCTCTTCGGTCAGTTGCTCGGGCAGCTCGAAGTTGAGCGCCGCGCCGCGGAAGGTGAGCACGGCCGGTCGCGGGTGGTCGGTCGGGAACTCCAGCACGGCGGGCCTGCCGTCGAGCTGCTTCTCCCAGTAAGCGAGCTGCCTCTCAAGCACCTCGCCCCGCAGCCAGCGGCGCTGCCAGACGGCGTAGTCGGCGTACTGCACGGGCAGCTCCGGCAAGGGCGACTCGGCGCCGCGCGCGTAAGCCTCGTAGAGCGCCGCCACCTCGCGCACGAGCACGCCGCTCGACCAGCCGTCCGAGACGATGTGGTGCATCGTGAAGAGCAAGACGTGCTCGTCATCCCTGAGCCGCAGCAGCGCGGCGCGCAGCAGCGGGCCGCGGGCGAGGTCGAAGCCTTCACGCGCCTCCGCCCTCGCCAGCCGCTCCGCCTCCGCCTCGCGCTCGGCCTCGGGCAGTTCCGCCAGATTAAGCAACGGCATCTCGACGGGCTGCTCCGGCAGTATGACCTGCGCGGGCTCGCCTCCGTCCGCGCGGAAGACGGTGCGCAGGGACTCGTGCCGCCGCACTATCTCGTTCAGCGTCCGCCGCAGCGCACCCACGTCGAGCGCGCCGCGCAGGCGCAGGGCGGTCGGGAGGTTGTAGATGGGGTTGCCGCCCTCAAGCTGGTCGAGGAACCAGAGCCGCTGCTGCGCGAACGAGAGCGGCAAGGCGCCTTCCCTCGGGACGGGCTCGACGGGCGGCGCGTCTGCGGCGATCCCGCCGCGCCCCGAAGGCCCGAGCGATTCGGCCAGCTCGGCGATGACGGGGTGCTCGAAGAAACGCTTGAGCGTCAGCTCGACGCCGAGCGTGTCGCGGACGCGCGTGATGACCTGCGTGGCGAGCAGCGAGTGGCCGCCGAGGTCGAAGAAGTTGTCGTAGACGCCGACGCGCTCGGCGCCGAGCACGTCGCGCCAGACGGCGGCCAGCGCCTCCTCCGTCTCGTCGCGCGGCGCGACGTACAGGCTCTCCCTCGGCTGGACGTGCTCGCCGGGCGCGGGCAGCGCGCGGCGGTCAATCTTCCCGACGGCCGTCAGCGGGAACGCTTCGAGCGCGACGAAGGCCGAAGGGACCATGTACTCGGGCAGCTTCTCGCGCAGGTGCCGGCGCAGCTCGTCGGCCGTCGGCTGGCCCTCCTCGCCCGCCGTGAAGTAGGCCACCAGACGCTTGTCGCCGGGCGCGTCTTCGCGCACCACCGCCAGACACCCGCGCACCGCCGCGTGGCCTTGAATCGCCGCCTCCACCTCGCCCAGCTCGATGCGGAAGCCGCGCACCTTCACCTGATTGTCCGCGCGCCCTAGAAACTCGATCGTCCCGTCGGGGCGGTAACGCGCGAGGTCGCCCGTGCGATACAAACGTGCGCCGGGGCGGCCTCCGAACGGGTCGGGGACGAACTTCTCCGCCGTCAGCGCGGGCCGGTTCAGGTAGCAACGCGCCAGCCCGTCGCCGCCCGTGTACAGCTCGCCGATTATCCCCGCGCCGACCGGCCTCATGCGCCCGTCGAGGATGTAGACGCTCGTGTTCGAGACGGGCCTGCCTATCGGCACGCTCGCGCCGTGCTCTTCATGGTCGAAGCGGTGGCAGCACGTGAAGGTCGAGTTCTCGGTCGGCCCGTAGCCGTTCGTCAGGCGCCCCGCGCCGCACCCGGCGACGAAGCGGTTGACGTGGACGGCGCTCAGCGCGTCGCCCCCGGCCAGCAGTTGACGCAGGCCGCACAGGTCTTCCAGCCGCTCCTCCACCATCAGGTGAAAGAGGCCCGCCGTCAGCCAGAGCGTCGTCACCTCGTGCTCTTTGACGGCGGCGCCTATCTCATCCGGCAAGGTGACGCCCGGCGGCATCACCGCGAGCCGCGCGCCGTTCAGCAGCGCCCCCCAAATCTCGAACGCCGAGGCGTCGAAGGTGACGGGCGCGAGCTGGAGGAAGACATCGTCGGGGGCGATGTCGGCGTAGTTGGTTCGGCAGACGAGGCGGACGACGCCGCGGTGCGGGACGCAGACGCCCTTGGGCCTGCCCGTCGAGCCCGACGTGTAGACGACGTAGGCGAGGCTGTCCGCGTCGGCCCTGCGCGGGGGGTTCTCCGCGCTCTCGGCGGCTATCGAATCCCAATCGCTGTCGAGGCAGATGACCTGCTGCGCGAACGCGGAATCGAGGTGCCGCTCCTGCGTCAGCATGACGAGCAGCATCGCGTCCTCGACCATGAAGGCCAGCCGCTCGTCCGGGTACGCGGGGTCGAGCGGGACGTAAGCGCCGCCCGCCTTGAGGACGCCGAGCAGCGCGACCACCATCTCCACCGAGCGGTCCAGCATGACGCCGACGCACATCTCCGGCCCGACGCCCATGTTAATCAGGTGGTGCGCCAACCTGTTCGCGCGGCCGTTAAGCTCCGCGTAAGTCAGTCGCTCGCCTCCGAAGATGAGGGCGACGGCGTCCGGCGTCTCCCCGGCCCGACGCTCGAACAGCTCGTGGATGCAGGCGCCGCGCGGGTAGTCGGTGGCCGTCTCGTTCAACTCGGAGAGCAGGCGGCGCGACTCGCTCTCGGTCAGCAGGGGCAGGTCCGCGAGGCACGCCCGGCCGTCGGCGGCGACCGCTTCCAGCAGCGCGCGAAACTGTTCGGCCATGCCCGCTATCATCGCGGCGTCGAACAGGTCGCGGTTGTAACGCCAAAGGGTCTTCAGCCCCTCCCGCGTCTCCGTCACCTCCAACGCGAGGTCGAACTGCGCCGCCTCCGTGTCCGTCTCAATCAGGCTCAGCTTCAGCCCCGCCAGCTCGACGACGGCAGGCGGCGTGTTCTGCAACGTGAACATCACCTGAAAGAGCGGCGTGCGGCTCAAAGAACGTTCGGGCTGCAACTCCTCGACCAGCTTCTCGAACGGCACGTCCTGATGCGCGTAAGCTTCGAGGCAGACTTCCTTGACCTGCGCCAGCAGCTCGCGGAAGCTGCGCCGCCCGTCCACGCGTGTGCGAAGGACGAGCGTGTTGATGAAGCAGCCGATGAGTGCTTCCGTCTCGGCGCGCGTGCGCCCGGCGACGGGCGTGCCCACGAGCAGGTCGGGCTGCCCGCTGTAGCGCGACAAAAGGACTTGCAGCGCCGCGAGCAGGGTCATGAACAGCGTCGCGTCCTCTTCGAGCGACAGCCCTTTGAGCTCTTCCGAGAGCTTCGGCGGCAGGACTTCCGTGTGGGCGGCGGCCCGGAACGTCTGCACCGAGGCCCGCGCCCTCTGCGTCGGCAGTTCGAGCACGGGGAGGTCGCCGCTCAACTGTTGTCGCCAGTACGCGAGCTGCGTCTCAAGCGTCTCGCCCGTCAAATGTTCTCTCTGCCACACGGCGTAGTCGCCGTACTGCACCGGCAGCTCTTCGAGCGGCGACTCCCCCCCGCCCCCGTAAGCCTCGTAGAGCGCCGCCAGCTCGCCGACCAGCACCCCGCTCGACCACCCGTCCGAGACGATGTGGTGCAT
>DASZEK010000013.1:0-33203 GCA_035941045.1 Pyrinomonadaceae bacterium | reverse complement strand
GCGCGACGCCATCTCGGCCGGCCTCGCCTTCCTCTCCGAAGACCGCAAGGCCGAGGGCATCATCCCGGAGCTTTCGGTCCGCGAGAACCTGACGCTCGCGGCGCTCCCGCAGTTGACGAAGCTCGGCGTCGTCTCGCGCGCACGGCAAGCCGAGATCGTGGACAAGTTCATGAAGCGGCTCGGCATCAAGGCCGCCAATGCCGACCAGAAAATCCGCGAGTTGTCGGGCGGCAACCAGCAGAAGGTGCTGCTCGCGCGCTGGCTCTGCAAGAACCCGAAGTTCCTGATTCTAGACGAGCCGACGCGCGGCATCGACATCGGCGCGAAGGGCGAGATTCAGGCGCTCATCAACGAGTTGGCCGAGTCGGGCTTAGGCGTCTTGATGATCTCTTCGGAGCTTGAAGAACTGGTCGAAGGCAGCTCGCGCGTCCTCGTCATGCGCGACGGGAAGTGCGTGGCGGAGTTGCGCGGCGCGGAGATTTCGCAGGACTCCATCATCCAAGCGATGGCCGAGGGCGGGGCCGAGTCGGAGGCTTAAACTGATGTCGCAGGCGACCACCAACAAGCGCAGGGGCGGGCTCGCTTCGGGCCTCGCGGACTACGCGCCGACCTACGGGGCGCTGGCCGCGCTCGTCCTGCTCTTCCTTTTCAACTCGGTCTTCACGCCGAACTTTTTCGACGTTAACAACTTCCGCAACATCCTCCTGCAAGTGGCGACGACCGTGCTCGTCGCGACCGGCATGACGCTCGTGATAGCGACCGGCGGCATAGACCTTTCGGTCGGCGCGGTGATGGCAATCGCTTCGGCGGTCGCGGCCAGTTCGCTCGGTTTGGGCGTGTTCCCGGCCGTGCTTCTCGCGCTCGCGGTCGCGTTCGGCGCGGGCCTCTTCAACGGGGCGCTCATCTCGGGCTTTCGGATTCAGCCGATAATCGTGACGCTCGCGCTGCTCATCTCGGGGCGCGGCGTGGCGCAGGTCATCAACGGCGGCAAGATAATTTTGGTCGAGGACGAGACGTTTAAGAGTTTAGGGCAGGGAAGGCTGGCGCAGATTCCCGTTCAGGTTATCGTGATGCTGCTGGTCGTCGCGGCGGCCATCTTCGTTGTGAGGAAGACGAGCTTCGGGCGCTACGTGATGGCGGTGGGCGGTAACGAGTCGGCGGCGCGGCTGGCTGGCGTGCGCGTGGGCGCGACGAAGACGGCCGTCTACGCTTTGAGCGGGCTGCTGGCGGGGATTGCCGGAGTCATCGAGACGGCTCGGCAGGGCGCGAGCGACGCGCCGAACGTCGGTTTGAACATCGAGCTTGACGCCATCGCCGCGACCGTCGTCGGGGGCACGCCTTTGACGGGCGGGCGGGCGACCGTCGTCGGGACGCTCGTCGGCGCGCTCATCATGCAGATGATTACGACGAGCTTCAACATGAACGGCATCAAGTACTCGTGGTCGCTCGTCATCAAGGCCGCCATCATCGTCGTCGCCGTCTACATCCAGCGCCCGAAGCTGGCCTGAACTCATGAGAGAAGCTTTTCTCGCCTTGCTCTGTGCGCTCTCGCTCGCGGGCGCGGCGCGGGCGCAGGCGACGTACGACAACCCGGTAGTGGCCGGAGACTTCCCCGACCCTTCGGTCATCCGCGTCGGCGAAGACTACTGGGCGGTGACGACGAGCGGGGGCTGGGCGCCGCTCTTTCAGATTCTTCACTCGCGCGACCTCGTCAACTGGCGCGTCAGGGGCGCCGTCTTCAAAGATTCGCGCTCTTGGCCGGGTTGGGCGCGCGGCGACTTCTGGGCGCCCGAAATCTCCGAGCACGGCGGGCGCTTCTTCGTCTACTACACGGCCCGGCGCGCGGAGCCGAACAGGCGCGGGACGCTGTGTGTTGCCGTCGCCGACGCCCCCGCGCCCGCCGGGCCTTACACGGACCACGGCGCGCTCGTCTGTCAGGAGGCGGGCTCCATCGACGCCTACGCGACGCGCGACGAGGAGGGGCGCCGCTACCTGCTCTGGAAGGAGGACGGCAACGACCGCAACCGCCCGACGCCCATCTGGGCCCAGCAACTTTCGGAAGACGGCCTGAAGCTCGAAGGCAAGCGCAAGGAGTTGATTCGCAACGACGCGCCTTGGGAGCGCCACGTCGTCGAAGGGCCTTACGTGATGAGGCGCGGCGGGTGGTTCTACCTCTTCTACTCGGGCAACGCCTGTTGCGGTCGCGGCTGCAACTACGCGCTCGGCGTCGCGCGCTCGCGCAAGCTGCTCGGCCCGTGGGAGAAGTATCCGAAGAACCCGATACTCGCGGCCAACGACGCTTGGCAATGTCCGGGGCACGGGACGGCCGTCGAGACTCCGGACGGCCGCGCCTTCATGCTCTATCACGCGTACCGCCGCCGCGCGGACGCGTTTAGCATCGGGCGGGAGGCTTTGCTCGACGAGATACGTTGGACCGCCGACGGCTGGCCCGCCTTCAACGAAGGCCGGGGGCCGAGTCTGCTCGGCCCCTCGCCGCTCGGCGTGCAGGAGACGCCGGACGAGGCCGAGGTCTTCGACGGCTTCAACGATGCCGAGCTTGAGCCCGCTTGGGAGTGGCCGTGGACGAGCGCGCAAGTTACGTCGGTCGAGCCGAAGGGCGGCGGGCTGCTCCTGCTCAAGCCTTCGGGCGAGGCGGGCGCGCCGCCGGACGATTGGACGGCGGCGGTGCTTGCGCGGCGCACGTTCGCGGGCGATTACACGGCGACGACGCGAGTCATGTCGGGCGGCCTCGGCACGGCCGGGCTCGCCGCTTACGGCGGGCGCGAGCGCGCGCTCGGCATCTCGACCGGCGGCGGTAAAGTTTTCGCGTGGAGGCGAGAGGGCAAAAGGCACGAGATGGTCGCGACCGACATCGCGCCTGCCGCGGACAGCGTCTTCCTTCGGATGACGGCGGCGGGCGGCGAGTCTTACCGCTTCTCGTACAGCGCGAACGGGCGCGAGTGGCGGGAGCTGGGCGGGGTCGTTTCGGGGAGTCATCTGGAGAACGCGCGCGTGGCCCTGACGGCGGGCGGACCCGCGGGCTCGGTCGCCAAGGTCGACTGGTTCCGCGTCACGCCCGCGCGGAAGAAGTGAAACGATAAGAAGCTCGGAGGTCTTTATGGCCGAGGCCGGGACGCCAACAATTGAAGAGGCAGGCTCGACGCGCGGCAAGGTCGCCCGAGGCCGCTTCGCCAGCTTCATACAGCGGCAGGGCGCGCTCGTCGCGCTCGTGCTGGTGTGCGCCTTCGCGGCGGCGCGCTACCCGCAGTTCTTGGCCGAGAGCAACCTGACGAACGTGCTAAGGCAGAACAGCATGCTCGGCCTCGTCGCGCTCGGGATGACGTTCGTGATTTTGACGGGCGGGATAGACCTCTCGGTCGGCTCGTTCGTCGCCGTCGCGGGCGTCGTCGCGGCCCACCTCGCGGGGCAGGGGCTCGTCGTCGCCCTGCTCGCCGGCGTCGGCGTGACGACGCTTTTGGGCCTCGTCAACGGCGCCGTCATCGCCAAGGCGCGGATTCAACCTTTCATCGTGACGCTGGCGATGATGATCGCGGCGCGGGGCCTCGCGCTCGTCTACACGGGCGAGCAGTCGGTGCAGGTGCCGCGCGACGCGGGCGGGTTCACGGAGTTGGGGCGCGGCATCGTGGACGTGGGGCCTTTGGGCTTGCCGGTGCCGGTCATCGTGCTCGTCGTCGCATACGCGCTCGGCTGGCTCGTCCTCAACCACACGCGCTTCGGCCGTCACGTTTATTCGCTGGGCGATAACGAAGAGGCCGCGCGTTTGATGGGACTGAACGTGGGGCGCGTGACGCTGGGCGTGTACGCCCTGAGCGGGCTGCTGGCGGGCTTCGCGGGCGTGATGCTGGCTTCGAGGCTGGGGTCGGGGCAGCCGGTGGCGGGTTTGGGGTGGGAGTTGGACGCCATCGCGGCCGTCGTCGTCGGCGGCACGCTCCTGACGGGCGGGCAGGGCAGCGCCGTCTATACTCTGGTCGGCGTGCTGCTGCTCGGCGTCATCTTCAACGTCTTCAACCTCGAAGGCAGCATCACGCCGTGGTGGCAACAGGTGTTGCGCGGGCTGATACTGCTGGCGGTCGTCGTCGTGCAGAACCGTCTAAGCCGCAGGAAGTGAATTATGGGGCGTTACGGCGTCGAGGAGATAGAGCAGTTCGCGCGCGAAGTGCTACGGGAAGGCTTCTGCATACTGCGCGGGCATTTCGATGTTGAGAAGATGCGCGCCTGGAACGAGGCTTTCCGGCCGCTGCTCGACGCGCACGTCGAGCGCGAGGGGCGTTTGCAGAACCGCGGGCCGGCGCGCTACTACGTGACGCTTCCCTTCCGGGCGCCTTTCGCCGACCCGGCGGTTTACGAGGACGAAGACGTGCTCGCCGTCGTCGAGCGTCTGGTCGGCGCCGACGCCGTCCTTCATCAGCTCGCCACCGACACGCCGCTCCTCGGCTCCGAGTATCAGGACACGCACCGCGACGCGCCGCCGCTCTTCCCGGAGACGGGGCGGGAGACGCCGCCCTTCCAACTCGCCGTCAACTTCCCGCTCGTTGATGTGACCGAAGAGAACGGCCCCTTCGAGGTCGCGCGCGCGACGCACATGACCGGGAAGGAGGAGGGCTTGCGCCTCATCGAGTCGGGCGAGCGGCGACTTGAGCCGCTGTTGATGAAGGCGGGCGACGTGATGATACGCGACGTGCGCGGCCTCCACCGCGGCACGCCCAACCGCACGGGCGAGCCGCGCCCGATGGTCGTCCTCGGCTACAGCCGCCGCTGGCTCTTCCGGCCGGAAGTCTCCATCCGCATCCCGCGCCCGATGCTCGGTGAACTCTCCGAGCGGGCGCGCTCCCTCCTCCGCTTTAACCCCGTCGTTGACGGCGACGAAGACGACGGCGGGACGGAAATCTATCAGTCGTTCGCCTACTGAAATCTTCCGCGAGAGGTCTTCCGAAATGCTCCGTGTCAAAACTCTTGCCGGCGTCCTGCTGGCGACGCTGTGGTGTTCGTCCGTGGCCGCGCAGACGCTCTACGAGATGCCCGAGGGAGTCGAGACGCGTTGGGCGAGCGGCGAGAACCCGACCGGCGAGAAGGGGCGCGGCGGTCAGGCCAACGGGGGGCGCAAGGGCTCGCCCACGGTGCCGATTAAAGCCGGCGAGAGTCGCGTCCTCGCCGAAGCGAAGGGCACGAGCGGCACCGTGCGCCGCATCTGGATGACCTTCCCCGACCGCAGCCCGCGCATGCTCCGCAGCCTCCGAATCGACATCTACTGGGACGGCTCGAAGACGCCGGCCGTCAGCGCCCCGCTCGGCGACTTCTTCGGCGTCGGCCTCGGCCGCATGGTCACGTTTCAATCGGCCCTCTTCTCGAACCCCGAGGGGCGCAGCTTCAACTGCTTCATCCCGATGCCCTTCAAGACCGGCATGCGAATCGTCATGACGAACGAGAGCCGCGAAGACCTGGGCGAGCTCTTCTACGACGTTGACTACACCGTCGGCGACCGGCACGACGCGCGCACGCTCTACTTCCACGCCCACTACCGGCGCGAGAACCCGACGACGTTGCAGCGCGACTACGAGATACTGCCGCGCGTCGAAGGGCGCGGCCGCTACCTCGGCACCAACGTCGGCGTCATCGTCAACCAGAAGGAGTTCTTCAACACGTGGTGGGGCGAGGGCGAGATTAAGATTTACCTAGACGGCGACCGCGAGCTGCCGACGCTCGTCGGCACCGGCACGGAGGATTACGTCGGCACGGCCTGGGGGCAGGGCCAGTATGCCCACCTCTATCAAGGCTCGCCCGTCGCCGACGAGGGCGCCAACCGCTGGTGCTTCTACCGCTACCACGTCCCAGACCCCGTCTACTTTTACCGCGACGTGCGCGTCACGATGCAGCAGATAGGCTACCTCGCGGACCACAGCCGCGGCGGCCTCGTCAGAGAGGGCCGCAAGCTCTACCGCGCGGGCCCCGGCCTCGTCGAAAAGGACATCCGCACCGACGGCAAGTTCGAGCGCGCCGACGACTGGTCGAGCTGCGCTTACTTCTACCTCGACCGCCCCGAGAATAACCTCCCGCGCCTCGACCCCGTCGAGAAGAGGACGGAGGGACTTTAAAGACCGCCGCGGCGGAGTCCGATAACTCCTTACGTCAACGCCCGGAGCTTCGGTCAGTCATGCGCCACGAGGGCGCGGGCGACGAGGCCGATGCCGCCGGCCAGCAGGACGAGCATGAGGATGGTGTTAAAGAGGCTGGTCTGTTGGAAGTAGATTTGAAGGTTCATCAGGATGCCCGTGAAGATGATGACGACGCCGACGAAGACGAGCAGCCAGCCCGCCACGGACCTGCCGTTGAAGAAGAGCAGCCCGACGCCGAAGACGAGCGGCAACAGCGACAGGCCGAAGGCGTTATAGCCCCAGAGCGACCAGTAGCCGCTCGTCACCGCCACCTGATTCGTCAGAAGGTACGCGCCGGCAACGGCCATCCCGAGCCCGACGAAGAACTCGCCCAACCCGCCCGGCGTCCCGCCCGCGCCGCGCACCCTCCTCCCCTTCTCCTCATCCGCTTCCATAGCGGCCGATGATAACCCAAAACGCGCCTTCCCTATTCATGCTTCGTGGTTTCACGATGAAACCCGGACGTTATCGGACGGCTGGCGGTGCGGCGACACTCTTTGAGTTAGACAGGCTTCCCGCTACACTCAGCACCTCTTCAATTCATGGCACGCGTCCCCGCACAGGTCTCCGCCCTGCTGGAAGAGATTGCAGGCCGGCTCCCCTCCATACTCGGCCGCAATCTGGTCGGCGTCTACCTCTACGGCTCGCTGACGCAGAAGGCGTTCGACCCCGCGCGCAGCGACGTGGATTGCATCGTCGTCACGCGGCGCGACCTGACGGACGCGCAGTTCAGGAGGCTCGAAGCGTGGCTCACGCGGGCGGGCGGGTCGAACCCCTGGGCGAAGCGGTTACAGATGCTCTTCCTCATCAGGGACGAAGTTTTGACGATGAACTCGAAAGCCTGTCTCTACCAGTTCGGGCGGCTCGCGCGCAGCGGCTCGGACGGCAACCCGATCATCTGGGTGAACGTCCTTGAGAGCGGCATCGTCCTCTACGGGCCGCCGCCCGGTTCGTTCGTGCCGCCGATAACTTCCGAAACCCTGCTCGCGGCGCTGGAGCGGGAGGTCGGTTATCTGCATGAAGAGATTGTCGAGAAGCCTGAGGGCGAGTGGCGCGACGTTCCCTCCTACCGGACGTACGCCGTCCTGACGCTGTGCAGGATTCTCTATTCACACCGCAAGGGCGCCGTCGTCTCCAAGAAGCGCGCCGCCGCGTGGGCGCTCAAAAACCTGCCGGAAGAATGGCACGAACTCATCCGGCGTGCCCTCGCCTCTAAAGGCTCTTCACCGCTCCCCCTGCGCCGCATCAGGCGCTTCATCGCCTTCGCCGATGCAAAGCTGAAAGCTCGTCGATAGGGCACCAAGTCTGTTAATTCCCTATCCCCCCTCCCCAAATAATCATTGTCGGGCCTAAATTTGTATGTTATAAGCGGCTTTATGAGAAAACAGCCGTTTTCCATCAGCCCTAACCCGCTTCTGCTGTATCTCACATCGGCCCTTCAAGTCACGCTTGAGAAAGTGCGTTTCGTCGTGGACTCCCGACAAGGTCTGACGGCCATCCTCGGCGATGTCGGACTGGGCAAATCTACGGTCATTCGCTACCTTTTCAACGAATATGACGTGCGCGACGACGCGGAGGCGACCCTTCTTCCGTCGCCTAACTTCCCTTCGGAATTCGCCTTCCTCAAGAAAATCTGTGCCGACTTCGGGCTGCCCGCGCGCCGTTCGATGGTGGACCAGGAAAATGAGCTAAGGCATTTCCTCTTAGACGTTTACGCGCAGGATAAGGTCTGCGTCGTCTTCATCGACGAGGCGCAAAGGCTGACCGGCCGGCAGCTCGAACTGGTCCGGACCCTCCTCAACTTTGAGACCGACGAGACCAAGCTCATACAGGTTGTGCTCTCGGCGCAGTTGGAGCTGCGCGTCAAGCTTGCCGACACCAGCAAAAAGGCCCTGCGGAGCCGCATTTTCGCCCCTTCCCTGCTCGCCCCCCTCTCTCTCAACGAGACACAGGAGATGGTCGAGTTCCGTTGTAAGCAGGCCGGCGTGCGTAACCCTTTCACCGACGCGGCGATTGAGACCCTCTACAGGCTGTCGGGCGGCGTCCCGCGCGAAATCCTGAAGGTGGCCGCGGTCGCTTGGCGTTTCAGCGAGGGTGACGGCGAGAAGATAACCCCGGAGTTAATCGAAGAGGCGGCCGGAGAGGCGATCCTTCCCGCGGAGCAAGAAAATGCCCAGCAATCGGTGGCTTAAATCTGTAAATCCTCCGGAGGAGAAGGCTAAAGAAGAACCCGCGCCGAATGTGAGCATGCGCGAGGTTCGCCGACTCCAGCAGGAAAAGTCTGCAAATAAAGAGGTTACAGCCGAAGTCGAGAATAAGACTGCGAACACTACCCCCTCTACCCCCTCTAGAGGGTCTACCCCTCCTAATCTCCCTACAGCCTCTTCCAATGCGATAGCCCCGGAGCGGGATTTCACCAAGGTCGCGAACTCAATCATCCGCGAGGCGGTGCCGGCCGGGGTCTTCGCCGGCAAGAGGAAACAGCTTTACGACTTTCTTTATTCGCAGACGCGGGGCGCCGTCGTGCCGAAGAGGAAGGTGCGGATGCCGAAAGAGAAGCTGATGAAAGGCGCCGACATCGGGGCCGAGGTGACGTTGCGGCAGAACCTCACGCACCTGAAAAACGCCGGGCTGGTCATCGAAACTGTCATCCCAGGCAAGCACGGCGGGAACGAGTACGAGGTGTTTTTACCGGAGGAGATTGAGGAGGCAACCCCCTCTAGAGGGTCTAGACCCTCTAACCCCCTCTACCCCCTCTACTTTCTAGAGGGTCTAGAGGCTCTAGTTTCTAGAGGGTCTAGAGGGGGTTTAATTGTTGAGAATACAGATACTTCGGCGGTTGACAAGACTTTATATAAGACTAATACTAATACTGATGATGATGAGGCGTTCGCCGGATTCCTGGCCGCGGTGAAAAAAACCACCAAAGAAGTTACCGGGAGGGAACCATCAAAAACCGAAGCCCAACGCTGGGAAGAGGTCGCCGAAGTGCTCATGACGGAGCTGAAAATCGCCGCCGGGCGGACGACCGTCTCAAGCGTCCCGGCCTTCCTCGCCGAGCACCTCCGTCGCCGACTCTGGAAGAAGGAGAAGCGGCAGATCGAAGCCGAAGCGGCCGAGCAGAAGGCGTCTTCCCCGGCTCAGAAAGGCGACGCCACAAAATGCCCCGATTGCTTCGGGACGGGGATGTACTACCCGGAAGGTTTCGACAAGGGCGTGGCGCGTTGCCCTCATTCAAAACTGACCACAGAGAACGCGGGGTAGAGTTTCACAGTGTTTCACGAGGCGGTAAGAATTCAGCGTAAATCGGTTGGGCAGGCCGGGAGTGGTCGATTCGTCCGCCCTTCACGGCATGTCGTATAACATCACTTTTGCGAATCAAACCAGTCTCGTGTCTATTCAGGAGGTCAGCTAAACTGCGTAGAAAAGCCACTTGCACGACACCCTCAGGCCATTCCTGCCGGCTATAAGTCGTCTCCTCTCGCGATGGCGCCTCGGGGAGTAAGTCGATGCCAACCTGCTTCGAGATCTACGAGACGTACCAACGTGGCCCGGCCGCCGTGCTTCGACTCTTCGAAGAAGCTCTGGGTACCCAAGCCATCTACGGCCCTCCCCCTCCGGACGTGCAGCAGCGCACCATCGACTCGCTCTCGGAAGATATCGGCCGCCTCCAGCGTCAGATCTCCCGGCTCAAGGAGGCGTTAGGTAAGGCGCGCGGGGAAGTCGACTGGCTCCGCCGACGTAACACGGAGCTGGAGCAGCTCGTCACGAAGGACTCGCATAACTCCTCGCGCCCGCCCTCGACCGACCCGCCGTGGGCCAAGCGCACGAAGAGCCTGCGCCGTCCGTCTGGCCGGCGAGTGGGCGGGCAGCCCGGGCATGCCGGCCGCACGCTGCGGCTGACGCAGAAGCCTCAGCACGTCGTCAACCATCGCCCGACACGGTGCCGCCACTGCTCATGCTCACTCGTGGGGGCGCGAGCCGCGGGCGTCGAGCGGCGGCAGGTCGTCGAGCTCATACCGGCTAGGCTGAGGGTCACCGAGCACAGGGCGGAGGTCGTGCGCTGCTCGTCCTGCGGGCGCAGGACGAAGGCCGGCTTCCCCTCAGGCGTAACGGCCGCCGTGCAGTACGGCCCATCCATCCTGGCGCGCGCCCTCTACCTGCACGACTACCAACTGCTGCCCTACGCACGCACGGCCGAAGCTATGAAGGAGCTGTTCGGCTGCGCGGTCTCTGCCGGGACGCTCGCGACGGCCGTCAGACGGTGCGCCGCGGGGCTCGTCGAGACGGAACTGAAGATCAAGAAGGGGCTGCGGCGCTCAGCCGTCATCCACGCCGACGAGACGGGGCTGAGGGTCAAGGGGAAGCTTGCCTACGTGCACGTGGCGAGCAGCGAGAGGCTAACGCACTACGCCGCGGACGTGCGGCGCGGTAAAGCGGCCATCGACGAGATCGATATCCTGCCCGCTTACCGCGGCACCTGCGTCCACGACGGGTGGCTCTCTTACACGCACTACCCCGACTGTCGGCACGCGCTGTGCGGGGCGCACCTACTGCGGGAGCTAACATACTTCGAGGAACTGGGCGAAGTGACGAAGGCGTGGGCGGCTCCGCTCAAAGAGCTACTGCTGGAGATGAAGGGCGTGGCCGAGCGCGAGGGCAGATACGCGCCGGCGTGGCGGGTCGAGGAGCTGGCGGCCCGCTACGACAGGCTCGTCGCCGAGGGGCAGGGGGCGCAGCCGCCGCCCGACGTCCCACCGTTAGCGTGTAGGCAGGCGCGCAGCCTGCTGCGGCGACTGGTGATAAGGAAGGCAGAGGTGCTCCAGTTCCTGAGCGACCCCTCCGTACCCTTCGATAACAACTTGGCGGAGCGCGACCTGCGGATGGTGAAGCTGCAACAGAAGGTCTCCGGGTGCTTCCGCACTGATGAAGGCGCACGCCGATTCTGCTGTATCAGGAGCTACATCTCGACCGCGCGCAAGCAGGGGCGCGGGGTGCTTCATGCGCTCGAAGGTGCATGCCGCGGAGCGCCACTAAGTGTCAGAAAACGCAGCGGATAGCTGAATAGTTACCCAGTCTCGGCCCCGACCCTTCGCCGCATGCAATCAAAATTTCCCCCCGCCCGCGCGCTTCAAGCGATTCTGCTGATTTCCGTACTCTTCACGGGCCGGGCCGTCGTCACGGCCGGGCAGGCAGGTGAAGGGCGGCGCGGCATCGGACTCAAGCCGGCCGCGAAGCGCGCCGAGCCTCCGCCCGAGTCGAAGGCCGGGCCGATGCGGCTCGTCGTGCAACTCGGCCACCATTCCTTCCAGTACGGGTTCGCGACCTTCTCGTCCGACGGCAGGCTCGCCGCCACGGGCGCGTCAGGCGATGTCGTGCTGTGGGACGTGTTGACGGGCCGCGAGGTCAGGCGCTTCGCGGGCAACGAGGGTGACCCCGGCGCGCAGGACATGGACGGGTGGCTGTGGGGCGCCTTCTCGCCGGACGGGCGCCTGTTCGCCGCGGCGGCCGGGCCGAACCTGCGACTCTGGGACGTGTTGACGGGGAAGCTGCTTTGGAAGAGGTCGAACGCGGCCAACGCCATCTTCGAGCCGGACGGCGAGCGCCCGCCCGTCTCCTTCACGGCCGACGGCAGACAGGTCGTCGTGCTCGGCACGACTGAGAAACTGACGTGGGACGCGGTCGCCGGGCGGCTCGTCACGCGGGCAAGAATCGGGAGGGCGAAGGACTCGTACTCTTTGAGCGTCCCGAGCACGGCCGTCTCGTCGGGCGGCGCAGTCGTCGCCAAAGCCGCGGGCGGGGGCGTCGCCGTCAACGACAAGGCGTCGGGGCGGCAGCTACTGCGCGCGTGTCTTGACGAAGCGGCCGGCGAGGACTCGAAGGCGGGAGCCGGCCGCTGCGAGGGTTCGGATGAAGGTCTGCTGGCGCTGGCGCTCTCGCCCGACGGCCGCGCGCTGCTGACGGTCACGCGCTCGGGTGAGGACGGTCACGCGATAAAGCTCTGGGACGTTGCGACGGGCGGGGGCTCGCGCCCGCTCGGCGGCGTGCGTGCCGAGGCGACCGTGTTTCGCATGAGCGCGGAGGGCGGCTTGCTGGCCGTCTCTTACGCGAAGGACAGGGTGCGCGTGCGGGAGATGCTGAGCGGCAGGGCGGCCGAGTGGCGCGTCAACGTCGAACAGGACATTGACTTGCTCGACGTGTCCCCGGACGGCCGTTTCGTCGTGACGGCCGCGGGGCGTCTGGGCGAAGTCTGGGACGCGCTGACGGGCGAGCGGATGGAGAAGGTCGAGGCCGACTTGCCGGAGGGGACGAAGGCGTCTGACTTCCACTGGGACTTCGCCGGCTTCACGCCGGAACGGACCGTCACCTTCTTCAAAGACTCCGCGACGGCGGGCGAGGAGCAGCGCCAAATCATCTCGACGGAGACTTGGAAGAGCAAGCACGTCGTCTACGGCACGCAGAGCATGCCCTACACGGTCGAGCACGGGACGACGGCGAAGGGCTTCGCCATGACCGCCGACTCGCGCGCGGCGGCGTGGGAGACAGGCCCCTTCGAGGGCGAGCCCGACAACACTAGTTGGCTGACGGTCTGGAACGCCGACCCGAAGGTTAAGAACAAACGCTTCCCCGTTGACCGCGACGAGGCTTACGGCGACCCTTCCTACTTCGTCCTCGCGCCCGACGGCCGCAAGGTGCTCGTCGCCACCTCGAACGCGGGCGGCAACCTCACGCAGACGAGCATCAAGGTCTGGGACGCCGACCAGAAGCGCGCCCTCTACAAGCTGGCCGCGCCCGGCTTCCGCGCCTACGCGCTCGCGTGGTCGCCCGACGGGCGCACGCTCGCGACCGGGGCCGACGACGGCACGACCACGCTTTGGGACGCCGCCGACGGACGACAGCTTCGCCGCCTTCAGGGTCAGCGCGACTCGGTCGAGTCGCTGGAGTTCTCGGCCGACAGTCGCTTCCTCATCTCCTCCTGCGCCGACGGCTTCAAGCGCGTCTACGACGTGGCGGGCGGCACCGAAGTCGCGCGCTTCATCACGTTCGACGACGGCTCCTTCGTCGTCGTCGCGCCCGACGGCCGCTTCGACGCGAGCGACCTCGACGAGATAAGGGGCGTCCACTGGCTCGCGCCCGACGACCCGCTCCGGCCGCTGCCGCTCGAAATCTTCATGCGCGAGTTCTACGAGCCGCGTCTGCTCGCGCGCCTGCTAGCGGGCGAACGTCTCCGCCCCGTCGGCTCGCTCGCGCGCCTCAATCGCGCGCAGCCCGCCGTGCGTATCGCCTCGGTCGAACAGCGGAAGGAGAGCCCCGAGCGTGTGACGGTGCGCGTCGAAGTCTCGCGCGGCGTCGCGGCGACGGGGCCGCAGGCCTCGGGCGTCTACGACCTTCGTTTGTTCCGCGACGGGCAGCTCGTCGGATACGCGCCCGCCGAGGGTGGCGAGGTGAAGCTTGACGCGCAGGCGGGCAAAGCCACGATAACTTTTGACGACATCAGGCTCCCGCACCCGCGCCCCGCCGACCAGACGGGCGCCCGCCCGCGCGTTGACGGCGCGGACGACGCGCGCACCGTCGAGTTCACGGCTTACGCCTTTAACGAAGACCGCGTGAAGAGTCTGACGGCCCGCGCGTCCTTCACGCCTCACGCGCCGCTACAGCCGGCGAAGGGGCGCGCTTACATCATCTCGGTCGGCGTCAACGCGTACGAGAACCCGGCGTGGGACCTGCGCTTCGCGGCCAACGACGCGCGCAGGCTGCAAGAGGTGATGGCCTCGCGCGCCGAGCTGTCGGGGGCTTACGAAGAGGTCGTGCGCGTGCCCCTCATCTCCGACTACCGCACGGACGCGGGGCGCAAGGCGGAGCCGCGAGTCGTCACCGAATCGGCCGCCACCAAGCGCAACTTCAGGGCCGTGCTCGACGCGCTGGCGGGAAGGGAAGCGGACGCGGCGGCTTTGAAGGGCGTCCCCGGCGCCGACAAGCTCAGGCGCGCGGCGCCCGAAGACCTCGTCATCATCTCTTACTCAAGCCACGGCTACGCGGACGAGCGCGGCGACTTCTTCCTCCTCGCTTACGACACGGGGCCTTCGGCCGACATGCGCGAGACGCTGCGGCGCTCGATCTCGTCGGACGAGCTCTCGCTGTGGCTGCGGGACGTGGACTCGGGCGAGCTGATAATGGTGGTGGACGCCTGCCACTCGGCGGCGGGCGTGCAGGGCGAGGGCTTCAAGCCGGGGCCGATGGGGAGCCGCGGACTGGGCCAGCTCTCGTACGACAAGGGGATGCGGATACTGACCTCGACCCAGGCCGACGACGTAGCGCTCGAAAGCGAGCTGGTCGAGCAGGGGCTTTTGACTTACGCGCTGACGCGCGACGGGCTCGAATCGTGGCGCGCGGACTTCCGGCCGCGCGACGGGCGCATCACGGCCGCGGAGTGGCTTGGCTACGGCGTCCTGCGCGTGCCGGAGCTACACGCCGAGGTCGGGCGGCGACTGAGCGAGATGCGTGAGGAGGGTTCGACGGCCTCCCCCACGAACGTCTCCGAAGACGTGCAGGCGCGCGTCGTCGTCTTCCCGGCGGGCGGGGCGGGCCATGTCAGTGCAGAAGGCGCGAAGGGGCTGAGAGCCCAGGCGGTGCGGACGCAGCAGCCCGCGCTCTTCGACTTCGCGCGACGGCGACGCCGCGAGCCGGTGCTCGCCGCCGGGCGTTAACGCGCGCCTTTCGGGAGCGGCTGCGGCGTGAAGGTCGGGACGACTCTTCGGGGGCCTTGGGGCGTCCACGTCAGCTTGTCGATGCACATCTGGCGGACCTTCATCGAGGCGTCCCAGGCGTGATAGACGAAGTAGTCGGTCTTGCCGTCCGGCCCGACGACGATGGAGTGGTGGCCGGGTCCGCGCACCTTGCCGGGGATGCCCTTCAGGATGCGCGCCTCCGCGCCCTGCCCGCGGTACGGCCCCATCACGCTGTCGGCGACGACGTAGTCCACGCCGTAGTTCGCCGTCTGGTAGTTCGAGCCGCTGTAAAAGCAGTAGTAGCGCCCGCGATGCTTGCGCACGAAAGGCCCTTCGATGGTGTGCCAGTCGAAGGTCTGGTTGTAGACGTTCATCCGGCGGTTGGCCTCGTAGAGCGTCCACGGGTGGCGCGCGCGCACGACCGTTTTGCACTCGCCCGCGAGCTTCGTCATGTCAACCAGCCTATCGACGACGACGGCCGTGCCGGGGTGCGCGCCGCCTTCCGTGTCGGGAAAGTTGCGTGCGTAGAACATGTACCAGCGGCCGTCCGTGTCCTTGAAGGGGTGCGCGTCAATCGTGAAGCGGTTGTTGACGCAGTCGAGGAGTTTGGCGCCCGCGTCCCTGTAAGGCCCTTCGGGCTTCGCGCTCGTGGCGACGCGAATCTCAAACTTCTCCTCCTCCTTGCCGCCCATCGAGTAGTAGAGGTAGAAGGTGCCGCCCTCTTCGGCCACCTCCGGCGCCCAGTATTGATAATCCCTGTCCTCGGTCGGCGGCGTGAGCGCGCCGCCCAACTCCTGCCAGTCAACGAGGTTCGTCGAGCGGAGCACGGTGTAGATGCGGCCGTCCGACTTGCGCTCGCCGCCCGTCGTGCCGAAGGCGTAGTAGACGCCCGCGTGCTTGAGCACGAAGGGGTCGGGCATCGAGCCCGCGTAGACGGGATTCGTGTAAGTCTTCGGCGCGGCGCTAAGCACGGCGGGGCAGGCCGCGGCCGCGGCGACGCCTGCGCCGAGTTGATACAGAAAGCTTCTGCGCGTGACAGGGGCGTGCTTCTCATCCATAAGCTGAAAGGGTCCTCACTTCGGAGAGCTTCTACTTGCCTTCGGTCAGCGTAAGGTACTTGTCAACGGGCGGGTTCGCAAGCTTCTGCACGCGCCCGCCCGGCCAGCGCACTTCAACCGAGCGCACGCCGTCCGCCGCCCCGAGGCCGACTATCAAACGCGGGTCGTTCGACGAAAGATAACTGCCCGCGCTCCAGACCTCGTAGACCTGTCGGCGGTTGTTCGAGTCCGTCACGGCGACTCGCGCGCCGAGCCCTTGCCGGTTCGGAGTGCTGCTTGCGAGCGCGACGCCGAGCCAGTGGTTGCGCGTGCCTTCGTTGCGGAGGACGACGGGCGGGCCGTCCGTTTGGGCGACGACGACATCGGTGTCGCCGTCGTCGTCCAAGTCGCCGAAGGCCGCGCCGCGCGCCGCGAGCGGCGCGGTCAGGCCGGCGCCCGCCGAAGTGTTGACGAAGCCCTTGCCCGTGTTGCGCAGCAGCAGCGGCGTCTGCCTGTAGGTGAGATAGCTTGAGCTTTTATCAATCGTGTCGAGGACGTGGCCCTGCGCGACGAAGATGTCGCGCCAGCCGTCGCGGTCAAAATCGGCGAAGCGCGTCCCCCAGCCGGAGAAGAGGAGCGTGAGGTGGCCGACGCCGGTCGTGCCCGTGGCGAAGCTGAAGGAGCCGTCGCCGTTGTTGCGGAAGAGCGGATAGGTCTCGTTCGAGAGCGCGGTGACGAAGAAGTCGGCGAGGCCGTCGTTGTCGAAGTCGGCCGCGTCAACGCCCATCCCCGAGAAGGATTTTCCGTTCTCGTCGTAGCCGACGCCGGCGCCGAGCGCCACGTCCTCGAAGGTGCCGTCGCCGTTGTTGCGGAAGAGGAACTGCCGCGCGTTGTCGTTGGCGACGAAGATGTCGGGGCGGCCGTCCGAGTCGAAGTCCGCGAAGGCGACGCCGAGGCCCTTGCCTTCGGGGTCGGCGACGCCGGCCCGCGCGCTCACGTCCTCGAAGGTGCCGTCGGGCTTCTGCCGGAAGAGGATGGGGGCGGCGCCTTTGAAATTGTCCGGGTGGCAGTAGGCGCGAAGCGCGGGCGAGCCGCAGACGAGCGAGCCGCGCTCGAAGTCCCATTCGACGTAGCGCGTGACGAAGAGGTCGAGACGGCCGTCGGCGTCGTAGTCGAGCCAGCCGGCGCTCGTCATCCAGCCCGAGCCGCGCGTCTTGGTCCGCTCGGTCACGTCCTCGAATCGGCCGTCGCCCTGGTTGCGGTAAAGCGTGGCGCCGCCGTAAGCCGTGACGTAGAGGTCCGTGCGGCCGTCGCCGTCGAAGTCGGCCGCCGCGGCGCCCATCGAGTAGCCGAAGCCTTGCAGGCCCGCGCGCTCGGTCGCGTCCTCGAAGGTGCCGTCGGGCTTCTGCCTGTAAAGGCGGTCCCAGAATCGCGGCTCGGTCTTCGAGGGCCGCGCGCCCTTCGGCATCGGGTCGGAGATGGCGGCGCCGTTGGTGAAGAAGATGTCGAGGCGGCCGTCCCCGTCGAAGTCGAGGAGGGCGACGCCTCCGCCCATCGTCTCGGGCAGGTACTTTTGCGAGGTGGGCGAGGCCGCGTGGCGAAACGTTATCCGGCTGCGCGCCGTGATGTCGGTGAACGTGAACGGGGAAGGTGCTTGGGGGCCGGGCGGCGGCGGCTTTCGGGCCGGGTCGCCGCCGCCGTAAGACTTGCCGACGCGCTGCTGCCTCGCCGACACGGAGAAAGGGGCGGTCGCCGCCAGCAAGGCCAGCCAGACGCTTAGAAGTCGTTTCAAAGCTGAAGGGTGAATCAAGAGAAATTTCGGCGGCGCCCCGCGGCCCTCGCTCACGCGAGATTCTAAACACACCGGCCGGCGCGCGCCAAGGGTCCGCTACCGTGCCGAAAAGGGAAAAATGTTGACAAGTCTCAATTCCCCCTGCTATAAGCCAACTCACCCATTTAAACGTTTACGCGGGTGCTTCGCAACAAGGCGCCGCGTAGCGAGTTCACGGCAACAGAAGAGTCCCTAAGCTTTCAAAGTTGGCGGCGGCAACAAAGCGGCCGTCCACCCTTGTGTTTCTTGAGCTGCCCGCTGTCAAAGTCAAAAGGATAAGGTCCCTGGTTCTGGAGGAAGTCTGATGAAACTCAGCAAGCTCTTCGCCTTCGCGCTGCTCGCCCTCTCCCTGTTCGCGGCCCCCGAAGCCCTCGCCCAGAGCGACCGCGGCTCGATCACGGGCACCGTGTCCGACCCGAACGGCGCCGTCGTCGCCTCGGCCAAAGTGACGGCCACCAGCCTCGACACCGGCGAGGTGCGCGAGGCGACGACGGGCGACGAGGGGAGCTATACATTCCCCGAATTGAGGGCCGGGCGCTGGAGAGTCAGCGTCGAGGCGCCCGGGTTCAAGACGACGACCGTTGACGACTACAAGGTCGCCGTCCAGGTGACGCACACCGTCGACTTCAAGCTCGAACTCGGCGCCGTCACCGACGTGGTGACCGTCACGAGCGAGTCGGCGCCCGTCCTCCAGTCCGACACGCCCACCCGCCAGACCAACGTCACCGAGCGGCAGGTCAAGGAGCTGCCCCTGCTCGTCTCGGCCGAGTCGGCGGGCCGTACGCCGCTGGCCTTCATCTTCCTCGACAGCACCGTCACTTCCGGCAACACCGCCAACGGGCAAGACGCCTCGAACTTCCGCGTCGGCGGCGGCCAGAGCCTCGGCACCGAGATTCTGATTGACGGCGCCGCCACGCGCCGCACGCAGAAGGGCACCTTCTTCACCGAGGTCGCGCCCGGCCCGAACGCCTATCAGGAGTTCACCATCTCGACCTCGAACTACTCGGCCGAGTTCGGCAACTCCTCGGGCGGCGTCGTCAACTTCACGCTCAAGTCGGGCGGCAACGAGTTCCACGGCGAAGTCTACGACCTCTTCCACAACGACGCGCTCAACGCCAACAGCTTCCTCAACAACGCCCAGGGGCTCCCCAAGAACCGCGACCACCAGCACGACTTCGGCGGCAACATCGGCGGCCCCATCTACCTCCCCAACTTCGGCGAGGGCGGCCCCTCGCTCTGGAGCGGCAAGAACCGCGCCTTCTTCTTCTTCAACTTCGAGGGCTACCGCTTCGCGCAGGGCGAGAACGTCCTCGTCTCGGTCCCGACGGCGAGGATGCGGCAGGGCGACTTCGGCGAGCTTCTGACGGACCCCCAGGTGCTGCAGCTCAACGGCGGCCCCATCCGCATCTACGACCCGACGATGCCCGTGGACCAGCGCAACCAAATCCCGAACAACGACCTGCGCGGCTACATCAGCCCCGTCACGGGCCAATCCATCATCGACCCCGTGGGCCGCAACATCGTCCAGTTCTTCCCGCAGCCGAACCGCCCCGGCGTCTTCCGCAACTACCTCGCCCAGTCGCCCATCCCGAACAGGATGAACAGCCCCGTCTTCAAGCTGGACTTCGTGCTCTCCGACAAGCAGCGGCTCGCCTTCAGCCACGCCTACCGCAACAACACGCGCATCGCGGGCGGCGCGCCCCGCTTCCCCGAGCCCTTCGTCCAGACCGGCGTCTGGCAGCAGTTCTTCAAGTCGCACTTCTTCCGCGTCCAGCACGACTACACCTTGAGCCCGACGCTCCTGAACCACTTCAACGCCGGCTACAACCGCTACGACGTTGCCAACCGCAACTTCACCGAAGGCTTCAACACGCTCTCGCTCGGCTTCCCCGCAGGCTCCGTGCAGAACAAGGCGTTCCCGAAGATTGACTTCCCCGGCTACGGCGACCCGGCCGACCCCTTCAACCCGAACGTCCGCGCCTACGAGGGCATCGGCTCGACCTTCTTCAGCGACCAGCTCCGCGACAACGCCATGCAGTTCTCGGACTTCCTGACGTGGGTCCGCGGCCGCCACTCGATGAAGTTCGGCGCCGACTTCCGCTCCAGCCAGTTCAACGTCCACCAGCTCCTCGACCCCGGCGGCGAAATCAACTTCCGCGCCAACCAGACGGCCAACAACTGCTGCGACCGCAACGACCAGGGCTTCCCCATCGCCAGCCTCCTGACCGGCGCCACCGAGTTCTCCTTCAACAGCCAGCAGCAGCTCGACCCGAGCTGGCGGCAAATCTCACACGCCTACTTCTTCCAGGACGACATCAAGGTCACGCAGCGCCTGACCATCAACGCCGGCATCCGCTACGACCTGCCGGGGCTGCGCTTCGAGGCGCGCGACCGCTTCCGCGGCTTCGACCCGAACGTCGCCAACCCGGCGGCGGGCGGCCGCCTCGGCGCCATCGTCGGCGCCGCCGGTCAGGGCGGTCTCGCCGCCGACCAGAAGACGCTCACGCGCCCGGACCGCTCCAACATCGGCCCGCGCATCGGCTTCGCCTACGGCCTCAGCGACCGGACGGTGCTGCGCGGCGGCATCGGCCTCTACTACTCGCCCATCCTCTACGGCTTCGGCGGCAACAACACACTGACCGAGGGCACCATCGGCTACAACTCGCCGCGCCCGGCCAACATCAACGGCGGCGCCGACGCCAACCTCGACCTCTTCCTGCGCAACTACCGCCAGATGCCCGGCGTTAACCCCAACGGCCAGTTCATCGGACAGGACATCGACTACTTCGACGAGAACTTCCGCACCGGCCGCACGCTCCAGTACGGCCTCGACATGCAGCGCGAGCTGCCCTACAACTTCGTCGTCCAGCTCAGCTACACCGGCCACCGCGCCGACCGCCTCCGCTCCGACCTCGGCCGCATCAACGCCATCCCCTTAAACGCCCTCCGCCTCGGCTTTGAGCTGCTGAACAAGCCCCTCGGCGCCATCGGCACCAACGAGCGCAACTTCGCCGCGGGCCTCGGCGTCAACCTGCCGGCCAACAACAACGCCGTCTACACCGGCTTTAACGGCAGCGTCGGCCAGGCACTGAAGCCCTTCCCGCAGTACGGCTACATCCGCAACCAGCTTGAGAGTCAGGGCCGGAGCTGGTACAACGCCGGCACCGTCAAGCTCGAACGCCGCTTCTCGCGCGGCATCCAGTTCGGCGCCTCCTACACCTTCTCGAAGCTCATCACCGACGCCTCCGAAGACCTCTTCGGCGGCACCGGCTCCGCCATCGGCAGCGTCCTCCAGAACCCCTACGACCGCCGCTCGGCGCGCTCCGTCTCGCCCACCAGCGTCCCGCACGTCTTCGTCGTCAACTACCTTCTGGAGATGCCCTTCGGCAAGGGCAAGCGTTGGCTCTCCGACAGCCGCGCCGCCGACTTCTTCCTCGGCGGCTGGCAGCTCAGCGGCATCCAGCGTTACCAGTCGGGCCTCCCGCTCGTCGTCCGCCGCACGGGTCAGGACGCCTTCAGTTGCGCCGGCCCGACCGGCTTCTGCACCGACCTGCGCCTGAACCTGACCGGCCAGCCGATACTGACGAACAACAGCGACCTCGTGAACGGCCGCGCGCGCATCTTCAACCCCAACGCCTTCTCCGCGCCCGACAGCTTCAACCAGGGCGCGCCCGCGCTCCTGAACCAGAACGGCACAGTCAACCAGAACTACATCAACTACTACTCGAACCCGCTCCGCTTCTTCGGCAACTCCCCCATCGTCATCGACCAGGCGCGCGACATCCCCTTCCTGAGCGAGAACATCAGCCTCCTCAAGAAGACCCGCCTGACCGAGACGCTGACTTTGGAGCTGGGCGCCGAAGCCTTCAACATCTTCAACCGCCACCGGCTGACCCGGCCCGGCAACGACTTGCAGGACCCGGTCGCCTTCAGCTTCTCAAGCATCGACGCCGCCTACGGCCCGCGCGTCATCCAGATTCGCGTGAGGTTCATCTACTGACCCACTTCCGTTTGGACGGCGACGGCGCGGGAAGTACGCTCAAGACTCTTCCCGCGCCGCCTCCGTTTAGGCGCCTCTATGCCGCGCTCGAACCGAACCACACACGGCCCTTCAATCCTCCGCGCCCTAGCCGTCGCGCTCTTATGCACGGCGGCCGGGCATCAAACCCCCGCGGCCGTCCCGCAGAAGCGCCCCGCGCGACAGTCGCAGAAGCCTGCCCCCCAAGCTGACCCCGCCGACCTCGTCGCCCGGGGCGTCGCCGCACTCGAACGCGGCGACACGGCGTCGGCCAAAACCGCCTTCGAGAGCGCCGTCCGTCTCGACAAAGAGAACTACGAGGCGCACACCTACCTCGGCGTCATGGCCGACCGCGAAGGCAACCTAACCGACGCCGAGCGCCACTTCGCCGCCGCCGCCATCGGCGCCCCGCTCTCGCCGCAGGCGCGCAACAACCACGGCGCCATCCTCCTCCGCCTCGGCCGCACAGAGCAGGCCGCCGCCCAGTTTGAAATCTCCCTCCGCCTCGACAAGAACCAGCCGAGCCCGCTCTTCAACCTCGCGCGCATACGCTTCTCACAGGGCACTACGGAAGGCTTCCGCGCCGCCCGCGACCTGCTGGAGCGCGCCCACTCGCTCGCGCCCGACGCCGAGATAGCGCGCGCCCTCGTCGCCGCCTCGCTCCGACTCGGCGACAGGGACGCGGCCGCGCGCCACTTCAAAGACTACGCCGCGCGCCTCGCGGGCGCCCCCGAAAGCGTCACCGGCCCGGCCGCCCGCGCGGAACTCGGCGCCGCCCTCCTCGAAGCTAATCTCGCCGAAGAGGCAACCGGCGAACTCGCCGCCGCCTCGCAGGCCGAGCCCGCAAACGTCGAAACCCTTCTTCTGCTCGCCCGCGCGCACCTCGCGCGTAAGGATGTGAAGCAGGCCGGACGGACTCTCGAATCCGCCGTCGCGCGCGGCCTGCAAGACGGGCGAATCTACGCCGCGCTGGCCGACGTTTACGAGGCCGCCGGCTACGTCGAGAACGCCATCCCGGCGATGCGGCTCGCCATCGAGCGCGACCCTAAGAACGAAGCCTTCCGCGTCCGCTACGGCCTGCTCCTCGTCGACACGAAGGCGCCCGCCGCCGCCGTCATCCGTCTCGAAGAAGCGTTGCGGGAACTGCCGACCTCGCCGCGCCTCTGGCTCGCGCTCGGCATCGCCCAACTCGCCGCCGGCAAGAACGACGACGCCCAAAGCTCCTTCGCCCGCACCCTCGAACTCGACCCCCGGTCCGTGCCCGCCCTCGCCTACCTCGGCACCGCCCACGCCGAGCGCGGCAGCTACGCCGAGGCCGTCCGGCTCTACGAGCGCGCCATCGCCGCCGACCCGAAGCTCTCCGTGCCTTACTACCTCGCCGCCGACGCCCTGCTCAAAGCTTCCGACACGGACGCCGCGCGCGCCGAAAAATACCTCGGCCGCGCCGTCGAGCTCGACCCCGACTTCGCCCCCTCGCGCCTCGCCCTCGCGCGACTCTACGAGCGCGCGGGCCGCTGGGCCGAGGCCGCCGAACACCTTGAACGCGCCGTCCGCCTCGACCCCGAGTTGGCCGAGGCGCGCTACCACCTCGGCCGCGTCTACCGCCAGCTCAAGCGCGCCGACGACTCGAAGCGCGAGCTGGCCGCCTTCCAACGCCTGAGCGAGACGCAGAAGGAGAAGCGCGAAGTTGACCGGCGCGAGCTGGTCCGCCGCCTCGCCAACGTCCGCTTCTGAGAACCCGCCGGGAGATTTAAGAGATGAAAGTTTTGGGAGCCGATTTGAAAACTCTTCTTTGCGCCTTGCTTCTCGTGCTGTCGTGCGCGGCGGTCGCGGCGGGGCAGCAGCAGCCGGCGTTCGAACAGTGGGCCGACGAGTTCGACGGCAACGCTCTGGACGAGTCGAAGTGGGAGAAGTTCAGCTTCGAGGGCGCGGGCGGCGGCAAGGTGGAAGTCGGCGGCGGGCAGGTCCGCATCCGCAGCGCCAACGGCACGCGCGCCGGCATCCGAAGCAAGCAGTCTTTCGCCTCCGACCGCTTCAGCGTCGAGGCGCGGCTCGCCAAAGTCGGCCCGCAGATGCCCTCGCCGAACGAGCGCGCCGCCCCGCTCGGCTTCGCCGGCCTGACGCTTCTGTTCGACGGCTCGGGCCGCAACCGCATCGAGTGGATTCTGACGAGCGAAGGCACCTTCGAGGCGTGGGCCATCGTTGACGGTCAGGGCGAGCGGCTCGACGACCGCAAGCTCGGGACGAAGATTAAGAACCCCGTCCTCGCCGTCGTCCGCCGCGGCGACGAATTCCTCTTCGTCATGAACGGCCCCGACAGCCCCGCGCAGGACGCGCAGGTCGGCTTGCGCAAGACCATCAAGAACATGCCGCGCTCCTTCCACGTCATGCTCTACGGCTTCGGCTCGTCCGAGAACAACTGGGACGCCGTCCGCGTCGCCGTCGCGAAGCAGTAACCGACACGCATGAGCGAGAGCAGACAACTCAAACTCCTCGCCCTCTGCGCCGCCCTCATCCTCGCGGCGGCGGCGACGACGCGCGCCGCCTCCTACACCAACCCCGTCTTCGACGAAGACTTCCCCGACCCCACCGTCATCCGCGCCCGCGGCGGCTGGTTCTACGCCTACGCCACGCAAGGCCCCGTCGGCGGCGGCGTGCAGAACATACAGGTCGCACGCTCGCGCGACCTCGTCACGTGGGAGCGACGCCCCGACGCGCTCCCCGTCAAACCCTCTTGGGCCAGCCGGACCCAGCTCTTCTGGGCGCCCGACGTTCACCTCCGCGGCCGGACCTTCTTCATGTACTTCTCTGCGGGCCTCAACCCCGACCTCGCCGAAAAGTTCAAAAAGGACGCAGGAGCGGCCGGGAGCGCGGAAGGGGTGTTCTGCCTAGGGGTCGCCACCTCCGCGAGCCCTGAGGGGCCTTTCCGCGCGAAAGAGAGCCCTTTGAAATGCGGTCTCTCCTTCGTCAACATCGACCCGATGGCCTTCGACGACCCGGCGACCGGCCGCAAGTACCTCTACTGGGGCTCCGGCTTCCAGCCCATCCGCGTGCAGGAGCTTTCCGCCGACCGCCTGAGCTTCATGAAGGGAAGCCGCCCCGTCGAGCTCGTCCGGCCCGACAAGACCGTCCCCTTTCAAACTCTCGTCGAAGGCGCGTGGGTCGTCCGACGCGGCCGTTTCTACTACCTCTTCTACTCCGGCGAGAACTGCTGTCACGGCCCGCTTCAGGAAATCAAGTACGCCGCCATGGTCGCGCGCTCCCGCCGGCCGACCGGCCCCTTCGAGACGCTGGCCGCCGCGACCGGCGCCCCCGACAGCGCCGTCCTCCGCCGCGGCGAACGCTTCATCGCCCCCGGCCACAACTCCGTCATCACGGACGACGCCGGGCGGGACTGGATCGCCTACCACGCCATCGACGCGCGCCGCCCTTACCTCGACGAAGCCGTCGGCGGCGACCGCGCCGTCCGCCGCGTGATGCTGATTGACCGCCTCGAATGGCGCGACGGCTGGCCGCGCGTCCGCGGCGGCTCGCCCTCCGAGTCGGCCATCGGCGAGCCGACGACGGGACGCAAGTGAAACGTTTATGACGACGCCGCACAAGAGCCTCGACCCCGGCCGCTGCATCCTGACGGCGACGCTGTTGCTCGTCGCCCTCGTCGCCCACGCTGCGGCGCAAACCTCCTCGGCCGTCCCGCGCGCCGAGCACCCGCGCCCGGACTTCATGCGCGCCGACTGGCAGACCTTGAACGGCCGCTGGGAGTTTGAATTCGACGACGCCGGCCGCGGCCTCGCCGAACGCTGGTACGACCCCGCCGCCCGCGCGCGCTTCAGTAAATCAATCGTCGTCCCCTTCGCCTTCCAGACGAAACTGAGCGGCATCGGCGACACCACCTTTCACGACACGGTCTGGTATCGCCGCACGCTCCAGATGCCCGAAAACTTCCGCCGCGCCGGCCGCCGCGTCCATGTCCACTTCGGCGCCGTCGATTACGAGGCGACCGTCTGGGTCAACGGCGAGCAGGCAGGCCGCCACCGCGGCGGTCACGTCAACTTCTCCTTCGACATCACCGATTTCTTAAAGCCCGGCGACGCCAACACCGTCGTCCTGCGCGCCTGGGACCCTTCGACCGACCGCACGCTCCCGCGCGGCAAACAGTTCTGGGGTCCGAAGTCGGAAGGCATCTGGTACACGCGCACCACGGGCATCTGGCAGCCGGTCTGGCTGGAGTCGGTTGACCCCGCGCACGTCGCGCGCCTGCGCGTCACGCCCGACGTTGACAACTCGCGCGTCGGAATCGAAGCCATACTCAGCCGCTTCTCGCCCGGCCTGCGCCTGCGCACGACCGTCCGCTTCAAGGGCGAGACGAAGGCGCAAACGGAAGTCGCCTGCACCTCGCCGCGCCCGCTCGCCGTCCACCGCCTCGAAGACCAGAAGCTCTGGGCGCCGTGGGAGCCGAACCTCTACGACCTGACCGTTGAATTGTTGAGCGCCGACGGCCGCGTCCTCGACCGCGTCGAAAGCTACTTCGGCCAGCGCAAGGTGAGCACGCACGACGGCCGCCTCTACCTCAACAACTACCCTTACTTCCTCCGCCTCGTGCTCGACCAAGGGTACTGGCCCGACAGCCTCCTGACGCCCCCCAGCGAAGAGGCCATCCAGTACGACATCAAGACCGCGAAGGCGATGGGCCTGAACGGCGCGCGCAAGCACCAGAAGGTCGAAGACCCGCGCTGGCTCTACTGGGCCGACCGGCTCGGTTACTTCGTCTGGGGCGAGATGGCGAACGCGCAGGACTACACCGACGAATACGTCTCGCGCTTCACCGACGAGTGGCAGCAGATAGTCGCCCGCGACTTCAACCACCCGTCCATCATCGTCTGGGTGCCGCTCAACGAATCCTGGGGCACGCTCGAAATCTTCACCAACGCCGCGCAGCAGGAGCACGCCAAGACCATGTATCACCTCCTGCGCTCCATCGACCCCACCCGCCTCGTCATCGACAACGACGGCTGGGAGCACACCGACGAGACGGACATCTTCGCCCTCCACGACTACGCGCGCACCGGCGACGAGCTGGCGGCCAAGTACAAAATCTTAGAGACCGACACGAGCCGCATCCCGCCCAACGGCCGCGCGGCGCTGGCCGTCGGCTACAAGTACAACGGCTCGCCCTTCATGCTCACGGAGTTCGGCGGCATCGCCTACCGCGTGAGCGGCCGGCGCGCCGAGAACGAGTGGGGCTACTCCGGCATCGAGCCGACCAAGGAGGCGATGCTCAAAAGGCTCGACGGGCTGGTGAAGGCCATCGTCTCGAACAAGGCGTGGGCCGGCTACTGCTACACGCAGCTCACAGATGTCGAGCAGGAAATCAACGGGCTGATGACCTACGACCGCAAGCCCAAGGCCGAGCCCGAGGAGTTCAGGAGGATTTTCGAGCAGCGTTGATTCTATGAGCAGCATCCGCGACGTGGCGCGCGTGGCCGGCGTTTCGACCGCCACCGTCTCGCACGTCATCAACAACACGAGGTTCGTCTCCGAGGAGGTGCGGGCGCGCGTGCTCGAAGCCGTCGAGCGGTGCGGCTACTACCCGAACGCCCACGCCCGCTCGCTCGCCTCGGGGCGCAGCAACTCCCTCGGCCTGCTCATCTCGGACATCTCCAACCCCTTCTTCCCCGAGCTCGTCAAGGCCATCGAGACGGCCGCCTTCGAGCGCGACTACGACGTGTTTCTCGCCAACACGAACTACGACCCCGAGCGCACGTCGCGCTACGTCCGGCGCATGATAGAGCGCAAGGTGGCCGGCGTCGCCCTGATGACCTCGGAGCTTGACGGCGAGCTGGTCAAGGAGCTTGCGCGGCGCGAAGTCTCCGTCGTCTTCCTCGACCTCGGCGAGCCGGGCGTCCACATGAGCAACCTGCGCGTGGACTACGAGACGGGCATCGAAGAGGCCATCCGACACCTCGTCTCGCTCGGCCACCGCGAGATTGCGTTTATCAGCGGCCCCGCCCACCTGCGCTCGGCCGCGCGCCGCCTCGAAGCCTTCCGCGCCTCGCTCGGCCGCCACCTGCCCGCGGCGCCCGAAAGAATCCGGCAGGGCGACTTCAAGCTCGCGGGCGGGCGCGAGGCGGCGCGCGGGATGCTCGCGTCGCGGGAGTTGCCGACGGCGGTCGTCGCGGCGAACGATTTGATGGCCCTCGGCGCGATGGCCGAGTTCCGCGCCGCCGGGCTCCAGCTCCCGCGCGACGTGTCGGTGGTCGGCTTCGACGACATCGCCTTCGCCGCGCTGGCCCAGCCGCCGCTGACGACCGTCCGCCTGCCGCTGGCCGAACTCGGCCGCCGCGCCGTCGAAGCACTCGTCGAGACGATTAATCACCCGGAGCAGATGGGCACCGAGATACACGTCCCGACCCAACTCGTCGAACGCGGCTCGACGGCGCTCTGCCGGCTCAGCTCCAACAACGAAAACGGGAATCAAGGATGAGAGAGAAGACAAGAAAGATAACGGCGTCGCTGCTGCTCGTGCTCTTGTGCGCCGCGTCGGCGTCGGCGCAGAGGCGGGCGACGTTCAGGAACCCGGCGGCGGCGGGCGACTACCCGGACCCTTCGGTCGTGCGCGTCAGGCGCGACTACTGGGCGACGGCGACCACGTCCGAGTGGGCGCCGGAGTTCCCCGTACTGCACTCGCGCGACCTCGTCAACTGGCGCATCGTCGGCGCCGTCTTCCGGAAGCGCCCCGAGTGGTCAACGGGTAGTTACTGGGCGCCGGAAATCTCCGAGCACCGCGGGCGCTTCTACGTCTACTACGTCGCGCGCAAAAAGGGCGGGCCGCTCTGCGTCGCCGTCGCCACCGCGCCGCGCCCGACCGGGCCTTACAGGGACCACGGCCCGCTCGTCTGTCAGGAAGTCGGCTCGATTGACGGCTTCCCCGTGACGGACGAGAACGGCCGCCGCTACCTGCTCTGGAAGGAGGACGGCAACAGCGTCCACAAGACCACGCCCATCTGGGCGCAGCCGCTCTCGCCCGACGGCACGCGGCTCGTCGGCGAGCGGCGCGAGATTCTGCGCAACGACCAACCTTGGGAGAAGCATCCGACGCTGCCCTTCGGCGACCTCGTCGAAGGCCCTTCGGTCGTCCGCCGCAACGGCTGGTTCTACATGTTCTACTCGGGGAACTTCTGCTGCGGACGCGAGTGCAACTACGCCATCGGCGTCGCGCGCTCGCGCAAGCTTTTGGGGCCTTGGGAGAAGAGCGCCGCGAACCCCATCATGGCCGGCAACGAGGCTTGGAAGTGTCCCGGCCACGGCACCGTCGTCGAAGACGGGCGCGGCCGATTCTTCTACCTCTACCACGCCTACGAGCCGCGCGACTTCGTCTACGTCGGCCGCCAGGCCCTCGTGGATGAGATAACATGGGGCGCCGATGGCTGGCCCTCCATCAACGCGGGCCGCGGCCCCTCGAACGGCATCCGCTCGCCGCTCGGCGCCGCCGACCTCGACGCCGAATACGACTTCGCCGACGAGTTCACCTCGCCGCGCCTCGACCTCGGCTGGCAATGGCCGCAGGCCAACGAGCCGCGCATCGGCCTGACGCCCGCGCGCGGCGGCTGGCTCACGCTCTCGCCTTCCGCGTCTGCTACAAACGACCCGCTCGCGGCCGTCCTCGCGCGCCCGACGACGAGGGGCGATTACGTCGCCACGGTCACGCTCGACACGCGGACGCTGTTGAAGGATGCGACGGCGGGGCTCTCGGCCTACGGCGACGCGGAGAACGCGCTCGGCGTGAGCTACAAGAGCAACGGCCGCCTCGTCCTCTGGCGGCGCGAGAAGAAGGAGGACAGGGAAGTCGCCTCCGTCGAGGCCCCGCGCGCGGCGCGCTTGCAGCTTCGCATGACGGCGAGGGAGGGGCACCTCTACCGCTTCACGTGGAGCGCGAACGGGAGCGGGTGGGCGGACGTGGGCGGCGAGCAGGACGGCAGTTATTTGCCGCCTTGGGACAGGGGCGTGCGCATCGCGCTCGTCGCGGGCGGCGGCGGCGGGCGCTTCGACTCGCTGCGCGTCGCGGCCGACCCGCGCTGAAGGTTTAAAGTCTAAACGTGTGAGAACCAACGGAGGAGAACAGATGATGCGGCTCAACAACGGCAGAAGGTTTTTCGCCCCGGCGCTCGGGCTGGCGGCGCTCGCGCTCGTGCTCGCCGCCGCGCCCGCTTGCAGGAAGGAGGGCAGCGGCGGCGGGGGCGGCAACTGCGCGGCGCAGAGGGAGAAGAAGGACCGGAAGCTCGTCGTCGGGTTCTCGCAGATGGAGAACAACGGCCCGTGGCGCATCGCCGAGACGGCGAGCATGAAGGACGAGGCCGCCAAGCGCGCCGACCGCTTCGAGCTGCTCGTCACAGACGCCCAAGGGAACGTCGCCAAGCAGGTCAACGACGTGGAAGACCTCGTCTCGCGCTGCGTGGACGCCATCTTCCTCGCGCCGCGCGAGGCCACCGGCTTCGAGCCCGCGCTGCAAGCGGCGAAGTCCGCCGGCATCCCCGTCATCCTCATCGACCGCGAGGTGAAGGGCACGGCCGGCGAAGACTTCCTCACCTTCATCGGCTCCGACTTCGTCGCCGAAGGGCGCCGCGCGGGCGAGTGGCTGGCGAAGCAGACGAACGGCAAGGCCGGCATCGTCGAGCTTCTCGGCACGGCCGGCTCCTCCGTCGCCGACGACCGGCACAACGGCTTCGCCGAAGCCATCAAGAGTCAGCCCGACATGAAAATCCTCGCCTCGCAGAACGGCAACTTCACGCGCGCCGAGGGCCAGAAAGTGATGGAGAATCTGATTCAGGCCCACCAGAAGAGCATCACGGCCGTCTACGCGCACAACGACGAGATGGCGCTCGGCGCCGTCCAGGCCCTCAAGGACGCGGGCCGCCAGCCGGGCAAGGACGTGATAGTCGTCTCCGTTGACGGCCAGCGCACCGCGCTCGAAGCCATCGCCCGCGGCGAGATGAACGCGACGGTCGAATGCAACCCGCGCTTCGGCCCCATCGCGTTCGACACGCTCGAACGACACCTCCGCGGCGAAAAGCTCCAGCCCAAAATCATCATGACCGACCGCTTCTTCGACCAGGGCAACGCCACGCAATTCGTCGCCGAGGCATACTGACATGGCCGACCCGCTGCTCCGCATGGAGGGCATCACGAAGGTCTTTTCGGGCGCGGTGGCGCTCGACGGCGTTGACCTGTCGCTGGAGCGCGGCGAGGTCCACGCGCTCGTCGGGGAGAACGGCGCGGGCAAGTCAACGCTGATTAAAATCATGACGGGCGCCTACCGCCGCGACGGCGGGCGGGTGTGGCTCGAAGGCCGGCCCGTTGACTTCCGCTCGCCGGAGGAGGCGCAAGACGCGGGCGTCGCCGCCGTCTATCAGGAAGTTAATCTGCTCGCGTATCGGACCGTGGCCGAGAACATCTTCCTCGGGCGCGAGCCGCGCCGCTTCGGCCTCGTTGACTGGAAGAAGATGAACGCGGGCGCCGCCTCCATCCTCGAACGCCTCGGCCTGGACGTTGACCCGGAGGCGACTTTGGGGAGTCTCAACATCGCGCTCCGCCAGATGGTGGCGATTGCGCGCGGCGTCTCCTTCGGCGCGAAGGTCGTCGTGTTGGACGAGCCGACCAGCTCGCTCACCGAGCACGAAGTCTCAATCCTCTACGGCGTCATCCGCCGCCTGAAGGGCGAGGGCGCGGCCGTCGTCTACATCAGTCACCGCTTCGACGAGCTGTACGCCGTCTGCGACCGCGTCACCATCCTCCGAGACGGCAAGCTCGTCGGCACGCGCGAGCTGGCGGGGCTCGAACGCATCGACCTCGTCTGCCTGATGCTCGGCAAGCAGCGCGAAGAGTTGCGGCGCGAGGGCGCGACCGCCTTCGGGCACAAGGAGCGCGACGCGGCGGAGGCGCCCTTGTTGCGCGCCGAAGGTTTGACGCGCGGCCGTCGGCTCGACGGCGTGAGCCTCGACGCCGGGCGCGGCGAGATAGTCGGCATGGCCGGCCTGCTCGGCTCGGGCCGCACGGAGACGGCGCGCGCCATCTTCGGCGCCGACAAGGTCGAGTCGGGGGAAGTCTTCCTCGAAGGCGCGCGGCTCGATTTGGACGCGCCGCGCGACGCGATAGGGGCCGGGCTCGCGTTCCTCTCGGAAGACCGCAAGGCCGAGGGCATCATCCCCGAGCTTTCGGTGCGCGAGAACCTGACGCTCGCGGCGCTGCCGCAGTTGACGAAGCTCGGCGTCGTGTCGCGGAAAGAGCAGGAGGAGATTGTCGAGCGTTTCATGAAGCGGCTCGGCATCAAGGCTTCGAGCGCCGACCAGAAGATAAGAGAGCTTTCGGGCGGCAACCAGCAGAAGGTTTTGCTCGCCCGCTGGCTCTGCAAGAACCCGAAGTTCTTAATCCTCGACGAGCCGACGCGCGGCATAGACATCGGCGCCAAGGGCGAGATTCAGTCTCTCATCAACGAGCTGGCCGAGTCGGGCCTGGGCGTCCTGATGATTTCGTCCGAGCTTGAAGAATTGGTCGAAGGCAGCTCTCGCGTCCTCGTCATGCGCGACGGCAAATGTGTTGCCGAGTTGCGCGGCGCGGAGATTTCGCAGGAGTCGATTATTCACGCGATGGCCGAGGGCGGGAGCGAGGGGGGCTCGTAAAACCGATGTCGGAGGCGAACGTGATTAAACGCGGCGGCGCGGGGCTCGCGGACTACGCGCCGACTTACGGGGCGCTGGCCGCGCTCGTCCTGCTCTTCGTCGCCAACTCGCTCTTCACGCCGAATTTTTTCGACGTGAACAACTTCCGCAACATCCTCCTGCAAGTGGCGACGACCGTGCTGGTCGCGACGGGGATGACGCTGGTGATTGCGACGGGTGGGATTGACCTGTCGGTCGGGGCGGTGATGGCGATTGTGTCGGCCGTCGCGGCGAGCACGCTGGGGATGGGGACGCCCGCGGCCGTGCTGCTCGCGCTCGCCGTCGCGCTCGGCGCCGGGCTCTTCAACGGCGCGCTCATCTCGGGCTTCCGCATCCAGCCGATTATCGTGACGCTGGCGCTGCTCATCTCGGGGCGCGGCGTGGCGCAGGTCTTGAGCAACGGCGGGCAGTTGATTCCCTTCAGCAACGCTTCGTTCGAGTACCTCGGCAAGGGCGTCGTGGCGGGCGTGCCCGTGCAGGTGTTGGTGATGGCGCTGGCGGTGGGGATGACGCTGGTGATCGCGGCCGGCGGCATCGACCTCTCGGTCGGGTCGGTGATGGCCATCGCGTCGGCCGTCGCGGCCACGTCGCTCGACTGGGGCGCGGGCGTAGCCGTGTTGATTGCGCTGGCCGCGGCGACTCTGGTCGGCGCCTTCAACGGCGCGCTCATCTCGGGCTTCCGCATCCAGCCGATTATCGT
>DASZEK010000012.1:0-17023 GCA_035941045.1 Pyrinomonadaceae bacterium | reverse complement strand
GTCGGGTGACGGTTAAGACAAGTTGCTCTTAACCGTCACCCGACGCCTGACGCCCGTCGCCTTTTTTAGCCCCTCACTTTTACGGCGAGGCCGGCGACGAGTTCGACGAGGCGGGCGGGGTCGATGGGTTTGGGGACGTGGAGTTGGAAGCCGGCTTCGAGGGCGAGGTCGCGGTCGGCCTCCCCGGCGTAGGCCGTAAGCGCGATGGCGGGCGTCAGGCCCCCGCGCTCGGGGCCGAGGGCGCGGACGCGGCGCACGAGCCCGTAGCCGTCCTCGTTCGGCATCCCGATGTCGCAGAGCATCACGTCCGGGCTCGCCTCTTCGAGACTCGTCATGGCCTCGGCCGCCGACCCGACGGCCGTCACGCTCGCCCCACCCCGCTCCAAGACCACCTTGATTAAATCGAGCGCGTCCGGCTCGTCGTCCACGACGAGCACGCGCAGGCCCTTCAAGATTGCGGACTGCGGGCTGCGCCCCGCGGAATCGCCGTCACCGTCGCTCCCGTCATTCCGCGGGCCGCCGGCCTCGACCCGCAATTCCTGCAACGGAAGCTCTATCGTGAAGGACGCGCCTTTACCGACGCCGGGGCTCGCGGCCCAGACGGTGCCGCCCTGTAGCTCGACGAGGTGGCGGACGATGGCGAGGCCGAGGCCGAGGCCGCCGTGCGTGCGCGTCGTGGACTGGTCGCCCTGCCGGAAGCGGTCGAAGACGTAGGGAAGGAAGTCGGGGCGGATTCCGGCGCCCGTGTCCTCGACCGAGAGCCGCAGGTGGCCGCCCGCGACCTCGGTCCTGACGCGCACCTCGCCCCCCTGCGGCGTGAACTTCACCGCGTTCGACAGCAGATTCCAGACGACCTGTTGGAGCCTCCGCGGGTCGGCCGTGACGGGCACGGGGCGCGGGTCGAAGCGAAGGTCAAGGCGGATGCTCCGGGCCGTGGCCGCCGGGCGGACGGTGTCGGCGGCGGCCTCGACGACGGAGCGCACGTCCAGAAGCTCCGGCTCAAGGCGGAGTTGGCCCGTGATGATGCGCGACACGTCGAGGATGTCGTCCACTATCTGCTGCTGCGTGCGCGCGTTGCGCTCGATAATCTCGACGGCCGCCGCGTGCGTCGCCTCGTCCACGCGCTCCTCCCTCAGCATGTGGGCCCAGCCGAGGATGGCGGTGAGCGGCGTGCGCAGCTCGTGCGAGAGCGTGGCGAGGAATTCGTCCTTCAGGCGGTTCGCCTCCTCGGCCTCGGCGCGGGCGCGCGTCTCGAACTCAAGGAGGCGCATGTTCTCGATGGCGACGGCGGCGAGGTTGGCGGCCATCTTCATCGCCGTGACGTGCTCCTGCCGGTAGGCGTGGTTGTCGTAGGACTGCACCTCGACGGTGCCGACGATGCGGCCCATCATTGCCATCGGGACGACGAGAGACGACTGCGGCCGGAGCCCGTTGTCGGGCCCGACGAGGACGCCCATTTGCCCGCGCCCCTTCTGCTTCAGCTCCCAGTAGTCGTTCGTGATGACGACCTGTCCGGTGCGCACGGCGCGGCTGTTCGGCCCGTCGGCCGAGACGGGCATCGGCGGCAGTTGGGAAACGTCAACCTCCTCGCCGTCGCCCCAGCCGTAGCGGGCCGTGCGCGCGTCGCGCTCGGCGTCGTAGAGCGAGATGAAGATGCCGATGCAGGGGACGGAGACGACGGCGAAGTCGCGCAGGTCGCGGAAGACGGTGAGGTGGTCGCGGGCCGTGCCTAAGGATTCGGCGAGGTGCGTCAGGCGGTTGAGGAGCGTCTCGTACTGGCGCAGCGCGCGCTGCTGCGCCTCCCTCAGCTCGCTCTCGGCCCGCCGCCGCCGCGTCACGTCGCGCACGGTGACGACCGAGCCCCGGACCCGGCCGTCCATGAGGACGGGCGCGACCGCGTATTCGGCCGGGAAGTGTGTGCCGTCTGCGCGCCAGAAGATGTCGTCTTCGACGCGCGCCGCCTCGCCCCTCTGCGACGCCTGATAGAGAGGACACTCTTCGACCGGGTAAGGCGACCCGTCGGGGCGCGTGTGGTGGACGAGCGCGTGCAGGGTGCGGCCGAGTATCTCGTCGGCCGGGCGGCCTATCATCGCGGCGGCGGCCTGGTTGGTGAAGACGCAGGCGCCGTCGCCGTCCATGCCGAAGATGCCTTCGGTCGTCGAATCCAGTAGCGCTTGCCGCTCCCTCAGAAGCCGCTCGCGCTCCTCCTCCATCCGCTTCTGCGACGTGATGTCAACGGAGACGCCGACGACGCCCGTCAGCCTCCCGTCCTCGAAGATGGGCGTGTCGGTGACGAGCGCGGGGAAGCACGAGCCGTCGCGGCGGCGGACCATGAACTCGCCCGTCCACGACTCGCCGGCCCCGAGCCGCCGCATAATCTCCGCCGCCTGCTCGCGCGACACGTCAGAGGGCGTGACCTCCACGATGTCGCGGCCCAGGACCTCCCCGGCCTGCCAGCCGTAGAGCCGTTCGGCCTCGCGGTTCCAGTAGATAATCTTCCCCCCGGCGTCGGAGGCGATGACGGCCTGTCCGACCGAGTCGGGCAGGAGCGCCGGCAGCCGCGCCGACTCGAAGGCGCGGCCCAGGGCGTCGAGGCGGGCGCGCGCGTCGGCCAGCTCCGCGAGCAGTTGCTCACGACTCTTCTCGTGGTCGGGGGGCGAAGCCATCAAATTTACCTTACGAGTGAAACGACGAGCGACGGAACCTTGCCGGGCGGGCGGGCGCCATTATCAACCGCCCGTGCCGCACGCGCAAATCCCGCGGCGCACAATCTTACTCACTTCGCCAGACGGAAGAACACGTCCTCGAAGGGCGCGTCGGGCATCGCCGTCTGCTCGCGCAAGTGGGCGGGCGGCCCCTCGGCGACGACCACCCCGGCGCGCATCACGCCGACGCGGTCGGCCACGCGCTCGACGAAGCTCATCACGTGCGACGAGACGAGAAAGGCGCGGCCCTCGTCCCTCTCGCGCTCGATGCGCAGCCGGAGCTTCCTCATCATCTCGACATCCAAGCCGTTCAAAGGCTCGTCCAGGACGAGCACGCGCGGGCGCCCGGCGAAGGCCGCCGCCAGCCCCAGCTTCTTCCTCATCCCGAGCGAGTAGCCGCCGACCCACTTGTCCGCCACCGCCCCCAGCTCGAAGAACTCCGCCTCGCCTTCGGCGCCCGCCGGGTCGCACCCCTTCAACCCCGCCACGAGGCGCAGGTACTCGCGCCCCGTCAGGCGTTGATAAAGGTAAAGCTCCTCGGGCAAGTATCCGAGGTGGCGCTTGGCCTCGACGGGGCGCTTCCCCATCTCGTCGCCGCACACGACGACGCGGCCCGCGTCCGGCTCCGTCAGCCCCACCATCATCCGTATCAGCGTGGACTTCCCCGCCCCGTTCGCCCCCACCAGCGCGTACACCTCGCCCTCGCCCACCGACAGACTCACGCCCGCCACGGCCCGCGTCTCGCCGTAACGCTTCGAAGCCTCTTCGACTATTACAAGGGACATAAAAATTTCGGTCGCCCCCCGCGGGGCTACTCCCGGCCTTCCCCGCCGGTCTTCTCGAACAAGCCCTGCTTAACGTCCGCGCCCTTCAGGAACGAGTGCGCCTGCTGCGCCCCGCGCATGAGCAACTGCTGCATGCCGAAGGCGTAGAGCGCCAACCCCATCGGCCACAGGAAGGCCGTGAAGCCGCCGGCCGCGACCGCCGCGCACGTCATCACGACGAGCGCGAGCCCCGGCTGCTCCGGCATCTCGAAGGAGAGCCCGCCCACCAGCGTGCTCATCAGCCACCACAACCACAAGCACTCCGCCAACAGCGGCACCACGTAAAAGACCGGCGCCGCCCCGCACGCCACCCCGACCGCCCACGCCCCGACCGCGCCGGGCAGCATCACGATTCGCGCCAGCAAAAGTTTCGCCCGCCAAGCGTCGGCGCCGCGCACGCCCGTCGCCCGTTCGAGCCACATGTGCGGCCCCTGATGCGCGACCAGCACGGGCACGACCGCCCCGAGCGCCGCCGACGCCAGCACGCACGCGAACTTCACCGCCAGCACGCGCGGCAGGAGCGTCGCCTCGTACCAAGCCTCGCCCATGCCCGCCCAGGCGCCGCCCCCCTCCGGCGGCCACCCCGAGCCGAGCAGCGCCGCCAGCGCCAGCACGAACAGCGCCGCCAACCCCGCCGACGTGTAGACGGCCGAAGAGAAGCCGCGCAGCGTCAACTGTAGGTCGCGCGCCAACTGAGCCTTGACCGACGGCGGCTCGCGCCGCACGACCCACGCCGCCCGCCCCCACAACCCGCGCCGCGCCGCCCCCGCGCCCAAACGCTTCGCGTACTCCGCGTCCGCCGCCCTCCAACGCCCGTGCAGCACGACTGACAGCGCCGACAGCAACACCCCCGTCAAAGCCCCGCCCGCCAACGCCCAAACCCGCCCCGCGTCCGACCACTTCCAAGGCGCGAGCACGAGCCACAACAGCAACCCTCCCGTCAAAGCCCCGATGACGACGAGCGCGAGCCCCGCCGCCGCGTTCACCCTTCCCCTCGTGTGCCCCCAGTGAATCCACTGGAGCGACGCCAACACCTCCGCCGCCGAAGTCACCCACACGAACAGCGCGAGCGGCAACAGAAGACTCGCATCCAGAACAGTCCCGCCCGCGAACCTGCGCAGCACGACCGCCGCGGCCGCCACCACCGACGTTCGCACCATCCGCCGGATGAGCGCCGCGAGCAGGTGAGCTTCGGGCGCGACCGGCAGCGCGTCGAGCATCGCCTCCGGCCTCCGCAGGTGATAGACCTCCGCGCTCGCCCGCGACATGCTCATCACAATCAGGCACGCCGCCGCGGCGACGGACAGCGCCCCGCCCTCGAAGCCCGTCGGCGCCCACTCGGCCTCCTCCACCGCCCGCCCCACGCCCAAGTAAGTCATCCCGAGCACCAGCGGCCCGAGCACGCACACCGCGTACAAGTGCTCGCGCACCCAGCGCATGCCCTCCAGCAGAGACGCGCCGAGAATCAACTGAAGATGTCGAACCAGATTACCCTTCAACCTCTTCCCTACCCTTGCGGCGCAGCGCGGCGGCGATGCGGTTTTCGAGGACGAGGTCGGGCGAGTAGTTTTCGAGCATCAGGAAGTGCGCGGCGGCGCGGTCGAGCGCGGCCTGCGGCACGAGCCCGACAATCTCGCTCCCCAACACTTCGACGCCGAGGCGCTCGGCCTCGCGCCTCACGGCCTCGAACGCCTGATGCAAGTTCGTCCGCTCGTAGCTCGTCAGGTTCATCGACACCTGCACGACACCCCGGCTCACCAGCTCGAACCCCAAAGCCTTCAAGTGCGCCAAGCCGCCGCCGCGCTCGCGCACCGCCGCCGCGATGCGCTTGGCCGCCGCCAGGTCGTTCGTCTTCAGGTTAACGTTGTAGGCGATGAGGAGCGGGCGGACGCCGACGATGCAGGCGCCGGCCGAAGGGTGCACGCGCGCCTCGCCCACGTCGGGCGCGCGCTCGGGGTCGGTCGCTATCCGCTCGCGCAGCAGCTCGAAGCCGCCGCGCCTCACGTCCGCGAGGTTCCGCCGCTCGGGGCGCGTGGCCGCGCTCTCGTAGAAGTAGACGGGAATCTGCAACTCCTGCCAGATGCGCCTTCCGGCCTCGTGCGCCAGCACGACGCACTCTTCTACGTCCACGCCCCGCACGGGGATGAACGGCAGCACGTCGCACGCGCCCATCCGCGGGTGCTCGCCCGCGTGCGCGCGCAGGTCAATCAACTCGGCCGCGCGCCCGACGACGCGCACCGCCGCCTCGACTATCACTTCGGGCGGCGCGACGAACGTCACGACCGAGCGGTTGTGGTCGGCGTCAACGTGCGTGCCCAACACGAGCGCGCCCCCTACCGACTCCACCGCCTCGACCAGCGCCGCCACCACGCGCCCGTCGCGCCCCTCGCTGAAGTTCGGCACACACTCGACGATGCGGTCCATGAGAAAAGGTTTCGGGTATCGGGTATCAGGTGTCGGATGCTAAAATCTTCGCTCGGATTCTAGCACCCGGCACCCGGCACCCGACACCCTTTCTTTATGCCTCAAGACCGTTTCATCAGCGAGCGCAAGGGCGCGTGGCAGCGGCTCGAAGACCTGCTCAAGCTCCTCGACCGCTCGACGCTCCGGCGGCTCCACCGCGAGGAGGTCCGGGAGTTGGGGCGCATCTACCGCCGCACGGCCTCGGACCTCGCCGTCGCCCGCGCCGAGAGCCGCGACCCGCGACTGGTCAACTACCTCAACAGCCTCGTCATCCGCGCCCACGGCCGCATCTACCGGGCCGGCGCCTCCGAGGGCCGCCACCGCCTGCGCCGCTTCTTCACGCGCGACTTCCCACGGACCTTTCGCCGCCGCTGGCGCTACACGGCGCTGGCGTTTGCCACCTACATGGCCTTCGCCGCGCTCTCGTTCGCGGCGACGTGGCGCGACCCGGAGTTCTCGGAGTTCGCGGGCGTGCCGCCGCACTTCCGGCAGGAGATTCTGGAGCGCCGGCCGCACTGGTGGGAGGGGGCGAACGAGGCCAACCAGATAGCCGCCACCTCCATCGCCACGCACAACATTCAGGTCACGTTCTTCGCCTTCGCCTACGGCGCGCTGCTCGGCGTCGGCACGCTCTACTTCATGGCCTTCAACGGCCTCGCGCACGCCTCGGTGCTGGCGCTCACCTACCGCGCCGGCTACGGGCATGAGCTTGCGACCTTCATGGCCGGCCACGGCGTCGTCGAGCTCTCGTGCATCTTCATCGCGGGCGGGGCCGGGATACTGTTCGGCACGGCCGTCCTCTTCCCCGGCGACATCTCGCGCTTCGACAACCTCCGGCTCCGCGGGCGCGAGGCCATCCAGCTCGTCGCCGGGTGCGTCCCCCTGCTCGCCGTCGCCGGCACCATCGAGGGCTTCATCTCCCCCGCCCACATCCCGCCCGCCATGAAGTACACCGTCGCCGCCGTCACCGGCCTCACCCTCTACGCCTACCTCCTCCTCGCCGGCCGCGGCGACGACGCGCACCCGCAGACCACCCCTTAAAAGAGGATCAAACACCCTATGGAGAACCACTAACTATGACAGGTGAAGAGTTAGAACGCGCCATAGACTTCCTGCTCAAAAGCGGCGCCCGCTGCGACGCCCGCATCGAGCACCTCTCAGAAGTTGTCGAACGACTCTCTGAGAAGGTTGACCGGCAATCGGAGGACTTCGCGCAGCTCTCCGCGCGGCTCGACTCGTACGCCGATACGCAAGCCAACATCATGCAAGTGATGACGCGGACGTTCGAGAGGCAGGCGGAGATTAACAAATCTCTGTCGAAGGCTATCCGCGATAGTAATAACACTCTGCGCGAAGAAATCCGCGAGAGTAACAACGAACTGCGAGAGTCAATGCGTGAGGCTAACCACGAACTCCGGGAAGAAATCCGCGAGAGCAACAGCGCACTGCGCGAAGAAATCCGCGAGAGCAACAAGGCTCTGCGGGAAGAAATGCGAGAATTGGGCGCGGCGACCGACCGGCGGTTGAACGCGCTGATAGAGGCGATGGACCGGGGGCGGGACGCCGGCCGGTGAGGAAGCTTGGTTAAGCGTCGCGGCCCCATCCCACCCGGCCGCGGCCTTCAGAGAAGCCCGCGCTCTTTCACCCTGATATAAGTTTCCAGTAGAGAAGGCACCAGCGCCGCGGTCGTCACGTCGAGGGCGAGGCCCCCTTGCGCTTCGACGAGGCGGAGCGCGGACTCGCGCTGGAGCATGATCTCTTCGGCCACCGACTGCGCGAAGAGGTCGGGCAGTTGCTCGGGCGCGTCGCGCACGGAGGCCCGCAGGTCGCGGTCGGCGATGGTGACGACGAGCGGCAGGTGGCGGGGCCGCAGGAGGCGCAGGGAGGTCAGAAGCTCGCGCGAGCCCTCCTCGTCAACGAGGTCCGTGAGCAGGACGACGAAGGAGCGGCGCTTGCAGTTGGCGGCGACGAACTCGAAGGCCCGCGTGTAGGAAGGCTCGATCAGCTCGGGCTCGACGGCGTGCAGGGCTTCGAGGACGGCGTCGCGCTGCTCGCGCCCCTTGGCCGGCGGCACGTACGCCTTGACGCGGCGGCCGAAGACGACGAGGCCGGCGTGGTCGCCCGCCCGCCCCGCCGCGCTCATCAGCGCCAGCGCCGCGTGGATGGCCGAGTCGAACTTCGTCTCCGACTCCACGCGCGCCGTCATCAGGCGGCCCGCGTCGAGCGCGATGAGCACGGTCTGGTCGCGCTCAATCTGGTACTGCCTCGTCGTCAGCCGCCCGCGCCGCGCCGTCGCGCTCCACGAGACGTGGCGCAGCTCGTCGCCCGGCACGTACTCTCTTAAGCTCTCGAAGTCGCGCCCCTCGCCGCGCCACGCCGCGCGGCGCTGCGCCGCGACGAGCGAGCGGGCGCCCAGTGCCTTAAGCTCCGCCTCTCGCGCGCGCCGGATGTTCGGGTAGACCTTGACGAAGGAGTCGGCGCCGAGCCGCTCCTCGCGCCACACGAGCCCGAGTCGCGAGACGTAGCGCACGCCGACGAGCCCGAACTCGTAGCGCCCGCGCCGCGGCGGCTTGAGGGTGTAGACGAGCGCGGACGATTCCAGCGGCCCGACCCTCATCTCCGCCTCGCGCGGCGAGAGCAGAACAAGCTCGGGCGGGTACTCGTCCTTCACCTTCAGACGCAAGCGTCGCCCCGTGCGGTTGAGGACGTTTATACGCACCTCCGTCTCGGCCCCGATGTGGAAGCGGCCGCCGAACTCGCGCCCCACCTCAAGGCCCTCGCGCAGCCGGCTCGTGCGGCTGTCGAAGACGGCGAGCAGCAGCAGCCCCACGTCGAACGCGACCGTCACCCACCTGAGCCACGGCCGCCCCCACGACAGCGACAGCGGCACGAAGCCCAGCGCGAGCAGCGCGTAGAAGAGTTTGGTGAAGACGAATCTCATCGTTTGTCCGCGTCGCGGCGCTTTAAGAGCCGGCGACGTGCGCGTTCCAGATGTGCGTGGCGTAGAGCGTGGGGACGTGGTCCCTCAACTGTTCGGGGATGAGCTTCGAGACGGGCGGGTTGACCGTGCCGAAGATGTCGAAGGCCCGCCTGAAGAGGCCCCGCCCGAAGTTCTCGATGCTCTTCAGGACGCCGGGGCCGCCGCCTATCTCGCCGCGCTCGTTGATGTGCTTGAGGGTGCCCGTGTGCCTGTAGCCGAAGGCGTCGGGCGGGATGGTGGTCACGATGTCGCGGTTGTCCACGAAGCGGAAGTAGCCCGCGCCGTGTCTCGCCAGCGCGCCGTCGAGGAACTTGACGAAGTCCCTGTCGCCGGTCAGAGGGTTGCCGTAGGTGTAGAGGCCGTGGATTTTGAAGTCGGGAAGCGAGGTCGCCTTGGCAGTCGCCAGCACGGCCAGCGCCGCGCCGAGGCTGTGGCCCGTGAACCAGAACGTGCGGCGTCCGTCGCGAAGCTCCGTGAGGTGAGACTTCAAAGGCCCCCACACGTCGTCCACGGCCCTCCGGAAGCCGCTGTGGACGCGACCCTTCGCGCGGTCCGCCTCGTCGAAGCGGACGAGCTTGAAGTCGAGGTCGGTGGCGATGTCGTTGAAGATGTGGGTGAAGTCGGGCGGGCGCCTGCGCTCTTCCGGGTCGCGGTCCCGCGGCTCGCGCATGCCGGTCTCGGTGCCGCGGAAGGCGACGACGGCGAGGTCGCTGTTGCTGGCGACGAAGCACTGAGTGTCGTTGCGGCCGAGCAGGTTCACTTCGGCCGAGCCGACGAGCGCCACGCGCGTAAAGCCCGCGGCCCGGAACTCTCTCTCGACCGCGGCGGGCTCGTCATAGACGAGCGTCGAGGCGTCGGCCAGCCACCACGCGTTCACCATCCGGAAGTCCTTCGAGGCGCGGTCGAAGCCGTCCTTCGGGTCGCTCAGGTCAACGCGCGTGCCGGCGTTGTCCGAGGCGAAGAACTTGTATTCGGGGTAAGGGGGTATCAGGTTGTCGCGGGTTATCACCGGGACGGTTTTCCTTTCGCGCATTGTCTTTGCTCCGCGCGCTCGCGACGCGCCGCAGGGTTGAGGACCTAGCGAGGAACTTCGACTGTCGTCAGGATGTCGTCGATGACGCTGTCGGTGGTGGCGCCGTCGAGTTCGGCTTCAGCGCGCAGCGAGATGCGGTGGCGAAGCACGGGGCGGGCGATGTCGCGCACGTCGTCGGGCGTGGCGAAGTCGCGGCCGCGCATGGCCGAGAGCGCCTTCGAGCAGAGCAGGAGCGCGACGGACGCGCGCGGGCTCGCGCCGTAGGCGACCGACGGGTGCTCGCGCGTGCGGCGGACGAGGTCAACCAGATAACGCTGGACGCCCGTCTCCATCCGCGCGCGGCGGATTTCGGCGCGGCAGGCGAGGAGCGCGTCCGGCTCGGGCAGCGGGCGGATGTCAATCTGTTCGAGGCGGCGCGCGTTGAAGCCCGCGTCCCAGTTCGAGACGACGGCCGCCTCCTCGTCGGCCGAAGGGTAGCCGACGTGAATCTTCAAGAGGAAGCGGTCGAGCTGCGCCTCGGGCAGCGGGTAGGTGCCCTCGTACTCGATGGGGTTCTCGGTGGCGAAGACGGTGAAGACGGGCGAGAGCGGGTGCAGCTCGCCGTCAATCGTCACCTGCCGCTCCTCCATCGCTTCGAGCAAGGCGGCCTGCGTCTTCGGCGGCGTGCGGTTAATCTCGTCGGCCAGCAGGATGTCGGTGAAGACGGGGCCGCGGCGCAGGCTGAAGGAGGCGGTCGCGGTGTTGAAGACGTTCGTGCCGGTGATGTCGGAAGGCATCAGGTCGGGCGTGAACTGGATGCGGCTGAAGCCGGCGCCGACGATGCGCGCCAGCGTCTTGACCAGAAGCGTCTTGGCCGTGCCGGGCACGCCCTCGATGAGCGCGTGCCCTTCGGCGAGGAGCGCCACGAGCGCCTGCTCGATGACGGCGTCCTGCCCGACGATGACCTTGCGCAGCTCGGTCTGAATCAGCTCGACGGTTGCGGGTACGTATTGGAGCATAAGGTTGTCGGTCGTCAGTTATTCGAGCGCGTCTCGGCCTGTCTTATCTCGCGGGCGCGCATCTGGATGCCGAGGTCGCGTTCGACGGTGCGCAGCTCGCGGGCGAGCGACAGCGCCCGGCGCGCGGAGAGCGGGGAGCCTGCGACGGCGTCCTCGCATTCGCGCATGAGCGCGGAGAGGCGCGACGAGTTACGTCCCGAGCGGGCGGCGACGCGCTCGGCTATCTGCTCGATTGTGGCCGTGGCCGGCAAGCCGCCGTAGCGCGCGAGGGCGCGGCGCGTCCGCGTGTAGACGTTCTCAATCGCGAGGTCGTAGGCGCGCGCTCGCTGTTGCAGCTCGGCCATCGAGGCGACGAATTCGAGCTTCGAGCGGCGGTCGGGGCGCGGCGACGGCAGAGGGCGCGCGAAGCGGCGTCCGCGCGTCCAGACGACGGCCAGCACGACGACGGCCGCCTGCCCGAACATCCAGATGACGGGCGTGCCCGCGAAATAGGCGAACAGCTTGTTACCCGTCGTGCCGTAGCCGTGGTGGTACTCGTCGAAGGCCACGGGCCCGTCGCCGACGACGTTGGCGGCGAGCAGGAGGTTGTCGGCGCGGTTGATGCCCGCGTTCGAGACGACGTAGGGGTCGCCTAAGACGACGACGCGCCCGCGGCCGTAGACGTAATCCACGAGCAGCGCGCCGGGGTGTGTGCCGCCCTCGTAGATGTGCTCGACCGGCGCGGGCGACGGCGGCGGCTCCGCCGGGGTGGCGCTCCTGTCGTAATCAATTCCCGCCGTCGGCTTCGGTGCGGGCGGCGGCACGTTGTCGTCGTCAGCCACGATTGAAGGCGGCGGGCCGGCGCCTATCCCGGTGACGGCGACCGCGCTTTCCGGCTCCCTGATGACTTGCAGCCTCGCGGCGAAGCGTGAGCGCGTGACCTGCGCCACGTCGCGCACGAGCGGCGTCGGCTGCGAGGGCGCCAAGAGGGGCACGCCGCGCGTCATCGTCTCCACGTCGTCGGGCCGCACGTCGGGGCCGGGCGCCTCGGCCTGCCGGGCGCTGACGCGCCAGCCGCCGTAGGACGGCATCAGCTCCGGCCCCGGCTCGCGCGAGATGACGACGAGGCGGCCCCCCTCCCTCAGCCATTGCAGCAGGGCCGGCGCCTCGTCCTCGCCGAAGGGGACGCGCGTCGGGCCGACGACGACGAGCGTTTGTGGGCGCTCGCGCCCGCGCTCGTTCAACTGCCGGAAGGGCTGGCCCCAGCGCGACACGTCGCGGCCCGTCTCCTTCAGGTAGTCGTAGAAGGCGCGCGTGCCCGTCGGCCCCGTGTTCAGCGTCGAGCGGTCGGGCGCCATCTCGAACTCCCGCTCCGACTCCACGCGGACGTAGCTCGCGGCGTTGAGCGCGACGAGCACGAACACCATCACGACGACGGTCAGGAAGATGGCAAGGCGACCCTTCATCCGTCAGGCCCCCGTAACTTTGAGCGCCTGCCGGCAGCGCGTGCGGAAGTCGGCCCAGTCCGTCTCGCTCGCCTCCTGCAACCCGTACCAGTGCAGCTCGAAGCTGTAGGTGAGCGGAAGCATCTCCGTGTAGAGGCGAGTGCGGGCGGCGGAGCCCACGTCGCGGAGGTAGTCGCGGTTGGTCTTGTTCTGCGCGAGGCGGATGACGTGGCGGTCGCCCAGCTCGCACAGCAGCGCGACGTAAGCCTTGCGGATAGCGCCGCGCAGGTCGCCCGAGCGCGCCAAGCCCTCGGCCTCTTCGAGCAGGTCGGCCGCCGTCTTGTCCGCCTCCAGCCGCTCGCCGAGGACGACGCGCGCCTCGCGCTTCGCCTTCTTGCGCTTCGGACGACGCCCGCCCCACGCGCGCCACAGGCGCAGGATGACGTAGGCGAGGACGGCGCCGCAGATGAGGAAGACGAGCACCTGAGCCCAGACGGCCACGCCCCCGCCGCCGCGCCGACGGACCGGCCCCACGTCCGGCAGTATCTGCCTCAACAGCTCGCGCACCCACTCGACGAAAGACTCAAGGAGCCGCTGGAGCGCGCCGCCCTCCTGCTTGGCCTCGCGGTCGAACTCGGGCCGCCGCAGGATGTTGTTGAGTCGGCCCTTCTCGGCGTCCTTGTCGCGCGGGGCCGCCGCCGCCTCGCCCGCGAGCCGCGCTTCGAGCGCGTGCAGGCGGTCGGCCATGTTCGTGAGCAGCGCGACGCGCTCGTCGTTGGTCTTCCTGACCGACACCCTCTGGTACTCGTCAATCGCCGCGTGCAGCCACTCGTTGTTGGCGGCGACGGTCTGGCCCCCGCCCGCCTCGACGCTCCTCCACCTCGGCAGCAGCGCCCGCACGTCGCCGAACGCCTCCTCCTCGGCGTAGTCAGCCTTCTCTTCGCTGAAGATTTCGTCGGCCAGCGTGTCGAGAATGCCCGCCGCCGTGCTCAAGTTCGCCCTGTAGTGGTCGAGCGTCAGGCGCTCCTCGGCGGGCCGCTTGGCGGGCGCCCGCGCCCACGCGGCCGGCGCGGCGACGAAGAGCGCCAGCAGCACGACCGCGGGCAGGCGGCGGGAGAGTTTTCGCGGGGTGAATCTCATCGGCGGTCCGAGAGCCCGAGGACCGAGCCGGCCGGGACGGGCGGCGGGGGCGGCTCCGAAGACTTCTGCACCTGTGCGGCGAGGGCGGGCGCCAGCGGCGTGCTCAGGCCCGCCGGGAGTGACGGCATGTCGCCGAGGACTTGCGCCGCCAGAAGCTCCACGTCGTAGCCCTCGTGCCTGACGCGCTCGTCCACGTAGAGCAGCGACAGCCCCATCATCCAGACCGGCGCCAGCATGATTGCGCTCAACTGCCCGACAGCCTGCGAGCTGACGGCGTACCACGCCGGCAGCCGCGTCGCGTCCATCTCGAAGGGGTTGATGCCGTTCAGGTAGGCGGCCCAGCCCAGCGGGACGAGCAGCAGCATCAGCGCCGAGTAGCCGGCGAAGGTCGTGAACAGGAACATCCCCATCAAGCGGCGGACGTTGCCGCGCGCCAGTTGCGCGCTGCGCCCGATGGCGCCCCACACGCCGAGGCCCTCGACCATCAACGCCTGCGGCACGTAGGCGACGCGCCCCGCGACGAGGAAGAAGACGTAGAGGCTGAAGAACGCCGTCACCGCGAAGAGCACGACGGCGAGGACCACCGACAGCCACGCGGCGCCCATGTACCCGACCAGCCCGGCCCCGACGAAGGCCAGCATGACGCCGATGAAGAGGACAATCCACGCCGCCGTCGCCGCGATGAAGAGGAAGAAGACGACGGCCAGCGTCGCCCACAGCAGACTCCAGAAGCGCGACCGCACGCTCCTGTAGATGAGCCGCGCCGTGACGGGCTCGCCCGACAGCAGGTGCATCACGAGGTTGCGCGACGCCCCGCCGACGACGATGAGCTGCGCGACGGTCCCCACGAACCAGAGCAGCAGGCCCAGGAGCGCGAGCAGCACGTAGAGGACGAGGCGCCCCTCGCTGCCCGTCAGCCCCAGCGCCCGCACGCTCACCGACCACACCACGGCCCCGAGCGCCGAGATGACGACCGGCGGGGCGCTGGTCCGAATGAGCGTCATGAAGTGACGGCGGTAGAGCCTCACCGTGCGGTCTATGAGGTCGCCCGCGCCGAGCGGCGCCAGTTGCAGGTTTCTGACGGCGAGCGTCGCCAAAGGTGGCTCCACCGAATCCCGAAGAGTTTTCCGAAGGGGCAGCGCCCGAAGCGGCGGGATTGTAGCACGGCCGACCCCGGCGCCAACCGCCTTTCTTTCAACACTTATCCGCCGCCGGACTGTCGGCGCCCGCGCGGGGCCGGAGTTATTCAAAATTTTGAAGCAAGTTCAAAAATTCGTTACAAAGGCCGCAAGGCAACCCCTTAACTCCGCGCTCCGCGGCCCCGCCCCGGCCCCGCGTAAGCCTTTTCAATTAAGCGACTTAACTCCCGTCGGGCGCCCCCCGCCGGTGGATGGCCTTGTAGTTGCTTCGCTCAGGCGTCAGGCAATTCTCTGAGCCAATTCTGACAATTAAAGAGCTGCCTTAACCAAAGGCACAGATTCAAAGAAAGGAATGCTTAGCATGAGAACTCCGTTCAGAATTATGACCGTGCTGGCCCTCGTCCTCTCGCTTCTCGCGGTGGGCGCGTCGGCGCAGTCGAGCACGACGGGTTCGCTTGAGGGAACGGTAGTGGACGTTAACGGCGCCGCCGTACCGGGCGTGGTCGTGACGGCCACGCGCCAGGGCGGCCGCTTGCAGACGGCGACCACCAACGAAGAAGGCGTCTACCGCATCCCCAACCTCGAACCCGGCCGCTACACGGTGACCATTGAAGCCGCGAAGGGCTTCGGCAGATTCGAGCAGACGGAGGTCGAGGTCAGCCTCAGCCGCACCTCGAACCTCACCGTCACGTTGCGCCCGGCCGGCATCTCCGGCGAGACCGTCAACGTCACGGCCAGCTCCGGCGCCGCCATCGACGTGACCGGCACCACCTCGGGGACGAACGTCTCCACCGAGCAGTTCTCGAACTTCCCGACGCAGCGCACCATCCAGTCGCTCTACAACATCGCGCCCAGCGTCACCCGCTCCGGCCTCAAGGACGCCTCCGGGCGTGACCGCGACCCGTCGGTCGCCGGCTCCTCGGGCCCCGAGAACAACTACATCCTCGACGGCATCACGACGACCGACCCGGCCTTCGGCGGCGGCGGCGCCAACATGCCCTTCGAGTTCGTCCAGGAGGTCGAGGTCAAGACGGGCGCCTACGGCGCCGAGTACGGCAACTCGACCGGCGGCATCTTCAACGTCATCACCAAGTCGGGCAACAACGACCTGCGCGGCGACGTGTTCGCCTACTTCACGCCGAAGAGCTTCGTCCGCGACGTGAAGGCCACGGCCATCCCGTTCACCGGCGCCGTCCCGAGCAAGTTCTCCGAGATCGACGCCGGCTTCGACCTCGGCGGCCCCATCAAGAAGGACAAGCTCTGGTTCTTCGGCGCCTTCAACCCGCAGCGCCGCACCAACCAGTACCTGACGCAGACCTTCCACACCGAAGTCGAGAACAAGGTGACGACGCCCTTCTACGCGGGCAAGATCACCTGGCAGCCGAAGCAGAACCACCTCTTCAACTTCTCGACCTTCGGCGACTTCACCAAGCAGGAGGGCTTCCTCTTCCAGCTCAACGCGCGCGTGCCCAGCAGCGGCTTCGGGACCAGCCCCGACCTCTTCCGCGGCACCATCGAGACCGGCGGCCAGAACTACGCCGCCCGCCTGAACTCGACCTTCAGCTCGAACCACATCGGCGAGTACAGCTTCGGCCTCCACCTCCAGCGCGCCAACACCATCCCGGCCGCGTCGGTCGCCGGGGCCTCGCAGATCATCGACAACTTCTCGATCCTGCGCGGCGGCAACATCCTGCCCGTCGTTGACACGAACGTCATTGACCCGAACACGACGACGACGCACCACCCCGTCACCGACGCGGAGATAACCGGCCTGCCCGGCGTCTTCATCTCGTTCGTTGACGGCCGCGGCGGCACGCTCCAGCGCAACTTCCAGCGCGCCGGCTTCGGCCTCGTCAGCGAGCAGACCCGCAACCGCTGGGAGCTGGCCGCCCGCCAGCAGAGCATCTGGAAGAACCACACCCTGAAGTACGGCTTCGAGTTCATGGAGAATCGTTACAAGATTCTGACGACCTCCAGCGGCCCGGCCCGCACCTTCGCCGACCCGTACCTTCAGGAAATCCTCGACTCCAACGGCAACCCGGTGACGCACCCGGCGACCACCTTCCCCGGCGGCGCCCGCATCACCAACAACTTCGGCATCTGCGCGGCCGTCGGCTCGGAGGCCATCTGCCCGACGGCGACGTTCGCGCGCCGCCTGAACGCGCTGATCACCGCCGGCCAGGGCCCGACGGGCATCACCAGCGCCCGCGTCCCGACCGCGGCCGAGGGGACGCTCACCTCGGCCCAGCTCTCGGCCAACCCGATTCTCGTCTTCTCCTCGGCCCGCGTCCGCGACTTCTTCCTGAACACGGGCGAC
>DASZEK010000011.1:0-38182 GCA_035941045.1 Pyrinomonadaceae bacterium | reverse complement strand
CTGCGGAATCGTTGACATGATACGGAGTGCGGAGTGCAGGGTGCAGAGTGAAAGGCGGACCGCTTTATTCATCACTCCGCACTCCGCACTCTGCACTTATAATGTATGGCTAACGAGGAGCTGATTTACCGCATCACGCGGGCCGTGTACGGGCGACTCGGCGAGGGTGCGGACGAGCGCACGGTCGAGGCGCTGGTGATGGACGTGTACAGGGCCGTGGCGCCGTTCGTCGTCGGCGGCGGCGGCGGCGGCGCGGCGTCGAAGGCCGAGGGCAGCGCCGAGCGGCTGGTCGTCTCCGTCTTCGGCGTTGACCACCCCGGCATCGTCGCGGCCGTCTCGCAAATTTTGGCCGACGCCGGGTGCAGCATCATCGACATCAACCAGACGGTCGTGCAATCGAAGTTCGCGATGGTCATCATCGCCGACATCTCGGGCGCCAAGGAGTCGGCCGCCGCGCTCAAGGACCGCCTCCGCGGCGAGGGCGAGCGCCACGGCGTCCGCATCTACGCGCAGCGCGAAGACCTCTTCAACGCGATGCACAGAATATGAAAAGCGGGTGCCGGGTGTCGGGTGTCGGGGGCCGGTAAAATCCCCCGCCGACACCCGGCACCCGGCACCCGGCACCCGTTTTTATGTTTCCCGAAATCTCACGCCGTTGTCTCTCGTGCGGCGCGGCGGTCCGCGCGGGGGCGCGTTACTGCCCTCAGTGCGGGAAGGAGATGGGCGCCTCGGCCGCCGAGCCCGCGGCGAAGGAGGAGGCCGCGCCTGCGACGCGCGACGCCGCGGCCGAGTTCGAGGCCCCGCCGACGAAGGAGTTTCAGGCTTTCTCGCAGGGCGTCGGGCTACAGCCCCCGCCGCGCCCGGCCGCGCCGGACGACGGGGCCGCCGCGCCGGCCGAAGTCGCCGAAGTCGCCGAAGTCGTCGAGGCGGAGGAGGGGGCGGCCGAGGCCGCGACCGCCGAGGCCGGGGCGGGGCGGGTCGCGCGCGTGAAGGAGCACACGCGGGCGCGCGTCGGGCGGATGCGCGAGGAGGCGTTGGTCGTTCTGGAAGAGGCGCCCGACGATTCGGGGATGCGATTCGTCCTGCTCGCCGTCGTGGCCTTCCTGCTCTTCGTCGTCGTGCTCCTGCTCAGCACGAAGGTCCTGCGCTGAACTAGAGATGGAATACACACAGGCCGAAATCCTTCAGACCGTGCGCATGACGGAGATGGAGCACTTGGACGTGCGCACCGTCACGCTCGGCCTCTCCTTGCGCGACTGCGTCCGCTCCTCCGTCGAGGAGACGGCCGAGGCCGTGCGCGAGAAGATTCAGGCGACGGCGGCGCGGCTCGTCCCCACGGTCAACGAGATAGGCGACGAGCTGGGCCTGCGCGTCGCTAACAAGCGCATCTCGATTACGCCCGCCTCGCTCGTCTCCGGCAACGCGCGCACGACGCGCGAGCTGCTGACGCTGGCCCGCGCCATCGACGAGGCGGCCGGCTCGGTCGGCGTGGACTTCGTCGGCGGCTACTCCGCTCTCGTCCACAAGGGCGCGACCCGCGCCGAGGAGTTGTTCCTCGACTCGATACCCGAGGCGCTGGCGACGACCGCTCGCCTGTGCGCATCTTTGAACGTTGCGACGACGCGCGCCGGCATCAACATGGACGCCGTGCGCCGCACCGGCGAGTTGATTAAGGAGATGGCCGAGCGGACGCGCGAGCGCGGCGGGCTGGCCTGCGCCAAGTTCGTCTGCTTCGCCAACGCCGTCGAGGACAACCCCTTCATGGCGGGCGCCTTCCACGGCGTCGGCGAGGCGGAGGCGGTCTTGAACGTCGGCGTCTCCGGCCCCGGCGTCGTCAACCACGCCGTCCGCCACGCGCCCGCGGACGCGCCGCTCGAAGAGATGGCCGAGCTGATTAAGAAGCTCTCCTTCAAGCTCGCCCGCGCCGGGGAACTCGTCGGCCGCGAGGCCGCGCGGCGCCTCGGGATACGCTTCGGCATCATCGACCTCTCGCTCGCGCCGACGCCCGTGCCCGGCGACTCGGTGGCGGAGATATTAGAGGCTTTGGGCTTCGAGCGCGCGGGAGCCCACGGGACGACGGCGGCGCTCGCTTTGCTCACCGACGCCGTGAAGAAGGGCGGCGCGATGGCTTCGTCCGCGGTCGGCGGGATGAGCGGCGCCTTCATCCCCGTCTCCGAAGACGACGCGATGATTAAGGCGGCGCAGGCCGGAGCCCTCTCGCTCGAAAAGCTCGAAGCGTGGACGAGCGTCTGCTCGGTCGGCCTCGACATGATAGCCGTCCCCGGCTCGACCCCGGCCGAAACGCTCGCCGCCATCATCGCCGACGAGATGGCCGTCGGCGTCATGAACAACAAGACGACGGCCGTCCGCATCATCCCCGCGCCGGGGCGCGACGTGGGCGACATAGTCGAGTTCGGCGGCCTCTTGGGGAGCGCCCCCGTCATGCCCGTCAACAAGTTCTCCCCCGAAGTTTTTATAAGGCGCGGCGGGCGCATACCGGCCCCCATTCACTCTTTAAGGAACTGAACAGGTAGAACATTATGGATGCACTCGGGATGGTGGAATGCCGCGGGCTGGTGGCGATGATAGAGGCGGCGGACGCGATGGTGAAGGCCGCCAACGTGACGCTCGTCGGCTACGAGAAGATTGACGCGGGGCTGGTGACGGCCATCGTGAGGGGCGAGGTGGGGGCGGTGCGCGCGGCCGTGGACGCGGGCGCGGCGGCCGGGCGGCGCGTCGGCGAGGTCGTCGCCACGCACGTCATCCCGCGCCCGCACGCCGAGGTGGACCAAGGGCTCCCGGTCCTCAAGACCGGCGAGACGACGCGCAAGAAGATTTCCGGCTCCGTCAGGGCCAAGGGCGACGCCGGTTGATTCGTCACGCGTCCCGCCCGCCGAAAAAAGTTGACAGCCCCGCGGCCCGAGTGTAAAAGAGCCGTCGGATCATTCAGACTGCGTTCTGCCGGGCGCGAGCCCCGCCCGCTTGACTCATCCCTGTCCGGTCCTTCGCAAACACTTTCCCGGCCACAAAGTATCGCCCCGCTAACGCCTCGAATTAGCGGAAGTCTTCTCCGCCCCGCCGCCGCCGGCCCTGCCCCTAATGGAGATTCAGCGAACAATGACGAGAGAACAGAGACGCGCCTGGGCGTGCGCGCTGTTGAGCGCCGCGCTGCTGGCGGGCTGGCTCGCCCCCCGCGCCGGGGCGCAGGAGCGGAAGCGCAAGCCCGTCGTCGTCAGCTTCGGCCAGCCGAGCATCTGGTCGCTTGAGCAGGCCCACTACCTGCTCGCGCGGATGCATCAGGAGAACCTTGAGGTGAGGGCCAGAAGCCTCGTCGCCCTCGACCCGAACGAGACGAACGCCACGCGCATCGAGATTCTCAAGCAACTGCTCGAAGTCGGCGCCCAGTTCGACCAGGGGATAGCCGTCCAGAACCAGCGCATCATGCGCAACAACGAGTTCAACGACACGCGCCGCCGCGAACTCATCACCCGGCGCGACTCGCTGCAAGGCGACTCGCTCGCCCTCTCGCGCGAGATTTCCCGGCTCGAAATCGAGCGCGCGCGGATGAATACCGCCGACCCGCCGGCCTCCGCCGAGGCCAAGGCCGCGAAGGACACGGAGGTCGCGAAGAAGAAGGAGGAGCTGGCGGCCGTCACCCAGCAGATCAACTTCCACAACAGCGAGATTACCAGCGTCACCCCGGCGGGCACGCCCGAGTCCACGACGGCCCCGACCCCCTCGGCCTCGCCCCTCAACTCGCGCCTCCCGTCGAGCCTCCTCGAAAGTAAAGACATCCTCGCGGCCCTGAACCCCAACAAGAACGACCCGAAGCTGAACGCCACGACCCGGCTCGACAACCACGTCCAGATGCAGTACGAGATCATCGCCAAGCAGTTGACGCTGCTGCGCGACGAGGTCGGCCCCGGCGAGCGCCTGGTCTTTCTGGAGATGCCGCAGTCGGTCTACACCACGCCCGGCCCCGGCGACGAGAAGATGGCGCAGGCGTGGTGGCACGTCAACGGCTACACCCGCACCGACCCGCTCCTGCGCCTGCTGCTCGAACTCTACGAGGTCGAGCGGAAGTGGCACGACATCCAGACGACCGTCCCGGCCTTCGCCCCGTTCGTCAAGTCCAAGGCGGGCGAGGGGACGGCCTGCGACGTGTACGCCGCCACCGTGAACGCCCGCAGGGAGATGGAGAAGGCGAAGGCGAGGTGGCTGGAAGAGCAGGCCCAGTCGGAGCGGGACAAGTGGACGCGCAAGGGGCAGGGGCAGGCGGCGGCGACGACCCTGCCCGCCATTCTGCCCAAGGAGTACAACGCCATCCCCTCGCTGCTTGAGACGTTCCAGGAGTTTCAGTGCGAGTACGAGACGGCGCGGGGCCGTCTCATCCGCGACATGTTCCGCGAGGCGAGGAGCGACTTCGCGCGCGCGCAGCAGGGCGGCGCCCGCGACACGAGCCAGATGGTCGAGGCGATAAAGAAGCTGCTCGACCTTGAGTCCCCGCAGACCAACCCCCGGCGCGACCGGCAGCGCGGGGAGGACGCGGAAGGCGAGACGGCCCGGCGCGTCAGGCAGAACACCCCCGCGCTGAGCGACGAGCGGAGGAAGGAGCTGCGAAAGCGGCTGTATGAAATCCTGAGCGACCCGGAGCATAAGGTCGGCAACGCGGACGAGTACACGTTCAGGGACGGCATCGAGTTCGTCCGCATGGACGACCGTGCGGACCGCGCCGACGGCGGCGCGTTCGAGACGCCGAAGAAGGTCGAGCTGCGGACGGTGCGCACCGTTGACATCATCCCGCGGCAGAGCTCGCTGAACGTCAACGACATCCAGAACACGGTCAAGGCGACGGGGATACTGGCGGCCTTCAAGTTCCTCTTCGGCTTCGCGGGCCAGGTCAACTTCCAGCGCCAGCGCGAGCAGTTCGAGCAGTTCATCCACCAGGAGCTTTACGCCTCGGGCTTCGGCAAGGGCAACCGCGACTTCGGCTGGACGTTCGGCGCCCTGCCCGGCACCAAGCGCGTCGCCCCCGGCGTGCGCACCACCTACGCCGTCCTCGTCGTGCCCGACGACGCCGAGTCGCTGGTCGTCTCGGCGCGCGGCTGCTACTTCCCGCGCAAGAGCTACCAGCCCCTCGACTTCGAGGACACGACGCACAAGGACTGGGATCGCGAGGGCAAGTTCCGCAGCTACAACTGCGGCGACGAGCAGACCTACATCATCCCCATCCCCGGCGGCGGCGACCGCAGCAACTTCTGGGTGACGAACGTCGATTACCTCGCGGCCGGCGACGGCCACCGCGCCACGGTCTCCATCCGCGGCAAGAACTTCTCGACGCAGATGGGCGTGCTCGTCAACGGCGTCCCGCTCTGGCCGTCGGTCGGGCTGGCGCAGCCGCTCCTCGCGCGCCGGGGGCGGACCGACGGCAACGCCAACGCCGCCGAAGCCAACGCCGCCAACCTCTCGCTGCCCCCGCAACCGGACTGCGATGTCAAACCGAACCCCGCCCCGGACGCCGCCCCGAAGGCCGCCCCGACCGTCTGCGGCAACTACGAGCGCATCGACCCCGAGCAGATAGTCATCTCCTTCACCATGAAGGACAACTTCCGCGGCATCCCGACCGTCACGCTGGTCGCGCCGGGCAAGGCCGTCGATGTCAACACGCTCCCCAACGTGACGGTCAACGGCGTGCGCAACACGCGGCTGGCCGACTCCGACTTCGTCTTCGGCGCGCGCCCCGACATCGGGGAGTTTCAGGTCTTCCAGATTAGCCCCGACTCGCGGCGCGTCTACGCCCTGCTCACTGGCAAGGGCTTCGGGGCGGGGGACGAGGTGTACATCAACGGCAGGCCGCTCCCGGACCGGCCGACCGACGCCGGGGCCGCGCCGCCCGCCGAATACAAGGAGTTCAAATCCTCGAAACTCTACAGGCTCATCTTCGAAATGCCGCCCGGCGAGAACGTCTTCGTGACGGTGCGGCCGGCGGACTCCGCGCCCCTCACGCGGAAGTTCGCGAACCCCCTGCCGCCGCCGAAGGAAGCCACGCCGCCCGGCAATTAGGCCGGGTTGACTCGGCGCATTGAGGGAAGTATAAGCCTGACCTGAGACGTGACGCGGGCGGGGAGGCGAGAGGCTTGGCGGAAGTCTTACAGACTCCGGTGCGGGCGGGCGCGGCGGCCGAAGCGCGCGGGGCCGAGGTGTCCGAGCCGTTGCCCGACACGGCGCCGGACTCGTGCCCAAGCTGCGGCGAGACTCTGGCCGGCGAGTACTGCCACGCCTGCGGCGAGAAGCGGCCCGAAAGCCGCGACCTGACGGTGCGCCGCTTCTTCGGCGAGGCGGCGCAGGAGTTGACGAGCGTCGAGCACTCGAAGCTCTTTAACACGCTGCGCGCTCTGATGCTCCGCCCCGGCTTCCTTACGAACGAGTGGGCGGCCGGGCGCCGCCGCCTCTACCTGAAGCCGCTCAACCTCTGCCTCGGCATCTTCGCCCTGAGCCTCTTCGCCTACTCGGTCTACAAGCCGGTCTCGATGTACGACCTTGAGAAGTTCGTCCGTCAGGACCGGCGCGAGGAGACGATGCAGCTCTTCGACCGCTTCGCGGCGAAGAAGAACATCGGGCGGGCCGAGCTGTTCGAGCGTCTGAGCGAGAAGTGGCAGCGATACATGTCGCTCGCGCCGCTGCTCTTCGTCGGCGTCTTCGCGCTCGTCCTCCAGCTCGTCTTCCTCTCCGCGCGCCGCTACTTCGTCGAGCACCTCGTCTTCTCGATGCACTTCGTCTCGTTCTCGACGCTGGCGGTCGTGCTGCTCTGGCCCGTCTACTTCGTCGTCGGCATCAAGACGGGCGGCGTCAACAGCCTCATCGCCGTCTTCAAGTGGGTGCTCGACATCGCCTACATGTTCTTCGCCGTGCGCGCCGTCTACCGCCTCGGCAACGCGCGCACGCTCCTCGCCTCGGTCCTCCTCGTCGTCGGCTACTTCGCCTGCTACCTGCTCGTCCTCGGCGGCGCGCTCGGCCTCGCCATCCTCACCGTCGCGCTCTCCTGATTCGGCCCTCAGCGGCCGGCGCCGAGGGCGTTGAAGAGGAGCGGGTAGGTGGCGAGCGACTGCGCGCGGTACTGCGGGCGGAAGCCGAAGAGGACGACGCGCCCCTCGCCCAAACCGACCTCAACGAGCGCCGCCCGCCCCCGAAGCCTCTCCCCGCCGAGCAGCCAGCCCGAGAGCAGCGGCGTCCCCGCCTCGGGGTAGCGCGCCACTATCTTCACGCGGACGAGCGCGAGCGGGTCGCTCTTAATCTCGAAGACCGGCGAGTCTTCGACCCACGCGACCGACTCGCGCGGCATCCCCCGCGCCAGCGGGTGCGAGGTGTCGAGGACGGTGCGCAGGATGGAGCCGGGCGCGTAGAACTCGGTCCGCTTCAGGTTCTCGGTCACGTCGCGCACCGGCAAGTCGAGCTGTTCGATGGCGAAGCCCGAGGCTTCGTTGAGGCAGACGAGCGTGCCGCCCGCCTGTACAAACTCGCGCAGCGCCTTCACGCCCTCCTTGCCCAAGCCGCCCGTCAACTCCTCCGGCATCGTCCCCCTGCGGTGGCCTTCGAGGATGGCGCGCGGCGACTGGTCGGGGATGACGATGGCGTCGAACTTGTCGCGCAAGGACCCGCGCCGCACCTCGGCGTCTTCGAGGGATTTGTACGGGACGGAGTGCCGCTCGAATATCCAGCGCGTCCAGCCCTCGTCCATCGAGGGGACGTGGGATTTATAGAGGCCGACCCGCGGCGGCCGCCGTGCGCCGGGCTCCGCCGGGTTAAAGACTCCGATAAAGGCGTTCTTGCCTGCGGGCCTGACGGGGGCGTAGACCGGCTCGGCTTCGACCCCCATCAGCAGCGACAGCGTGTGAGCCGTCACGTCGTAGGGCGCGATGGGGTGGCCTTCGGCGTCGCGGAGATTGGGGTAGGTCTGCCTTTCGAGCAGCGCCTTGGCGAACGCGCCGTAGGGCTGCGACATGCTGACGAAGACCTGACTGTCGGAGCCCGGCCGCGCCCCCGCCGGCCGCGCCCTGTTCACCTCCACGCCGCCGCGCTCAAGGATGGAAATGAGGTCCAACAGGTTATCCGCCGAGCCGCCGAGCGGGCGGAGCCAGAACCCCTGAAGCTCGCCCCCACGCCGGGGCCGGACGGCCTCGCGGCCGACTGAGTAGAAGCGGCGCAGCCACGCTTCGCGATTTTGGGAGGCGTGCTTGAGCAGCTCGAAGGCGGCGGCCGTCATGTAGTTGGTGATGTCGCGCAGGTGCCACTCGCCGCCGGGCCAGACGACGGGGAAGTTGCCGGAGGGCTTCTGCGGGTCGTAGCCCTCGCGCGAGCGCAGCTCCTCGAACTTCATGGTGACGGGCGTGGCGAGCCGGGCCGAGGCCGTCTCGGAGAGGATGCGGACGCCGCCGTGGTAGTGCGAGTAGGCGCGCGCGGGCGTCCACGCGTCGTAGGTCGAGTCCCACGTGATGCCCTTGAAGCCGGCGGCCAGCAGGTTCTTCGCCATGAAGAGGCCGAGCTGCGTGTAGCCTTCGACGAGCTGGCGCGGGACGTTCGGCTCGACCGGCTGCATGTAGGGCGGCAGGAAGAGGCGCGAGCCGGCGGCGCCCTGCTGGTGGATGTCGTGGACGATGTGCGGGTGCCAACGGTTGTGAAGCTTGTCGACGGTGAGCCGCGTCTCGACCTGCGTGAAGGCGTACCAGTCGCGGTTGTCGTCGTGGCCGACGTACTTGTGATAAAGCTCGGGCGGGCTCGTGCCCTCGTAGGGCGTCGAGAGCGTGCGGTCGTACCAGTTCTTGACGATGTCCACGCCGTCGGGGTTCAGGGACGGCACGAGCAGGATGATGGTGTCGCGCAGGATGTCGCGCACTATAGGCTCGTCGGACGAGGCGAGGCGGTGCGCGATGAGCATCGAGGAGAGGTAGGAGCCGACCTCGGTCGAGTGGACGCCGCAGGTGATGAGGACGACCGCCTTGCCGCGCCGGACGAGTCGGTCGGCCTTGGCGTCGGCGCCCGCGCCGAGCGTGCGCGGGTCGGCGAGCCGTCGCTGAATGTCCCTGTACTCTTCGAGGCGCGCGAGGTTCTCGGGCGCGCTGATGGCGGCGAAGACGAAGGGGGCGCCCATCGTCGTCTTGCCTATCTCCTCGAAGCGGACGCGGTCGCTCGCCGCGTCGAGCCGGCGGAAGTATTCGACCACCTGCGACCAACTGGCGAGCCGGCGGTCGTCGCCGGGGCGGAAGCCGAGCACGTCCTCGGGCGCGGGGACGGCCGCGGCCTGCGCGGGGGCGGGCCGCAAGGGGAGGAGGGCGAGCAGGACGAGGGCCCACATGAGTCTGTGTCTGCGCATGTGACTCTGACTTACCTCCGGCGCGGTTCGAGATGAAAAGGCGAGCCTCAACAGGTGGCGGGAGTTTATCACAAGGGCGGGCGCGGCGGCCCAGGGCTCGTGCTTGCCTCTGCGGGCGAGGCGCGTGTAAAGTAGCGCCAGATTTTGGCACCCTTTCCCCTTTTCTAAAATTCCTGAGCCGGAGGTCAGACAAAGACCTATGACGACCGAAGTCCTCAAACCCACGGCGCCCATCGTGGACGACGCGCATGTGCCTCTGGCGGAAAGCCACGTCGTACACAAGCCCTTCGTCCCGGCCTCGACCGTCCTGCCGGAGTTCACGGCGCGGGCCGTCATCGTCGGCGCCATCCTCGGCATCATCTTCGGCGCGTCGAGCGTCTACCTGGCGCTGCGCGTCGGGCTCACGGTCTCGGCTTCCATCCCGATTGCCGTGATGTCCATCTCCATCTTCCGCGCGCTGGGGCGGACTTCGATTCTGGAGAACAACATCTCGCAGACGACGGGCTCGGCCGGCGAGTCCATCGCCGCCGGCATCGTCTTCACGATGCCGGCCCTGCTCATCCTCGGCTACGATTTGGAGATTCCGCGCGTCACGATGGTGGCGCTGCTCGGCGGGTGGCTCGGCGTCCTGCTGATGATTCCGCTCCGGCGCGCGCTCATCGTCCGCGAGCACGGGAAGCTGGTCTACCCGGAGGGGACGGCCTGCGCCGAGGTCCTGGTGGTCGGCGAGAAGGGCGGGACGGACGCCAAGACGGTCTTCACGGGCTTCGGCGTCGCGGCGCTCTACAAGATTCTGATGAGCGGCGTGCGGCTGTGGAACGAGGCCCCGTCCTACGTCCTGCGCGGCTACCAGCGCGCGACCGTGGCGGCCGACATCTCGCCGGAACTGCTCGGCGTCGGCTTCATCATCGGGCCGCGCGTGGCGGCGATGATGCTCGGCGGCGGGTTCCTGTCGGCGCTCGTCCTCATCCCGATGGTGAAGTTCTTCGGCGCGGGCTACACGGCGCCGCTCTTCCCGGTCCTGCCCGGCGGGCCGCTCATCTCCGAGATGTCGGCGGGGCAGGTGCAGGACCTCTACATCCGCTACATCGCGGCCGGAGCGGTGGCGACGGGCGGCATCATCAGTCTGGTGAGGGCGCTGCCGACCATCCTCGGCGCCTTCAAGTCTTCGATGGGCAACTTCGGCGGCGGGAGGGCGAGCGACGACGGCCGGGCCGGGGTGCCGCGCACGGAGCGCGACATGCCGATGACGTTCGTGCTGGGCGGCATCGGCGTGCTGGCGCTGGCGATCTTCCTGTGGCTGAACCTCTTCGGGTCGCCGGGCAGCGGCGTCGGGATGAACATCCTCTCCTCCATCCTCGTCATCATCTTCGGCTTCTTCTTCGCCACCGTCTCGTCGCGCATCACGGGCGAGATAGGCTCGTCGTCGAACCCGATTTCGGGGATGACGATTGCGACCATCCTGCTCACCTCGCTCATCTTCCTCCTGCTCGGGATGGGCGGCGTGGACTCGCGCGTGCTGGCGCTGTCGGTCGGCGCCGTGGTCTGCATCGCGGCCTCGAACGCAGGCACGACCTCGCAGGACTTGAAGACGGGCTACCTCGTCGGCGGCACGCCCGCCAAGATGCAGTGGGGCCTGATGGTCGGGGCGACCACGTCGGCGCTGCTCATCGCGTGGACGCTCTCCTACCTCAACTCCTCCTACACGAACCTGCTGCCGCGCAACTACCCCACCTACCGCGCGACCGTTGACACTTCGGCCGGGAAGTGGGCGAAGGGCGACATGAAGGGCGGCGCGCTGCCGGGCGGCCCGTACTACGTGCAGAGGCTCGCTGAGGACCAGAAGGCGCCCGACGGGACGGTCATCCCTTCGGGCCAGTACCTCGTCAACGACTCGGGCGAAATCTTCTACCGCATCAACCCCGGCGTCGGCGGCGCGCGCACCGCCGTCACGACCGAGGGGCTGCCCTCGGCCCCGCTCGTCGCGGGCGACACGGTCGAGATTACGGGCGGGCACGCGCGCGGGCTCGACGGCCAGCCCTACCGCGTGGCGACCGTCAAGGAGGGCGGCGCGACCAAGACCTTCTACGTTGACGACGCGGGCGTCGCCCGCTACGCCGAGACCGAGACGGGGCCGAACTCGAAGTTCGACGCGCCGAAGGCGCAGCTCATGGCCGTGCTCGTGGACGGCGTGCTGACGCAGAAGTTGCCGTGGTCGCTCATCCTCATCGGCGCGTTCATCTCGGTTCTGCTTGAGGTCATCGGCATCTCGGCGCTCCCGTTCGCCGTCGGCATGTACCTGCCGTTCGCCACGTCGGCGACCATCTTCGTCGGCGGCGCGGTGCGGGCGCTGGTCGAGCGCGTCGCGCGCGGCAGCCGCTCGCTGGCCGAGGAGGAGAGCGGCCCCGGCGTGCTCTACAGCTCCGGCCTCATCGCGGGCGGCGCCATCGCCGGCCTGCTGCTCGCCATCCCGCAGGGGCTCGGCATGGCCGACGCCCTGAACTTCGGCCGGTACCTGCCCGAAGCGATGCACGAGAGCATGATTGCCGGGCTCGTCATGTTCGGCGTGCTGTCGGCGTCGCTCTACTACATCGGGCGCCACGGGCTGACCGGCAAGCGCTCGGAGAACATCCCGGCGCCCCCGCCGCCGCCCGTCAAGTAATCGCGCTTGACGCGCCGCGGAAGCGGGTGGAAGAATGTTTAGCCGCGGGCGGCCTTGAACCTAAGGCGCGGCCCGCGGCTAACTCCTTTTCGCCGACCCGCCGCTCCCCCCTAGACGAACCAAAGCCATGAACAGACCCCGGACGCCGAAGCCCTACGCCCTCGCCCTTGTCTTCGTCCTCGCGTGCTCGCCGCTCGCGCAGACCGCCGCGCCCGCGCCCGGCTCGCCTTCGGAAGTGGTCCGCGCCTTCTACACGGCCCTGCGCGAGCGGCGCTTCCGCGAGGCGTTCGAGATGTCGGTCTTCCGCCCGGCCGTCGAGGGGCTGACGCCCGAGGAGTACGAAGACCTGAAGGCGGACTTCGAGCCGATGGCGGCGAACTCGCCGCCGGAGGTCGTCATCACGGGCGAGCAGGTGAGCGGCGAGGACGCGACCGTCTTCATGAAGACCGGCGAGGGCCGCGAGATGAAGGTCGAGCCCGTCTACCTCATCCGCGAGAAGGGCCGCTGGGTCGTCGGCGACCGCGAGGGGCGCGAGTCCGTCAGGAAGGCCGGCAAGCGTTTCTTCTTCGACGTGCGCATCGACACGCACCACGTCGAGGTGGAGAAGATGATGTCGCGCATCTCGGCCGCGCAGATTCTTTACGCGCAGCAGCACGGCGGCGCCTACGGCGACCTCGACGCCCTCGTCCGCGCCGGCCTCGTCCCCGACGACGTGCGCGGCACGCAGACGACCGGCTACCGCTTCACTGTCGCCCCCGCCAAGGGCGGCAAATCTTACGAGGCGCGCGCCGAGCCCGAACGCTACAACCGCACCGGCAAGCTCTCCTTCTACATGGACCCCGCCGGCCTCAAGAGGAAGGACGCGGGCGGCAAGCCCATCAACTAGAAGGGCGCCGGGTGCCGGATGAAGGCCGACGCTCACCGACACCCGGCACCCGACGCCCGCTCTTATGAATCGTCACCTCCGCGAATCCGCGCCGCCGCTGCTGGCCTTCGCCCTGATGCTGGCGTGCGCCGTCGGCTGGGCGCTCGGCCCGCGGGGCGCTTCGGCCGAGGCCGCGGGGCGGGGGCAGGAGTCGAGTGAGGCCGGGCCGGAAGTGGCCGTCTACGGCCGCGCCGTCTACGAAGGCTCGGGGCGGCCCGTGCGCCGCGCCCGCCTCATGCTCCTGAGCCCCGACCGGCAGGGCAGGGCGCGCGAGGCGACGACCGACGCGCGCGGCGAGTTCCGCTTCCGCGGCGTCGGGCCCGGCCGCTACTTCGTCGCCGTGGACCAGCCCGGCCTGCTCTCGCCCGTCAGCTTCGTTGACTTCGGGGGGGCGCGCGACAGGGGCGCCTTCGACACGTCCGAGGTGGCGAAGTATTTCGACATCTTCGAGGTGGACGGCAAGGCCGACAAGGAGGTGACGGCGCGCGCCCGCCGCGGCGCCGCCCTCGCGGGCCGCGTCAGCTACGCCGACGGCGAGCCGGCCGCGGGCATCACCCTCCACATCCTGCGCCGCGCCGACGGCCGGCTCACCCGAGTCGTCACGGGCATGAGCCGCGGCGCGCTCTCGCTCGGCGTGCGCACGGACGACCGCGGCTTCTACCGCGCCTCGGGCCTCCCGCCCGGCGAGTACCTTCTGGCCGTCTCCGAGGCGGCCGAGCACGGCGAGCCGCAGACGCGCGACACCTACCTCGACGTTGACTACACGGAGGACGCCGCCATCAACCACCTCCTGATGACGTACCACCCGTCGGCCTCGCGCCCGCGCGACGCCGAGGCCGTCAAGGTCGAGCCCGGCGACGAGCGCGAGGACGTGAACATCGTCATCCCCGACCGCGAGCTGCGCACGCTGACGGGCGTCGTCCGCACGCGGCGCGGCGCCCGGCCCGTCGCCAACGCCGCCGTCGTCATCGCCCGCCGCGACGACGAGCTGGGCCCCGCCGCGGGCGCCGCCTTCTACTCCGCGCAGTCGCGCGACGGCGTGAGGACCGACGCGCAGGGGCGCTGGCAACTGCGCGACATCCCCGACGGCGCCTACACCCTCTTCGTCACCCCGCCGACGGAGTACGAGCGGTCGGAAGGCTCCCCGACGATGAACGGCAGCTTCTACTCGACGAACGCCAACGTCACCCTGTCGAACGCGAACTCCTTCATAAACCGGAACCACAACTCGGGCCGGTACGTCGAGCCGCGCCCGAAGAAGCTTTACGCGCCGGCCCGGCTCGACTTGCAGGTCGGCGCCGCCGGCACGGAGCTGGAGATTGAGCTGGCCGACTCCGGCCGCATCTCCGGCGCCATCTCCTACGAGAGCCCGAAGGACGCGGGCCGGGGCGGCTACGTCTACGCCGTGCGCATGATGAAGGCGACGGGCGCCGCGACCGCCGAGAGCATCTACCCGGCTCAGCTTGAGGACGGCGGGTTCGTCATCGAGGGGCTCGCGCCCGGCGAGTACTTCATCCGCCACGGCGTCTACGACGACAACGCCTCGCGCCTGCAACTCAAGGCCGTCACGTGGGGCGGCAGGGACTTCACGCGCGAGCCTTTGGTGGTCGGCGAGGGGCAGGAGGTCGAAGGCGTCCGCGTCGTCTTAAGCTCCGAGGTGGCCTCGCTGCGCGTGCGCGTCGCCGGGGCCGACAAGCGACCGGCGCCGCGCTCCTACGTCTTCCTGGTGTCGCCCGACGCCTCGAAGTGGGCGCCCTACGCGCCGCAGAGCTACTGCGTGACCGACGGCGAGGGCTCCTGCGAGGTCGGCGCCGCGCCGGGCGAGTACGCCGTCCTCGCCTTGCGGCTGGGCCGGAGGGGCGTGGGCGAGGAGGAGATGAAGAGTCTCGTCGCGTCGGCGCCGCGCGTCTCGCTCCGGCTGGGCGAGCCGAAGACGCTCGACCTCACACTGACCACGGTGCGTTAGCGGGAGGCGCCTGACAGATGCCGGAAAGGTTCCGCTCCATCGCCAACGGTCTGCGCCAGTTCATCGCGAACCGCCGCCGCGCGCCCCGCCACAAGGTGCGGCTGCCGGTCGTCGTCTCGCTCCTGAACGTGCGCGTCGTCGCCACGCCGGCCACGCTCTCGGGCCACACCTGCGACGTGAGCGTCGAAGGGCTCGGCCTCATCCTTCCGGCCATCCGCATCGGCGACCGCTACCTCGTCGGCGAAGGCCACACCCTCCGCATCAACCTCAAGCTGCCCGACGCCTCGGCCCGCCTCTACGCCATCCCCGTCCGCTACGAACGCCTCGAAGCCGACGGCCAACCCAACCGCTTCCTCGTCGGCCTACGCCTCACGGAGACGCACGACCCCGACTACGCCCTCTACAGCGAATACCTGAAAAGCCTGAAAGGGTGACGGGTGTCAGGTGACGTGTAAGAGCATCTTCTTCACCCGGCATCCGACACCCTTACTTGAACTCTATCCAGCCGAATCTCTCGGGGACGTGGAAGGCGGGCTGCGGGGTGTGTGTGGGGCGCCAGGCGAGGTAGCCGCGGCCGGGGTCTGAGCCGACGCAGCGGAAGAGGTTGCAGCGCCAACGCTCGCCCGCGCGGGGCCGACGGCCGAAGGCCGTCCAGGGAACGCGCAGGCCGACGCGGTAGGAGCCTCCGGCGTCGTGCTCGGCCGCCGCCGTCATGCCCGAGCGAAAGTCCCAGTCGGTCTCGCGCCCGCCGGGGCCGACGCGGAGCAAGAGGTCCAGCCACTCGCCCGTCGGCGCCGCCTCGAACTCGTAATAACTTCTGATGTCACCCGACTCCGGCGTGATGAACAACTCGCACACGTCGCGGTCCCAGAGCCCGATGGTCTTCCTCCCGGTAACGGGCTCGGCGCTGACGACGAAGGGCTCGCCCTGTCGGCAGTCGAAGCGCACGGTCAGGCCGACTTCGTCCCACAGGGCGCGCGCCTCGGCCCGCCGCGCGGGCGGGGCCTCCTCGCCCGACCAGTAGCGCGCGACCGGCGCCGCCCGCGCCCGCGCCCATTCCGCGCTCGCGAAGTCGCCCGCCGCCACGGCCCCGGCCGCCCGCGCCGCCTCGAACACGTCCCTCTCTTCTTCGTCCGAAACCATCGCCACAAGTTCTAACGCGCGCGGCGGGGCGCGTCAATCTCGTTCGCTCTTTGAAAAAATGCTTGCATTAAAACTTTCAGGTGGGGGCAACAGAGAACGAGAGGGTCGGCACGGCCGCGTTAACTTGACAGGACGTGTGAGAAAGATTACTGTCCGCAGACTGCTTTGTGTCCGGGGGTGCTCGCCGGCTTACTCTTCCGAGTGCCGCGAAGGTTAAAGGGCAAACCCCGACAGCCGACGACCTTACTTCAGTCGAACTCGAACTCGACGTAAGTGAGCGCCAGCCGCGCGCGTGGTAAGGGCCGCGCGCCGGACGGAACGGCCGCCGCGCACACGGCCGGGGCAGGAAACCGAATCCCCGACGACGGGCGAGCGAACCTCGCCGCTCAGTTCCTTCGGCCACCCACGACATCCTAAAACAGTCGCTCCCGAAGCCGGAGGCGTGCCCCCGAAGCCGCGCCCCCGCGCCCCCGGAGTGCTTCACCTCGTAAGGAGAGTTTCATGAATTACCCACGCAGGTTTCCCCTGAGGGCGTCCGCCGCCCTTACTGCACTCTTCGCCCTCGCCGTCTCGGCGGCCCCGCTCCGGGGCGTCGCCGCGCAGGAGTCGGCCCGCAGGAGCTCGTCGGGCGTCAACGGCAAGATTGCCTTCCAGAGCACGCAAGGCGGCGACGGGTTCACCAACGACATCTACGTCATGGACGCCGACGGCAAACGCCAGACGCGCCTGACCGACAGCGCCAACGACGACACCTACCCCGTCTGGTCGCCGCAGGGCGATAAAATCGCCTACCTCTCCGGCAACGAGAGCGGCTACGAGATTTACCTGATGAACGCCGACGGCACCAACCAGCGCCCGCTGCGCGGGGCCGCCGACGGGGGGCCGGTCAGAGGCGTCAACCTCCAGTGGTCGCCCGACGGGACGATGCTGAAGTACGAGACCTACGGCAACGTCCACGTCATCGAGGCCGTCGCGCCCGGCGGCGGCGACAGCGTGCTCGCGCCGCAGAACCTTTCGGCCGCGGATTCGGACTTCCCCTTCGACACCGACGCCAGTTGGTCGTCCGACGGCTCGAAGCTCGTCTTCATCAGCACGGGCTTCTCCGGCGACCTCCCGCAAGTCTGGACCACGACCTTCGGCGGCGCCGTCCAGCGGACGCAGCTCACGACCAGCCCCGGAGCCAAGTTCACCCCGGCGTCGGCCGGCGGCCTCATCGCCTTCGGCACGCAGACCAGCGGGCGCGAAATCTGGGTCATGAACGCCGACGGCACGAACCAGCACAGCCTGCCCGGCACCTCGAACGCGTGGACGGGGCCCTTCTTTTCGCCCGACGGCTCCCGCATCGCCTACACGGCCCTGAGCGGCGCCGTCTTCGTCGTCAACGCCGACGGGTCGAACCCCGTGCAGGTGAGCGACGCCGCCGGCACCGGGACCACGGTCTTCTGGTCGCCCGACGGCACGAAGGTCGCCTTCCAGGCCACCGAAGGCACGCAGTTCTTCGACATCTACGTCGCCGGCTCCGACGGCACCAGCCGCCGCGCCTCGAACTACACCAAGACGCGCCGCGCCGACGAGTTCGCCTACAGTTGGCAGCGCCTCGCCCCCGCCCCGTAACCCGCGACGCCGCCCCGAAAAGAGAGCGCCCGCACACTTTCGCGAGTGTGCGGGCGCTTCTCTCTTGGTCAGACGGGGCGTTACTTCCTCCTGTACTTGTCGAACCAGGCGCGCAGGTAAAGAATCTGTGCGACGCGGTTGGAGGGGTGGCGGAGGCCGAAGTCGGCGTTGAAGCCGTGGTACTCGTCGGCGAGGCGGACCATCGCGGTCGGCACCTTGCGGAGCTTGAGGGCGCGGTAGTATTGCTCGGTCTGTTCGAGCGGGGTGCGGAGGTCGAGGTCGCCGACGAGAATCATGGTCGGCGTCTTGACGGCGCCGACGTAGGTCAAGGGCGAGCGGCGCAGGTGCTCGGCAGGGTCCTCCCAGGGGAGCTTCTGGAAGTTGTAGTACCAGTCGGCGTTGTCGGTCGTGCCGACGAAGGAGTACCAGTTGACGACGGGCTTCATGGCGACGGCCGCGGCGAAGCGGTCGTTGTGGCCGACGATCCACGTCGTCAGGACGCCGCCGCCGGAGCCGCCCGTCACGAACAGGTTCCTCTCGTCCACGTAGCCGCGGCGGACGACCTCGTCCACGCCGCGCATCAGGTCGTCGTAGTCCTGACCGGGGTAGTTGTTGTTGATGGCGTTGCCGAAGTCGCGGCCGTACCCCGTAGAGCCGCGCGGGTTGGTGTAGAGCACGACGAAGCCTTCGGCGGCGTGGTTCTGGAACTCGAAGTTGAAGCCGACGCCGTACATCGAGTGCGGCCCGCCGTGGATGTAGAGCAGCAGCGGGTACTTCTTCGACGCGTCGAAGTCGGGCGGCTTCACGACCCAGCCCTGCACCCGCGTCTTCGAGCAGTCCGAGGGCTTCGGTTGCAGCGGGTCCGAGTCAACGGCCGTGCAGCCCTTCTGCCGTATCCCGCCCACCGAGTCGTACCAGATTTCCTCGACCTGCCCGAGCCTCCGGCCTTCGAGCACGTCGGCGTTGACGCGCGTCAGCAGCCGCAGGCCCGCCGAAGGCTTCTTCAGGTCGAAGGCGAACACGTCCGTCGGCGCGTCGGCCGCCGAGCGCGTGCCGACGACGAGGCCGCCGCGGCTTATCGAAGTCACGTTGAGAATCTGCGCGCCATCGGTCAGGCGCTTGGGCGCGCCGCCGCGCCACGGCTGGAACCAGAGGTTCTGCGAGCCGCGGTCCTCGGCGACGAAGTAGACGCCGGTATTATTTTCGTCCCAGATGAGGCCCGAGGGCGCGCGGTCGAAGTCGGCCGTGAGCGCGCTCTTCTGCGTGCCGTCGGCGTTCATCAGGTAGAGCTTCGAGACTTGGTAGGTGTCGCGCGTCTGGTCGAAGCCGGTGTAGGCGATGAGGCGCCCGTCGGGCGAGACGGTCGGGTTCGTGTCGGGGCCATCGCGGTCGGTGAGCGGGCGCACCGCGCCGCCCGTAAGAGAGACGACGTAGATGTCGGAGCCGCCGCGCACGTACTCGGCGTCGGGCCTGCGGACGCCGCTGAAGACTATCGAGGCCGAGTCGGGCGTCCACTCCGGCGAGCCGTGCTGGTAGTCGCCTTCGGTGAGCTGGCGTGGCGTGCCGCCCTCGGACGAGATGACGAAGACGTGCGTGAAGCCTTCGGGGCGCCAGCCCGAGCCGTCGTTGCGGTAGTTCAAACGGTCAACGACCCGCGGCGCGTCAACCCACTTCGCGCCCGTCGGCCGCGCGGGCATGTTGACCTTGAGGCCGGGGTTGCCGGGCACCAGCATGTTGAAGGCGATGCGGCGCCCGTCGGGCGACCACGCGAGGTTCGAGGGCGCGCGCTCCAGGCGGGTGAGCTGCGTCTCGCCGGGCGCGTCCGTCCACCTGACGAAGATTTGCGAGCCGGCGGGCTGGCCCGGCGCGACGTAGGCCAAACGCTTCCCGTCGGGCGACCAAGCGGCCTGCGAGCCTTTCGTCAGAAAGCGGTTGCGCCCGCCGTCCGCGTCCACGAGCCAGAGTTCGTCCTCGTACTTGTCGTTCACCTTATCCGTCCAGCGGCGCGTGTAAACGACCTGCGAGCCGTCGGGCGAGATTTGCGGCGAGGCAACAAGCTCCCAATCGAGGAAGGCGTCAACGTTCAAACGGTCGCGCTGCTGCGCGCCGACCCCCACGGCCGCCCACGCGAAAGCGAGCGCGAGCGTGAACAGCATGCTTCTCATTCTCATCGAAAGCGCCTCCGTTCGCTGATGGTAAAGGAAAACTTTACAACCCGGCCAAAAACCTCTCAACCTCCGCGCCCGACCCGAGCCGCACGACACGCTTCCCGGCGGCCTTCGCTTCGAGCAGCGCCAACACCTTCGGCCGGCTCCGCTCTGGGTAATTCCACACCCAACTCAGGAACTCAAGGCTGAACCTGTCCTCGCACCCTTCAGCCATGTCGGGCCGCCCCCTCCAGCGCGAAGTCACAAGCCTCTTCAGCACCCGCCACACGCACACCGCCCGCGGCAAGTCCAAAAAGACTACCGTGTCGCACGCCTCCAACCTCCTTTCAAGCGTCCCCGAATAGTTCCCGTCCATCACCCACGACTCACCCGCCACAAGCTCTTCAACTTTCCGCGCCCACTCCTGCTTCGGCGTCTCCACCCACCCCGCCCGCCAATAGAAGCGGTCCAAATGCAAAACCTCGACGCCCAACCGCTCCCCCAACCGCCGCGCCAAAGTTGACTTGCCCGAGCCGCCCGACCCGATGACCAGGACCTTCTTCATGCCGTTCGCTCCTTGTCCCAGCGTCGGCGGGTGGCGAACCAGAGGAGGCCGGGCAGGATGAAGAAGACGCCGATGGCGACGCTGACGGTGCGGGGCGAGAGGTGGAAGCGGTCGAGGGCTTCGCCGGTGAGGTAGTTGGAGGCGGCCATCGTGAGCGTCATCAGCATCAGCTCGGCGGCGAAGACGCGGCCCCGGAAGTCGTCTTCGACCGTCTGCTGCAAAATCACCGTCGAGAAGACCCAGAGCGTGCTGCCGGCCATGTGCGCGACGGCCAGCACGAAGAGCGCGAGCGCGAAGTTCGTCGAGACGCCGAAGAGGGCGTAGAAGATGCCGGCGACGACGAAGGAGACGCCGATGGCCTTCTGCATCTGGCCGCGCGTCTCGCCGCCGAAGCGGCGCACGCCCATCGGCCCGAGCGCCGTCCCGATGCCGCGCGCCGCGTAGAGCACGCTCATGCCGACGGCCGCGCTCCCCCCGACGGGGAAGATTTTCTCGCCGAAGACCGGCAGCAGCGTCAGAATCCCTCCGCCCAAGCCCCACGCCGGCTTCACCAAAAGCAGCGCCAGCACGCGCGGCCGGCGCCACACGTAGCTCAAACCCTCAATCGTGTCCGTCACCCCGAGCGCCTTCGCCAAAGTAAGTTTCTGTTTCGGGCGCGGCTCGCGGCGCGGCAGCCGCAGCTTCCAGATGAGCAGCGCCGAGACGACGTAGGTCAAAGAGTCGATGACGAAGGCGGCGTCGGTCCCGAACCATCCCGTGATGGGGCCGCCGACGGCCGCGCCGAGCGTCAGCATCGCGGACCACGTGACAGCCGACAGGGCGTTGCCCGTGACCAGCTCGCGCCCGCTCAGGATGGAGGGGATGGCGGCCGTGCGCGCCGGCTCGAAGAAAGAGGAGAAGGCGAGCTGCAAGACGGTCAGGACGTAGACGAGCCAGACGTGCTCGGGGCGGCGGATGAGGAGGAAGCCGAGGACGACGAGCGCGCGCAGGATGTCGCTCACGATCATGACGTGGCGGCGGTTGAAGCGGTCGGCGACGACGCCCGAGAGCGGCCCGAGCACGACGCTCGGCAGGAAGCGCGTGACGAGGATGAGGGCGACGGCGCGGGCCGAGCCCGTGAGGTTGAAGACGAGCGTGAAGAGCGCGATGGTGTTGAACCAGTCGCCGAGCTGGCTGACGACCTGGCCGAACCAGAGGAGCCGGAAGTCGCGGTTGTGCCGCAGCAGCTCGGCGTAGCCGGCCGCAGGCTCCGCCCCCGCTGTCGTCGAAGAGTCCAAAATCTTCCCGAAGGTCGCGCCGCAAGATTTAATGAGAACGGTTGGGTGGAAGGTTGCGCGCGCGGCGCGGGTGTTGTCAACCGGCGCGCGCAAATCATTCTGCGCGGACGCCGTCAACGTGACGCGTCACGCTGACCGGCGCCGCGCGCGCCGCGGGCGCGGACAAACTCGGGGGACGGTTTTTACAGCACTTCTTCCAAAAACGTCGAGCGGCACGCGGGTTGTTAAAGATGAAGGCGCGGCTTGCAGGGGCTCGGGACACCGGCCCCGCGGACTCACCGCACGGGGTCCGTAAAGCCGCACCAGTTCAAAGTTGTCGAGTGAGTGTTCGTTTGAAAGCGGGGCGCCGGGAGGTGGAGGTTCAAGGCGCCCCCCACAAGTTCTCACCCAGCCCGGCGGGCGAGTGCCACAAACATGCCCGCCGTTTTGCCCCCAAGCCGCCGTCGCCGAAGGCGGGCGCCGATTTGCTCCCGGCCCCCACTTTCGGCGACGGCTTATAACAGACATTTTCCGGAGAGCAGACGAGTGAAGCTCATAGACATGTCCGACTATAACGGCGCGGCCCGCGCCTACTGGCGTGTGCTGGTGGCGGCGGGGGCGCTCGTGTGCGCGTGGGGCGTGTGGGGCTGCCTCTCGTTCGACTTCGCGCGGTGGGCCCAACTGCTCGTGCTCGCCAGCCTCGTCTTCATCTCCGGCCTGTGCCCCTTGCGCATCCCCGGCACGAAGGCGAGCGTGACGGCCGGCGACTGCTTCATCTTCCTCGGTGTCGTCTTCCTCGGCGTGCCGGCGGCCGTGCTGCTCGGCGCGCTCGACCTTTTGACCAGCTCCGTGCGGACCTCGCGCCGCGCGTCGAGCTGGGTGGCCGCCGCCGCCTGCTCGGCCGTCACGGTCTTCGCCGCCGGTCAGTCCTTCTACCTCCTGCTCGGCCACTACGGCGGCGTCGCGCGTAACCCCGTCGGGACGCAGGAGGCGCTGTCGCTCGAACAACTCCTCCTGCCGCTCGTGCTGATGGCGCTCGTTCAGTACTTGCTGAACGGGTTGCTGGTCGCGACGCTGCTCGGACTCAAAGGCCGGGGCTCGATCCTGCGCTGCTGGCGCGACGGCTACCTCTGGACCTCTTGGACCTTCTTCGCGGGCGCGGTCGCCGCGGGCGTAGTCTACGCCGCCATCATGAGCTTCGGGCTGGTCTACGTCGTGATGAGCGTCCCCGTCCTCGCCGCCACGCTCGCCACCTACCGCATCTACTTCGAGCGCGTCGCCGAGAAGACGCGCGAGGCCGCCGAGATGGGCCGCCTCCACCTCGCCACCGTCGAAGCCCTCGCCACCGCCATCGACGCCAAGGACCAGACGACGCACGGCCACGTCCGCCGCGTCCAGACCTACTGCGCGCGGATGGGCGCGCTGATGGGACTTTCCGCCGCCGAGATAAGCGCGCTCGACGCCGGGGCTTTACTTCACGATGTCGGCAAGCTGGCCGTGCCCGACCACATCCTGAACAAGCCGGGCAAGCTCACCGACGCCGAGTTCGAGCGGATGAAAATCCACACCACCGTCGGCGCGCAGATACTTGAGCGCGTCCAGTTTCCCTACCCGGTCGTGCCCATCGTCCTCTACCACCACGAACGCTGGGACGGCCGCGGCTACCCCGAAGGCTTGAAGGGCGAGGCGATTCCTTTAACGGCCCGCATCCTGTCCGTCGTCGACTGCTTCGACTCGGTGCGCGAAGACCGCCCCTACCGCCGCGGCATGACGCGCGACGAGGCGTGCGACCTCCTGCGCCGCAACGCGGGCGCGCATTTCGACCCGCGCGTCGTCGAGATTTTCCTCAACAACCTTCCCGCCTTCGAGCGCGAGGTGGCGCAGGCCGGGCTCGAACAGCGCGGGCTGACCTACGCCGAGTTCGAGCACCGCGAGCTTTTGGGCGAAGACGTTCACGCCACGCCCAAGGCCGAAGACGAGCCCGCATACCTGAGCCAAATCACCAACGCCCACCGAGAGGTCTACGCCCTCTACGAGATAGCGCGCACCTTCGGCTCCTCGCTCGACATGGAGGACACCGTCTCCGTCCTCGTCAACAAGGTCGGGCACATCGTCCCCTTCGACCTCTGCGCCGTCTACCTGCTCGACGAGCTGAAGGGCTACGCCACGGCCGCCCACGTCGCCGGCCGCCACGCCGAACTCGTCCGCGGCCGGGCGGTCGCGCCGGGCGAAGGCGTCGTCGGCTTCGTCCTCGCCAACCGCCGCGCCTCTTACCTGCTCGACCCGATGCTCGACTTCGCGGACATCACGCTGCCCGAGCCCGGCGCCTTCCGCTCGATGGTCGCGCTCCCGCTCGTCAAGGGCGAGAGGCTTTTGGGCGCCATCGCCGTCTACTCGCACCGCGCGCGCGCCTACTCCGAAGACCACCTCAGACTTCTCGACACCGTCGCCCGCATCGCCTCCGACGCGCTCTCGAACGCCATGCACCACGCCGAGGCCGAGTCGAACGCGCTGACCGACACGCTGACGGGCCTTCCCAACGCGCGCGCCATGTATATCCGCTTCGAGCAGGAGGCTTCGCGCGCCCGCCGCACGGGACGGCCCTTCCAGGTCGTCATGCTCGACCTCGACGACTTCAAGCAGGTCAACGACACCTTCGGCCACAAGACCGGCGACCGCGTGCTCCGCGAAGTCGGCCGCATCATCCAGGCGCAGTTGCGCGAGTACGACTTCATGGCGCGCTACGCGGGCGACGAGTTCGTCGCCATCGTCCAGGACCTGACGAACGAGCAGACCAACGACCTGCGCCAGCGCATCGAGCGCGCCGTCTCCCGCTTCTCCCTCCACGTACGCGGCGACAAGCACGCCCGCGTCGGCATCTCCGTCGGCGCCGCCACCTACGGCGTCCACGGCGAGACTCCCGACCAACTCCTCATCGCCGCCGACGAAGACATGTACGCCGTCAAGTCCGTCCACAAGCAACGCCCCGCCGGCACCGCCACCCAGCCCGCCGAACTCCCGACGAGCGAACTGGCCTCGACGGCAATCAACTAAGAGCGGGTGTCGGGTGTCGGGGAAAGGCACATTGCTTCCACCCGACACCCGACACCTGACACCCTTTTATTGACTTTCCCCGCCCCTTCGTTTTCAATCGTCACAGGATGTCTGCTGCCTCGGGCGCACCTGTGAGGTCGTCAACGCTGCTGCTCGTCGAGGACGACGAGCGCGTGCGGCGTGCCCTGCGGCGGGCGCTCTCCGGCGCGGGCCACAAGGTGGTGGCGTGCGCCGACGCCGCCGCCGCGCTGCGCGAGATGCACCGGCAGTCGTGCGACCTCGTCATCCTCGACATCGAATTGCCCGGCGTCAGCGGCCTCGCCCTCTGCCGGCTCCTGCGCGCGCAGGCCGCCACCCGGCGGCTCCCCATCATCATCGTCTCCTCACACGACCGCGAGGACTACAAGGTCGAGGCGTTCGCCGCCGGGGCCGACGACTTCGTCGTCAAGGGCCAGACTTCGCGCGAGCTGCTGTCGCGCGTCGGCGCGCACCTCGAAGCCGCCGAGCGCGAGCGCGCTCTCGAAGGCAGCAACCGCGAGCTGGCCTTCCTCGCCGACCTCGGGCGCGGGCTGCTGCACGCGCTGAGCCCCGAGGAGGTCGTGCGCCGCGTCTCGGGCGCCACTTACGAGGGCGCGGACGCCTCGCTCTCGGCCGCCATGCTTGTCAGAAGGGAAGGGGAGCGCGGGAAGGGTTTGGGATTGACCGTCTGCGTCTTCGACCGCGAGGGGAGCGCGGAGGAGGACGCCGCGCTCGTCAACTCGGAGAGGCTGCTGGCGTGGCTCTCGACGGCGCCGAACGCGCCGAGGCGAATCGAAGCGCCCGAAGAATTTCTGCTGCGCGACGAGCGACACCTCGTCGAGTACGCCGCGCCGCTCGCCTTCGAGAAGAGGGCCTTGGGCGCCCTCGTCGTCGCCTACGACCACGCCTCCGACTGCGGCCCGACCGAGGAGCGCCTGATTGACGCGGCGGCGCAGCAGGCGGCGCTCGCGGCGCGCATCTCGGCTCTCTACGAGGCCGCCCGCCACACGTCGGCGGTCCTTGCTCGCGAGGTCGAGCGACGCACGGCCGAGGCCGAGTCGCAGCGCCGCTTCACGGAAGCCATCATCGACAGCCTCCCCGTCTCGCTCTACGCCGTCGACCGCAACTACCGCGTCGTCGCCTGGAACCGCAACCGCGAGTCGGGCGGGCAGGGCATCCCGCGCCGCGACGTGCTCGGCCGCAACGTCTTCGAGGTCTTAACGCGCCAGCCGCGCGAAGTCTTGGAGGACGAGTTCCGCCGCGCCTTCGAGACGGGCGAGATCGAGCGCATCGAGCAGGAGGCGCGCGGCGACGCGGGCGACCAGCGCCACTGGCTCGTCAGCAAAGTCCCCATGCGCATCGACGGCGAAGAAGTCTCGCACGTCATCACCGTCGGCGAAGACATCACGGCGCGCGTCGTCGCCAGCCGCGCCGTCGCGCGCACGGAAAAGCTCGCCGCCGTCGGCCGGCTGGCCGCGGGCGTCGTCCACGAAATCAACAACCCGCTCGCCACCATCGCCGCCTGCGCCGAGGCGCTTGAGACGCGCGCCGACGAGGGCGCCTACGGCTCCGGCTCGGACGCCGAAGATTTAAGGGAATACCTGCAACTCATCCGCGGCGAGGCTTTCCGCTGCAAGCAGATTACGAACGGCCTGCTCGACTTCAGCCGCGCCCGCCCCGCCGAGCCCGAGCCCGTTGACCTGTCCGAAGTCGTCGAGTCGGCCGCGCGCCTCCTCCTTCACCAGAAGCGCGGCGCGGACGTGAGAATTGAAGTCGAGGGGGCGCGCGACCTGCCGCGCGTCTCGGGCGACCGGGGGCAGTTGCAGCAGGCCGTCATCATCCTCGCCGAGAACGGCATCGACGCCATGCCCGAGGGCGGCACGCTCACGCTCTCGACGCGGAAGGGCGAGGGCACCGTCTCCGTCACCGTGCGCGACACGGGGCAGGGCATCCCGCCCGAGATACGCGAGCGCATCTTCGACCCCTTCTTCACCACCAAGGAGGTCGGCCGAGGGACGGGGCTCGGACTTGCGGTCTGTTATGGTATTGTTACGGAGCACGGCGGCCGCATCAGCGTGGACTCGGCCGTGGGGCACGGAACCGTCTTCGAGATTTCGCTGCCGGCCCTACCATAAAAGAGCGAGGGAGCTGACCTCCTTTGAGCCAGAACACACAGCCCGCCAGAATCCTCGTCGCCGAAGACGAGGCGAACCTGCGCCTCGTGCTCCAGAAGGAGCTACAGCGCATGGGCCACGACGTGAAGGTCGCGCCCGACGGCGAGGAGGCTTTGAAGCTCCTCGAAGAGAGCAACGTGGACGTGCTGCTCACGGACATCAGCATGCCCCGCCTCGACGGCATGGAGCTGCTGCGCCGCGTCCACCAGCGCCCGAACCCGCCCGAAGTCATCATGCTCACGGGCCACGCCACCGTCGAGTCGGCCATCGAGGCGATGAAGCTCGGCGCTTACGATTATCTGTCGAAGCCCTACCGCATCGCCGAGCTTGACGCGCTCGTCAAGCAGGCCGCCGAGAAGCGCCGCCTGAGGGTGGACAACGCGCGCCTCCGCACGCTCGTCGAGCGGCAGACGGCCGCGCCCGAGATTGTTTACGTCTCGGATTCGATGCGTGAAGTGCTGCGGCTGGTCGAACGCGTCGCGCCCTCGGACGCGTCGGTGCTGATTACGGGCGAGTCGGGCACGGGGAAGGAACTCATCGCGCACGCCATCCACCGCATGTCCTTGCGCGCGGGCGGCTCCTTCATCGACCTCAACTGCGCGGCCATCCAGGAGACTCTGCTTGAGTCGGAACTGTTCGGCTACGAGGCCGGCGCCTTCTCCGGCGCGAAGGGCCGCAAGCTCGGCCTCTGGGAGTTGGCCGACAACGGGACGATTTTTCTGGACGAGGTGACGGAGCTTCCGCCGCCCTTGCAGTCGAAGCTCCTGCGGGCGATTGAGACGAACTCTTTCTACAGGGTCGGCGCGGTCAGGAAGGTGCAGGTCAACGTCCGCATCGTCGCCGCCACGAACCGCGACATCAACGAGGTGGTCGGCGACGGCCGCTTCCGCTCCGACCTGCTCTACCGCGTCAACGGCTTCCAGATTTCGCTCCCCGCGCTGCGCGAGCGCCCCGAAGACATCGAGCCTCTGGCGCAACACCTGCTCAAGCAACTCGGCGGCACCAGCCCGCCCGAGCTGACGACCGAAGCACTTGAGGCTTTGAAGACTTACCACTGGCCCGGCAACGTCCGCCAGCTCCGCAACACCCTTGAGCGCGCCGTCCTCCTCGCCAACGACTCGCGCATCACGACGGCCGAGCTGCCGCCCGAAATAGCCGCCCCTTCATCCTCCTTCCGCCCCTTCGCCGCCGCCCCCGCCGCCGTCAACAACGCCGGCCAGCCCGCGGGCCAGCCGCAGGGGGTGCCGCCGCCCTTGCGCGAGGTCGAGCGCCAGCAGATTCTCGCCGCCCTCGAACAGACGGGCTGGCACCGCGGCCGGACCGCCGAAATGCTCGGCATCTCGCCCTCCACGCTCTACCGCCGCCTGCGCGACTACAACCTGACGCGCCGGCCCTGAATTGTCTTCTGCTTAATCCTTGATTGCGGCCTCATCCGTGAGGAGGCCGCCGATGACGTTGACGAGCACGGGCATGTCGTCCGGCTTTCTGAGGAAGGCGTCGGCGCCGACGCTGCGCGCCTCGCCGGCCACGTCGCACGCCGAGAACATGGCGATGGGCGTCCGCCTCCGGTGCGGGAGCGAGCGCGCGCGGCGTATCAGCTCCAGACCAGTCACCCCCGGCAAATCATTGTCGAGCAGCATCAAATCGAAGTGCTCAGGCCCCTCGATGAGCCGCAACGCCTCGCCGCCGTCGGCGCACGTCTCGACCCGCCAGCCCTCGAACTCAAGACTGTCCCTCACCGGCTCCGCCACCATCTCGTTATCCTCGACCAGCAGTATCGAGACGTGCCGCGCGGCCTTCCCATTGTTGGAAGGCTTTACGACGCGCGGCCCCGTGATGATGCTCCGGCGACGGCTGAGAGCCGGGCGCCGCTTCTGCAAGAGATGCCGGTGGCGCGTCTCAAGCAGGTGCGCGAGCGTCTGATGCTTGATGCCGAGCCGCCTCGCCGCCCGCGACACGCTCCCCTCTTCGAGTTCGAGCGCCTGCTCGATGAACCTCGCCTCGTACTCGCGGACCACGCGCGGCAGGCTGAAATCCTCGTCGCTCAACTTCGCCCCGCGCATCCGCCTGACGACCACGCGCGCGCAAGCCCTCAACCGCGCCACGTCCTCCGCATCCTGCGTCTCCTTCAACATGCGGTCGGCCCTGCGGTAAACGGAATACAACTCCGCCTCCGCCATCCTCCCCGCGTGCTCTTCAATCAACGTCAGCGCCGCCTGCCCCGCGTTCGAGTGCGCGCCCGAATCCGTCGCTACACTCACGGCCCGCCGCAGCGCCCGCATCGAACTCTCCTGCCGCCCCAGCCTCGCCAGCGCCACCCCCTGCACCGCCAAAGCGTCCGCCAGCAACCCGTTCTCCCCGCCCTGCTCCAAAGCCCCCACGACGCGCTCAATCACCCGCGCCGCCTCCTCAAACCTCCCCTCCGCCACCAACACCCGCGCACGCGTCTCATTCACCTGCGCCAGATTGCCGGGGTCCTTCAGCCTCGCAAATATCTTCTGCGCACGGTCAAGGTGCTTATGCGCCTCCTCATAACGGCCGACTTTATGGAGAAGCATTGCGAGGTTGTTTAAATTATTACCGCAATACCTGTCATGCTTCGCCTGCTCGTAATGATAAATTGCCGCAGTAAACTCTAGGATTGCCCTGTCAGCGTAATCCGCCCGTCTTTCAGCAGTAGCCAACCTACGTAAGACCAAGGCTTTCTGACCATGCCACCTCCCCTTCAGTGCATCACTGCAACTTTCAAAGAAAGGCTCAGCCTCTTCAAGAACATTCCACGCGTCATGATACCGACATTCCCAAATGTCAATGATTGAGCGTCTTATTAAAATCTTCGCCTTTAATTCAATATCTTCTTCTTTGAGCCTTCTTAGAGCTTCAGCGAGAACAACACGTCCCTCGTCATACGCTCCAGCACGCCAATAGCACATTCCTAACTCGTACTGAGCTTCAGCTACTTTTAAATCAAGACGTTGGGATTCAAATATGCGAAGCGCCTCGGAGAGAAGGTCCTTAGTTTTCTCTTGCGTATCGGGGACGTGTCGCACACTTCCAAGCCAGCCGCTTAAAACTCCGCATTGCAACAGAACCTCAGCAATGGTAAGTATTGACAGCCCTTTGAGTTCAGGGCGGGTGCCGATTCCATGCCACAGGTCCCCTAGTGCGTTCCTTGCCGCCTCATACTGCCCCGCGTGAATAAAGTCTGCGGCAATACGGCAGCGGTACAGGGTGCGTTCGTCAGACGTGAGGACGGGGCTTTCTAATCGTCTCAACTTGCCATCAACTGAATTCATGTGAGGGTGGCCTTTCTTGGTTGATGCAAGAATCTTGCATCAACGTCAAAACTGCTGTGGCTCAAAGAGATGCGGAGACAGCAGTAGTCAAAACCCATAAGAATAGAGAGGAAAGAACATGCTTAAGACTTTCAGAGCTGCCGTGCTGATTCTCACCCTATCTTGCTTCGCCTATGCCGGCGATATGCCCAACGGAGCCCCGAGTTCGACGGGCACTACGGAGGGAGAAATACAGAACGGCGTTTACGGTGACGTCCCGAACGGCGCGCCGGGTGAAATGCCTAATGGAACGGGTACGTCCTCACAGACCTCGACGAATACGCTCGACGCGGTAGAGGTGACCTTTAACTTGATGCAAAGCTTGCTGGGACTGTTTTAAGAGCGCCGGCGAGTCGCGGTCAGGTGTACGCTGCCGTGAGGCTCGCGGCGGCACAGGCGTGGTGTGCCCGTGCATGATAGCAAAATATGTGGTACGGGACAGGAAAAATTTCTTGCCCTGTGGCGGCTTGCGTCGGGAGATGCAAGAGTCTTGCAAGGGGGCGAAAAAACCGTTGACGGATGGGCTTGGCGGGTGTAAATAGTTTCTCGCTTTACACCAGTTACGCCAGCGCCACCCCGCTACAGATGACGAAATCCTCACGGATTACGTCACCTCATTCGTGAACCGTCCATTCAAGGATTTTGACTTTTAGTAAGGGCTGCCTCGGAGTCTGCTCCGGCACCCGCGGCCGTCCCTTACGCCGAATTATGGGATGAGTGCGCTCAGGGCACGCGCACCGTCCCGCGGTAGGCACGCCCGCCCCGGAAGGGCGCGGGTTGTGCCGCGGGGTCGCCGCACGCGGGTGGGCGGGCGGCGGCCCTGTCGCCGGGGGGCTGGGGAGTTAAATCTCGGGCCCCTCGGTTCTTTTTACGCTTTAGTCGCCGCCGCCACCGCCGCCCGTGGTCGTCCGCTGCGGGTTCTTCGGGCGGCCGAGGGCGCGGCGGGCCATATCGGCCTTGTCGCGCTGGCCCGTGCGGTCGTAGAGGGCGACGAGGCGTTCGAGGACGGCGCTGGCGCCGGGTTGCATGCGGAGCGCGGCCTCGTAGTGCTTGGCGGCCTCGCTGTCGCGGCGTTGGTCTTCGAGGATGCCGGCGAGTTTGAGGTGCGCGTCGTAGTCGTTCGAGGCGATGGCGAAGTGCTTGTACGCCTCGTCGTACTTGCGCAGGCGCGCGAGGACGGTCCCGAGGTTGTTGTAGATGACGGGGTTGCCGGGCGCCAGCTTGGAGGCTTGCTTGAGGCGCTTGAGGGCGTTCTGGTGGTCGTCGGCGAGGTAGAGCGAGAAGCCGAGGTTGGCGAGGACGAAGGCGTCTTTGGGCGCGAAGGTGAGGGCGCGGTTGTAAGCCTCTATGGCCTGCCTGTGCCAGCCCATGCGGTCGTAGGCGATGCCGAGCAGGTTGTTGGCTTCGATCAGTCCGGGGCCGGCCTGCGTGGCGGCGATTGAAAGTTCCGAGATGGACTCCTGCACGTAGCCGTGTTCGAGCAGCGCGCGCCCCTGCGAGAGCGGGTCTTTCGAAATGCCTTCGATGACGGGAATCCACATCCCCGAGTTGGGGCGGGCCGCGCCGGCTTCGGCCGGGCGGACGACGCGCGGGCCTTCGGCGGCGCGCACGGCGGGCGCTTCCTTCAGGGCGGACTGGAGCGGCGCGGGGGCGGCGGCCGGCTCCTGAGCGACGACAGCGGGCTCGGCCGGCTCCGGCTTGTCGGCGGCGGCCGTCTCGGTTTTCGGGGCCGGGGCGGGCTGCTCGCGCTTCTTCGCGGCGTCATTCTTCTTGCCGCCGCCGAACAGGCGGGCGAGGGCGCGGAAGGGTGCCGAGAGGGCGCGCGCGAAGCCGTTGCCTTTGCGCTTCTGCGGCTGCTCGGGGGCCGCGTCGCCGTCTGCGGAGGAGACTTCGGCGGGGGCCTCGGCGGCGTCCGCGGGCGGCGCAACCGGCGAGGGCGTCGGCGTGGCGAGGGCGTCGGCGCCGAGGGCGAGCGTCGGGGAAGACAGCCCGAGGGAGACGACGAGTGCCAGTGCGAGGGCGATGAGTTTTTGTTGGAACACGGCCGAAGAACCTCCTGAGAGTCTCCGCGGGGCCTTTTCTTAACTTTCGGGGTGAACGTTAAAAGGGGGCGTGCCTTCGGAGAGCGCGGACGATTATAAGCCAGCCCTTCCGCGATGTAAAAACGCCCACACCGCTCAGTCGTTCATAAAATGAGAGGGCCGGGACTAGACATCCCGGCCCTCCCCCTGTGCGCACGCGGCCGAAGTCGCGCTCGCTACTTCACTGTGTTGGCGTACTGGACGCAGTCGCCCTGGCTCTTGAACGTCGTGTTGTCGGCGCGGCGGAGCGTCTTCCAGCCGTCGCCCTTGCACTGGTCCTTGTTGACGGCCAGCGGGCAGCCGGAACTGTTAACGGTCGTGCCGGTGGGAGTGCCGGGGCACGCGTCGTTAACGTCGAAGACGCCGTCGTTGTCGTCGTCGGGGTCGCAGGCGTCGCCCAGCGCGTCGCCGTCCGCGTTCGCCTGATTGGCGTTCGATACCAGCGGACAGTTGTCAACGTTGTCGTTAACGCCGTCGCCGTCGTCGTCGGCGTCAACGCAGTCGGCCTGCGTGTCGCCGTCGGTGTTGGTGAAGCCCTCGTCGGTCAGGCCGTCGCAGTCGTTGTCTACGCCGTCGCAGACTTCGGGGGCGTTGGGGTGGATGGAGGCGGCGTTGTCGTTGCAGTCGGTGTTGTCGGAGACGTAGCCGGCGGGCGCGGTGCAGCCCTGCGCGGTCACGTTCGGGTCGCCGTAGCCGTCGTTGTCGTTGTCTTTGTAGAAGGTGTTCTGCGCGGGGTCGCCCTGGAAGCCGATGGTGCCGCGGCCGGGCGTCGTCTCGACATCGGTGTCGGTGCCGGTGCAGAGCAGCGGTTGGTAGACGATGTTGGCGGAGGCGGGGCCGGCGATGTCGGGCTGGCCGCCGGGCGCCGTGGCCGTGCCGCCGTAGGTCGTCGGAATCTGTGCGGCGTAAGGAGGCTCGGTGCTGTCGGACGTGGTGACGACCGGGTTCGTCGTGCCCCACCAGTTGAGGGTGAAGTCCTTGGTGTTGGTGGTGCCGGGGGGCGGGATGGCGCCGCCCGACTGGCGGTCAACGACCTGGCCGTACCAGTTGCCGCTGATGTCGTTGTTGTTGAAGTGCGAGTTCAACGCCTGCTGCGGCGGGGCGCCGCCCGCGTTGAGGAAGAGGACGCCGACGGTCCAGTTGTTGGTGATGAAGTTCTCGGTGACGGTCGTGTTGTCGGTCTGGTTGCGGAAGACGAGCCCGGTGCGGTTGTCGTCGATGATGTTGTTGTGGACGAAGTTGCCGTTGCTGTTGTTGATGTCGATGGCGGTGCGGTTGCCGACGAAGCGGGAGTTGCGCACCTCGGCGTTGTTCGTCAGACCTTGGACGGCGACGCCGGCCGTGTTCAGGGGGTCGTTCCAGGTGGCGAGCGCGTTGCCGTCGCGCGTGACGGTAAAGCCGTCAATCAGGACGTTGGCCGCGCCGACCTGGACGGTGGCCGAGCCGCCGCCGGGGACGCCGCTGACGGTCGTCGTGTTGTAGCCGGCGCCGAGGAGGCTGAGCGTCTTGCCGACGGAAACGTCCTCGTGGTAGGTGCCCGACGCGACGTGGACGGTGCCGCCGGGGCTGACCTGCGTGACGGCGGCCTGGATGGTCTTCTTGGCGGTGGCGGGCGTATCGCCGCCGTAGGCGTCGTTGCCGGTCGCGGCGTTGACGTAGCAGACGGCCGTGCACTGGGTCTCGGGCTCGAAGTCGTAGGTCGTGTTGGTGCCGCCGATGCCGATGGTGAAGTTGTCAACGTTGCCGTTGAAGACGGCCCACCCGCTGCCGGCCTTCAGGACGAGCCCGTTCGCGTCGGGGCGAATCTGCGCCGTCGGCCAGTTCGCCTGCACCTGAGCCCACGTGCAAGGGCTGCTCTGCGGGCAGAGGCCGTTCGAGCCGGTGGCAGTCGTGCGGCTCGCCCACCAGCGGCCGCCCAGCGCGTTCCAGTGCTGCCAGGTGTTCTGCGTGACGGTGCCGCCCGCGCCCTGGTAGGGCTCGAAGACGAGGCGGCCCTGGAAGCCTACGTTGGAGTCAACCGTCGAGTAGTCAATGGGGAACTGGAGAGAGACGGCGAGGTTGTTGCCCGAGTCGAAGCTGCTCCGGTAGGTGTCGTAGCTGAGCGCCGTGATTTGGCTCAGGGGGATGGGCGAGGTGACGGGGGTCGTGATGGCCTGCCCGTCCGACGAGCCGGAGAGGAGGAAGTGGGCGCTGCCGGTGCCGGCGGGCGGCGTCGCGGGGCCGGGCGTGAAGTTGCCGGTGGCCGTCGCGAGGGCCAGCGCCGGGGTGGCGGCTTGGTCGTTGATGAAGAACCAGTTGTTCATCGAGGAAGGCTTGACGACGACGGTGCTGTCCGCCGTGACGACGGCCGGGGGGACGACCAGCGCGACGAGGAGCGCGAGGCCGAGAAGGCCGGTCAGGATTGTTCTGAGGTTCATTAGATTTCCTTTCACTGTGCTTCGGTTGGGGGGCAAGAGAACAGCCCCAGTGAATGGGAACGGGCGCGAGCGAGGGGCGGGGGTGGCGGGAAAGGGAAGGGGGCGGCGGGGACTTTCTCCCGCCAACCCCCTTGGTTAATGTCGCGGCCGAGCCTTCGGCCGTCCGTCTACTTGCCGTTGTTGACGTACTGGACGCACTGGCCCTGGTTCTTGAAGGTAGTGCCGTCGGCGCGCTTGTACTGCTGCCAGCTCCCGACCTTGCAGTCGTCCTTCGAGTCGGCGACGCGGTAGGGCTCGAAGTCGTAGGTGATGGTCTCGCCGTTGTAGCCGAGGGTGAGCAGGTCGGCGGCCGAGGTCAGGCCGGGGTTGCCGCTGCCCTGGTTGATGCCGAAGCCGCCGACGATGACGGCGTCGGGGTTGGCCTCGACGATGGTGTCCCACGTGACGAAGGTGTCGCGGTTGGGGGCGCTGGGGATGGGGTTCGAGGACCACCAGATGGCCTGGCCGCCCGCGTAGGCGTCCCACGTCTGCCAGACGCCGCTCGTCACCGACTGCTGGTTGGTGTTGTAGACCGGCTCGAAGACGAGCGTGGTGAAGCCGCCCGGCGCGGCGCCGTTCACGTCCACCTGAATGTTGAGCGCGGCCACCTGCTGGGCCGAGCCCGCCGTGCGGTAAGTCGAGTAGCCGATGGCGTCGATGTCGGAGAGTTCGGTGCCGACGTGGTCGTAGTTAAAGAGCGTGCCCTTGTCGCCGCCGGTGGGCGTCGAGAACTCGAAGCTGCCGACGCCGGACGGCGGGGTGCCGGGGCCGACGCGGAAGGTGCCGGTGCTGGCCGCGGTGCGGAAGTAGTAGACCCAGTTGCGCGACGGCGGCGTGTTCTCGGCCTGGCGGGCGATGTCTTCTTCGGTGACGACGGTCTGGGCGAGCGCCGCGTGGGCGCCGAGGGTGAGGGTTGCGAAAATAGCAAGGACGAACAATCTCATGGCTTTCATTTCTGTCAAACTATCTCCTTGGGGCAAGACGCCGCGCGGAGGCGGCGAGCGGTTGGGATTTGAAGGTCGCGAAGACGCATTCGCCCCTTCGCGTGGTCACGAGCGAAAAACCTCGCGATGATGAAAATAAATTTCGAGGGATTGTTGCGGCCCTGAAGATGTTGCCGGGCGTGCCTCGAAGGGAAGTTATAAACAAGGCGCGCATCCTAACCTCTGCGTGCGCGCCGTGTCAAACGGCCGCCGCCGCGTACGAGGCGTGCCGTGCTCATACCCTGAAGAAGAAGGGCGGTCTGTGACGGCTGTCACCGGAATCGCTTAACGAGGGCGCCGCAGTAGTAGCGTGTCTGAAAGAACGCTCTAAGAAAAGGATTAGTGGGCGGGGTTTTCCAGAACGGGCGGGGCCGATTCGGCGGCGCTCCGCTCGAAGGCGCGGCGCAGGTCTTCGGGGACGGGCACGGGGCGGCGGTCGTCGAGGCCCATCGCCACCTGGACGAGTGTGGCGCCGGCGCAGAGCTTGGAGTCGGAGGCGCGGCGCAGCCTGTACTCGAAGGTGGCGGAGGTGCGGCCGACGCGCGAGACCCAGACTTCGACCTCGGCCGCGTCGCCGTAGACGAAGGGCTCGGAGAACTCGGCGCGCACGTTGACGGTCGGGAAGCCGAGCCGCCGCTCCGCCACGAGGCGCGCGTAACTCACGCCGCAGCGCGCGGCGAAGAACTCCTCCATCGCCGCGTGGCAGTAGTGCAGGAGCACGGGGTAGTAGACGAGCCCGGCCGGGTCAGTATCCCCGAAGCGGACGACGATGCTCGCGGAAAAGGTCACTGTTTGAGCGCCTTGCGGTCTATCTTGCCGCGGTCGTTCTTGGGGAGCGAGGGGACGAATTCGACCCGGCGCGGGTACTTGTAGGGGGCGAGGCGTGATTTGACGAAGTCCTGAATCCGGCGGGCGAGGTCTTCGCCGGGGGCGTGGCCTTCGCGGAGGACGAGGAAGGCTTTGGGCTTGACGAGGCCGTCGCCCGAGTCGTGGCCGACGACCGCCGCCTCGGCGACCGCCTCGTGGCGGAGCAGGCAGTTCTCTATCTCGGCCGGCGCGACGTAGATGCCCGAGACCTTGAGCATGTCGTCGGTGCGGCCGTGATACCAGTAGTAGCCTTCCGCATCGACGTGGAACTGGTCGCCGGTCGTGCACCAGTCGCCGGCAAACGTCTGCTTCGACTTCTCGTGCGCCTGCCAGTAGCAGAGCGCGGCCGAGTCGCCGCCGACCTTGAGCGTGCCCATCTCGCCGACGGGGACTTCGCGCCCCTCGGCGTCAACGATTCGCGCCTCGTAGCCCTCGACGATGCGGCCGAGGCTGCCGGGCTTCACGTCGCCGGGCCGGTTCGTGATGTAGATGTGGAACATCTCGGCCGAGCCGATGCCGTCTAAAATCTCGACGCCGAAGGTCTCGACCCAGCGGCGGTAAAGCTCGACCGGCAGCGCCTCGCCGGCCGACAGACACATCCGCAGGCTCGACAGGTCGCGCCCGGCCGAGCCTTCGAGGTTGAGCATGGCGCCTATCATCGTCGGCACGCTCGTCAGGATGGTGGGGCGGTAGCGTTCGATGACCTCGAAGAGCTTGTCGGGCGTTGACCTTTCGGAGAAGAGCGCGGTTGAGCCGCCGACGGAGAAGGGGAAGAGCAGGTTCGTGCCCGTCGCGTAGCCGAAGAAGAGCTTCGGCACCGAGACGGTCAGATCGTTTTCGTTCACGCCGAGCACGCGCTTGGCGTAGCACTCGGTGTTGTAAGGCAGGTCGTGTTGCAGGTGGACGGCGCCTTTGGGGTGGCCCGTCGAGCCGGAGGTGAAGAGCCAGATGGCTGGGTCGTCGCGGTGCGTGTCGGCGGGCGCGAGTTCGTCCGGCTGCGCGCCCGAGGCTTCGGCGAAGGATTGGAACGGGCCGCGCTCCGAGCCGACGACCAGCACGGCCCTCAGGTGTCTCGCGCCCTCGGCGGCCTGTGTGAAATTCTCAAGCAGCGACTCGTGTATGACGGCGACGCGGGCGCGCGTGTATTCGAGGTAGTAGCGGTAGTCTTCGGCCGGAAGCAGCGGGTTGACCATCGTGATGACGCCGCCCGCGCGGTTCGCGCCGAACCACGCCCACACGAACTCCGGGCAGTCGGGCAGCGCCAGCAGCACGCGGTCTTCCACGCGCAGCCCCGCCTCTCGCAGCGCGCCCCCCGCGCGATTCGAAATCCTCACGGCGTCGGCGTAAGTGTACGTCTCGTCGCCGAAGTAGAGGCAGACTTTGCCTTCGCGCCCTTCCTCCACGTTGTGGTAGAGGAAGTAGTCGGCCATCTGGAAACGTTCAGGGAACTCAATGTTCATGGTGGGGAAATTTTTAGATTCACTTCGCCCTGTTGCTCTGGCGGGGCAGGCATATTCAATGTAGCTTTCAGACGAAAAGGAAAGTCATGGAAAGTTGATGATGAAT
>DASZEK010000010.1:0-8677 GCA_035941045.1 Pyrinomonadaceae bacterium | reverse complement strand
GTTCATCCTCCTCAACCAGCGCGCCGAAAGTCTGTTTCAGGACCGCGACCAGATGCCGCCCGCCGCGAGCCGGGCCGTGCGCAACAACTCCGTCAAGCTCACCTCCTTCATCTCCGCCCTCGCCTCCGGCGCCGACACGGGCCGGCAGGCCGAGATAGAGCTGATCGACCCCGAGAGCGGCAACCGCCTCCCGATGGAGATAACGTCGGCCGAGGTCGCCGACGCCAAGGGACAGGTGACGGCCGTCGTCTCAGTCCTCCACGACCTTTCGGAAATCAGAGAGCTTGAGCGGCGCCGCGTCGAGCAGCAGCTCTTCGAGTCGGAGAAGCTGGCGGCCGTCGGCCGCCTCGCCGCCTCCATCGCCCACGAGGTCAACAACCCGCTCGAAGCCATCAAGAACTCGCTTTACCTTCTGACGACCTCGAAGAGCGTCGAGCAGAACTCGCGCTTCCTCGACGTGGCGCGCAAGGAGACCGAGCGCGTCTCGCACATCATCCGCCAGATGCTCGGCTTCGCGCGCCGCTCGGGCGAGGCCGAGTGGGCGGACTGCAACCAGATACTCGAAGAGACTTTAATCCTCGTCGAGAAGAAGATGCGGCAGTCGCGCGTCGAGGTCGAGCGCGACTTCGCCCCCTCGCTCCCCAAGGTTCGCGCGCGCGCCGACCAGCTCCGGCAGGTCTTCCTCAACCTCCTCCTCAACGCGCAGCAGTCCATCGAGGGCGCCGGCCGCATCCGCATCGCCACCTCCGTCTACGACCAGGCCATCCAGCCGACCATCAGCGTCCAGATCAGCGACACCGGCCGCGGCATTCCCGAGCCCGACCTCGCCCGCATCTTCGAGCCCTTCTTCTCGACGCGCACGAAGGGCACGGGCCTCGGCCTCTGGGTGACGCAGGACATCGTCCGCCACCACGGCGGGCGCATCGAGGTCTCCAGCGCCGAGGGGCAGGGCACGACCTTCAACATCATCCTCCCCGTTGACTCGCCCGCGCTCTCCGAGAACGATGCCGACCGCGCGAAGTGAAATCCTGGCGACGCCCAACGGCCTCCAGCGCCCGTCGGCACGCCGCAGCCGCGTCCTCGTCGTGGACGACGAAGAGAACGTGCGCATCACGACGGCCGCCATCCTCGAACAGGAGGGCTATGAGGTGGACATGGCTGCCGACGGCGCCGAGGCGCTCCAGCGCGTCTCCCGCGTCCGCCCCGACCTCGTCCTCACCGACCTCCGCATGGAGGACATGGACGGCATCATGCTGCTCCACGAGCTTCAGACCAAGCACCCGAACATCGTCACCATCGTCCTCACCGGCTACGCCTCCATCGAGTCGTCGATAGACGCGCTCCGGCAGGGCGTCTACGACTACCTCGTCAAGCCGTGCGTGGTGGACGACCTGAAGCGGACCGTCAGGCGCGCGCTCGAACACAGCGAGCAGCGGATGCGGATATCGGAGCTGTCGAGCCCGGTCGTCGAGATTTGGGACGGCGTGCTCTTGCTCCCCGTCGTCGGCACGCTCGACGACCAGCGCGCCTCGCAGATGTCCACCGCGCTGCTCGAAGCCGTGCGCGGACGCTCCGCGCGCGTCGTCCTCATCGACATCACGGGCTGCACCGTCGTGGACACCTACACGGCCGCGCACCTCATCAACACGGTGCGCTCGGTGCGCCTGCTCGGCGCGGCGGCCATCATCACGGGCGTCAGCGCCCACATCGCCGCCGACCTCGTCAAGCTCGGCGTCCAGCTCGAAGACATCTGCACGCGCCGACGGCTGGCCGACGGGCTCCGGCTGGCCTTAGAATTAATCAACGTCAAGGTCCAGAGGGTGTCGGGGGCCGGGGGCCGGGGGCCGGCCTGACGCCCCTCCCGACGCCCGACGCCTGATACCCGACACCGGTTTCTATGCTTCCGCCCGAAGAGACGACAGAACGGGCCGCGGCGGCGCGGCTGCTGGTCGTGGATGACGAGGAGAACATCCTGCTCACGATCAGCGAGGTGCTGCGCCTCGAAGGCTACACGGTGGACGTGGCTTCGAGCGGCGTGGAGGCCGTCGGCCGGCTCTCCGACCACGAGTACGACCTCGTCCTCACCGACCTGCACATGCTCGAAGGCGACGGCATGACCGTCCTCGAAGAAGTGCGGAGCCGCTGGCCCCTGACCATCACCATCGTCCTCACGGGCTTCGCCGCCCTTGAGACGGCCATCCAGGCTTTGCGGCACGGCGCCTACGACTACCTCACCAAGCCCTGCATGATCGAGGAGCTGAAGCTGACGGTGGCGCGCGGCATCGACCACCGCCTCCTGATGCTCGCCGAGCGCGAGGCGCGCATGGGGCTCGAACAGTTGAACCGCGAGCTGGAGCGCCGCGTCGAGGAGCGCACGGCCGAGCTGCAACGCGTCAACCGCGAGCTGACCGAGGCCAACCGCGCCAAGGACGTTTTCCTCGCCACGCTCTCGCACGAGCTGCGCACGCCGCTCACGCCCGTCCTCGGCTGGGTCAGCCTCCTCAAGACCGGCGGCGCGCTCTCGGACCCGGCGACGCTCTCGCAGGGGCTCGACGCCATCGAGCGCAACGCGCGCTTGCAGGCCCGACTGGTTGACGACCTGCTCGACATCTCGCGCGCCGTCTCGGGCAAGCTCCGCATCGAGTGGGAGCCGGTCGATTTGTGCGCGGTGGTCGAGTCGGCGATTGAGACCGTGCGGGCCGACGCGGAGGCGGGCGGCGTCGAGCTGGTCGTGGAGACGCACAACTGCCCGCTCGTCGTGCAGGGCGCGCCCGTCCGCCTCCAGCAGGTGGTCTGGAACCTCCTGTCGAACGCCGTCAAGTTTACGCCGCGCGCCGGCCGGGTCGGCGTGAGGGCGTGGCGCGCGGGCCGCGAGGCGCGCATCGCCGTCAGCGACACCGGCATCGGCATCCCGCCCGAGTTCCTGCCGCACGTCTTCGACCGCTTCCGACAGGCCGACGGCTCGACCACGCGGCTGTACGGCGGGCTGGGCCTCGGGCTCGCCATCGTGCGCGCGCTCGTCGAGCTGCACGGCGGCTGGGTCCGCGCGGAGTCGGAAGGGCCGGAGCGCGGTTCGTGTTTCACTCTGGGGATTCCGTGCGCCGTGGCCGCGCCGGAGGAGGCGGAGGAAGAGAAGGATGAGGAGTCGGCGCCGACGCAGATGCCGGTCTTAGTCGTTGACGACTCGGCCGAGACGCTTGAGCTGCTGCAAATGCTCTTCTCGCGGCGCGGCTACGACGTGCTGAGCGCTAGCTCGGCGGCCGAGGCCGTCGCCTGCTGCTCCGAGAGGCGGCCCGGCCTCATCGTCTCGGACATCAGCATGCCGGGCGTGGACGGCTACATGCTGCTCTCGGAGCTGCGGCGCCTGCCCGGCCTCGAACGCGTCCCGGCCGTCGCCCTCACCGGCCACGCCCACGACGAGGACCGCACCCGCGCCCTCGAAGCCGGCTTCGCCGTCCACCTCGCCAAGCCCATCGACCCCGACGAGCTATTCCGCATCATTCAACAACTCACGAACTAAAACAGCCGGGGGTCGGGAGTCCGGAGTCAAAGGCAAGAATGCTTCCGACTCCAGACTCCCGACTCGTGACTCTTACTGTACGCTGCCGATGACGGTGACGCTCTTGGCCTCCGGGTCGGCGGCTTTGGCGCGCAGGTCGGTGCGGAGCCTCTTCTCGGCCTTGGAGGCGGGGAGTTCGCGGGCGCCCGCCGCGCCTTTGATGAAGACGGTGGCGAGGAAGTATTGGCCGCCGTACTGCCTGAAGGTCAGGCCGGCGGCGGCGGGCGCGGCCGGCCCCTCGGCGGCGTAGGTCAGGACGGCGGACGAGGCGCGGCCGTCCTCGCTCTGTATCAGGAGCATCTTAGAGCCGTCCTGCGAGACGGGGCGCACCGTGTAGCGGCCGGCCGGCATCTGCCGCTGGCCGGCGTAGAAGTCGAAGGGCACCTCGACGACGGCGCGGCGGCCGGTCTGGGCGTGTCCAACGGCGGCTGCCGCGAAGAGCATCAACAGGCCGAGGGCGGCGGTGAACGTTCTGGCGATTTGCTTTTTCATATCTCCTCCACTTAGTCTCGAAGGCCGCCCGCTGTCTCGGAAACGTGCGGCCGGGCGTTGACGTTTATGAGTGCCGGCGGCCGGTTGCCGCCCCTTTGCAACGCGGGGATTAACGCACGGCCGGCGCGCAAATATCTTCAAAAACCGGCCAAAAAAGGCATCAAAGAATTATCAAGAACTTTTCAAAGCCCCGATGAGCAGCGCGGAGAAGCAGATATACGAGTTCGGCCCCTTCCGCCTCGACGCCGGGGAGCGCCTCCTTTTGAGAGGCGGCGAGGTGGTCCGGCTGACCCCGAAGGAGTTCGAGACGCTGCTCGCGCTCGTGCGGGGGCGGGGCCGCGTGCGTTCGAAGAGGGAGCTGCTGGAGGAGGTCTGGCCGGAGACTTACGTCGAGGAGGCGACGCTGGCGCAGAACGTCTTCACGCTGCGCAAGGCCCTCGCGCGGGGCAACGGCGACGACGACGGGCCGCAGTACATCGAGACGGTCCCGCGCCGCGGCTACCGACTCGCCGCCGAGGTGCGCGAGCTGACGGGCGGCCCGGAGACTTCAAAAGAAGAAGCGGAGCCTTTAACTTCCGTCGCGCAGGCCCCGCACACGACCGGCGACGGACGCGCCGCCGCCTCTGAAATAACGGCGCCGCCCCGCCCCGCGCGGGAAGTCGGCGGCCACCCGCGCCGCGCGGCCTTCCTCATCACGCTCGGGGTGCTGGCGGCCGTCTCGCTCCTCGTCTACGCCGTCTTCCGCTTCGCCGTCCGCCCGCAGACGACGCCGCCGCCGCGCCCGCCGGCCTTCCAGTCGATGAAGGTGACGCGCCTGCCCGTCGCGGGCGCCGTCCGCGAGGCCGCCATCTCGCCCGACGGCGCCTACCTCGCCTACGTCTCCGACGAGCCGGGGGCGCCGAGGGGCGGCGTCTGGGTCCGTCAGGTCGCCGCCGCCAGCAACAACCAGCAGCTCGCCGCGCCCGCCGAGGGCGTCCAGTACGGCGGCGTCACCTTCTCGCCCGACGCGCAGCACGTCTACTTTCTCGCCTTCAAGGGGCCGGACGCCGACGCGACTCTTTATCAAGTGCCCGTCTTCGGCGGCACGCTGAAGAAAGTCCTCGAAGGCGGCAACGGCCCCTACAGCCTCTCGCCCGACGGCCGCCGCGTCGCCTACATCACCGGGCGCTTCGGCACGGAGATGGCGCTCATGCTGGGCGACCTCGCGGGGGGCGTGCCGCGCAAGCTGGTCACGCGGACGCCGCCCGACATCTTCGGCCTGCCCGTCTGGTCGCCCGACGGCAAGTGGGTCGCGTGCGTTTACGGCTCGGACGAGGACCGGGGCAGCCAGACGGCCCTCGTCGGCTTCACCGCCTTCGACGCCGCGGACGGCTCCGAGACGCGCGTCACGGACCGCCGCTGGTACGGCATCGAAGGCATGGCGTGGCTGCCCGACTCTTCGGGCCTGCTCGTCAACACGGCCGAGGCCGAGTTGAGCCCTTCGCAAATCTGGCAAATCCCCTTCCCCTCGGGCGAGCCGCGCCGCGTCACCAACGACCTGAGCACCTACATCGGCACCAGCGTCACGCGCGACGGCTCGGCCCTCGTCACCGTGCAGACCGACCGCGTGCCGAACATCTGGGTCGCGCCCGGAGGCGACGCCGCGCGGGCGCGCCAGATAACGACCGGCGCCGGCAAGTTCGAGGGCTTCTACGGGCTGGCGTGGGCGCCGGACGGGCGCATCGTCTACTCGTCGGTGGCGGGCGGCAACTGGGACATCTGGGTGATGAACGCCGACGGCACGGGGCAGAGGCAGTTGACCGTCGGCGCGCGCTCGAACTACGGCCCGTCGGTGTCGGCCGACGGCCGCTTTATCTATTTCGTCTCGAACCGCGCGGGCGGCCCCTTCCACATCTGGCGGATGGACTCGGACGGCTCGAACCCGAAGCAGTTGACCTCGCAGGGCGGCGAGAACTTCCCGCACGCGACGCCCGACGGCCGCTTCGTCGTCTACGCCACCATCGGCTTCGGCAAGGACGCCGCCGTCTGGAAGGTGCCGGCCGAGGGCGGCGAGCCCGTTCGTCTTACCGACAAGCCGGCCTCGTGGCCCTTCCTCTCGCCCGACGGCAAGTGGTTCGTCTGCACCTACGGCGTCGGCCAGCCGATGAACTCCAACAAGCTGGCCGTCATCTCGATTGACGGGGGCGAGCCCGTCAAGCTCTACGACATCGGCCCCACCTTTCGCGCCAACACCGTCTGGCTGCCCGACAACCGCGGCATCGCCTACCTCGACACCCGGACCGGCGTCTCCAACGTCTTCATGCAACCCATGTCGGGCGGCAAGCCCGTCCAACTCACCGACTTCAAGACCGACCACGTCGGCGCCTACGACTGGTCGCGCGACAACCGCCTCGCCGCCTCCCGCAGCGTCGAAACGACGGGCGTCGTCCTCATCAAAGACTTCAAGTAGACGACCGATTCTTACTTCTTTTCGCCAGCGTGATTGTGTGCGCCATGACGGCGGCGATGATGACGGCGCCGCCGAGGACGGCCCAGCCCGAGGGCCGCTCGCCGATGAAAAGGAAGACCCAGACGGGGTTGAGCATCGGCTCGACGTAGCCGACGATGCCGGCGTCGAGCGAGCGCACGCCGCGCCGGATGCCGAGCGTGAAGAGCGTGTAGGCGACGCCTATCTGGAAGACGCCGAGGTAGAAGACTATCCCGAGGTCGCGCGCCGTCAACTCGCCCGCCCCGCGCGCGAACGGGACGAGCGTGACGAGGCAGATGATGAGGTTGCCGTAGAGCGTCGAGGAGGCGCGGTTCACCCGGCCCGCGCGCGGGTGGCGCAGCAGCAGCAGGAAGAAGGCGAAGCAGAGCCCCGAGGCGAGCGCCGTCAGGTTCCCCGCCACGTCGTCCGGCCTGAGCTGCCCGACGAAGAACAGGGACATCCCCGCCACGCAGGCGAGGACGACGAAGAGGTCGCCCAACCGCCTCCGCTCGCCGTACATCCACGGCTCGAAGACGAGGACGTAGACGGGCGCCGTGTATTGCAGGAAGATGGCGTTGGCGGCGGTCGTCAGCTTGTTGGCGACGACGAAGAGGATGAGCAGCGCCGCGTAGAGCACCGAGGCGACCAGCGTCACGCCGTTCGCCCTGAAGCCCTCGCGCCGCGTCAGGTAGGCGATGGTCCCCGCGGCGAAGAGCGAGCGGCCGAAGGAGAGTTCGAGCGCGCCCAACTGCGTCGCCTTGATGAAGAGCCCGCCCGTGCTCCAGAGCAGCGCCGCCGCCAGCACGAACAGGACGGGCGACACGCCCACGCCCCGCCCCGCCGCCGCGCCCTCCGCCGCCCCAGCCTTCACCGCCCCGCCCCGCCCAGCAGCAGCCGCCCGAGCGCGTACCCGCCGCAGACCGAGAGCAGCCCCAGCAGGTTCGACAGGACGACGTTCGTCGCGGCGTAAAAGAACTCCCCGCCGCGCAGCAGCGTGAAGGTCTGAAGGCCGTAGGCCGAGAAGGTCGTGAACCCGCCGAGCAGCCCGACGAACAGGGCCGCCCGCGCCGTCTCGCCCACCAGATGGCGCCCCTCGAACGCGCTGAACAGGAAGCCCGCCAGCACGCAACCGAGGAGGTTGACGGCGAGCGTGCCGACGGGAAAAGCTTCGCCGTAGCGCCGCTCGACGGCGCCGGCCAGCGCGTAGCGGCAGAGCGTGCCCGCGAAGCCCGCCAAGCCTATCAGCATGATTCTCAGCACCCGCCCATTTAAGCATTAACGCGCCGGGCGCGGAAGGCGCCTGTGGCATAATGCATCCGGCGCGGGTCGCGCCCGCATCTAAAAGGTCGGACACTTTAACAGTCAGGGAAAAGGATTTCAGATGAACGAATTTCAACCCCGAAACCAGCAGCGTTACGAGAGTCAGCGGCCGTGGCCGGAGGAGTCGGGCTGGCTCGGCCCCCAGACCTACACGGCGGCCGAGGCGAGCGTGGCCGAGCGCATGTCCTTCGTCCGCAAGGTCTACGCGCTCTTCTTCGCGGCGACGGTGTTCGCCGTCGGCGGCGTCGGGCTCGGGCTCTCGTTCCCGCCGCTGATGCTCTTCGCCGTGCGGCACCCCTTCATCATGCTCATCGTGATGATGGGCGGCGTGATGGGCGCGCAGGCCGTGCGCCACGTGCGCGGCGTGAACCTGTTCGCGCTCTTCGGCTTCACGACGCTGACGGGCGTCATCATCTCGCCGCTCATCGCCGTCACGATGGCGCAGAACCCGGCCTCGATACTGGCGGCGGGCGTCCTGACGGTCGGCATCTTCGGCGGCCTGACGGCCTACGTCTTCGTCTCGAAGCGCGACTTCAGCTTCATGCGCGGGATGCTGACGGTCGGCCTCATCGTCGTCTTCCTGGCCTCGCTCCTGAGCTTCTTCCTCTCGTCGGGCGCGCTCGGTTTCGGCGTCGCGGTCGCCGCGCTGCTGCTCTTCTCGGGCTTCGTGCTCTACGACACGTCGAACATCATCCGCCGCTACCCGACGAACGAGTACGTGCAGGGCGCGCTCTCGCTCTACCTCGACGCCTTTAACATCTTCCTCGCGCTGCTCCGCATCCTGAACGCGGGCCGGCGCTAAGAACATTCACAAAAGAGAAGGCGGGGCGGCGCCCCCC
>DASZEK010000009.1:0-3638 GCA_035941045.1 Pyrinomonadaceae bacterium | reverse complement strand
CCGCCGAGGAAGTTGAAGTCCATCGCGGCGACCAGCGTCGGGTGGCCGCCGACGGTGCCGCGCGCGTTGATGACGGCCTCGGGCAAGCCGGTCGCGCGGCGCGCCTGCTCCAGGCGCAGCTTGTAGGGCTTGGTGTCGACGAAGCCGAGCGGGTCCGAGGAGATGACTTCGGAGTCGGTCTCCTCGTAGCGCCCCTCGTCGTAGAGCATGGCGAGGCGCGTGCGCGCGTCGAGGCGGAAGTGGTGGCCGCAACCGGGGCAGACCTGGTAGCTCTCTTCGAGGTCGCGCTTGTAGAGCGCCGCCTCGCACTCGGGGCACTTGACGAAGATGCCTTCGGTCTTGACGCGCCGCTCGTCCGCCGGGACGGACTCGATGCGCTGGTTCTTTTTGCGAAACCAGGACATGGTTTGTCTAACTATTCGTCGCCGCTTCCCTTCGGGCGGGGGCTTCTGTCGCGTGGGGCTGTACGGGCACGAAGGGTATCACAGCGGGCGCCGAAGTCAGAAGCGCGCGTCAGGGGCGCGTGCCGCGCGCGCCCCTCTGCTCGGCCTCGCGCGCCTCCTTGGCCGCGACGACCTCCTGCGGCTGCAAGGGGCCGGTCGGGCCGCCGCCGTTGGCGCGGTGCTCGACGGCCGCGACGAGGTAGCCGACGAGCGTCTGCTCGGCCTCGTCCAAAGTGCCGCGGAAGGTGCAGCCGGCCGCGTTGCGGTGGCCGCCGCCGCCGAACCGCTCGGCGATGCGCGCGACGTTCACGTCGCACTTCGAGCGCAAGCTTACGCGGTACGAGCCCGGCGCCGTCTCCTTGAAGAAGGCGCACGCCTCCACGTCGCCGCAGCTCATCGGGTAGTTGACGAAGCCGTCGCCGTCCTCGTCCGACGCGCCGGTGCGCTCCTGCATGTCGAGCGTCTGGACGAGCCACGCCACGCGGCCCGACTCGTCGCGCCGGACGGTCGCCAGCACCTCGCCCAGCAGCTCAATCTTGCTCCACGGGTAGTTGGCGAACACGGCCTGCGAGACCTTGGCCGGCTTGACGCCCGCGCGCACAAGCTCGCTCGCCACCTTGAAGGTGCGCTCCGAGGTGTTCGAGTAGTGGAACGAGCCGGTGTCGGTGACGAGCGCGGTGTAGACGCACTCGGCTATCTCGCGGGTGACGCGCCCGCCGATGGCCTTGCAGAGATTGTAGACCATCTCGCCGACGGCCGAGGCGGTCGAGTCGATCCAGTTGATCTGGCCGAAGAGGGCGGTCGTCGAGTGGTGGTCGATGTTGACGACGAACTGCTCGTCGAGGGCTTCGAGGCCGGGGCGGGTAACGTCCGAGCACTCGATGACGAAGACGGCGTCGTAGTCGCGGTCCACGCGCGGCGTGACGCGGACCAGCTCCGCGCCCGGCAACTTCTGGTAGGCGTGGGGCACGGGGTCGCGCATGATGACCTCGACCTCCTTGTCGAGGGCGCGCAGCAGCCAGTAGAGGCCGAGCGACGAGCCGAGGCTGTCGCCGTCGGGGCGGATGTGGGAGGTGATAGCGAAGCGGCGCTTCGACTCGATCAGCTCAACGACTTGACTGAGCATCGCAATACAAGGGTGACGGGCGACGGGTGTCAGGTGGCGGGGAAGAGATTGTCTTCACCCGCCACCTGACACCCGTCACCCATCACCTTCTTTCTCCTCTTCTTCTCCGGCCGCGCCTTCCGGGGCTGGGGGCGGCTGGTCAGTGCTCTGCTGCTGCCCGATTTCGGTGAGCAGCGCGTCCACGCGGGCGGCCGACTCCTCGACCGTGTCGCGGACGAAATGAAGCTCGGGCGTGAAGCGGAGGTTGAGCGACATGCCCAACTGCCGGCGGACGAAGGGCGCGGCCTTCGTGAGCGCCTTCATGGCGGCCGACCGCTCCGCCTCGGTGCCCTCGGACGTGACGTAGACGCTCGCGTCGCGCAGGTTGTCGGCCACGCGCACGTCCGTCACCGTCACCGAGTCCAGCCGCGGGTCTTCCAGCTCGTACCCGACGATCTGGATGACCTCCTCGCGGATCAGTTCTGCAAGCTTCTCCGGCCTACGCATAAAACGGGTGCCGGGCGCCGGGCGCCGGGTGCGGGGTGAAAGCTTTTAACTGACACCCGGCACCCCGCACCCGACACCCGCTCCTACAGTTCCGTCGCCGCGACCTGCTCGATGATGTAAGCCTCGATCTGGTCGCCGACCTTCACGTCGTTGAAGTTCTCCAGCGAGATGCCGCACTCGAAGCCCTCGCGGACCTCCGACACGTCGTCCTTGACGCGGCGCAGGCTGGAGATGCCGCCCTCCCACGCCACGACGCCGTCGCGGATGAGGCGGGCGCGCGCGTTGCGGCGGATGACGCCGTCGAGCACGCGGCAGCCCGCGACCATGCCGGCGCGCGGCACCTTGAAGGTCTGCAAGACTTCGGCCTTGCCGAGAATCTTCTCGGTCGAAATCTTGTCGAGCATGCCGATCATGGCCGCGCGTATCTCCTCCTCGACCTTGTAGATGATCGAGTGGAGGCGCACGTCAACGTGCTCCTGCTTCGCCAGCTCGCCGGCCCTGACCTCGGGCCGGACGTTGAAGCCGATGATGACGACGGCGCGGCCCACCGCCTCGGTCTGCGAGGCGGCCGCCAAGAGCACGTCCGACTCGGTGATGGCGCCGACGCCGGAGCGCACGACGCGGACCTTGACGCGCTCGGTCGAAAGTTTCTGCAAGGTGCTCTTGAGAACTTCCACCGAGCCCTGCACGTCGGCCTTGACGATGACGAGAAGCTCCTTGACCTGAGCTTCGCCGAGGGCTTCGATGCCGCGCTTCGTCGTCGCCGCCAAAGACTGCTGGCGGGCGACAGACTGGCGCTGGTGCGAAATCTGCTGGGCGCGCGTGATGTCGGCGACCACCTGGAAGGTCTCGCCGGCCTGCGGCACGCCCTGCATGCCGAGGACTTCGACGGGCGTCGCCGGCCCGGCCTCTTCGATGTGGTTGCCGCGGTCGTCGTACATGGCGCGGACCTTGCCGAAGATTTGGCCGACGATGAAGGGGTCGCCGATGTGCAGCGTGCCGTTCTGGACGAGCACCGTGGCGACGGCGCCGCGCCCGCGGTCGAGCTTGGCTTCGAGGACCACGCCCGAGGCCAGACGGTTAGGGCTGGCCTTGAGGTTGAGAATGTCGGCCGTGAGCAGGACGGTCTCAAGCAGCGTGTCCAAATTCTCGCGCCGCTTGGCCGAGACGGGCACGGTCTCAACGTCCCCGCCCCAGTCCACGGCCTGCACGCCCTGCGCGGCCAACTCCTGCTTGACGCGGTCGGGGTTGGCGTCCGGCTTGTCTATCTTGTTGATGGCGACGACCATCGGGACGCCCGCGGCGCGCGAGTGCTCGATGGCCTCGATGGTCTGCGGCATGACGCCGTCGTCGGCGGCGACGACGAGGACGACGATGTCGGTCGCCTTGGCGCCGCGCGCGCGCATCATGGTGAAAGCCTCGTGGCCGGGCGTGTCGAGGAAGACGACGCGGCGGCGCTCGCCGGGCGAGTCGGCGCTCGGCACCTCGACGCTGTAGGCGCCGATGTGCTGCGTGATGCCGCCGGCCTCGCCCGCCGCCACGTCCGTGGTGCGGATGGCGTCGAGCAGGGAGGTCTTGCCGTG
>DASZEK010000008.1:0-2289 GCA_035941045.1 Pyrinomonadaceae bacterium | reverse complement strand
CTGCGCGGGCGGAGTCTCGGCGGCATCCCCCTGCCGGGCGTGCCCCTCGCGGACGACTTCGACGACGACAGCCTCGACGCCGACCTCTGGGCGCAAATCGACTCGGGGCACCCGGCGCTCGAACAAAATCAGCGGCTTGAGTTGCAGCCCTGCGCGGGCACCTACTCGGGGGTCGCGCTCGACGCGCAGGACTTCACGAACCATTACTCGGCGGTGAAGTTCGTGCAGCAGTCGAACAGCGACGCCATGACGATGGCTTGGAATTTCGGCGCCTACACGCTCCATTTCCTGGTCAGGGCCAGCGGCGCCCTCTGGCCCTACATCTACGGGCCGAGCGGCTTTGTCACGAACGGGGCGCAGGGGGTGACGGTCTCGGCCGGGATGCTCCTCCGGGTGCGCCACGTCTCCTCGACCGACACCTTCCAGTGGCATTACTCGACCGACGGCGGCGCGACGTGGACGCTCTACCACAGCTTCAGCGGGCTCGGGCAGTCACTCGCCTCGGTGGTGGTCCACCTCCGTCAATACGACGCCTCGGGCGTCGCCATCTTCGACGACTTCACGACCGACATCGGGGCCGACGACTTCGCGTCGAAGGACAAGTACGTGCTCGCGGTGGACGCCGCCAACGACCGCTTCGGCCTCCAGAAGACGCTCGGGATGGTGCGCGTGGTGAGCGGCCTGCCTTCCGGCGCGCCGTCGGACCTGCCCTCCGGCCACACGGAGGTGCGGCTCGACGCCACGGGCCACAACTTCTGCGTCTGGAATCCCAATACGTCGCAATGGGATTACGTCAATCTGCCGCACGCGACGAGCTGATGCCGTTCATCATCCCCACCACTTACGAGGAAGGTCTGCCCGTCGCCCTCGGCGGCGCGTCGGCCGGGGCGTTCAGCTTCAGCATCTTCCTCGACCTCTTCGGCGAGGGCTTGTCGGGCGGCGCGAACGTGCGCCGCTACAAAGCGCGCCTGCTGGCCGACGGCGTCGAGCTGCCCGTCAGGAGCGTCGAGGAGCGGGCGCCCCGCGGGGCGCTGGGCGTGTCCCTCGATGTCGTGTTAGCGAAGCCCGACCGCTCGCTCGTCTCCTCCTCGTCAGATTTGAGATTCGAGATCGGCGTGTGGGCCGGCGGCGACTACCAGTGGCAGACGGTGATGGAGGGCGGCCGCCTCGCCGGGCTGCTCGCGCGCTACGCGAACGAGGACCGGCGCCCGGCAGACGTTGTCTCCTTCAGCACCCTCGACCTCTTAGGCGACCGCTGGACCTTGAGGCCGGCCGCGCCCGTCACGCTCTACGACCCGCTGGAGGTAGACGAGCCGGGCAAGCCCGACCCGCAGGCGCTCGTCAGGGATTACATCACGGGGGCGGCGATTGAGCCGCTGCGCGTGCCCGTGGCGGGCCTCACGCTCTACGAAGTGCTCAGGCGCGCTTACGTCGAGGGGTGCGGCTTCTCCGATGTCGTCACGAACGTCCCCGACTTCCCCGTGTCGCTCGCGGAGTTCACGCTGGGCGGCGGCTATCACGCCGGGGCGTCGCGCTTCCTTGAGCTGCCCGAGCCGCTGTACTTCGCGAGCGGCGACGAGCTGTGGATCACCGACCCGGACGCGCCGCTGCCCGACGGCCTCTCGCACGACGTTCTGACGGAGGCGCAGGTGCGGGACATCTCCGACCAGGCGCCGCCGCGCCGGCCCGTCGAGGCAATCATCGTCGAATACAAGGCGGCGGTCGGCGACACTTTCGAGGAGTTCGACCTCGACCCGGAGACGGTCGAGGCGCCTCCGGGCGGCTTCGGCACGCCCGGCTTCACGCAAGTCGAGACGCGGCGCCGCGTGCGGCGGTGGAGGAAGACGGCGGCGCCCGACGTGGTCGTGCGTGAGGATGTCGTGCGCGTCGAGACGAAGACGCTTAATCACGAGTTCGTCGAGCTGGGGCGCGAGACCGAGACCTTCTCATTCGACGCGCTGGGCAGGCAGAGCGGCCACACGCTCGCCGTCCGCGCGCGCGTGCCCGACCTCTCGGCCGGCGGCGCGCTCGACCTCCTGACCGTCTCGGAGGAGACCTACTCCATCACTTACCGCGAGTCGGGCCGGGCGGGCGCCGACGAGATCGCGCGCACCGTCAAGGCGCAACATCTGCTCATCCTCATCGACGGGGATAAGGAGTATCTCGGCAACCCTTACGAGATGCCTTACCTGGACGCGCATCATTCGGGTTACATCGACCCGGACGCGAACCAGTCGGCCGAGTTTCGCGCCGTCCGCACGGAGATAGAAACCTTCGTCCGCGAGGGCG
>DASZEK010000007.1:0-81500 GCA_035941045.1 Pyrinomonadaceae bacterium | reverse complement strand
GTACTGGTCGACGGTGACGGAGAGGCCGCGGCGGCGCGCGTCGCGCACGAGGCCGAGCGTCACGGGGCTCTGTCCCCAGAGGCGCTTGGTGCTGATCTTGAAGTGGGAAATCTCGACGGGCAGGCCGGCGCGCTCGCCGATTTCGATGCTCTCTTTGACGGAGGCGACGACGCCGCCGCCCTCGTCGCGCATGTGCGTGGCGTAGAGGCCGCCGTGGCGCGCGGCGACCTTGGCAAGCTCGACCACCTCGTCGGTCTTGGCGTAGGCGCCCGGCACGTAGTAAAGGCCGGTGGAGAGTCCGACGGCGCCATCGCGCATGGCCTGCTCGACGAGGGCCTTCATGCGCTCAAGCTCTTCGGGCGTGGGCGGTCGGTCGGCCTGGCCGAAGACCTCGCGGCGCACGCTGTTGTGGCCGACGAGCGTGGCGAGGTTGACGGCGAGCGGCTTCTCCTTTATCTGCCCGAGGAACTGGCCGACATCGACGACCGAGCCGCCGCAGTTGCCGGTGACGAGCGTCGTGACGCCCATGCGGGTGAAGTTCTCGGCGTCGGGCAGGTCGTAGACGTTCTCGACGTGCGTGTGAACGTCTATGAAGCCGGGCGCGAGGATTTGGTTCTTGGCGTCGATGACGCGCGCCGCCTCCGAGGGGGCGACCCGGCCGACGCGGGCGATGCGCCCACCTTTGACCGCCACGTCGGCGCGGAACCAGGGGTTGCCGGAGCCGTCCACGACGCGCGCGTTAGTGACGACGAGGTCGAACGGGGGCTCGGCCGCGCGGGCGCGCACGGCGGGACGCGGCAGGGCGGGGCCGAACAGGAGCGCGAGCCCGGCGCAGGCCAGAAGCGTCTTGACGAGTGTGCGCGTTCTCACTTTCAGGCGTGGTCGTTGAAAGGGGCGCCGCGTGTCGGGCGGCGCCCCCTTCGGGTTAGAAGTTGAATTTAAGGCCCAACTGGATTCTGCGCGAGTTGCTGTTCACGCTGTCCCGGATGCGGCCGAACGTCGAGTTGAGCGAGGCGCTGCCGGTGAAGCCGGGCGACTGGATGCCGATGCCGCTCGTCGAGCTAATCGGGAACTCGAAGGACGGCGTGTTGGTCAGGTTGTTGATGTCGGCCCGGAACTCAAGGTTCTTCGTCTCGGTCAGGCGGAACTTCTTGCGCACCGTCATGTCGAGGTTGAAGAACGACGGCCCCGTGAAGAAGTTGCGCGGCGTGTTCCCTTGCTCGCCCGGCGCGGGCGTCGAGAACTGCGCTATCTGCTGGGGCGTGAAGATGAAGTTGGTGCCGGCGCTCTGCACGACGCTGCCCATGTCGGCCGAGCACCCCTGGCAGTTGGCCGTCGAGAGCACGACGTTGCTGACCGTGAAGGCGCCCGAGTAGACCGTGAAGGCGCGGCCGCTCTGCCAGATGAGCGCGTTGGCAAGCTCCCAGCCGCCGACTATCTGGTTGACGAAGCCGGGCGCGTCCTTGAGGAACCGCTGGTTGCGGCCGAAGGGCAGGTCGTAGACGACGTAGCCTTGCAGCGCGTGGCGGCGGTCGAAGTCGGAGCGGCCGTAGTTGAGGGCGCGGTTGCGGATGTCGAAGGGCGTGTTCTGCGCCGAGGGCGAGGCGTTGGTGCCCGACGTGGTGCGCGCCGCGACGGTGAAGGCCGGGTCGAAGGAGCGCGTGTCCATGGACTTCGACAGCGTGTAGCTCATCTGCATCAGGAGGCCGTTGCGGCGGCGGCGGCTGACCTGGAGTTCGAGGCCGTTGTAGCGCGAGTAGTCGTTGCTGTCGATGACGTTGACGGCGCCGGTGAACTGCGAGTAGGGCTGGAAGAAGGAGGCGCCGACGTTGCCGGCCTGCGCGATGGTGCGCACGCCGCCCGAGACGCGCTGTGACAGCAGCAGCGCGGCCGAGGCGACCGACCCCTGGTTCAGCTCGGAGGCGAAGGTCGTGCGGAAGGTGGCAGAGCCGGTGTTGTTGGTCGTGCTGCCGGCGAAGATGAGATTGGCGAGGCAGCTCGTCGAGGTCGTGCTGTTACGCAGCGTGTTGAAGGCCGAGAGGAAGGTCTCGCCCGCGCAGCGCGGGTCGGAGGCGAGGATGTTGACCTGATTCACGTCGTAGGCGCCGAAGAGGCCGACGCCCTTGCGGCCGACGTAGTTGGCCTCGAAGACGAAGTCGCGGCCGAGGTCGCGCTGGAGGCTGAGGCCCCACTGGTTGGTCTTCGGGAAGCGCGTCGAGGGGTCGAAGACGGTGAGCGAGGCGGTCGAGAAGGCCGCGGGCTGGCGCAGCGCCGAAGGGCTGGCGGTCGGCGCGATGGTGGGGATGCCGAAGCGGATGCGGTCGGTCTCGTCGGTGCGGTTGGCGAAGCTGGTGTCGTTGATGCCGAGCGTGGTGCCGGGCGTGTTGGGGAAGATGGCCGACGACGCGAGGAAGGTGTTCATGCGGTCGTAGGCGAGCCGGTAGTTGGCGCGGATGGAGGTCTTGCCGTCGCTCCACGGGTCCCACGCGAAGCCGACGGTGGGCGCGATGTTATTCCAGTCGTCGTCGAAGAGCTTGCCCTCGACGAACTTGAGCTGGTCGGTCGGCGCCTCGCCCAGACGGACGGGGCGGTCGGGGCGGAGGATGCTGCTGTTCTCGCCGCCGCGGGGCGACATCTTCGGCTCCCAGCGCACGCCGTAGTCTATGGTCAGGTTCGAGCGCAGCTTCCAGGTGTCCTGGATGTAGAAGTCGTACTCGTTATACTTGGAGACGAAGGTGAAGAGCGTGCCGGCGGGCGCGTAGGCCGAATCGCTCGCGGCGACGAACGACCGCTGGATGTTGCCGACGCGGCCGAGCAGGTCGTTGATGGCCGACTGGAGGTTGTTGCGGTCGGTGTTGTTGATGGAGCCGGTGCCGGCGGTCGGCAGGTTGAAGTTGAAGGCGCCGCTGGTCGCGGGCGGGTTGACGGTGCGCGAGAGGTTGACGGCGAGGTTGGTGTTGAAGCCGCCGACCGAGCTGCGGATGTCGTCGTGCGACTGGATGCGGAAGTTGACGCCACCGCGCCACGTGTGCGCGCCCTTGATGAAGCTGATGTTATCGACGAACTGCCAGGTCGTAATCTCGCGCTCGTTGTTGACGAGCGGCGTGAAGTTGAAGGGGTCGCGGACGAGGTTGAGGATGATGGGGACGGGGTTCGGGTCGGGGTTGCCGAAGGTGAAGGCGAACTTGTTGAAGCCGACGACGAACTCGTTGGTGACGCGGCCCGTCGGCGTCCAGCGGTAGTTGACGGCGAGGTTCTTCGGGTTGCGGGTCGTGTCCACGAAGTTGAACTGGCTGTCGGGGAACGAGCGGAGGCCGCCGTTGCCGTTGTCGCCGAACGTGTCCTGCTTGCCCTGCGCGTAGCGGACGTACATCGTGTTGCGCTCGTTGAAGGCGTGGTCCACCTTCATCACGAAGTCGTACTGCTTCTCGACCTGCGGGGCGTTGAAGCTGAAGCCGGCCGTGTTCAGGCCGTCGCCGACGAAGAAGTTGTTCGGCAAAGGCGTGGAGGCGATGAGAGCGCGCGTCGTCGGGTCGAGCCCGCAGTTGGCGGGCTGGGTCGCGCAGAGCGGGTCGTTCGCCGGGATGTTGTAGCTGCCGAGCACGACGCCGGGCGCGACGTTGCCGGAGCCGTCCACGGACGGGTTCGTGGTGCCGGCCGGGGCGTTGGCCGCGCCGATGCGGTAGCGGAAGAGGCCCTGGCGGGCCTGCGCCGTGTAGACGGTGCGCGTGACGAGGATGCCCTGGGTGGCGCGCAGCAGTTGGAGGTTGGTGAAGAAGTAGGTCTTGTGCTCGCGGCCGTTGTAGCCGGGCAGGATGACGGGGCCGCCGACGCTGCCGCCGAAGATGTGCTGGACGAACTGGCCCTTGCCGCGGCCGTTGAGGTTGTTCTCGTACTCGTTGGCGTTGAAGCGCGGCGTGCGGTACAACTCGAAGAGCGTGCCGTGGAACTCGTCGGTGCCCGACTTGGTGACGAGCGAGACCTGCGCGCCGGAGGAGCGGCCGAGCTCGGCCGTGAAGTTCCCCGTCACGACCTGGAACTGCTCGATGGAGTCGGGGTTGGGCCGCAGCGGCGTGAAGTTCGAGCCGCCGGCCGAGGACTCGTTGATGTCGATGCCGTCGAGCGTGAAGTTGAAGGCGCGGTCGCGGGCGCCGTGGACGTGGACGTTGCCGCCGGTGTTGCCGCCGGTGCCGGCCCGCCCGTTGCCGATGACGCCCGGCTGGAGCGAGATGAACTGGAGCGGGTTGCGCCCGCGCTCGCCGACGATGGGCAGGGCTTCGAGCGAACGCTGCTCGACGGTGTTGCCGAAGTTGCCGGAGCTTGAGGTCTGGACCAGCTCGGCCGCGCCCTGCACCGTGACCACGTCGTTGATGCCGCCGACTTCGAGCGTGACGTTGACGGTCGCGGGCTGGTTGACGTTGACCTGGTTGCCGTTCGAGAGGAACTTCTTGAAGCCGGCCTTCTCCACCTCGACGGTGTAGACGCCGACCTGCACCACGTCGAAGACGTACTGCCCCGTGGAGGTCGTCTGGGTCTTAAAGGAGACCTTCGTCCCCTCGTTGGTGAGGGTGACGGCGGCGCCCTCGACGACCGCGCCCGTGGCATCCTGCACGACGCCGGTCACGCGCGAGGCCGTGCCCTGCGCGAACACTCCGCCGACGGGGGCCAGCAGCAGAATCAGACTCAAGGCGAGACGAGGCAGACTGCGTCTTCTCATTTTCGTGGGCTCCTGTTTGCGAAACTTTAAGTGTGACTTGTGGACCGGCCGCCGTGAACGGGAAACCACCTTGGTTCGGTCGAAGGGCTCGGCGTTGGGGCGTGATTTTATGTTTGTTAAAGGCTCATGGGAAGCAATTTTTTCTTATCAGCCGGATAATAACGCCTGATGACGCAAGGGGGCGCGCGAGCGCGGACCTCGCCGGCCCGCGGCCCCGCCGCCTCCGCTTTTCAAATTAATTTGCCGAGAAGGAACACGCCCGTAGAGCGAACCTTTTCGACACAGCAAGCCGCATTCCCAGCGCCCGCCTTCAATGCGGCCATGAAAATCCGACCCGCCGCCCCCGCCCGTCTTTACAAAAATGGAGAAGCCGCCGATTTTTTGGATAAGGACGGGCGGCCGAAAATTTCCTTGACGTTGCGCGCGGCGGGGATATACTGCACGCCCTTACGCCGCGGTCGCGCGTCGAGGGAGGACGGCTCTGGTGGCCGCCCGCGCGCGGCCTCATCAATCAAAGCCGCCCCGCCCACGAACTCGATAGGAGAGTCCCCCATGTCGAACCTACTTCGCTCGGCCCTTTCCCTTCTCCTCCTCTTGGCCTCGGCGCCGGCCTCGGCCCTCGCCCAGACCGCCAGCTCGCGCATCACCGGCACCGTCACCGACCAACAGGGCGCCGTCGTCGCGGGCGCCTCTGTCACCGCCGCCAACGAGGAGACCGGCGTCACGCAGACGCAGACGACCACCGACGCCGGCCTCTACTCCTTCGCCTCGCTGCCCGTCGGCCGCTACACCATCACGGTCGAGAAGACGGGCTTCAAGACGGCTCGGCTTACGGGCAACATCCTTGAGATTAACACCCCGCTGGACGTGAACGTCCCGCTTCAGGCCGGCGAGGTCGCGGAGGTCGTCACCGTGCAGGCCGGCGCCGAGCAGTTGCAGACGGCCAACGCCACCATCGGCAACGTCGTCGAGCACAAGGCCATCGAGCAGTTGCCCCTGAACGGGCGCAACCCGCTCAACCTCATCGCCTACGAGCCGGGCGTCACGCAGCGTTCGCAGGGCGGCGTCGGCTCCGGCGTCCACGTCAACGGCTCGCGCGACCGCGCCTTCAACGTCACCATCGACGGCATCGACGCCAACGAGTCTTCGGCCCCTAACCCCACCTCGAACCTCTACCGCCTCACGCCCGACAGCGTGCAGGAGTACAAGGTCACGACCAACAACGCGACCGCCGAGGAGGGCCGCAACTCCGGCGCCTCCATCTCCGTCGCCACGCGCTCCGGCACCAACGAGTTCCACGGCAACGTCTTCTACTTCCTCCGCAACGACAAGCTCAACGCCAACGACTTCTTCTCGAACACGACCGGCGACCCACGCCACAAGGTCAAGCTCGACCAGCCGGGCTTCGACCTCGGCGGCCCCATCGTCAAGGGCAAGACCTTCTTCTTCGGCAGCTACCAGCACACCAAGGTCGACTTCACCACGCCCATCGCCGAGACCTTCGGCGTCCCCATCGTCTACACGCCGACGGCGCTCGCCGGCAACTTCCGCTACTTCCGCGCCGACCCGACCTGCAACCCCACGACCGGCGCCGGCAACTGCTTCCGCATCGGCTCGACCGTCATCACGCAGAACAACGTCCTTCTGGTCAACCCCGCGACCGGCGCGCTCGCCGCGGGCGTCCGCGAGTGCGCGAGCGCCACCGACCTCAACTGCGTCGCCACCTACGGCCTCGCGTCCGCAGCCAACAACCCGAAAGCCGTCTCGCTCGACGCGAAGATGCTCGCCTACTTCAAGGCGTACCCGGCGCCGAACCGCTACGACTTCGGCGACGCGCTCAACACGGCCGGCTTCGTCTGGGACCCGCCGACCCAGCACAAGGGGCCGGCCTACAACGTCCGCATCGACCACAACCTCACCGAGTCGCAGAGCGTCTTCGGCCGCTACCTCCAGTCCACCTACGACACGCTCGGCGGCGACCCCCTCAACGGCCGCCCCGTCGTCTTCCCCGGCTTCCCCCCGCAGGGCGAAGTCTTCCGCGACACCAAGAACCTCGCGCTCGGCCACCGCTGGACCATCTCGCCGCGCCTCGTCAACGAACTGACCGTCGGCTTCGGCCGCTTCCAGTTCCTCTTCACGCAGGGCGAGGCCAACCCCGCCTTCCCCGACGTGCCCGGCTTCGCCTTCCAGAACGTCTCCGACCCGTTCCTCAACACGCCGCGCACCGAGCGCGCCGTCACCGTCCCGCAGATACTCGACAACGTCCACATCACCAAGGGCGCCCACCAAATCAGCACCGGCTTCAACTTCCGCTTCTACCGCCACGCCGACCGCCGCGGCCAGCCCGGCGGCGTCAACGTCACGCCCAGCCTCTCCTTCGACGCGGGCGTCCGCAGCCCGACCACCTCCGGCTTCGTCCTCCCGACGACGGCCGTCCTCGCCAACCAGGGCACGCCGCGCGCCGGCATCGTCTCGGCCGACGCCACGCGCCTCCAGAACTACATCAACGAAATCTCCGGCCTGCCCTCGCGCTTGAGTCAGGCGTTCATCGGCAATCTCAACGAGGACGCCTTCCTGCCCTTCCAGTCGAACGGCGTCGTCTCGCTTCAGGCCATCACGACCCACCTCAACCAGTTCAACTTCTACGTGCAGGACGAGTACAAGTGGCGGCCCAACGTGACCTTCAACTACGGCCTGCGCTGGGAGCTGAACCCGCCGGCCAACACGCCCGGCTTCACCTACGTCCCGACCTCGGCGATAGCCGGCACGCCCGGCCCCGCCAGCCCGGTCGTCAACAACCCCGGCCCCGTCACCTTCGCCCGCTCCGACAAGTGGTGGGACCGCTCGAACGCCGGGGCCTTCGGCCCGCGCCTCGGCGTCGCGTGGTCGCCCGACTTCCGCCGCGGCCCCCTGCACGGCCTCTTCGGCGACGCGGGCCGCAGCGTCCTGCGCGTCGGCTACGGCCTCGCCTTCGACCCCATCTCCTCTTTCCAGGTGACGGCCGTCGCGGGCAGCGTGCCGGGCCTGCGCACCAGTTGCTCCTCGACCGTCGGCGGCACGACGACGGCCGGCTGCGCCGCCGTCCCCTCGAACCTCACCATCTCGCAAGGCTTCCCCACCTCGCTCAACCCGCCCAGCATCAAGCCGTCCTCGTTCCTGACGCCGCCGCTGCTCCTCAACAGCAACGCGCCTTCGATCACGACCTTCGCGCCCGACCTGAAACTGCCGAGCGTTCACCAATGGAACCTGAGCTTCCAGCGCGAGCTGCCCGGCGGCCTCGTCATGCAGGCGGCCTACATCGGGCGGCGCGGTCTGCGGCTGCTGATGGCCTACGACATCAACCAGATTGACGCCGCGCCCATCCTCGGATCGTTCCTGAGGCTTCAGGCCAACAACAGCACCCAGAACTGCCTGCCGAGCGGTGCCACGCGCGACTCGTCCCAGCCCGCCTGCGTGCCGGCCTTCACGGCGGCCCAGATTCCGCTGCTCGCGGCCGGCGTCTCGGGCATCAACGCCGCCTTCGTCAACTCCACCACCGTGCAGGGCCAGCTCGCCAACAACGCCGCGGGCGCCTTCGCCGAGCGCATCGAGAACACCTCGCTCGGCTTCAAGCTCCGCCCCAACCAGCAGTTCGGCCGCATCACCTACCTCGACAACAGCGGCAGCTCCGTCTACCACGCCGCGCAGTTCACGCTGCGCCGCCGCTTCGCCACCGGCCTCGGCCTGAACATGGCCTACACCTTCGGCAAGTCGATGGACAACCAGTCGGTTGACCCCGTCGGCACCACCTCGGGCGGCGCGCTCTCGACGACCACCTCGCGCTCCATCGCCGACCTCCGCGACCTGAAGAACGAGTGGGCGCCGTCGGACTTCGACCGCACGCACGTCCTGACGGCCAACGCCGTGTGGGAGCTTCCGGTCGGCCGCGGGCGCCACTTCCTGTCGGGCTCGCCCGGCGTCGTCAACCACCTCCTCGGCGGCTGGTCCGTCAACACCATCTACACCTACATGACGGGCGAGCCCTTCCAGGTCAACAGCGGCCAGCGCACCAGTAACGCCGCCCACGTCTCGCGCGCCCTCATCACGGACCCGAGCGTCCGCGCACGCCTCCAGTTCCTCCCGAACGTGCGCGGCCCCGTGGTCTTCGAGAACGAGTCGGGCTTCGCCGTCCCGCCGCCGGGCTCGAACGGCTCGGGACGCAACGTCTTCCGCGGGCCGAGCTACTGGAACGTGGACCTCGGCATCGTCAAGATGTTCGACATCACGGAGCGCGTCCGTTTGCAGTTCCGCACCGAGATGTTCAACGCCTTCAACCACCCGAACTTCGACAACCCGCGCTCGGCCTCCGTCGGCTCGCCCACGCTCGGCTCCTCGCAGTTCGGCCGGACCTGCTGCACGACGGTCGCGCCCAACACCTCGACCAACGTCATCCAGACCGGCGAGTCGGCGCGCATCATCCAGTTCGGCCTCAAGCTCCAGTTCTAAACGGGCCACGCTGAAGCAAAGATAAAGGGGCGCCCGAAAGTTTCGGGCGCCCCTTTTCCGTTTTCACTACCACACGAATTGAACTTCCACCCACCCGCGCACGCTGTTGACGAACCAGCAGCGCGAAGCGCGCCGCAGGTCGGCCGGCGTCAGCACCCGCTCCTCCGCCTCGCCCGCCCGCAGCAGCCGCGCGCGGAAGGTGCCGGCCAGCAGTCCGCACTCGCGCGGCGGCGTCCAGCGTCGCCCTTCCAACTCGACTACGAGGTTGCCGTTCGTGAACTCGGTCAACTCCCCCTCCTCGTTCCGCAGCAGCACGTCGAAGGCTCCGGGGTGCTCCGCCCGCCGCGCCTCGTAGACTTCGCGCCTCGTCGTCTTGTGATAAAGGAAGCGGTCGAGCCTTGAGACGGGGCGGCCCGCCAGCGCGACGTGCGCGGGGCCTTCCCGTCGCGCTTCGCCGAGCGGCCCGCTCTCGACCCTCGCGCGTCCGTCGCGCGCGACGAGGAGCCTGACGCGCCGCGCGCCCGAAGGATGTTGCGCCGCGTGCCCGGCCAGCGCCGCGCGAATCTCGGTTTCCGAAAGCCGGAAGTCGAAATATTTGGCCGAAGAGGCGAGCCTCTCAAGATGCTCTTCGAGCAGCGCATATTGCCCGCCTTCCAGCCGCATAGTCTCAAGCAACTCGAAGTCGGTCCCGCCCTCTGACAGAAGCCGCGCCTTGTCCAAAGCCTCCGCGTACTCATCCGCCGCGTTCGAGTCCCATGTGACGCCGCCGCCCGTGCCGTACTCGACGGCGCCCGACGCGCCGTCAACGACCGCGGTCCTGATGCCGACGTTGAAGAGGGCGTCGCCGCCGGGCGCGACGACGCCGACGGCGCCGCAGTAGACGCCGCGCGGCGAGTCCTCAAGCCCGGCGATGATGCGCGTCGTGCTCACCTTCGGCGCGCCCGTCACGGAGCCGCACGGGAAGAGCGCGGCGAAGATGTCTTCGAGCGTCGTGCCCTCCCTCAGCGTCGCCCCGACGGTCGAGGTCATCTGGAACACGGTCGGGTAACGCTCGACCTCGAAGAGCGGCGCGGCGCGGACCGAGCCGAACTCGGAGACGCGCCCGAGGTCGTTCCTCAGCAGGTCAACAATCATCACGTTCTCGGCCCGGTCCTTCGCCGAGGCGGCGAGCCGCGCCGCGGCCCCCTCGTCCTCTTCGAGCCAGCGCCCGCGCCGCGCCGTGCCCTTCATCGGCCGCGTGCGGACGGCCTGCCCCTCGCGCTCGAAGAAGAGTTCGGGCGAGGCCGAGAGGACGCGGAAGCGGCCGGCGTTGACGTAGGCGCCGTAGCGCGTGCGCTGCGCCGCGAGCAGCCGCTCGTAGAAGGCGAAGTCGTCGCCGCGAAGGCGCGCGCGCAGCCTCAGCGTGTAGTTGACCTGATAGGTGTAGCCGCTCGCTATCAACTCCCTCGCCTCGCCGACGCGGCGCGCGTACTCGCGGCGGCTGACCGAAGGCTCCCAACCCGTGACTTCAAACTCGCCGCCCGACACCGGCCCCGCTCCGGCCGGACCGTCGAAGAGGCCGAACCAGAGCAGCGGCACGTCGCCCCCCGCCCTCACGACGAGAGACGAATCGAAGGCGGGCGCCGCCTCGTAAGCGACGAAGCCCGCGGCGTACATCCCCCCGGCCGCCGCGCGCTCGACGCGACGCAGGGCCGGCCTCACCTCTTCGATTGTCCGAGCGGCGACGACCTCCGCCGGCCGCTCGAAGCGCGTGCGGCCCGGCGCGGTGGGGCCTTCCGCGAAGTCGAGGATGACGACCGGCGTGTCTCGCATGTCTAACTTGAGAGCCCGCCTGAACAGTCCCCGCGGACTCTTCAAACGGGCTCTGAAAGAATGTTCCTGTCGGGCCTACTGTCCGGCGGGTTTCGGCGGCGCCGGGGTTTGGACGAAGAGTCGGTTGAGGACTTCGGCGAGGCGGTAGCCGGCGAGGGCGATGCGGCGGCGCACGAGCTTCTGCGCCTCCTCGGTGTAGGCGGCCGAGGGCGCCGCGTTCTCGGCGATGTTCTTGTAGACGACGTTGCGCGCGAGCGTGTTGCTCTCCTCAATCCAGTGCAAAGGCTCCACGTCCTTCCAAGCCTGGTCGGCGTCGGCCGGGTGAGCGCGCATGATTTCGTCGGCGAGCGTGCGCAGGCGCGCGCGGGCGGCCTCGTCGAGCGGGCGCTTGGGGCCTTCCCAGCCGAAGCTGCCGGCGCCCGCGTCCCAGAAGGAGTGGAGGTTGCGGACGCGCGTCTCGGGCGGCATCTGGAGGCGGAAGCCGTTGCCGCCGCGGTCGCCGTCGCCGTCGGGCTGCGCGGGCGTGTAGCGCGAGATGGTGTGGAGCGGCTGGTGAACGTCACCGACGAGGTGGTAGAGGAAGCCGACCACTTCGGCGTCCTCCTTGTCGCGGCCCGTCCCGCGGCGCAGGGTGTTGATGGCCCAGTTGATGCGGGCGAGGGCGTTCTCGGGGTTGGCGCCGATGTCGGTCCGCTCAGGCGTGCCGTCGAAGAAGGGGCGGTAGGTGACGTAATGCCAGTTGTCGTACTCGTCGTTGAGCGAGTCGCCGCGGAAGTCGTCCATCCAGACGGCGATGGTGATGGGGTCGTAGAGCTTCTCGCACGTCTCGGTCATGTAATAGCCGGCGCAGAGGTGTATGAGCGGGGGGCGGCTCCCCTGCGGCGCGGCGAAAAGTTTATCGACGCGGGCCTTGGCGGCCGGGGTGAGCCGCAGGTAGGCGATTTGCGCGACGAGCATGTGCCCCGTGTCGTGCCACGCGAAGGCGCTCGCCTGCGGGATGAGAAGAAGCGCGGCCAGCATGAAGACTCTGAAGAAGCGCATCGGTGGGTTCCTCCGTAGCGTGTTACCTGTAGAGCAGGGCGCGCGCGCGGGCGCGGTTGAACTCGGCGAGGCGGGCCTGCCACGAGCGCGCGATGTCGTCCACGGCCTCGGCGCGCTTGACGCGCTCCAGCGTGTCTGAGTTGACGAGCAGGCGCAGGTAGTCGTCGGCCTTCCACTCGGCCGGGTGCAGGCGCCGCAGCGCGACGGCCAGCTCAAGCCCCGTCCGCACGGGCCGGAAGCGCGCGCGGTCGGTGACGACGAGGTTGACGCCGCCGCACTCCTCGCCCTTGAACTTCGAGGCGAGCGGCGTGAAGCGCACCGGCACGAAGCGGACGCCGGGCAGCGCGCGCGCGTTCATGTGCGCGGCGAGCCGCTGGCCGTCGAGCCACGGCGCGCCCACGACCTCGAAAGGCGTGTCGGTGCCGCGGCCGACCGAGACGTTCGTCACTTCAAGCAGGCCGACGCCCGGATACAGCGTCGCCTGCGTCAAGCTCCTCATGTTCGGCGAGGGGTTGACCCACGTCTGCCCCGTCGAGTCGAACCACATCCCGCGCCGCCAGTTCTCCATCTTCACCACGCGCAGGTCGCAGCCTATTTTCCGCTCCTCGTTGAAGAGGCGCGCCAGCTCGCCGACCGTCATGCCGTGGCGGACGGGGATGGTGTGGTAGGAGGTGAAGGACAGGCGGTCGGGGTCGCCGACCGGGCCTTCAACGTCCACGCCGTTAATCGGGTTCGGGCGGTCGAGGACGAAGACGGGAACCCCGGCCTTCGCCGCCTCCTCCATCGCGTAGCCGAGCGTCGAGATGTACGTGTAGAAGCGCGCGCCGATGTCCTGGATGTCGAAGACGAGCGCGTCAAGCTCCTTCAGGTGCTCGGCGCGCGGCCTGCGCGTCTCGCCGTAGAGCGAGTAGATGGGCAGGCCCGTCTGCTCGTCCTTCGCGTCGGACACCTTGTCGTCCACGAGGCCGCGGATGCCGTGCTCGGGCGAGAAGAGCATCGTGAGTTTGACGCCCGGCGCCTCGCGCAGCACGTCAACCGTCTGGCGCCCCTTCCGGTCGCGCCCCGTGTGGTTGGTGATTAAGCCGACGCGCATGCCCTGCAACTGCTTGAAGCCGTCGCGCTCAAGCACGTCAACGCCGTTCAGGACCTCGGCGTCGGCGGGCGCGATGGCCGAGTCGTCGGCGCGCGCTTCGTTCAGCGAGTGGGTGAAGCGGACGAGGCCGGCCGTCATCTCCTGCACGTACTTGCTCTGCTCCATCCTCGCGCGCAGGACCGTGGCCGCGTCCGTCACGGCGCTGGCGGCGATGGTGGCGACGCGCGCGCGCAGGGACGACACGTCGCCCTTGCCGTCGGGGTGGACGCGGTTCGAGAGGAAGACGACGAAGGTCTCGCTGGCCGGGTCAATCCAGATGGAAGTCCCGGTGAAGCCCGTGTGGCCGAAGGAGCCGGCCGGGAACAGCTCGCCGCGGTTCTGTGAGAAGGAGGTGTTCACGTCCCAGCCGAGGCCCCGCGCTCCGCCGTCCTCCGTCACCTGTCGGGGCCGAGTCATCTCGGCGACGCCGAGCGGGCTGAGTATGCGCGCGCCGTTGTACTCGCCGCCGTTCAAAATCATCTGGCAGAAGACGGCGAGGTCGTCGGCCGTCGAGAAGAGCCCGGCGTGCCCGGCGACGCCGCCCATGCGGTTGGCGGTCGGGTCGTGGACCTCGCCGCGCAGCATGCGTTCGCCCTCCTGCCCGTTCGTGCCCGTGCCGCCGAGGTAGCTGCGCATGCCGCGCACCGTCTCTGTGGGCGCGACGCGCGAGAGCAGGTCGGCGCGCGGCCTAAAGCCCGTGTCGCGCATCCCCAGCGGCTCGTAGATTTCGCGGCGCGCGAACTCTTCGAGCGCGACGCCCGAGACGCGGCGGACGACCTCGCCGACGGCAATCATGCCGATGTCGCTGTAGACGAACCGCGCGCCCGGCGTCGCGCGCAAGGGCTCCGCGTAGAGCCGCTTCAGCATCTCCTCGTGGCCCGCCCACTGTTCGCGCAAATCGAAGTCGGGCGCGTAACCGGCGCGGTGCGTCAGCAGGTGCTCGATTGTTATCTTCTCCCGGCCCTCGCCCTTCAACTCGGGGATGTAGCGGGAGACGGGGTCTGAGAGGCGCATCTTGCCGCGCTCGACGAGAATCATCACGCTCGTCGCCGTCGCCACCACCTTCGTCAGACTCGCCACGTCGAAAATCGTGTCGACCGTCATCGCCTCGCGCACGGGGACGAGCGCGCGCGAGCCGTAAGCCTTGCGCCACACGACGCCGCCCTTGCGCGCGACGAGCACGACCGCGCCCGGCAACTCCTTGCGCCCGACGGCCTCCTCGACCGCCGCGTCGATGAACGCGAGGTGCTGCGCCGACATGCCGGCCTTCACCGGCGTCACGGCGGGCAGGTTGAACGCGAGCGCCTGCGCCGCGAACGAGAGCGCGAGGCAGAGTGCCCCGATGGTTTTCAAACTAATCTTCATTTATCTGACGACTGCGGCGCGGCGGCCTTGAGCTGAATCCCGGTGCCGCGCGGGTAGAGTCCGGGCAGGGAGATGGGGAGCCGGCCCGTCACGTCGGCCCGGCCCGTGACGGCGCGGGCGGCGGCGCGTTGCAGGCTGGGCATGTCTCCGTAGGCGACGAGGTACGTCTTGAGCGCGGGGAAGCTCTGGAGCACGTACGGGTTGCCGAAGCTGATGCCGACGACCGGCTTGCCCTGCCCGAGCAGCGAGTTGAGCACGCGCGCCCCCTGCTCCGGCAGGCCCACGCTGTTGACGGCGCCCGAGCGGACGCGGCCGTAGAGCGACGCGACGACGACATCCGCCTTCGACGCCTTCTCAAGCGCCGCCTTCACCTCCTCCTCGGTCGAGCGGTAGTCGAGCACGACCGTCTCGGCGCGTCTCCCCGAGCGCGCCATCTCGGAGGCGAACGGGTTGGCGATGAAGAAGCGGTCCTCGCCGTTCGTGACGGCGAGGACGAAGATTTTCGCGTCGGGCCGCAGGCCCGCCCCGTCGTCGCGCTTCAGGAGCCCCGCGTCGTCGCGCACGAGCGTGACGGCCGAGCGCGCGATGTCGTCGGCGAGCCGGTTCGCCTCGGGGCCGGAGACGAGCTTGTCAACCGCTTCGAGCGGCGTCGTGCGCTGCCGGACGAGCCCGAGGTCGTACTTCGCGGCGAGGATTCTGCGCGCCGACTCTTCGATGCGCTTCTCCGTCAGCCGCCCCGACTTCACGGCCTCGCGCAAGCCTCGCGCGGCGGCGTCCGGGTCGGCCGGCTTCAAGAGCATGTCGGCGCCCGCGAGGACGGCGCGCACGGCCGCCTCGTCCTGCTTGAAGTAGATGGTCAGGCCGCTCATGTCCATCGCGTCGGTGACGACGATGCCGTCGAAGCCGAGGTCGCGGCGGAGTATTCCGTTCAGGACCAGCGGCGAGAGCGTGCCGGGGAGGACGGCGTTCTCGTTGACTATCTCGCGCTCGGCGTAGACGGCCGTCACGATGGCTTCGCGCGGCAGGGGGCTGACCTGCGTGGGGTCAATCTGCGGCAGGCCGATGTGGGCCGACATGACGGAGCCGACGCCCGCGCGTATGGCCGCGCGGAAAGGCACCAGCTCGACCGAGTCGAGGCGGGCGCGTGCCACGTCGATGACGGGCAGGCCGCGGTGCGAGTCAATCGCCGTGTCGCCGTGGCCGGGGAAGTGTTTGGCGGTGGCGATGACCCCCGACCCTTGCGCGCCCTCGACGAAGGCGGCGACGAAGCGGGCGACCTCCGTGGGGTCTTCGCCGAAGGAGCGGACGTTGATGACGGGGTTGCCGGCGTTGTTGTTCACGTCGGCGACGGGCGCGAAGATTTGTTGCACGCCGAGGGCGCGGGCCTCGCGGGCCGTCACTTCGCCCTGCCGCCGCGCGAGGTCGGGGTTGCCGGTGGCGCCGACGGCCATGTTCCAGGGCAGGTTGACGGTGTCCTCGAAGCGCATCCCGGCGCCGGCTTCAAGGTCGGCGGAGATGAGCAGGGGCAGCCGCGCGAGCTGCTGCATGCGGTTGACGAGGTGGACCGACTCGTAGACGGGGCCGCGGAAGAGGATGATGCCGCCGACGTGATTCTCCGTCACCTGTCGGCGCAGCGCCTTGAACTCTTCGCTCTCCTGATTGAGAAACCGCGCGTTGACGCCGATGGAGATGAGCTGCCCGACCTTCTCTTCGAGCGTCATCTTCTTCAATTCATCGTCGGCCCACTTCAGGGCGTCGCGCGAAGGCGTGCGCGAGTAGCGCGAGACGCTTTCGGCCGGGACGCCGGCACGGAGCGCGGGCGCCGCCTGCGAGAAGCACAGCGCCGCGGCTAAGAGCAGCACGAGGGCGCGGGCGTTGGCTTGTCGGAGTCTCATTAGCAAGTCTCTTATCAAATCAGTCGGCGGCGCCGGGCGCCAGCTCGTCGCGCCGGTCGGCGGGCGCGGGCGCGAAGGCGAAGCTCACGAGCCACGCGACGAAGAAAGTTATGGCGCTGCCGAGCAGGACGTACCACGTCCACGCGAGCGGCGTCCAGAAGCGCACGTAGACCATGACGAAGATGCTGGCGACCATGCCGGCCAGCGCGGGCGCCTCGCTGACGCGCCGCAGGAAGGTGCCGACGAGGAAGACGCCGAGCACGGGGCCGTTAATCAGCGACGCGATTGAAAGCGCCTGGTCTAATGCCGAGCGCCCCTGCCGCATCGCGACGATAGCCACCGCGACCTGAACAATCCCCCAAAGAAGCGTCAGCCAGCGCGAGACGCGCAGGTAGTGCCTGTCGTCGCGGCGCGGGCGGAAAGGTTTGTAGAGGTCGTTGACGGCCGTGGCGGCGATGGAGTTCAGAGAAGACGAGAGCGCCGCCGCGAAGATGGCCGCGACGACGAGGCCGGAGAGGCCGGAAGGCATGTGGCGAGTGATGAAGTCGGGGAAGATGGTGTCGGTCGCCACGCGCTGGAAGGCGCCGCCGACGGGCAGCGTCGCCACGCCCGAGGGCAGTTCGCCGTAGGCCGGGTCGGTGTGCGGGCCGTAGAAGGCGAAGAGCAGGACGCCGATGAAGAGGAAGCCGACGAACTGCGCGAAGACGACGGCGCCGCTGGAGAGCAGCGCGGCGGCGGCGCGGCGCGGGCGGTCCGTGCAGAGGTAACGCTGGACGAGGTACTGGTCCGTGCCGTGCGTGCTCATCGTCAGGAAGCAGCCGCCGATGACGCCGGCCCAGAGCGTGTAGGTCTTCGTCAAATCGACGGGCAGCGTGAAGCTCCACTTCGCGTCCGCGAAGGGCAGGCCGAGCGAGTGGACCGTGTCGCGAAAGCCCAAGTCGACGAGGCTGAACTTGCCGAACTGCTCGCCGAGCGCGACGGCGCCGCCGAAGCCTCCGCCGATGTGCGAAGCGAGGACGAGCGCCGCGGCGAGCGCGCCCGCGAGGTAGATGCCGAGTTGCACGACCTCGACCCAGATGACCGCCTCCATCCCGCCGTAGTAGGTGAAGACGAGCATCACGAGGCCGAGCAGGATGACGGAGGCGATGATGATGGTCGTGGCGTCGGCGCCGGGCTGGAAGGCCGTGTAGACGGCCGCCAGCACGATGGCCGTCAACAGCAGCCGGATGCCGTCGGCGATGTTTCGCATGACGACGAAGAGCGCGGCGGCGAGCATCTTGATGCGTTGGCCGAAGCGGCGCTCCAGAAGTTCGTAGACGGTGAGGAGTTCGCCGCGGAAGTATGACGGGATGAAGAGGAAGGAGATGACGATGCGGCCGAGCATGTAGCCCAGCACTAGCTGTAAGAACTGGAAGTTGCCGCCGCGGGCGAAGGCGACGCCAGGGACGGAGATGAAGGTGATGGTCGAAGTCTCGGTCGCGACGATGGAGGCGGCGATGGCCCACCAGGGGACGCTGCGGTCGCCGACGAAGTAATCCTCCGTCGTCTCCTGCTTGCCGGCGAACCAGATGCCGAACAGCGTGATGCCGACGAGGTAGCCGAAGATGATGACAAGGTCGAGAAGGCGCATCTTTCGGGAGCGGGAAGCTTCTGCGTGCCGCGGCTTGGCAACAATGCCTGGGGTCGTCAGATTCTATTAGGCAAACGGGTGCTTTATCAAACGGCCCCGCCGACGAGTTCCGCGAGGCTTCGGATGCGCGGGCAGTCGCAAGCCGTGTGCAGCCCCAGCGGGTCGAGCAGCACGGGGCGCAGGCCCGCGGCGCGCGCCGCCAGCGCGTCGGCCTCGTAAGAGTCGCCGACGAAGGCGGCCTCGTGCGGCTCGACGCCGAGGCGTTCGAGCGCGAGGCGGAAGATTGTCGGGTCGGGCTTGCGGCAGCCGACGAGGTGCGAGTCCACGACGAGGTCGAAGTGGCGGGCCAGCCCCGCGGCTTCGAGCGCGTCCAAAGCCCTCCCGTCCTCCGTGTTCGAGATGACGGCCACGGCGAGGCCCGCGCCCTTCAATTCTTCAATCACGCGCGCGGCTTCCGGGTCCGGCCCGCACCAGATGTGACGGCGGACGTGCTCCTCGTCAAGCAGCTCGATGACGCGCCCGCAAGCCTCCTCGTCCACGCCGAGCGAGCAGTACATGCCGCGGAACGTCCAGTGCCGCCCCTTCTGCCCCGTCGGCGCCTTCAGGTATTCGCTCAGCGCGAGCCGCAACTCCTCGGCCCCGAACTCGCGGCCCGTCACGCCCGCCGCCAGCCGCGCCAAACGCCCCCAGTCCGGGTGGATGAGCGTCCCGCCCGCGTCGAAGACGCAGGCCCGCGCCCCTTCGAGAGATGGATGCAGGGTAGTCAACTTAGAATCTCGACGGCGCGGGCCACGACCCCGCGCGAGTCTCGGAGGGCGCGCTCGGCGTCTTCGCGCGGGCGTCCGGTCTTCTGCATGACGAGCGCGGTGCGCAGGTCGCCGCCGGCCCGCTCGAATGCCGCTTGGGCTTCTCTTTCGTCAAGCCCCGTCTCGGCGGCGAGGATGCGGAGTGAGCGCGCGCGCAGCTTCGTGTTGCGAGGCAGCATGTTCGTCATGCGGTTGCCGGTCACGTAGCCGAGCCGAATCATCGTCGCCGTCGAGAGCATGTTCAGAACCATCTTCTGCGCCGTCCCCGCCTTCAGGCGCGTCGAGCCGGCGACGACCTCGGGGCCGACGACGGGCACGACGGCGACCTCGGCCGCGCGCGTGATGGGCGAGCCGGGGACGCACGCGACGGCCGCCGTGAAGGCCCCGAGCGCGCGGGCGTGCTCGACCGCCCCCACGGTGTAAGGCGTCCGCCCCGAGGCGGCGATGCCGACGAGCGCGTCGGCGCCCGTCACGCCGCGCTTCACCAAGTCGAGCGCGCCGGCCTCCCTGTCGTCTTCGGACGCTTCGGTCGCGCGGTGCAAAGCGTCGTAGCCTCCGGCGATGATTCCCTGCACCATGTCGGCGGGGACGCCGAAGGTCGGCGGGCACTCCGAGGCGTCGAGCACGCCGAGGCGGCCCGACGTGCCCGTGCCTACATAAAAGAGTCGCCCCCCGGCGTTAAGCTTTTCGACTATCCCGTCAACGGCCTTCGCGACCTCCGGCAGAACTTCCCGGACCGCGGCGGCGACGCGCGCGTCCTCGTCGTTCATCAGCCGCACGACTTCCACGGTCGGCAAACTGCCGATGTCGCGCGTGCGCGGGTTCTCCTGCTCTGTGACAGGAATGTCGGAGGGGTCGTCGGCAGCCATCTCGTTTCGGGTAGAGCTTCGTCAGCCGGCGAGCGCGAGTTGCCCCAGCCCGCAGGCCATGCGCGCGGCCGCCTCCGCCGGGGCGAGCGCGGGCGGCGCGAGCTGCGCGCGGCGCGCGGCTTTCGAGAGGTCTTCGCGCAGCGAGTCCAAAATCAAGCCGCCCGCGAGGAAGACGCCGCCGACGTAGCCGACGTTAAAAGTCTCGCGCTCCATCCTGAGCTTGCGAATGACGGCCGCGGCCGCCACGGCAAGCTCCCTCCCGGCGTCCTCGACTATCTCGCGCGCGACCGCGTCGCGCCGCTTCGCCGCCTCGATGACGCGGCGGCCGAAGCCGGCGATGCGGTTGTTCGTCATGTTCGGCGCGTAGACGGCCGTCGAGAGGTCTTCGGCCTTCGTGACGTGGAAGTATTCGCAGGCCGACTCGACGAGCGAGGTGCGGCGGCCGCGCCCGTCGGACGCGCGAGCGACCGCCTGCAAGGCCCGCCGCGCTATCCACGACCCGCTGCCCTCGTCGCCCGCCACGGGCCCCCAGCCGCCCGCCCACGCGTGGCGGCCCCGCGCGTTCACGCCGCAGCAGATGGAGCCGGTGCCTGCGATAATGACGAGTCCGGGCCGCCCCTCGGTCGCGCCGTAGAGCGCGATGTCGGCGTCGGTGACGACCTCGACGGCCTTGGCGCCGAGCACGGAGAGGGCGTCGCGCATCCGCTCGCGGATGTCCACGCGGCGCACTCCGGCGAGCCCCACCTCCGCGGCGTCGATGTCGAGCCGCCGCACGCCGGCCGCCGCGCAGGCCAGCTCGGCCGCCTCTCGGACGGCGCCCGCGGCCTCGCGCACGCCGACGCGCAAGGGGTTCGAGGGGCCGGCGTTGCCTTCGCCGAGGACGCGGCCCGAGCCGTCGGCGACGACGGCCCGCGTCTTCGTCCCGCCGCCGTCAACGCCCAGCACGAGGCGCGGCGGGGCGAGCCTCGCCGGCCGTGTGTTCCGGAGCTTGACTGGTTCGCGCTTCGGCATCGGGGGACGTGCGGCGGGGATTTCTTTTCCCGCGCTCGTAAAAAGAAGGTGAAATTGTAGCGGCTGATTCCGTATAATAGAAACTAAAAGAATTTATTTCCCTGATAATCATCCCTGATACCGGAGCGTTCCCGAAATGGAGATCAGACAGTTGCGCGCCTTCGCCGCCATCGCCGAGACGCGCACCTTTACGGCCGCCGCCGAGCGCGTCCACGTCACGCAGGCGGCCATCAGCATGCAAATCCGCCAGCTCGAACAGGAGGTCGGCCTCCCGCTCTTCGTCCGCACGCCTCGCCGCGTCGTCTTGACGGAAGCGGGCGAGCGACTGTTAGAGAGGGCCGAGATGATTCTGCGCGAGCACGACTCGGCGCTCGCGGAGTTGGCCGAGCTGGCGGGGGCCGAGCACGGGCGCCTGCGCGTCGGGAGCGCGTCGGGGATGGTGGCGGCCGACCCGCTGCCGGGCATCCTGAAGCGCGTGCGCCAGAGCCACCAGCAGGCCGACATCTCCGTCTCTTCGGGGACGAGCGAGGAGCTGGTGAAGAAGATTCAGGCGGGCGAGTTGGACGTGGCCTTCGTCTCTTTGCCGGTCGAGTCGCGCAACGTTGACACGGAAGTCTTGAGCCGCGACCAGCTCGTCGCCATCGCCTCGCCGCGCCACCCGCTCGCGCGCCAGAAGGTCATCAGCGCCTTCGCGCTCGCGGGCGAGCGGCTCATCCTCGGCGAGCGCGGCGGCAACACGCGCCGCCTCATCGACGAGTTCTTCTCGGAGGCGGGCCTGAGGCCGACGATTGCGATGGAGCTGAGCAGGCAGGCGGCGATAAAGAACATGGTGGCGGCCGACATGGGCGTCGGCATCGTGCCGCTCTCGACGGCGCGCGAGGACGTGGAGAGCGGGCGGCTCGTCCGCTGGTGGATTGAGGGCGTGAGGATTAACTGGGAACTAGGGCTAGCGCGCCTCAGCGGCGGCTACCTCTCGCCCGTCTGCCAATCCTTCCTCAACTACTGCCGCGAGCACTTCGCCGGCCAGGCCGACCTCGAAGAAGGCCCGGCCGAGCGCGCGAAGAAGTCGAAGCGGCCCGCGAAGAAAGGCTCGGCGAAAGGGCGATAAGACGGGGCTCTACTGCGTGTAGCGACTCATCAATTCGTCCCAGCGGCCCTGTGCTTTCAGGATAAGCTCGCAGACCTCGCGGACGGCGCCGAAGCCGCCGGGCAGGCGGGTGACGTAGTGGGCGGCGGCGCGCGTCTCTTCGGTCGCGTCCGCGACGGCGACGGCGAGGCCGGAGCGGCGCATGAGCGGCACGTCAACCACGTCGTCGCCGACGAAGGCGACCTCCTGAGGCCCGACGCCCGCCTCCGCCAACACCTCCTCGAAGGCGACTATCTTATTCAGCTCGCCCTGCCTGACGAACTTAATCCCCAAGTCGCGCGCCCGCCTCTCGACCGCGCTCGAAGTGCGGCCGGAGATGATGCCGCTCGACAAGCCTGCGCGGTGAAGCAGGACGAGCCCGTGCCCGTCGCGCGTGTGAAAGCTCTTCAGCTCGTCGCCGCCCTCGACGAGCGTGATGCGGCCGTCCGTCAGCACGCCGTCGCAGTCGAGCAGCAGCAGCTTTAGACGCGCCGCCCGTCGGGCTACTTCTTCCGGGCTCATTTGACTTCGAAGATGGGGATTTCCGAGAGCCGCCAGCCCGCGGGGGTGCGCGCGAAGACGAAGACGGCCGGGCCGGTCTGGTCCTTGCCGAGCGCGCGGACGGTGAGCGAAACGTCCGCCGCGACGCGGTTCGGGTCGAGCACTTCGGTGCGCAGCACGCGCGTCTGCCAGACCTCGGGCTGCGTGCCGACGACGCCCTTGGCGAAGCCGGTCAGCTCCCCCGGCACAATCATGGTCTCGATGTCCGCGCTCCGCCCGCCCTTGAGCGCGGCGTCGAGACTCGCCGCGGCCGTCTTCACCTGCTCGTCGGGCGCGGGAGGCGCCCCGGCCTCCGCTTTCAGACGCGCCAGCCGGGCCGCGAAGGTGGAGGCGTATTCGGCGTCCGTCTTGACGGCCGCGTCGAAGAGCCGGGCGGCGTCCGAGGCGCGGCCGCGGCGCAGGGCGATTTCGCCGAGCCCGATTTGGGACCACGCAATCGTCGCCGGGGTCGGGAGCGGCGAGTCGAGCGCGGCGCGGAACTCGCGCTCGGCCTCGTCGAGCTTGTTCTGCTCGACGAGGGCGCGGCCGAGGACGACGCGCGCCTCCTGCTTGCCGGGCGAGCGCGCGAGTACGCCGCGCGCAAGCTCCGCGGCGCGGGCCGGCTGCTGTTGGAGCTGAACGCGCGCCTGCTCGACGGCCTCGTCCGGCGAGGGCGCGCGCGGCGCCGTGTCGTTCGAGTAGTCGAGCTGCGGATAAAGTTTATCGGGGTCAACCTCGACGCCGACGAGTCGGGCCGAAGTCTTGAACTGCGCCTCGCCGAAGTCCTTGGCGGGGATGCGCGCGCGGACGGGGACGCGCTCGCCCGCGTCCGTCACGCCGACGACCGTCACGTCCACGTCGAAGGAGCCGAGGTTGCGGAGCGCCGAGACCCAGCCGCCCGCGCGCTGCTGCGGCAGGCCGACGAGCAGGTCCGTGTCGGTCGGCTGGTCGAGGAGTGATGACAGCAAGGCTGTCGTGGCCGCGCCGCCCGCCTCCGCCAGCTTGGAGCGCAGGGCGGCGAGCGTCAGTCCGGCGCCGCCCGGCGCGAGTTGGCCGCGCAGCATGCCGAGGAAGGCGTCGCGCCCGACCGAGTTCATGAGGAGGTTCCAGACGAGCGCGCCCTTGTTCGTCGTCGAGTTGAAGTAGGTGTCGAAGGCGGGCGTCACCTGCGCGAGCGGCGGGTCGCGGCGCGCGACGGGCGCGTAGAGCAGCGCCAGCCTCAACCGCTCGGCGTCGGCGACGGGCTTGCCGTACTGCTTCTCCACGAAGAGCGTGGCGAGGAAGCGCGGCAAGCCCTCGCGCACGGCGCCCGCGCCTTCGCCCGAGACGCCCGACGAGCCGCCGACCCAGAGGCGCGCGATGGTGTCGGCCACCTGAATCGCCGTCACCGAATCGACCTTCGGGCGGCGGAAGACGGCGTGGTCGAGCAGGAGCGTCCCGCCCATCTCGAAGCCCGCGCCGCGGCGCACGCCGACCAGACGCACGGGCGCGTCGGGCGCCGGCCCAAGCAGGCCCGCGTAGAAGGTGCGCGCCGCCGCCGCGAGTTGTATCAAAGCCTCGGCCTGCTTCCTCTCCTCCGCGCCCGCGCCCGCGTGCAGCAGCGCGCTGATGCCGCGCGCCTCGCCCGCGCCCTCGACCGCCTCCCAGTGACCCGTCACGAAGAAGGGCTGCGAGCTGAGCGTCTGGTCGAAGGAGGCGCCGGAAGACTTGCCCGCCGAGACGACCTGCTCGCCCGCGGGCGTGCCGCCGACCGTGAGCTTGACGGGCGCGAAGTCGGAGCCGCGCGGCGAGACGAGCGAGTTCGGCGTCGGGTACCAGAATGAGAGCGGGAGGAATTGCAGCCCCTCGGGCGAGATGGAGGCGAGCCCCGAATTCTCCGTCACCGGCAGGCGGTACTGTATGACGACCTGAAGCTGCCCGCCCGGCGGCACCTCCGAAGGCAGCGAGAGCGGGATAAGTTGGAGCTTCGTCCGCGCCTCCGTGCGCGAGGTGAAGCGAGCGGGCGACCCGGCGGCGGTCGCCGACTCGACGACGGCCGAAGGGCTGACGCGCGCCGTGAAGGTGCGCCCGCCGCCCGAGCCGACGTTGCGCGCCGTGATGGTGGCCCGCGCCTTCAGCGCCCGCTCCTGCGCGCCGCCGCCCGATGGTTCGACGGCCACGTCGTACTGCAAGACCTGCCACGCGGCCCCGGCCTCGGCCGGCTGCTGCGCGCGCGAGGGCGCGGCCGAGAGGAGGAGGACGAGGGAGAGGAGGAAAAGTTTCTGGCGGTTGATGTTCATCACTTGCGGAGGTAGGCGCTGAACGGCTTATCGACGTTGAAGAAGAAGGTGGTTTCGGCCTTCGTCCGCGGGTCCACGACCCTCATCATGTCGTAGGCGTGGCCCTTGTCGTGCATGACCGACTGTTGCACGCGTTCGAGGTTCATCGAGCGCAGCAGGGCGTACTCCTCGCTGATGGCGATGACCTCCCAGGCCGTGTCCGGGGACTTGCCGTCGCCGCCCGCCTTGACCGATTCGAGCAGGCCCTCGGCCCAGCGCCGGTGGTACTTCGCCTTCTCGTCGTTGGCCTGCTGGCGGTAGGCGATGTGGGCGACCATGTGGGCGTTGATGTCAACGTGGTTCCTTGCGAGCACTACTTCGGCCTGCTTGGCGGCCTCCGCCCAGTTCTGCTGCATCAAGAGGCCCCACAGCGCGCGGTAGTTCATCATCCCCGTGAGGGGGCTGTAGTCCGGCGTCTCGAAGTAGGCGAGGCGCAGGGCCTTGTAGTCCACGCTCGCGCCGTCCTTCTTCGCCGCTTCGAGCAGCGCGTCGTATTTGCGCTTCGCGTCGGAGGCGGGCTGCGTCTGCGACTGCGGCTGGGCCGCGGGCGAAGGGCTCGGCGTCGGCGAAGACTTCGGGACCGGGGGCGGTATCGGCGTCGGCGTCGGCTGCTGCGTTGACTGCCCCGCGACCGCCGTGGCGGCGAGCAGGACGAGGAGCGCGGCGGCGAGGGTCTGGTGTCTCATAAAGTCCTTTCGGCGCCCGCACCGACGAGGTCGTGGATGGCGCGCAGCATCTTGAGGAGCGCGGCCATGCGCCCGAGCGGCAGCGCGTTGGGGCCGTCCGAGAGCGCGCGCTCGGGCGCCTCGTGGACCTCCATGAAGACGGCGTCCACCCCGCAGGCGACCCCGGCGCGGGCGAGTGGTTCGATGAACTCCGACTGCCCGCCCGTTGCACTCCCCAATCCCCCCGGCAGTTGCAGGCTGTGCGTCACGTCGAAGACGACGGGGGCTCCGAACGAGCGCATGATGGGGAACGAGCGCATGTCAACGACGAGGTTGTTGTAGCCGAACGTGTAGCCGCGCTCGGTCAAAAGCAGGCGCTCGCAGCCGGCGGCGCGCGCCTTCTCGACGATGTTGCGCGCGTCGTGGGGCGCGAGGAACTGGCCCTTCTTGACGTTGACGGCGCGGCCCGTGCGGCAGGCGGCGACGATGAGGTCGGTCTGGCGGCAGAGGAAGGCGGGGATTTGGAGCACGTCGGCGACTTCGGCCGCCGCCTCGACCTGCGCGGTGTCGTGAACGTCGGTGAGGACCGGAAGGCCCGTCTCCTCCTTGACGGCGCGCAGGGCTTCGAGTCCGGCGCCCATGCCGGGGCCGCGGTAGGAGCCGCCGGAGGAGCGGTTGGCCTTGTCGTAGGAAGCCTTGAAGACGTAGTCGAGGCCGGCGTCCTCTGCGCGCTTCCGGCACTCGCGCGCCATGAAGAGGACGTGCTCGCGCGACTCGACGACGCACGGGCCGGCGATGAGCGTCAGCCGCCCGTCGCCGAACGTGGCGGGGCCGACGCGGAAGGGTTTGATGTCCGTTTCAATCACGATGCTTCTCTTCCCTACTGCCTGCCGCCGCCGCGCTCGACACGGCGGCGCAAATCCCGGAGCGAGTTCTCGGCCGCGCGGCGGTTCGGGTCGTCGCGCGGGGCCTTCTCAAGAAACTTCTCGTACTCTTGAACCGCCTCGGGCAGCCGCGCCGTCCGCTCGTAGAGGAGGGCGAGGTTGTAGTGCGCGTAGGGGAAGTCGCCGCGCGAGTCGGCCGCGGCGCGGAAGGCCGACTCGGCCCCTTGGTAGTCCTGCTGGCGCGCGAGGAGGACGCCGAGGCGGAGTTGCGCCTCGGGGTCGCGCCCGCCGTTCTGCTCGGCGGCCTTGCGCAAGGCGTCGGCGGCCTCGGCCTCGCGCCCTTTGAGGTCCATGAGGATGGTGCCTATTTGAAAGAAGGCGTCCGGGTAGTCGCCGCCGCGCGACTCGATGGCCTTGCGGTAGGCGGCGAGGGCGCCTTCCGCATCGTTCTGCCGCTGGAGCGCGAAGCCGAGGTTGTACTGGGCGACGGGGAAGTTACCGCCCTGCTGCTCGACGGCCTTGCGGAACTCTTCGGCCGCGGCCGAGAACTGCCCCTTCATCATCAGCGCGCGCCCCAATCGGTTGCGCGCCGAGGGGAATTCCGGCTGCAACTCGACGGCGCGTCGGAAGTCGCGGACGGCCGAGTCGTAGTCGCGGATGGAGAAGTTGTAAGTGCCGCTGTCGTAAAAGTCGGCGGCCGTGCGCGGCTGCGCGACGGGGGGCGCGATGGTCTGCGTCGTGTCGGTGAGCGTGCGGCCGAGCGCGTCCGACTCGTCGGCTTTCGCCGAAGGCTTCGCGCCGGGCGCCGAGCGGCGGAACTGCAACGCGCCGAAGATGAGCAACAGCGCGGCGCTCAATATCACGACGAAGGCGAGCGGGTGCGTCAGCCGGTACTTCCACGAAGCGCGGCCGGGGCGGGCGGGGACGCCGACGCGCGCCGGGCGCGACTCTTCGACGGCGGCGCGCGGCGTCACGGGGACCGTCAGTTGGGGCGCGGCGGGCTGTTCGTCGGCGGGAGGCTCGGCCGGCTTCGCCTGACCGGGGCGGCCGGAGGTCTGTAGGGCCTGCTCCTCGTCGGTGGTCGAGCCGAGTTCGGTGGTCTGCGCGGCGCGGTTGCGGCGCAGGCGCTCGATGTCGATGACGAGGCGGCCCGAGGGAGTCTCGGTGCCGGCGTCGCGCAGCGTCTCGATGGTCGGGGCGCTGAAGCCTGCCTGATGTTCGAGGCCGAGGCGTTCGGCCGCCTCGAACAGCTCGCGCCGGAACTCGCCCGCGTCGGCGGGCCGCTCCTCGGGCGACTTGGCGAGCGTGTGCAGCACGACATCTTCGAGCGCGGGCGGCACGCCCGGCACAATCTCGCGCAAGGGGCGCGGCTGCTCGCTGGAGTGCTTGAGCGCGAGCGCCAGAGGGGTCGCTCCCGTGAAGGGCGTCTGGCCCGTCAGCATCTCGTAGAGGATGACGCCTAAGCTATAAACGTCGGCGGCGGGCGTGAGCTGCGCGCCGTCGCACTGTTCGGGCGACATGTAGCGGGGCGTGCCTATCATGACGCCGGTGCCGGTGAGCGTGTTGAGGGGGACGCCGTCGCCTTCGGTGGGCGCCAGCTTGGCGATGCCGAAGTCCAAGACCTTGACGATGTGCGGGGCGTTGGGTCGCTGGACGACGAAGATGTTGCCGGGCTTGAGGTCGCGGTGGATGATGCCGGCCTCGTGGGCGGCGCCGACGGCCGCCGCGACCTGAAGCATGATGGAGACGGCGCGGGCGGGGTCCAAAGGCGACTCGTGCGCGAGCAAGTCGCGCAGCGGGCGTCCCTCCAGAAGCTCCATCACGAGGTAGACGACGCCGTCGCGCGTCTCGCCGAAGTCGGTGACGGCGACGGCGTTAGAGTGCTGGAGACGGCCGGCGGCGCGCGCCTCGCGCCGGAAACGCTCCTTCGCGGCCTCGTCGGTCAGGAGGCGCGGGTTCAGAACCTTGACCGCGACGGAACGCTCGATAAGCAGGTGAGTGGCGCTGTAGACGGTGCCCATGCCGCCCTCGCCGAGCCGCGCGTCGAGGCGGTACTTGTCGTCGAGGACGCGGCCGACGAGCGGGTCGGCCGGGTCTCCGGTGACGGCCGAGGGCACGGTGGCGTCGGCGACGAGCGCGGCCCCGTCCTCGGGGCACGCCGTCACGTCAGCGTCGAACCGCCGGCCACATTTCGGGCACTGGAGCATCGGTCGTGAATCGAAAATCGTGAATCGTCAATCGTGAACGGAAGCGATGCCTTTAACGATTCACGATTGACGATTCACGATTGACGACCTCATTCCGTGTTCGGGTTGATTTCCCGTTTGACTTCGTGGCTCTCCGGGTTTTCGACGCCGGGGAGCGTGTCGCCTTCGGGCGGCTTGCCCTCGATCTTCTCGGTGGGACTCACGATTTCGGGGGCCGTGTGCTCGCCCGTGAGGGTCCCCTGCCCTGGGTCTTTGCTCATGACAGTCTCGCTCCTTTTCAGTCGTCTCCGGCCAGCACTTGGGCGCGCTCGGGCTGTGCCGGCTCTATCTCGCCGGACGCCTCGACGGTCGCCTCGTCGCGCATGCGGTTACGGTACGCGGCCTGGACGAAAGATGCAAACAGCGGGTGCGGCTGGAGCGGCTTCGACTTGTACTCGGGGTGGAACTGGCAGCCGAGGAACCACGGGTGCGCCTCGCGCGGCAGCTCGACCATCTCGACGAAGCGGCCGTCGGTCGAGACGCCGCTGAAGACGAGCCCCGCGCGCTCAAGGCTCTCGCGGAACTCGGGGTTGAACTCGTAGCGGTGGCGGTGGCGCTCGCTCATCTCCGGCGCCCCGCCGTAGACGGCGCGCGCGAGGCTCCCCGCGGCCAGTTGGCACTCCCACGCGCCGAGCCGCATCGTGCCGCCCATCTCTTCAACGTCAACCAAATCTCTCAGCTTGAAGATGACGGGGTAGGGCGTCTCGGGGTCGAACTCGGTGGAGTCGGCGCCCGCGAGGCCGAGCACGGTGCGGGCGTATTCGATGACGGCCGTCTGCATGCCCAAACAGATGCCGAAGTAGGGCGTGCGCGTCTTGCGGGCGTAGGAGATGGCGCGAATCATCCCGGCCACGCCGCGCTTGCCGAAGCCGCCGGGGACGAGGATGGCGTCGAAGTCGCGGAGGCGCTCCTCGTAGTCGTCGTCCATCAGGCCGTCGGACTCGACCCAGCGCACGTCAACCCTCAGGTTGTTCGCCACGCCGCCGTGCGTCAGTGCTTCGCGCAAGGACTTGTATGAGTCTTCCAGCTCGACGTACTTGCCGACGATGCCGATGGTGACGGAGCCGTTCGACGGGTCGCGGACGGTGGAGACGAGTTGACGCCAGCGCGTGAGGTCGGCGTTCGGCGCGCGCTCCTTGAGGCCGAGGGCGCCGACTATCTGATCGTCGAGGCCCTGCTCGTGGAAGGCGAGCGGCACTTCGTAAATCGTGTCCACGTCCTGCGCGGTGATGACGGCCTCCTCCTTGACGTTGCAGAAGAGGGCGATTTTGGAGCGGATGTCGCGCGAGAGCGTGCGGTCCGAGCGGCAGAGGAGGATGTCGACGGCGATGCCTATCTCGCGCAGGTCGCGGACGGAGTGTTGCGTCGGCTTCGTCTTCAACTCCCCGGCGGCGGCGATGTAGGGGACGAGCGTGAGGTGGACGAAGACGGAGCCCTTGCGGCCGTCCTCCCGCTCCTCGTTGCCCATCTGGCGAATCGCTTCGAGGAAGGGCAAGGATTCGATGTCGCCGACCGTGCCGCCTATCTCAACGATGACCACGTCCGTCTCATCCTTCTCGGCGACGGAGCGGACGGCGCGCTTGATTTCGTCGGTGATGTGCGGGATGACCTGAATGGTCTTGCCGAGGTAGTCGCCGCGCCGCTCCTTCTCGATGACGGAGAGGTAGATGCGGCCCGTGGTCCAGTTGTTGGCGCGCGACAGTCGCGCGTGGGTGAAGCGTTCGTAGTGGCCGAGGTCGAGGTCGGTTTCGGCGCCGTCGTCGGTGACGAAGACTTCGCCGTGCTGGAAGGGCGACATCGTTCCGGGGTCCACGTTGATGTAGGGGTCGAGCTTAATGCAGGTGACTGAAAGGCCCCTCGCTTCAAGCAGGCAGCCGATGGAGGAGGCGGCCAGGCCTTTGCCGAGGCTCGACACCACGCCGCCCGTCACGAAAATGTATTTAGGCATCATCTCCCTCTTTGTCTGTCAGCCCCGCCCTCAACTTCGGGGAGCCGGCTTCGTCCGGCCCCGCGTCCTTCTCCTCGTCGTCGTAAAAGCCCGCCTTCAAATCCTTCATCACCTCGACGGCCTCGGCCGCCTTCGGGTTCATCAACTTCTGAAGCGCGTACATCACGCCCGCCACGCCCGCGCTCATCGTCCCGCGCGACTCGGCGACCCTCTGCCGGTACTCCTCCTCCGTCAACTTCTTCGGCGCCCGGCCGAGGTACGACAGGCCGACCAGAGCGCCGACGACGACGAGCACGAATAAGCCTAAGCCGAGCCAATCGCCCATAAACGAAGGTGCCGGGCGTCGGGCGCCGGGTGCCGGTCAAATGCCTTTCCCCGGCACCTGACGCCCGGCACCCGATACTCTTTCAAAGATTTCGCGCACGCGCCGGAGGTCGTCGGGGGTGTCCACGCCGATGGAAGGCGCGGCCGCCTCGACGACTCGGACCGTGCGGCCGTGCTCAAGGATGCGCAGTTGTTCGAGCGATTCGTCGCGTTCGAGTTGTGTTTGGGGCCAACGGGCGTATTCTAACAGAAAGGCCCTGCGGTAGACATAAAGCCCCGTGTGCTTGCGGAAACGCTTGAGCAGGTCGGGCTCGGCCGCGAGCGCCGCGGCGAGCGAGCCGTGCAGCCGGGCCGCCTCGCGCGGGAAAGGAACGGGCGAGCGCGAGAAGTAGAGCGCGCGTCCCCGTGCGTCAGTCACCACCTTGACCACGTCCGGGCTCAACACGTCCTCGGCCCGCTCGAAAGGCTCGCACGTCGTCGAGACAGCCGCGCCCTCATCCTCGACGAGCGCCGCCACCGCCCGCTCAATCGTCTCGGGCGAGATTAAAGGCTCGTCGCCCTGAACGTTCACAATCAAGTCGGCCTCAATCCCCCCGGCGGCCTCGGCCAGCCGGTCGCTGCCGGAGGCGTGCCCCGCGCTCGTCATCAAAGCCTCGTGGCCGGCCGCACGCACGGCCTCGAAAATCCGCCCGTCGTCGGTCGCCACCACGGCGCGCGCCACCGACCCGGCGGCCAGAGCGCGCTCCGCGACGTGGACGACCATCGGGCGCCCCCCGATTTCGAGCAGGGGTTTACCGGGCAGACGACTCGAAGAGTAGCGTGCCGGGATGATTGCGACGACCTTGGGATTTTGAATCGGGAGGCCCGTGTGATTCACGGGGCTACAACATAGCTCAAACGGCGCGGCCTGACAAGAGTAAAGAAGTCGGGAGTCTGGAGTCACGAGTTTGGAGTCAAAAGCGAAAACCGTCTTTGACTGTAGACTCCAGACTCCCGACCCCGGACTTCTCAGCCGCTTGTCACCCGTCGGGGCCGTGGGCTACCATGCGGCCAACCTCTAAGGGCGCATGAGTTCAGTAACCACTTCAAAGAGTTCGGGCCGCGGGCCGGCTCCGCCGGTCGCCGAGGGCATCCTCGACCTCGTGGGCCGGACGCCGCTGCTCCGCCTGCGGCGCTTCTCCCCGGCGCCCGCCGCCGACCTCTTCGCCAAGCTCGAATACGTCAACCCCGGCGGCTCCGTCAAAGACCGCGCCGCGCTCGGCATGATTCTCGACGCCGAGCGGCGCGGGGTCTTGAAGCCCGGCTCGACCATCGTCGAGCCGACGGCGGGCAACACCGGCATCGGGCTCGCGCTCGTCGGCGTCGCCCGCGGCTACCGCGTCGTGCTCTGCGTCCCCGAAGGCTACTCGCGCGAGAAGATGAAAATCATGGAGGCGCTCGGCGGGCGCATCGAGTACGTGCCCGCCGAGCAGGGGATGGAGGGCGCCGTCAACCGCGCGCGCGAGCTCGCGGCCGAGACGCCCGGCAGCTTCATCCCCCAACAATTCGAGAACCCGGCCAACCCCTGCTTCCACGAGGAGACGACCGCGCGCGAAATCATCGAGCAGATGGAGGGGCACGTTGACGCCGTCGTCTTAGGCTGCGGCTCGGCCGGCTCGTTCACGGGCATCACGCGCGCCATCAGGAAAGTTAACCCGGAAGTCTACTGCGCACTGGTCGAGCCGCAGGGCTCCATCCTCGGCGGCGGCCAGCCCGGCTTCTACCGCCTCGAAGGCATCGGCCAGCGGGAGTTCATCCCGCCCAACCTCGACGGCGGGTTGGCCGACGAAGTCATCTCGGTCCCCGACGACGAAGCTTTCCGCGCGGTTCGCGAGCTGGCGCGGACGGAGAGCGCGCTCGTCGGCGGCTCGTCCGGCGCCGCCGCCGCCGCCGCGCGCAGAGTCGCCGCCAGACTCGGCGAGGGCAAGCGCGTCGTCACCCTCTTCCCCGACGGCGCCGAGCGTTACATGAGCCAAGGCATCTTCGATTGAGTTCGGCACTTCATAAATCTATGGGTTTCTCTACAACCGCCATTCACGCCGGCAACGAACCGGACCCGACGACGGGCTCGGTGACGGTGCCGATTTATCAAACTTCGACTTACGCGCAGGAGGCTCTGGGCCACCCGCGCGGCGGCTACGAGTACGCGCGCACGCAGAACCCGACGCGGTCGGCGCTTGAGCAAAATCTGGCGGCGCTCGAAGGCGCGCAGTTCGGCTACGCCTTCGCCTCGGGGATGGCCGCGATAGACGCCACGCTCCGGCTCGTGAAGTCGGGCGAGCACGTCGTCGTCTCCGACAACACCTACGGCGGCACCTTCCGCCTCTTCAGCCGCGTGCTCGCCGACTACGGCATCGAGTTCTCCTACGTGGACACGACCGAGGTCGCGAACGTCGAAGAGGCCCTGCGCGAGAACACGCGGATGGTCTTCCTCGAAACCCCGACCAACCCCGTCATGCTCGTCACGGACCTGCGCGCCGTCTCCGAGGCGGCGCACCGCGTCGGCGCCCGCGTCGTGTGCGACAACACCTTCATGTCGCCCTACCTCCAGCGGCCCATCGAGCACGGCGTGGACATCGTCGTCCATTCGACGACGAAATACCTGAACGGCCACTCCGACTCGGTCGGCGGCTGCGTCCTCCTCAACGACGAGCGCGACGCCGAGAAGATAGCCTTCCTCCAGAACGCCGTCGGCGCCATCCTCTCGCCCTTCGACTCGTGGCTCACGCTGCGCGGCACGAAGACGCTCGCCGTCCGCATGGAGCAGCACGACCGCACGGGGCGCCGCGTCGCGGCCTTCCTCGAAGAGCACCCGAAGGTCGAGAAGATTTACTATCCGGGGTCGCTCTCGCACGGGCAGCACGAGCTGGCGAAGCGGCAGCAGTTGGGTTTCGGCGGGATGGTGGCCTTCGAGACCGGGTCGCTTGAAAACGCGCGCACTGTGCTAGAATCCGTTCGCCTTTGCACGCTGGCCGAGAGCCTCGGGGGGGTCGAGACGCTGATCTCGCACCCGGCGACGATGACCCACGCCTCCGTCCTGCCCGAGACGCGCGCGCGCCTCGGCATCACCGAAGGGCTCGTGCGCATCTCAGTCGGCCTCGAAGATGTCGAGGACATCATCGCCGACCTCGACCAAGCACTAAGCAAAATACCGTAAATCGTGAATCGTCAGTAGAAGAGTTGCCTTTAACGATTCACGATTCGCCGCTCTTATGCACGTAGACCTCTACGCGAAGACGCACGTCGGCCGCATCCGCGCGGGCAACGAGGACAACTTCCTCCTGCTCGACCTCACCACGTCGAAGGCTTGGACGGGCTCGGACGGCGACGAGCCGCCCGCCGAGATGTGCCGCTTCGAGGTGGGCGAGCGCGGCCTCGTGCTCATCGTCTCCGACGGGATGGGCGGGGCGCTGGCGGGCGACGTGGCGAGCCGGATGGCGGTCGAGACGGTGCGCGACATGCTCGTCGGCGGCGAGGGCGAGGGCGAGGACGGCGAAGGCATCTGCGAGCCGGGGACGCCTCTCGTCGAGTGCCTGCGCAACGCCACCGACTACGCCAACTTCGCCATCCACCGCAAGAGCCACGACGACCCGCGCTGCTCCGGCATGGGCGCGACCCTCACCGCGGCGGCCGTCACCCGCGACGGCCTCGGCCTCCTCCAAGTCGGCGACAGCCGCGCCTACGTCATCCGCGGCGGCCGCATCAAGCTCGCCACCAAGGACCAGTCGCTCGTCCAGCAGCTCGTGGACGTGGGCCAGATCAGCGAGCAGGAGGCCGAGACGCACATGTTCAAGAACGTCATCCTCCAGGCCCTCGGCGCGCAGCCCGAGCTCATCCCCGTCACCGGCTCGGTCCGCCTGTTCCGCGACGACGTGGTGCTGTTGTGCAGCGACGGCCTCTCCGGCAAGCTCCGCGCCGAGGACATCCAGCGCATCGTCTCGGACGCCGGCCAAGACCTCCGGCTCGCCTGCGAACACCTCGTCGACGAGGCCAACAAGCGCGGCGGCGAAGACAACATCACGGTCGTCCTCGCCCGCGTCGCCGGCCCGGACCTGCCCGCCGCCGACTCCGACCAGATCACGGTCGAGCTGCCGCCGCCCGACGGCAGCGACGACACCCTCGGCCGCGAAGAAGACATCACCGAAAGGCTGCGCTAGGCGCCGCCCGCACCCGCCCGCGCCGCACCCGCTCCCTCAAAAGGAGTTCTCACATGACCAAGATATTCATCGGCTCCTCGGAGAAGAACATCGGGGTCGCGAGGGCGGTCGCCAAAGTCCTTAACAGGAACGGCTGCGGCGGCGCCGAGGTCTGGGACGAGGTCGTAGCCAAACTCGGCAAAAGCTTTCTGGAGACGCTGGTCGAAATCCGCGGTGATTACGACTTCGCCGTCATGATCTGGGCGTCCGACGACGTGACCGAGAGCAAGGGCACGACTGTCGGCTCGCCGCGCGACAACGTCGTCTTCGAGTGCGGGCTCTTCATGGGCGCGCTCGGCCGCGAGCGGGTCTTCGTCGTCCACGACAAGGCGGCGAAGATACCTTCCGACTTCGCCGGCATCACGCTGGCGCCCTACGACGGGGCGCGCGCCGCCGGGGGCGAGGTCGAGGGGGCGCTGCTCGACGCGTGCTCGGACATCGCCGCGCAGATCAAACAATCCCCCTTCGCCTACATGGTCGGCGAGTGGAAGTCCCGGTACGTCATGACCTGCGAGAACGGGCACCCCGTCGCCGAGGAGGTGGTCGAGGTCAGGCCCGCCCGCGCCGGCATCTCCATCACGAGCAGGAAGGCGCTGAGCACGATGCACGAGCAGTACGCCGCCCACGCGCGCCCCGTCTTCGAGCGGCAGCTCATCGGCGAGTGGAGGTCGGAGGCCGAGGCGGGCGACATCGAGGGGCTGCTCCTGCTCAAAATCCACCCGCGCAACAAAATCATGTACGGCTACTTCTCTTCGCCGGACGAGTGCGGGGCGACGGTCTTCGGGAGCTGGGTTTTGGCGCGGATGGACGACGGCGCCGACGACGAGAAGGTGGCCCAGCGCCTCAAGACCGGCGAGCGGATGTTGCTGGACGAGACCTTCGATTTCCCGCCCGCCCCGCCCGTTGACTTGTCTACGCGCTGAGCGTATCTTGCCCGCGCCTGACCAACGCGCCACACGCCCGCGGGCGGCCCGCACGCCGCCGGCCTTTCGACAGGAGGCTTAACAGATGGCTGCATCGAAGAAAGGGGGCGGCAAGAAGTCCGCCTCGAAGAAGTCCGCCTCGAAGAAGTCGGGGCCGAAGAAGTCGTCCGGCTCGGGCGAGGTCTACGCGGCCAGCGCCGACGCGCAGCTCGCCTTCGCGCTCGCCAACTCCACTTCCCCCTTCACCATCGAGGTCCGCTTCCTCGGCGGCCTGACGCAGACGCAGATGGACGCCTTCAAGACGGCCGCCGACCGCTGGAGCCGCATCATCGTCGGCGACCTGCCGACCGTCAACGTGGACGGCGAGCTGATTGACGACATCGTCATCCAGGCGCAGGGCCTCGCCATCGACGGCCCCGGCGGCGTCCTCGGGCAAGCCGGCCCGACGCGGCTGCGGCCCGCCGGCGCGGGCGCCTTCGGCCTCCTCCCGGCGAAGGGCAAGATGGCCTTCGACACCGCCGACCTCAAGAAGATGGAGCAGGCGGGCACGCTCGTTGACGTTATCACCCACGAGATGGGCCACGTCCTCGGCGTCGGCACCATCTGGAGGATGAAGGGTCTGTTGAAGAAGCCCGGCACCGTCAACCCGACCTTCACGGGCAAGAACGCGAGGCGCGAGTACGGCGTCCTGCGCGGCAGCGGCCCGAAGGACGTGCCCGTCGAGAACACCGGCGGCCAGGGCACGGCCGACCTGCACTGGCACGAGTCCGTCTTCCGCAACGAGCTGATGACCGGCTTCGTCGCGGGCGCCGAGAACCCCTTGAGCCGGATGACCATCGCCAGCCTCCAAGACCTCGGCTACGTCGTGGACATGAACGCGGCCGAGCCCTACAGCCTGCCCAACCTCCTTTCGCTCGCCGAGTCGGGCCTCATGCTGACGACCGACAGCCCGCTCAAGATGGGCATCATGCTGCCCAACATTCCGCTCGTCCTCCCCGACGACAGCCTCCAGTAACCCGCCCCGGCCGCTCGGGGTATGACGACAGCGGACGGAGGTGTTCGACGGATGGAAGGCTTTACCAGACCCGAGGCCGAGGTCCTCGACGAAGGCTCGCTCGTGCCCGGAGCCAACTTGATCTCGCCCCCGCCCAACCAGTTCACGCACGTCCTCGCGCGCGCCCAACCCTACTACTACGGCCGCGGACGGCGGCCCGACGGCGAGTTCCCCGAAGGCACGAAGGTCGTCCTCATGACCTACGAAGGCGGCGCCCGCTGCCGCGTCGCCGACGGCCGCGGCCTCTACGTCGAGACGAAGTACGACGGGTTGAAGAAGCTTTGAAGGCTTAGTCGGAGAGCGTGAGGGGGCGTGGGCGTCAGGCTTCGCCTTCCCCGCCTTCGGGCAGCTCGCGCGCGCGCCAGTCGGGGACCGAGCCGGCGCGGCGGACGTAGATGGAGGCGCCTTGCAGGCGCTCGACGACGACGCGCTCGCCCTCGACCAGCGGCGTCTCGCCCTCGGCCGGGTAGGCCGTCCAGACCGAGCCGAAGACCTTGACCGCGCCCTCGTTCAGCGCCCCGCTGCTCGGCGCCACCACCGTCCCCACCTGACCGGGCAGCGAATCCGCACCCATCCTCAAAGACCCGGCCTCGTCCTTCCGCGTGAAGTAGTTGACGAAGATGGTGCGCGAGAGCGCGGTGAGCGCCGCCGAGACGGCGATGAAGACGAAGAACTGGAGCGCGAGCGGGAGCCCGAGCATGCTCGCCAGCGCCGCCGCCAGCGCGCCGACGCCGAACCAGAGTAGCACGAAGCCGGGCGTGAAGACCTCGGCGATGATGAGGACGATGCCGAGGACGGTCCACATGACCCATGCGTAGTTGTCGCCCATAAGGGTACTCTTCAGCCCTTGAACATGTTCTTGACGACGAACCAGACGTTGGCCGGGCGCTCGGCGAGGCGCCGCATGAAGTAAGGGTACCAGGTCTTCCCGTAGGGGACGTAAACCCTCACCCGGTAGCCCTCGCGCGCCAGCCGCTCCTGCAAGTCGCGCCTCACGCCGTAGAGCATCTGGAACTCGAAGGCGTCGCGCGCAATCCCCGCCTCCCGCTCGAAAGCCTTCGTCGCGGCAATCATCTTCTCGTCGTGCGTGGCGATGCCGTGGTAGACGCCGCTCTTCAGAAGCAGCTTCATGCAGCGGACGTAGTTCTCGTCCACGTCCTTCTTGTCGGGGAAGGCGACCTCGGGCGGCTCGTTGTAGGCGCCCTTGCAGAGACGGATGCGCGCGGGGATTTGGAGCAACTCCTGCACGTCGTCGTAGGTGCGGCGCAGGTAGGACTGGACGACGACGCCGACGGTGTCGCGGTCGAACTCCGAGCGCAGCCGCTTGAAGATGTCGAGCGTGACCTCGGTGACGGGCGAGTCCTCCATGTCGATGCGGACGAAGTTGCGGCGGCGCGCGGCCTCCTCGACGACGGCGCGGGCGTTGCGGTAGGCGAGCTCGGGGTCGATGCTCAGGCCGAACTGGGTGAGCTTGATGGAGACGTTCGACTTGATTCCGGTCTCCTCGATGCGCGTGAGTATGCGCCGGTACTCGCGGACCTCGGATTCGGTCTCGGCGGGGTTCGTGACCGACTCGTTGAGGTGGTCGAAGGTGGCGGTGCAGCCGATGCGGTTCAGCTCGCGGACGGCGCCGATGGTCGTCTCAAGGTCTTCGCCCGCGACGAAGCGCGAGGTCATCCGCTGGAACGGCTTGAACCGCGTGGCGAAGTCCTTCAGGCCCTCTTGGCGCGAAAGGAAAAGGAGTGTGCTTCTGGCAACCATCGTCTTTTGATAAAGTCCCGCCCGGCGCGGCCTCTGTGGTATGCTGGGCCCGCTCTGACGAAACCTCGCCGGGCCACTCAAATTAAAATTTTCGATGCGTTGGAAGCTGCTCTTCGTGGCACCGCTGCTGGCCGCCGCCGTCTCCACGGGCGCGGTCGCGCTGTGGCTGAGCCAGTACAAATCTCACGCCGGCTCGCCCCTCGACCTCGTCTTCATGTTCGGGCCGCCGCTCCTCGCCGCCGCGGTCGCCGGCTTCTTCGTCTACCGCCACACGCCCCGGCGGCGCGTCCTCCAGGCGGCCATCTCGGTCCTGCTCTCGCTCGTCCTCTTCTACGCGGGCTTCGCCGCCGCGGACCGATACTTCTTCCGTTAAAGCGCCGCGCGTCACGCGCCCTTCAGGCCGATATTTTCCTGCACGGGCTTCAACGCCTCGATGCAGAAGCGGACGTGCTCGTCCAAATCCACGCCCAGCTCTTCGACGCCCTGCCGGATGTCCTCGCGGTTGACGGAGCGGGCGAACGCCTTGTCCTTCAGCTTCTTCTTCACCGAGGAGACTTCGAGGTCGTCGAGGCTCTTCGACGGGCGCACCAGCGCGCAGGCGACGAGGAAGCCGCACAGCTCGTCCGTGGCGAACAGCGCCCGCGCCATCGCCGTGTCGCGCGGCACGCCCGTGTAGGTCGCGTGGCCGAGGATGGCGCGGACGACCCTGTCCGGGTAGCCGCGGCCGCAGAGGATGTTGGCGCCCTTGAAGGGGTGCTCGTCGGCGCTCGGGAACATCTCGTAGTCGAAGTCGTGCAAAAGGCCAGTCACGCCCCACTCGTCCGCGTCCGCCTCCGGCCCGCCGTAGCGCGGGGCGGAGGCGCGCATCGCCGCCTCGACGGCCAGCGCGTGCTGCCGGAGGCCCTGTCCCTTCGTGTACTCGCAGAGCAGTTCCCAGGCGTCGTCGCGCGTCGGCATCCGTCCCCCTAACCCCCACTGCGAAAATGTCGGAGAAGCTTTCGCTGTCTTAGTTTCTCACGGCGCGCGCGCCCGTTTCAACAGGGGCCGCGCGCCGGGGCCCGAATTTGAGATTTCAACCCGACTGTGCCAACATGAACGCGCGTCACTCACGCCTTTGACCGCAGCGATGAAGCCTTTACTTTACGCAGCCCTGACGGGGTACGTCGTCGCCGCCATCCACGCCGTCTTGACCTTCGTCAACAAGCGCCGCGCCGCCGAACGAATCACGGTCTACTCGCTCGGCTTCGGCTTCGCGGCGCACACCGGCGCGCTCGCGCTCGACTGGGCGCGCGACGGCCGCTACCCGCTCGCCGACACCTCCGAGGCCGTCTCGTTCCTCGCGTGGACGCTCGTCATCGCCTACGGGCTCGTCACCCTGCGCCACTCGGTGCAGGCGCTCGGCGCGCTGCTGCTGCCCTTCGTCTCCGTCCTCGTCTTCGCCTCGCAGCTCATCGGCTCGGACCCGCGGCTCATCGAGCGGCAGCACATCACCGAGGGCGGCGCCGCGTGGCTCTTCCCCGTCCACACGACGCTGCTGCTGTTCGCCTACGCCTCGTTCTTCGTGGCGTTTGCGGCGAGCATCATGTACTTGTGGCAGGAGCGCGAGCTGCGCCTCAAGAAGTTCAGCGCCGTCTTCCACCGGCTGCCCAGTTTGACGACCGTGGACGACATCGGCTCGACGGCCGCCAGCGTGGGCTTCACGCTCCTGACGCTCGGGATACTGACGGGCGTCATCTGGTCGCAGGCGCGCAGGGGGCGCGTCTGGCACAACGACCCCGTCGAGTTCTTCGCGGTGCTGACGTGGGTGCTCTACCTGACCCTCTTGCACTACCGCGTCCAGTGGCGGGGCCGCAAGGCCGCGTGGCTCGGCGTCGCCGGCTTCACCCTCGTCGTCTGCACCTTCATCGGGGCCGTGCTCCTCGGCGGCTTTCACGTTCTCGGCTAGCTCGGGCGTGTTATGTCCATCGTTCTCGTCGGGCTCAACCACAAGACCGCGCCTGTTGAGGTGCGCGAGCGACTCGCCTTCACGGACGAGGCGTGCGCCGACTCCTTGCGCGCTCTCGTGGACGGCGAGGTGGTGCGGGAGGGTTTGATAGTCTCGACCTGCAACCGCGTCGAGATACTGGCCGAGGCTCCGGGGCAGAAGGGCGCCGACGCCGCCGCGCGCCTCAGCCGCTTCCTCTCCGAGACGCGCTCGGTGCCGCCCGACATCTTCGGCGCGCACCTCTACACGCACGCCGACGACGCCGCCGTTCGCCACCTCTTCCGCGTCGCTTCCTCGCTCGACTCGATGGTCGTCGGCGAGCCGCAAGTCCTCGGGCAAGTCCGCCACGCCTACTCGCTCGCGGTCGAGGCGGGCACCGCGGGCCGCGTCCTGCACCGTCTGGTCCACCACGCGCTGCGCGTCGCCAAGCGCGTCCGCACCGAGACGGGGATAGCCGCCTCGGCCGTCTCCATCAGTTACACGGCCGTCGAGCTGGGCAAGAAAATCTTCGGCTCGCTCAAGGGCGCGACCGTGCTGCTCGTCGGCGCGGGCGAGATGGCCGAGCTCGCCGCGCAGCACCTCGCGGGGGCGGGCGCCACGCGCGTCCTCGTCGCCAACCGCACCCACGAGACGGCCCGACAGCTCGCCCTCCGCTTCGGCGGCGCGGCCGTTGACTTCAACGCGCTCGCCGAGCACTTGGCCGAGGCCGACGTGGTCATCTGCTCGACGGCCGCGCCCGCTTACGTCATCACGCCCGAGATGGCGGCCCGCGCCCGCGAGGCCCGGCGCAACCGCCCCGCCTTCTTCATCGACATCAGCGTCCCGCGCAACGTGGACCCCGAGGTCGGCAAGATAGGCAACCTCTTCGTCTTCGACGTGGACGACCTCGAATCCGTCGTCGCCTCCAACATCCGCGAGCGCGAGCGCGAGGCCGAGCGCGCCGAGCTGATAGTCGAGTCCGAAGTGATGCAGTTCCACCAGACGCTCCGCGGCCTCGACATCGGCCCGACGGTCGGGGCGCTCAAGGAGAAGATGCGCTCCATCGCGCAGGAGGAGTTTCGCCGCCAGCGCGCGCGCCTCGGCGACCTCACGCCCGAACAGGAGAGGGCGATAGAGGCCATGCTGCTCGCCGCCGTCAACAAAATCTCGCACCCCGTCATCAACCGCCTGCGCCAGTCGCACGACACCGGCGACGAAGAGAACGTCAAGGCGTGGCGCGACATTTTCGGACTCGAAGAATGAAAGGAAGGGTGTCGGGTGTCAGGTGCCGGTTAAAAGCGGTCTTCACCCGACACCCGACACCCGGCACCCGGCACCCCTATGCAGCTCGTCATCGGCTCGCGCGGCTCGAAGCTCGCGCTCTGGCAATCGAACTGGGTCAAGTCGCGGCTCGAAGCACTCGACCCGCGGGTCGCGGTCCGCGTCGAAGTCATCAAGACGAAAGGCGACGTGATGCGCGACGTGCCGCTGGCCGTCATCGGCGGGCAGGGCGCCTTCACGAAGGAGCTGGAGACGGCGCTGCTCGAACGCCGCGTGGACATCGCCGTCCACTCCTTGAAAGACCTCCCAACAATCGTCCCCGAAGGCTTGAGCATCGCGGCCGTCCCCGCGCGCGAAGACCCGCGCGACGCGCTCGTGCTCAAGGCCGGGACGGACGCCGGAGGGGCCTCCCTCTCAAGATTGCCCGAGGGCGCGACCGTCGGCACGTCCAGCCTCCGGCGCATCGCGCAGCTCCGACACCTGCGGCCCGACGTTCAGATAAAAGACCTGCGCGGCAACGTGGACACGCGCCTGCGCAAGCTCGACGAGGGCGGCTACGACGCGCTGATACTCGCCTCGGCCGGGCTGCGGCGACTCGGGCTCGCCGCCCGCATCAGCGCGCCCGTCGAGCCCGCCGAGATGCTGCCGGCCGTCGGCCAGGGCGCGCTCGGCGTCGAGACGCGCGCCGACGACGAAGCGGCGGGCGCGCTCGTCTCGCGCCTCGACCACGCGCCGACGCGCGCGGCCGTCGTCGCCGAGCGCGCCCTGTTGCGCCACCTCGGCGGCGGCTGCCAGGTGCCCATCGCCGCGCACGCCACCGTCGAAGGCGACCGCCTCATCCTCGACGGACTCGTCGCCGCGCTCGACGGCGGCCGACTCATCCGCGACCGCCTCGAATCCGCGACCGCCGACGCCGCCTCCGCGGGCGAACGACTCGCCGCCCGCCTCAACGAGCGCGGCGCCTCTTCCCTGCTCGCACGTGCATGACAGAAGACCTGAAAGACGATTCGACCGACCGGCCGCTCGAAGGGCGGACGGTGATGATTACGCGGGCGCGCGAGCAGGCTGGCGAGTTCGCCGCCGAGCTTGAGCGTTACGGCGCGCGCCTCGTCGCCTGCCCGACCATCGAAATCGTCCCGCCCGAATCTTACAAACGTCTGGACGAGGCCATCGCCGACCTCTTCGGCTACGACTGGCTCATCCTCACCAGCACGAACGGCGTCGAGCACTTCCTGCGCCGGCTCGCCGAGGCCGGCAAGGGCGTCGAGGAGCTTGACTCCCTGCGCGTCTGCGCCATCGGCGCCGCGACGGCCGAACGACTCGCCGAGGCGCACGTCCACGTGGACGTGGTCCCCGACAAGTTTCAGGCCGAGGGCGTCTTCGACGCGCTCGCCGCTTACGTCGGCGGCGTGGACGGCCTGCGACACCTCAACTTCCTCCTCCCGCGCGCGGCCGTCGCGCGCGACTTTTTGCCGCGCGCGCTCGCAGACGCGGGCGCCCGCGTGGACGTGGTCGAAGCCTACCGCACCGTCCGGCCCGAGACGACCGACCGCGCCCGCGTCGAAGCCCTGCTGCTCGGCGGCGGCGTTGACTGCGTCACCTTCACCAGCGCCTCCACCGTCCACAACTTCGCGCAGCTCTTCGACACGCGCGACCTCCGCCCCATCCTCGGCGGCGTCCGCGTCGCCTGCATCGGCGACATCACCGCCCGCACCGCCGCCGACTACGGACTGCGCCCCGACATCGTCCCCCCCGAGTTCACCGCCCCCGCCCTCGCCCGCGCCATCGCCGAACACTACGAGCGGGCGTCAGGCGGCGGGTGACGGGGCCGGTTAAAAGCCTGTTTTGCCCCGTCACCCGGCCCCTGACACCCGACACCCCGCCTATGCTAAAGTCTTAATTATGTCGAAGGGACGCGTCCTCATCGTTGACGACGAGCAGAGCATCTCGGATGCCCTCGGCGACATGCTCGAAGGCTGGGGCTACGAGACGGCCGTCGCGTCGGACGGGATGGCCGGCCTCGCCCTCGTTGACGAGTTTCACCCGCTGGTCGTCATCTCCGACGTTTACATGCCGCGCCTCGACGGCTTCGGCCTGCTGCGCGAGATGCGCAGCAACCACCCCGAGACGGCCGTCATCCTCCTCACCGGACTCGGCACCGTCGAGATGGCTATCCGCGCCATCCGGGAGGAAGGCGCCTTCCACTACTTCGAGAAGCCGATTGACTTCGAGAAGCTGCGCCTCGTCGTCGAGCGCGCCGTCGAGTACGCCGTCGCCCGGCGCGAGAACGACGCGCTCCGCCGCCAGCTCCGCGACCGCGGCGCCTTCGGCGAGCTGGTCGGGTCGTCTGAGCCGATGCGGCAGATTTACGCCCTCGTCGAGCAGGTCGCGCCCTCCTCGGCCTCGGTCCTCATCACGGGCGAGTCGGGCACGGGCAAGGAGTTAATCGCCCGCACGATTCATTCCCTGAGCCCGCGGCGCAACACCTCCTTCGTCGCCATCAACTGCTCGGCCATCCCCGACACGCTGATGGAGTCCGAGCTGTTCGGACACGAGCGCGGCGCGTTTACGGGCGCGGCCTCGCGCCGCTTCGGCTGCTTCGAGCTGGCGAACGGCGGCACGCTCCTCTTGGACGAAATCTCCGAGATGCCCTTCTCCTTGCAGGCGAAGCTGTTGCGCGTTCTGGAGGAGAGGAAGATTCGCAGGCTCGGCGGCGCGCAGGAGTTGCCGGTGGACGTGAGGGTGCTTGCGGCCACGAACCGCGACCCGCAGGAGGCCGTCCGCCGCGGCACCTTCCGCGAAGATTTGCTCTACCGCCTCAACGTCATCACCATCGAGCTGCCGCCCCTCCGGCGCCGTCAGGAGGACATCCCCCTGCTCGCGCAGCACCTCACGGCGCAACTCGCCGAGCGCCACAGCCGCCCGGCCCGCTTCCTGAGCCCGGCGGCCGTCGAGGCGCTGCGCTCGCACTCGTGGCCCGGCAACGTCCGCGAGCTTCGCAACGTCATCGAGCGCGCCGTCATCATCTGCTCCGGCGAGACCATCGAGCGCCACCACCTCGCGCCCTACCCGCTCGACCAGCGCGCCTCCAGCCGCAGCGAGGACACCATCACGCTCCCCGTCGGCACGCCCATCGAAGAGGTCGAGCGCCGCATGATTCTGCGCACCCTCCAGAAGACCGACAACAACAAGACGCGCGCCGCCGAGCTTCTCCAGATAAGCTTAAAAACGCTCCACAACAAGCTCCGCCTCTACCGAGAGAACGGCCGCCTCCGCGACACCGACGAGCAGCCCGCGCACTCGCTCTCCGGCGACGCGGAGAGATAAGGCAAGGCGTTTTTCAACACGAAAGGGCACGGAGAAAAGCTTTAATGCCTTTCTCCGTGCCCCCTGTGTTGAAAACTCCGGCTCGCTATTGCCCGGCCTTACTGACCTTCGCGCCCAGCAACTCGCGGACGGCGGCGTCGAGCTGCGCGTCGCGGCCCGTGTAGCTCTCGCCGAGGGGGCGCGTCACTTGAACGTCCACGGGGCGCGGGTTGCGCTCCATGTTGACGCCCTCGCTCGTCTCGACCCTCATGTGCGGCAGGCGGAAGGCCGTCCCGTCCATCAGCGACACGTTCCAGGTGTAGATGATCCAACCGGCCGTCGGCTCGCCCACCACCTTGCCGAGCCGCAGCGAGCGGTAGCCTTCGGCGAAATCCTCCGCGTCGGAGAGCGAGAACTGGTCCGTGACGAGCACCGTCGGCAACTCCAGCGCCCTCTGCCCGAGCACCGTCCGCGCGGGCGACGCCGCGAAGCCCCGCGGCGTCATCCGCAGGTAGCTGCGCCGCGCCAGCACGTCTATCGCGTAGACGTTGACGAACCCGCCGTTGTTGTGTCGCACGTCCACGACGACGCCCTCGCGCGCCTGATTCTCCGCGTCGAGGTCCACGTAGAGCTGCGCCAGCGACGCCGACGACATGTCGAACATGTGGACGTAACCCAGCCGCCCCCCGCTCGCGCGCTCGACGTACGCCCGCCGCTCCTCGACCCACTTGCGATACCTCAAGCCCCTCTCGGTCGCCGCGTTCACCGGCCGCACGTCCACCTCGCGCCGCCCGGCGCCGTCCGCCGACCCGGCGACCGTCAAAGTCACGCGCCGCCCGACCTTGTAACTCAGAAGCTCGTCCAGATTCGTCCTCGCGTCAACCGCGCGTCCGTCAACAGCGAGCAGATACTCGCCGACCTTCACCTCCCGCGTCCGCTCGGGCGCCGCCGCGTCGCGCGCCAGCGCCGCAGGCCCGAGAGGCAACACCTCCGTCACGCGCAGCCGCCCCGCGCCCTCATACTCCGCGCGGTCGAAGCCCAGCCCGAGCCGCCCGGTCGTCACAGGCGCCGAGCCCTGCGGGTCTTGCACGCCGAGGTGCGAGGCGTTCAGCTCCCCGACCATCAGACGCATCAGCCGCCGCAGCTCGTCGGGCGATTTCGCGCCCGCGACGAGCGGCAGGTACTCGCCGCGAAGCCCGCGCCAGTCCGCGCCGTGGAACTCGGGGTCGTAGAAGTGGCGGCTCATGTACTCCCAGCCCTGCTCGAAGACTTCCACCTTCTCGCGCGCGAAGTCTGTGTCCATCTCGGCGACGACGGCGAGCGCGCGCGGCGGCTTCGACTGGTCGAGCGGCGCGACGTTGACGCGCCCGCCTTCGAGGTAGAAGACCTCCTTCCCGTCGGGCGAGAACTGCGCGAAGCTCTTGAACCCCTGCGTCGAGGTGAGCTGGCGCGCGACGGCCGGCTGCGCGCCGGTGGGTTCTTCCAGCGGGTAGACGTAGACGTTCGTCTGGTTGACCGCGCCGCCGATTAAAAGCACCCACTTCCCGTCCGGGCTGATGGCCTGATAGTTAACATCAATCCCGACGGGCAGCAGACTCAGGCGCCGCCTGATGCCCTCGTAAACAATTTCGACCGGCTTAACAGCCTTGCTGTTAGGACTCGCGGCCGAAGGCGTCGGAGAGGGCGAAGGCGAGGGCGAAGGCGAGGGCGAGGGCGTCGGGGTCTCCGTCGGCGTCTCGGGACGGCGGAGCGAGGGCGCGATGGTCTTCGGCGTCTCCTCGCGGAAGAGGTCGCGGAACTGGTCCTCGCGGAAGCGCGGCAGTCGCGGAAGGAGGTCCACGCGCGCGAGCTGTCCCGACTCGGTCCGCTGCCCCGTGTCGAAGAGGATGAAGGTGCCGTCCGGGCTCCACGACACGGTGTTGCCGCCGGAGTTGGCGAGGAAGCTGACCGGCTGCGCCTTGCCGCCGCCGGCCGCGGGCGCGACGTAGACGTTCCTGTAGAGACGGCCGCCGACCGGCATGAAGGCTATCCAACGCCCGTCCGGCGACCACGCGAACGGCCTGTCTGGGTTGATGGGCGGCTGCTCGAAGGCGCCCGCGGCGACGACGCGCTCCTGCTTCGTCTCAAGGTCCACGGCGCGCAGCTCGCGCCCGCCGCGGATGAAGGCGACCGACTTGCCGTCGGGCGAGAAGCGCGGCGTGTCGTCGCCCCCGGCGGCGCTCGTCAGTTGGGTCTCCTTGTTCGTGGCGAAGTCGTAGAGGAAGAGCTGGCCTGCTCCGTTGCGGTCCGAGACGTAGACGAGGCGCCGGCTGTCGGGCGCCCACTCGGGCTGCGACTCGGGCGCGGGCGTCATGCTCACGCGCGTCGCGTCGCCGCCGTCGCTCGAAGACGCCGCGAAGATTTCGCCGCGCGCCACGAAAGCCACCTTCTTCCCGTCGGGCGAGAGCGCAAGCTCCTGCAACCCGTCCGTCATCCTCAAGCGTTCGACCGACGGCCCGGCCGACGCGCCGCGCCTCGTCACCTTAACTTGCTGCGCGCGGCCCGTCTCCGTGTCGAGCGTCCACACGCCGAAGTCGCGCTCGAAGACGATGGTCTTCCCGTCGTAAGAGATGCTCGGCCAGAGCACGCGGCCCGAGGTGAACTTCGTGAGCTGCCGCGCCGGCCCGCCGCCGAGAGGCTTCTGCCAGATGTTCTCGGCCCCGCCGCGGTCCGACGTGAAGAAGAGGCCGCGCCCGCCCGCGCCCCACATCGGCCAAAGCTCCTTGGCGCCGCCCTCGGTCACGCGCTCGTAAGCGTCGGTCGAGTGGCCGCGCATCAGCCAAATCTCCGACTCGTCGATGTGGCTGCGCCCGTGCCGCCACCACTGGCCGAACCCGCGGCCGACGAGCGCCAGCGTCGCGCCGTCGGGCGCGGGCGCGGCGTTCGACTCGTTCGCGTAGCGGTCGGCCGAGACCTGCATCGGCGTGCCGCCCTCGACGCTCACGCGGTACACGTCCGTGCTGTTGATGTCGCGCGCGCCGGAGGTGAAGTAGAGCCAGCGGCCGTCGTGCGACCACGCGTCGAGCTGGTCGAGCGCGTCGTCGAAGGTGAGGCGGCGCAGGTCGCCCGTGTCGAAGTTGAGGACGTAGAGGTCGCCGCCTCCCGTCCGGGTCGAGACGAAGGCGAGGCGGCGGCCGTCGGGCGAGTAGAGCGGGCGCGTGTCGCTCGCCGGATGTGAGACGAGCAGGCGTGCTTCGCCGCCCGCGGCCGGCGCCGTCCAGATGTCGCCGCCCGAGACGAAGGCGAGCTCGGCGCGGTCGGGCGAGATGGCCGGCTCGTAAAAGTAGGGGCGCGGCTCGACGTTCCTCCCTCTTTCGCCCTGCCCGTAAGCATTAAAGTTGAGAGCGCCGCTCGTAAGCAGCGCGAGCGCCAACGCGCACACACGCCTCATGCCTCGCATCGAACCCTCCGTCGAAACTGTTTCCCGGAACTGCCGGACACTATAACAAACCGGCCCTCGGCGTGTCGTCGCCCTTGCGCTGCCCGCCCGGCGGGTGCTACTTAATCCGGCGGATGTCATTGCTACTCATCTTCGTGGACGGCCTCGGCATCGGCACGCGCGGGCCTCACAACCCGCTCGACCTGCTCGGCGAACGCGCCTCGCCGCTCGCCGTCTTTCAGGACGAGGAACCGACGCTGCCTTTCGAGGGCGTGCTTGCGAGGACCGACGCGCGCCTCGGCGTCGAGGGCCGCCCGCAGAGCGCGTCGGGGCAGACGACCATCCTGACGGGCGTCAACGCGCCCGCCCTCCTCGGCCACCACAAGCAGGGTTTTCCCAACGAGCGCCTGCGCGAAGTCCTGCGCCGGCATTCAATCTTCCTACAACTCGACCGCGCGGGCGTCGGCCCCAACCTCTTCGCCAACGCCTACCGCCCGGCCTTCTTAGCCAAGCGACCGCGCTGGGTCTCCGCCTCGACCGTCGCCGTCGAAGCCGCCGGCCTCGGCTTCCGCACCGAAGAAGACTTGAGGGCGGGCCGCGCCCTCTACCACGACTTCACCAACCTGAGCTTCCCCGCGAACGGCGAACCCGTTTCGACGCGCACGCCCGAAGAGGCCGCCGCGATACTCGCGCGCCTCGCCGCGCTTCACCGCTTCACGCTCTACGAATACTTCCTGACGGACTTCGTCGGCCACGCGCGGGATGTCGAAGGCGCGCTCCTCGTCCTCGCGGCCCTCGCCGGCTTCGTCCGCGCGCTGCTCGAACGGGTTGACCTGACGAAGACGACCGTCATCCTGACGAGCGACCACGGCAACGTCGAAGACCTCTCGACGAAGAACCACACGCTCAACCCCGTCCCCACGCTCGCATGGGGGCCGGGCCGTCAAACTGTCCGGCGGCGCGCGCTTACGCTCGCCGACATCACGCCCGCCGCCCTCGAAATCCTTTCCGACGGAGAAGCCCCCGCTTGAGCACAGACCACAGACGAGACGCACGCGAAGACGCCGGTATGCGCCGGCAGGCCAACGACCGCCGCGAGATTTTCGGCTGGATCATGTACGACTGGGCCAACTCCGCCTTCTACACGACGGTCGTCAGCACGCTCCTCGGCCCCTACCTGACCGCGCTCGCCCAGCACAGCCTCGGCGACCCGAACGGCGTCGTCTTAAGCTTGGGCCCGCTCGGCTCCGTCACCGCCAAGTCCTTCTTCACGCAATGCGTCTCCATCGCCGTCGGCTCGCAGGTCTTCCTGCTGCCCATCCTCGGCGCCGTCGCGGATTACTCGCGCCTGAAGAAGAGGCTGATGGCCGTCTTCTGTTACGGCGGCGTCGTCTCGACGTGCCTGCTGTTCTTCGTGACGGGCGACCTGTACTGGCTCGGCGGGCTCCTCTTCATCCTCGCCAACGTCTGCTTCGGCGCGGCCGTCGTCTTCTACAACGCCTTCCTGCCCGAGATTACCACCGAGGACATGCGCGACAAGGTTTCGAGCCGCGGCTTCGCGTGGGGCTACCTCGGCGGCGGGCTCCTTCTGGCTTTGAACTTCCTGCTCGTCGCGCAGGCGGCGCGCGTCTTCGGCCCGCTCGGTCTCTCGGAGGGCGACGCGAGGGGGCTCGCCGTCCGCGTCTCGCTGCTCTCGGCGGGAATCTGGTGGGGCGGCTTCGCCGTCATCACCTTCCGGCGCCTGAAGTCGCGCGCGCCCGAGCGGGAGATGCCGAAGGGCAGGTCTTACCTGACAATCGGGTTCACGGAGTTGGTTTCGACCTTCCGCGAGTTGGGGAGGCTGAAGCAGACGCTCCGCTTCCTCGTCGGCTACCTGCTCTACAACGACGGCATCCAGACCGTCATCAGCGCCGCCTCGGTCTTCCTCGCCCAAGAGCTTTTCATCTCGCGCGGCCTGCCCGACAACCCGGCCTTCGTGCTCGGGATTTTCCTGATGGTGCAGTTCATCGCCTTCGGCGGGTCGCTCCTGTTCGAGCGCATCGCGGCGTGGCTGGGCACGAAGCGGGCGATACTGGTGTCGCTCGTCGTGTGGTCGGGGATTGTGATTTACGCCTACGCGCTGTTGCAGACGACGGGGCAGGCGTGGGTGATGGGGGCCATGATAGGGCTCGTGCTCGGCGGCTCTCAGGCGCTCTCGCGCTCGCTCTTCTCGCGGATGATTCCCCGAGGCCGCGAGGCTTCCTTCTTCGGCATCTACGAGATATCGGAGCGCGGCACCTCGTGGATGGGGCCGCAGGTCTTCAGCATCGTCGTCGCCAGCACCGGCTCTTACCGGCAGGCCGTCCTCTCGCTCATCATCTTCTTCATCGCCGGCATGCTCATCCTCCTCTTTACCGACACCGACCGCGCCGTCCGCGACGCCGGCAACCCGACGCCGGAAGAGGCACGCGCGGGGGCTTGAAATTTAAGAGGCTGACTTGTGCGTGCGGCGCGGGGCGTCCGCCGAGCGTTCGAGGCAGGCGTGTGAGCAGTATTGAGAGCCGGCGGCGCGGGAGGCCGGGAACCACGTGCCGCAGGAGGCGCAGCGCATCAGCTTGTCGGGCGCGCGGCCGGAGGCGGGACGCCGCTCGGGGCCGGGGCGTTGCGGCGAGCCGGAAGACATCCGCCTCATCTCGCGCAAGACGCCGAGGAAGTGGAGCGCGCCGCGGATGTAAGGGCGCAGGCGCCAGTAGACGAGGCCGGCGATTGCCGCGAGGATGATGAGGACGACGACGTACTTCAACGACTCTCCTTGGCGGCGTTCTTCTTCTGTTCGAGCTGCGCGCGCAGGTTGGCGAGTTCCGGGTTCGACTTGTTGACCGCTTCCAGCTCGCCGAGCCTGCGCTCGGCTTCCGTCAGCTCGCCCGTCTCGATGAGCGCGGCGGCGAGGCTCTGGAGCGGCATCTCGTGGCGCGGCTCCTGCTGGAGCGCGCGGCGGAACTCTTTGATGGCGCGCTGCGCGTCGGGCGGCCGGTCGTAGAAGTAGGTGAGCCCGAGGCTGGTGCGCACCACCACGTCGTCGGACTTCGCGGCGAGCGCCTGCTCGTAGAGCTTGCGGGCCTCTGTGAGCGTGCGCGCGTCGCCGCCGCCGCCGCGGGCGACGAGGAAGTGTGCGTTACCGGCGAGGACGTTGGTCTGGTAGTCCTTCGGGTCGAGCTCGTGCGCGCGTTTGAGGAGGCGGGCCACTTCGGGGAGGATGGAGGCGTTGCCCGTCTGCATGGCGTAGTAGTAGAGCGCCTGCCCGGCCTTGCGCTGCAACTCGGCGTCGGAGGGGTCGGCGTCGGCGCGGGCGACCGCAGTCTTTATCTGGTCGTCGGTCAGGGTCGGGAAGGAGTTCTCGGCGCCCGCGGGCGCGGAGGCGTTCTGCCCGCCGGCCGGCGCGGACGAGTTCGACTGCGCCGCGCCGCCGCCGCCCGCGCGCGCCCGCGTCAGCTCGGCTTGCAGCCTCTCCTGCTCCTGGCGGTTCAGTCCGTTGGTGACGAAGAAGCCGACGACGAGGCCGACGAGGAGCCCGGCGGCGAGGCCGTAGGCGGTCTGTCTTGCTAAGAGGTTTCGTTCGGGCATGGGCGCAGGCACCGGGGTGGGCCGAGTGTATCAGAAATGGCTTGGCGAAGGCGACGCTGTCCGGCCCTTGAAGACAGAGGCCCTTGAGCCGCGCCGTTCGCCGGGGCCGTGCTCAAGGGCCGAAACTTGATTAAAGGCGCGCCCGCGCTACTCTTCCCTCTTCGAGTCGCCCCCGCTGTAGGGGAGGTCGTCGCGGCGGCGGCGCGGGAGCGGGTCGCTGTCGCGGCGTCGCGGCATCTGCCCCGGCGCCCGGCGCTCGACGAAGTTCGGCGGCAGGCGCGGTCCTTTGACGGCTTCTTCGAGGATGCGTGTGATCTCCTGCGAGAGCGTCCGGTGCTCGCTGGTGGCGCGCTGCTGGAGAGCCTTCTTCAGCTCGGCGGGCACGTAAGCGCCGATGAAGACGCCTTTGCGGTTAGCCATTCCGATTGTTCTCCTGAGACGGGGAGAGGAGCGGGCGCGTCGCGTTGGTGCCGGCGTGCGCCGCGCGTCTTAGAGCTTTGGGTGCCGCGCATTGAGAGCAGGTCTGTAAGCCGAATTCTGTTCCCACGCTTCCGCGAGGGCGGCGATCATTCCTCTAGGCCGTACGTTACCGGACGGCTCAAGCGACCTACCCGGAGGCGTAGCGCGCATCCCCCTTCCGAGGGAATTTTGCGCTTCGGACGAGCCGCCCTATTTGACGCGCTCCCTATTTGGTCTTGCACCGCGAGGAGTTTGCCTAGCCGCGCGTGTCGCCACGCGCGCTGGTGCGCTCTTACTTTAAGCCCCGGAGGGCCGCACCGTTTCACCCATCACCCGCTGCCCCCCGCCCCGAAGGATGAAAGGCCCGCTGGCTGGTCTGTTCTCTGTTGCACTTGTCGTCGCCCGGCCGGGTAAAGTGCTGCTCTCGCAGCCTTTAACTCGGCGGGCGCCCCGCCGTTAGCGGGCTCGCTGCCCCTCGGTGTTCGGACTTTCCTCCCCCGTCACCCTTTCGGGTGGCGGCGGCGACCGCCCGACCTGCTCTCAATGCGCGGCGCGCGGATTATAGCAAACCAGCGTTGAACAGGTACAGTCCAAAGGTGGCCGCTGTTTTCAAACTTTTGATGTTTAACTCTCGGGCTTGTTTTGCTTTAGCCGAAAAATTTGTAGCCGACGCGGAGGTTGTGAAGCGCCGCCGAGGGGAAGGCCGAGATGAGTACCCACGTCATCAGGCCGTGCGAGAGGCCGAGGGCGAGCAGGTTCGGCTCCTTCTGGTAGGCGCGCGCCCAGACGAGGCCCCCGGCGAAGGTGGCGAGCATCAGCCACGGGTTCGGCAGGTGCAGGAGGGCGAAGGTGAGGGCGACGGCGAGCACGCTAAAAGGGCCTCGGCCCCAGATGATTTGCGCGCGGCGGTTGATGAAGCCCTGAAGGGCGTACTGTTGGAGGAAGCCCCAGAGGACGCCGAGCAGCAGCACGCGGGGGAGCGAGTCCTCGCCGCGCCAGCGCGTGAAGTCGAGTTTGGAGGTGTAGAGGCCGGCGGCGACGAGCAGCACGGTCGTCAAAATCATGGGCGGGGCGATGAGGCGCGAGGCGCGGCCGAAGTTGTCGAGGCGCCAGCCCACGTCGCGGGCCGTCTCGCCGCGCGCGCGGTGGGAGAGGAGCATGAAGGCGACGCTGGTGAGAATGACGAAGGCGAGCGCCGGCACGCTGCCGCCCGCGACCGACAGCACGACCCACTCGGCGACGAGCACCGAGAGGACGACCGTGGCGATTTCCCATGCGGCGAGGGCCGCGGACTGCGGATTAGGACCAGCGGATTGCGGATTCATCGAAGGAGTCGGAGTGTGCGGCGCGTGGCGTCGGCTCCGGGTTCGACGGCGTAGACGCGCGCCTCGCTGTCGGCGGCCGGCGTGTCGAGGTGGAAGACGAAGGCGCGACGGCCGTCGCCCGCGGGGTCTTCGGCGACGGTGCTGGCGGCGAATCGGTCGCCGAGAAAGAGTTGGACTTCGACGGGGCGGCCGGGCTCGGCGGTGTCTGCGACCCAGCCGCGGACGGTGCGCGGGTCGGCGTGTTCGACGGCGCCGCGGAAGCGGGCACGGACGGTTAAGTAGCCGGAGCCGAGTGCGAGCGCGGCGACGAAGAGGAGGTCGAGGGCGGCCTTGGCGACGAGCAGCTTGACGAGCCTCGGGCGTGCCGTAAAAGGAACACGGAGGCCGGGCCCTTGAGAGCCGGCCTCCGTGTCGTCTTGCGCGCGCCCGTGCGGACCGCTCATTGGCCGCGGTAGGCGTTGCCGTTCGAGTCCTGGTACGTGAGCGAGTGGCGCGGGCTTACCTCGACGCCTGCCGCGAGGTTCTGCCGTAGGCGCACCGTCACCTGAAGGACGGTCGTGTCGCCCGGCGCTAATTCAGGCACGCGCCAGACGATGCCGCGACCGCCGCCGGGCATGTCCTGAAGGCTCAGGTCGGGCGACGACGAGACGAACTCAAGGGCGTCGGGCAGGTGCTCGGTGACGTGGAGGCTGCGGGCAAGCCCGCCGCCGTCGTTGACGAGCACGAGGCGGTAGAAGAACGTGTCGCCCGGCCTGACTTCCGTGTTCGGCAGCTCGGGCCGGACGCGGACCCGCGGCGCGGCCACGGTCAGCACCGTCGAGTCCTCACCGGCGATGCGGGCCGTGGCGTTCATGGCGCGCGTGACGAGGTTGTAGGCGAAGGTCTGGCGGTCGGGCGTCGAGCGCGGGATGTCCACGCGCAGGAGGACCGGGAACTGGCCGCCGCGCGGGTCGAGCTGCGCGGTCTGCGTGACGGCGGGCTCGGACTCCTGATGGCGGCCGTCGCCGTTCAGGTCGGCGTAGACAGTCGCGGCCGGGGCGCCGGGGGCGACGACGTTGAGGCCGAAGCTCTCGGGGTAGTTCGAGGGGTTGCGGACGATGAAGGGGATGAACATCGTGTCGCCGGGCGTGGCCGTCAGGCCCTTCGAGACCGAATCGACCTGAGCGCGCGGGACGCGGCCGACGTTGATGGCCGGGCCGTCGAAGTTCGAGCCGATGACGAGGCTCGTGGTGCGCATCGTGCCGCGGCCGACGGGCCGGCTGTTGACGGCGAGGGCCTCGGGCACGGCGCGCAGCGTGACGCTTATCTCGCGGCTGTCGCGCGACTCAAGGTCGCCGAGGCGCCAGACGGCGGTGCGCGAGGGGCGGTCGTAAGAGATGGGCGCGGGCGTGGCGCTGACCAGCTCGAAGTCGGGGCTGAAGACGAAGTCGGCGCGCGTCTCGCGGGCGGTGGCGCTGCCCTGGTTGCGGACGGCGATGCGCTGCGTGAAGGTCTCGCCGGGCATAACCGACTCCTGCAAGGCGTTGGAGGCGGCCGTCAGCGCGGCGGCGACGACCGTCAGCGAGGCGTCCGTCGTCTTCAGAATCGTGGCGTCGGCCTGCGAGGCGGCGCGGACGATGAAACGCTGCTGCTGGTTGTCGGCGGCGCTGTCGGGGACGCGGAGGTTGAGCATCAGCTCGGCGCTGGCGCCGCGCGCCATCGTCGGCGTGACGAAGATGGGCATGCCGGTGTCGCTGCCGCCCTGGCTGAAGGTCGGCTGGTACTCGGCGGGCAGGTCGGTCTCGACGCGGAACTGGTCCGTGCTGTTGCCCGAGTTGGTGATGACGAGCGGGAGCTGAATCGTCTGGCCGGGCTGCGCGGCGAGGGCGGCGCGGCGCAGCGCCAACTGGAGGTCGGGCACCTGCTTGACCGTGATGCTGATGCCGCCCTGCGGCGGGCCGGCGTCGGGCACGGGCTGGACGGGCGGCGGGGTGGCGCGCGCCGTCTCGACGGGCCTCGGCACGGGCGTCGGGATGGGCGTCGGCGTCGGGAGCGGCGCGGCCACGGGCGTGCGCCTCGTGTTGCTCGCCGTCTCAACGGGCCTGCGGGGCACGGGGGTCGGGGTCGGAGTCGGCGCGGGCGTGGCGGCGGCGACGGGCTGGTTCGTCAGGCCGGTCCGGCGTGAAGGGCGCGGGTTGCGGCGGCCGGTGGTGCGCGGGCGGCCGGCTTCGCCTTCGTTGATGGTGAGCGTCGGGGTTTCGGAAGTGGTGGCGCGGGCCACTTCCCTCGGGGTCGGCTGCGGGCGCGCTGGCGTCGGAGTCGGCGTGGCGCGGGCGGTCATGGTGCGCGCGGGCGTCGGGGTCGGCTGCGGGCGGACTGGCGCGGGGCGGCTCGCCAGCTCGCGGCGCGCGTTCTCAAGCTCGTTGGTGTAGACCTCGCTGAAGGGCGTGTCCTTGATTTGCCTGAGTCGGGCCGCGACCTGCTCGGCCTCCTGCAACTGCCCCAGCTCGATGTAGGAGCGGCCGAGCCAGAGGAGCATCAGGTCGGCGACGTAGCTGTTGGGGTTCGTCTTGAGGAAGTCGCGGAAGACGGCGGCGGCCTGGTCGTACTGCCCCTTGGCGAAGAGGTCGCGCCCCTTGTTGAAGGTCGCCTGCTCGGCCTCGCTCGGGGTGTCGTCCTGCTGGGGGGCGAGGGGCGCCGCGGCCCGCGAGACCGAGGCGCTAAAGGGGGCGAACAGGAGCGCGGCGGCCAGCGCGGCCGCGCCTAAACGATTCCACTTACTCAAAATTTTTATCCTCCGACGGGCAGGTGCGAGTTCTCAATTTTTACTGCGACTGCGGCCGGTGCCGTGAGACTCGCGGGCGGCTGACGGCTGACAGAGTGAAACTACGGCACGGCCCGCCGCAGGATAATACAGCGTCCGCACCCCGCCGACAAGACGGGCGTGCGGAGCCCTCGAACGTCGGCGCGCGTGAGGGAGCGCGGCCGAGGTTCCTTCACTTCTTCTTCGCCCGCGAGACCTCGATGCGGTCTCCGGCGCGGATGACCGGGTCGGGGACGGCGCCGGCTTCTATCTCCTGCAAGTTGTATTCGACGGGCACGAGGCGCCCGTCGTCGCCCTGCCGGGAGACTTTAACTTTGGCGCCCGCGAGGCCCGTGACGCCGCCCGAGGCGAGCACGGCCTGCGTCAGCGTCATGCCGGGGTTGAAGCTCTTCTGGCCGGGAGAACTAATCTCGCCGCCGATGTAGAAGAACTCGGGCGGGCGGGCCGTCAGGTTTATCACGTCGCCCTGCTGCACGAGCATCGTCATCGCCTGCGCGTCGAGGAGGTCAACGGCGGTCGTCTTGCCCGTCGTGTGCGAGACGACGACGGCGCGGCCGGCCTCGGGCTTGGGCTGCGCCTCGGCGACGACGACGTAGAGCGGGACGGCCTCGCGCCGCAGAATCTTGGTGCCGGGGTCGGCGACGAGGCCCGAGACGAGGACGGCGTGGCTCGCGTACTCGCGGACGCTGACGCGGACCTGTGGGCGCTCGAAGACGCCGCGGTGGCGGAGGTCGGCGATGAGCTGCGCGGCCAGCTCCTCGGTCGTCATGCCGGCGACCGTGAGCGGGTCTTTGAGGAGCGGGTAGTCGAGGACGCCGCCCGCGAGGATGGTGTAGAGCGTTGACTGGCGCGGGTTGCGGTCGTTGAGGATGTGTATGTCGAGCACGTCGCCGGTGCCGACGCGGTAGACGTTCGTCAAGGGCTGCGCGGCGGCGGGCGACGCGGGCGCGGCGTTCGAGCCCGAAGCGGGTTGGGGCGAAGAGACCTTGCCGCCTTCGGGGGCGGGGACGCGGACGGCCGAGTCTTTGGAAGTCGGGGCCGGGGGGACGGCGGTGCCGTTGTTCTTGGGGGGCGCGTCGCTCGTGGCGGGAGTGGCGGACGAGTCGGCGGGCACGACGTTGTTGACGGCCGTCGTGGTCGGAATGTCGGTCTGCTTCGCGGCGCGGCCGGGGTCGGTCTGCTTCGCGGCGGGCTCCTGCTTCGGCTCGTTCTTCTGCTCGGCGGGCCGATTCTTCTTCTCGTCCTTCTTAGGCGTGGGCCTGGGCGTAGGCGCGGGGACACTCTCCTCGGCCTCGGGTCCGACGCGGACGTTAGAAGGCGATTGCCGCGCGCCCGCCGCCGTGCAGACGACGAGCAGGACGGCGAAGGCGGTACAGAACTTCTTCATTTCCGGCACTCTTCCTTGTTCACCCTTCGGGGCCGCGGCCGCCGGGCATGGCGGCTTGGGGCGGCCCCGTTCTTCACCCTCAATAAACGACTAAAACGGCGCGATTCTCAGAGACTTCGATTGGTCCGGGCATTGATGTGCGTGCGACGCGCGGCGAATAATGGGTGAAGGGCTCTCGGGTCAATGACGCGCGCGGGTAACGGGCCTCGGGCGCGTGTTCGATTCTAACCTCTCGTTTTCGGCGGAGGCAAGGTTTCCGGCGGAAAAAGATGCGGCCAGAGCCCGCCGAGCCGCGTGCGGACAAGCTCCTCCACGTCGTCGGCCGTCGCGCACCCGAGGCACTCGCGCGCGAGGCGTTCGGCCTCCGAGGCTTCGACGCCCGCCAGCGTCCTGCGCACGCGCGGGATGGAGGGCGGCGCCATGCTCAGCTCGCGCGCGCCGAGGCCGACGAGGACGACCGCGTAGGCGGGCGTGGCCGCCATCTCGCCGCAGACGTTCGAGGGGATGCCCGCGCGCGCCGCGGCTTCGAGGGCGCGGCCGACGCTTTGCAGGACGGCCGGGTGGAGCGTGCGGAACCAGTCGGCCACCTCGTCGTTGCCGCGGTCAACGGCGAGCGTGTACTGGACGAGGTCGTTCGTGCCGAGGCTGAAGAAGTCCACCTCGCGCGCCAGCCAGTCGGCCACGAGGACGGCCGAAGGCACCTCTATCATCGCGCCGACGCGCACGGCCCCGACTTCCTTCCCCTCGTCTCCGAGCCGCGCGCGCTCCTCCTCGATGACGGCGCGCGTGCGGCGCACGTCCGTCAGGTCGGAAATCATCGGGAGCACGATGTCGATGGGGCCGCGCGCGGCGGCGCGCAGGATGGCGCGCACCTGCGTCCTCAACAACTGCTCGCGGCGCAGGCAGAGGCGGATGGCGCGCAGGCCGAGCGCGGGGTTGCGCTCCTCGCCCGTCTCCATGCCGGCCGGGAAGAGCTTGTCGCCGCCGAGGTCGAAGAGGCGGACGGTGACGCCGTCGCGGCCCGCGACGCGCGCCAGCTCCTCGTAGGCCGCGCACTGTTCGTCCTCGCCGGGCAGCTCGCCGCGGTGCGACATCAAAAACTCGGAGCGGTAGAGGCCGATGCCGCGGGCGCCGTAGCGCGCGACCCAGTCGTATTCGACGGGCAGCTCGACGTTGGCGCGCAGCAGAATCTCGGCGCCGTCCTTCGTCTTGAGCGGAGCGCGAAGCTCCTCGGCGGGCACGACGCGCGCGCGGGCCGGCGACGCGGCCGAAGAGTCCGAACGGTATTGCTCGAAGGTCGCGGGCGTCGGGTGGAGCACGACTTCGCCTTTGCGCGCGTCAACGACGACGGTGTCGCCGGTGCGCGCCTGCCGGTAGAAGTCGCGCAGGCCGACGACGGCCGGGATGCCGAGCCCGCGCGCGATGATGGCCGTGTGCGAGGTCCAGCCGCCCACGTCGGTCGCGATAGCTTTGACGTGCGTGAAGTCGAGTTCCGCGATGGTCGAAGGCAGCAACTCTTCGGCGACGAGGCAGGCGTCTTGGGTGAGGCGGCGTCCCGACATGCTCTCGCCGGAGAGGGCGACGAGGAGGCGGCGCGTCACGTCCTCGATGTCTGAGCTGCGCTCGCGCAGGTAGTCGTCCTTAATCTCTTCGTAGACGGCGAGCACGCGGTCGGTGATGACCTTGACGGCCCACTCGGCGTTCACAAGCTCGGCGCGGATGACGGATTCGACCTCCTCGTTGAGCTTGCGGTCTTCGAGCATGAGGAGGTGCGCGTCGAAGATGTAGCCGTGCTCGTCGCCGAGCGCGCGCTCGGCGCGCTTCTTGAGGGCGAGCAGTTGGCGGCGCGACAGGCGCACGGCGGCGCGGTAGCGCGTCACCTCGCGCTCGACCTCGGGCGGTTCGAGCGCGACGCGGTAGATGTCCTCGCGCGCGCCGACGTGGATGCGCAGGATGCGCCCCGCGGCCGCCCCGTCCGAGACGGCGACGCCCCGCCACCGCGACTCCCTCTTGCCCTTTCGCCTGCTCAAGCTTCCTCTTCCCCGAACCCTTTCTCGATGAGCCCGCACACGGCTTCGAGCGCCGCTTCCTCGTCCTCGCCCTCGGCCTCGACCCGCAGCTCGGTGCCGCGCGACGCGGCCAGCATCAGCACGCTCAGGATTGATTTGGCGTCGGCCGAGGCGCTGCGGTCGGCGCGCTCAAGCCTGATTGAAGACCTGAACGCGGAGGCCGTCCGCACGAGCCGCGCGGCGGCGCGGGCGTGGAGGCCGAGGCGGTTGACGACGCGGACGCCGCGCGCGGCCACCTTTAACCCTTCCTCGCGGGGCCGCCGCCCGCCAGAAGCTCGCCCGCCAGATAGATGCCGTGCCGGCCCTGGTCGCGCACCTCGCGGGCGACCTCGGCCAGCTCCTCGCCGCCCTGCTGGCCCGCCAGTTTGATGACCATCGGCAGGTTGACGCCCGTCACGACCTCCACCTTCCCGGCTTCGAGGAACATGGAGGCGATGTTGGTCGGAGTCCCGCCGAACATGTCCGTCAGGAGCAGGACGCCCGCGCCCTCGCTGACGCGCTCGACGGAGCGGCCTATCTCGTTCTTGGCGGCCTCCACGTCGTCGTGCCAGCCGATAGAGACGGCGGTGATGTGCTTGACGGGGCCGATGATGGTCTCGGCCGCGGCCAAAAGCTCGGTCGCCACCTGCCCGTGGGAGACGATGACGCCGGCCACGCGCGGCCCCGTGGCGCCGCGCCCGCCGTCTTCGCTGACTTTTTCAGGCATGGCTGTTTTCACTCCGGCGATTCTTGTACCCTACTGCCCTTGCTCTTTCTGCTTGTAGACCCTCAACAGCTCGTGCATCAGTTGCATCGCCGCCGCGTGCAGCGGTGAGAATTTGCTCGACCCGCCGTCGGCCGCCGACAGCCCTTCCTCGCCCACCCGCATCCCGCCCGGCGTGAGCAGCGAGAACCTGACGCGCTTGGGTTTCGGCAGCGGCCGGTCGGTGGCGTAGGGGAGTTGCGCGGCGAGCGGCTGGCCGGCGCGCGCCAGTTCCTTGGCGGCCGCGATGACCTTGTCGTCCGTCGGCGTGCCTATCAGGCCGCCGCCCGTGGTCCAGAAGATGCGCGACTCGCCGTCCTGATAGCCGGCGATAATCATCACCCCCTCGTCAACGCCGACCTCGGCCACCACGCCGAGGACTTTGTCGGCGGCCTCCGCGGGCGGCCGCTCCCCCAACTCGCGGAGGACGCTCCACGCTTGCAGCACGACGCGCGTCTCGGCGTCGGAGAGGGGCCGGCGGGCGGCCCGCTTGGCGCCGTCGGCGTCGCCCGCGGCCCGCTTGGCTTTCGCGACGGCGAACCAGTATTGCATGTCGCCGGCCGTCTTCCCGCCGGGGTTCATCTCGTCGAGGAGTTTGACGGCGCCGCGCGCGTCGCCCGCGGCGACGAGGGCGAGGGCCTGCTTCAACTTCTCGTCTTCGTCATCCCCCGCGGACTCGACGGCTTGGTCGAGCGTCCGGTCGCAGTAAAGGAATTCGCGCAGCCCGAGGATGGCGGCCTCCATCTGTTTCTGCGTCCCCGTCACATCTTGCCCCGCGGGCGGGGCCTTCTGCGCGCAAGCCGCGGGGGTCAGGAGCGACGCGAGGGCGGCTGCGATGCACGCCCGCTTCAGGCCGTTCTTAAAGAGCATGTGAGGTTCCTCCGTCTCTGTTCTTCAGGCCGTCCGTTTTTTCCTCGCCTTGCCCACGTCGCGGTGGACGGCCGAGGCTTCGTAGCCGGCGCGGCGCAGGTGGCGCGCGATGGCGTTCGCCATCATCACGGAGCGGTGGCGCCCGCCCGTGCAGCCGATGCCGATGGTGACGTAAGACTTGCCCTCGCGCCGGTAGAGCGGCAGCAGGTAGTCGATGAGGTCCGTGAAGCGCCGCAACGTCTCCCGCACCTCGTCGCTGTCGCTCAAGAATTTGACTACGCGGCGGTCGTGGCCCGAGAGGTCGCGCAGCTCGGGGACGAAGTAGGGGTTCGGCAGGTGGCGCACGTCGAAGAGCAAATCGAGGTCGTGCGGGCCGCCGTGCTTGTGGCCGAAGCTGACGACGTGGACGCGCATCGGCGCGCCCTCGGGGCCGGGGCTGAAGCGTTCGATGAGCAGGCGGCGCAGCGTGTGGACCGTGTGCTCGGAGGTGTCGATGACGCGGTCGGCGAGGGCGCGGATACCGGACATCTCCTCGCGCTCGCGGCGGATGGCCTCGCCGAGTCCGTCGCCGCCGCCGCGGTCGGCCGGGTGCGGCCGGCGCGTCTCGCTGAAGCGGCGCGCGAGCACGTCGTCGGAAGCCTCGAAGAAGAGGACGGAGACTTTGAGGCCCGCGGCGCGAAGCTCTTCGAGCCCGGCCGGGAACTGGCCGAGGAAGCTGCCCTCGCGGATGTCGATGACGAGGGCGGCGCGCTCGATGTGCGGGCGGTTGTGGTCTTCGGGCCGGACGAGGCGCGCGAAGGTCGGCAGCAGCGTCAGCGGGAGGTTGTCCACGCAGAAGTAGCCGAGGTCTTCGAAGGCGTTGGTGGCCGAAGACATCCCGGAGCCGCTGAGGCCCGTGATGATGACCACGTCGGGCGCTCCCGCGGCGGCGGCCCCGTCCGATTCGGCTTTTCGCTTAGCTGCCATCCGCGGCGTCTTCGTCTCCCCGGTCCCGTGCCAGCAGCTCGGCGTGGCGCGCGGCCAGGACCTCGGCGGCATTGTAACCGCGCGCGCGAGAAAGGTGCACGCGCACCGCCGTCTCGACCAGCGTCGCGACGTTGCGGCCCGGACTCACCGGCAGGACGAAGTGCGGGACGGCGACGCCGAGTATCTCGACCGTGCGCGGGTCGAGGCCGAGGCGGTCGATCTCGCACCCCTCGGTCCAACGCTCCAGACGGATGTCGAGGCCGACGGTCTTCGGGCCGCTGACGGCCGAGACGCCGAACAGCTCGCGCACGTTGAGGATGCCGAGGCCGCGAATCTCCATGTGCTCGCGCAGCAGTCCCGGCGCGCTGCCGACGAGCCGGCCGGGTTTGGTGCGTCGCACCTCGACCAGATCGTCCGCGACGAGCTGGTGGCCGCGCGCTATCAGGTCGAGCGCGCACTCCGACTTGCCGACGCCCGACTCGCCCTCGACGAGCACGCCGAGTCCGTACAGGTTCATCAATACGCCGTGGCGCGTCTCGCGCGGCGCCAGCGTCTCCTCCAGATATTCGGTGACGGCGCCTATGGCCTCGGAGCTGAGGAGCGAGGTGCGGACGAGCGGCATCGCGGCCTCGTCGGCCGCCTCAAGCAGCTCGGCGGGCGGCACGAGGCCCTTGGTGACGAGGATGCAGGAAATCTTGTCGAGCTCTAAGTGGCGGATGGCCTCGCGGCGGGCGTCGGGAGTGAGCTGGCCGAGGTATTGAACCTCGCTCTGGCCGACGACCTGGACGCGGCCCCGCCGGACGTAGTGCGAGAAGCCTGCGAAGGCGAGGCCGAGTTTCTGGATGCGGGGCACGTCTATCAGGCGCTCTTCGGCGCCGCGGCGGCCCGCGAGGAAGGTGAGCCGCAGCCGCGCCGGGGCCTTCGCGACGAACTCGGCGACCGTGATGGAGGGCTGCTCGTGTGTGGCGTCGGCCATCGGGGGTTTAAAGGAAAGGCGCGGCGTTCAGGAATCCACCGCCGCGGGTGAAGACTGCGCCGCGCCTTCCGGCTCCGAAGTTACCGCCGGCCTTTTACGGCTCGATGAGCCCGAAGTTGCCGTCCTTGCGCTTGTAGAGGACGCCCAAGCGGTTTGTGTCCGCGTCGCGGAAGACGATGAACTGGTTCGAGTCTTCCGCGAGCGAGAGGGCCGCCTCCTCGGCCGTCATCGGCTTGACCTGATAGCGGCGGGCGCTGATGATGCGCGGCGGGCGCGGGGACGCCTCGACCTCGCCCTCGGCCGCGGCGGCTGCCCCGGCCGGCTGCGGCGCGAGCGCCGAGAGCGGCGTGGCGCTCTGCTTGCGCTCGATCATCTTCTTCTTGAGCTTGACGGCCTGCTTCTCGATCTTGTCGATGCAGCGCGTCAAAGCCTGATACATGTCGGCGTTGGTGTCCTTGGCCGTCAGCGTGTGCTCGCGCCAGTGGAGGAGGATTTCCGCGATGTGGCGGTTCTTGACGACATCGATGATGACGTGGGCGCGGGCGGTGGTGGAGTTGGGGAAGAGCGTGTCAATCTTCCCGAAGTGCTCCTCGACGTGCGCCCGGATGGCGGGCGTAACGTCCGTGTGACGCCCGGTGTACTCGAACTCCATAAGCTCTCAGTTCCCCCCTGTTTGAGAGAGCCCGCGCGGACGGGTGCGAGGCCGAACACCCGCCCGCCCGCGCCGGCTGAATTGTTACTGCCGGAAACCTCTTAAACCACCGCCTTGCGTTCGCGCGACCCCGGAATCTGCATCTGGTCGCGGTACTTGGCGACGGTGCGGCGCGAGAGCTTGATGCCGTCGCGCGCGAGAATCTTGACGACCTGGTCGTCGGTGATCGGGTTGTGCGAGTCCTCTTCCTCGATGAGCTTCTTGATTTTGAGCTTGATGATGCGGGTCGAGACTTCCTCGCCATCCTCGTTCGTCATGCCCTCGGTGAAGAATCGCCTGAGCTCGATGACGCCCTGCGGCGTGTGCGCGTACTTGCGGTTGACGACGCGCGACACCGTCGAGAGGTGCATGCCCGTGTCCTCGGCCACGTCCTTGAGCATCATCGGCTTGATGAACTGCACGCCCTTGTCCAAAAAGTCGCGCTGGCGGCGGACGATGCACTCGACGACGCGGTAGATGGTCTGGCGCCGGTGCTCGATGTTGCGCAGCAGGTCCACGGCCGAGCGCATCTTCTCCTTGATGAAGTCGCGCGTCTCCTTCGACGTGTCCTGCCGGCCGAGCATGTGCTGCATGTCGCGGCTGATGCGGAGGCGCGGCCCGCCGTCGTCGGTGAAGTAAATCTCGTACTCGTCGTCCACCTTCTCGATGATGACTTCGGGCGCGATGAGTATCGGCTCGTCGGACGAGTAGCGGCGCCCCGGATACGGGTCGAGCTTGCGGATGTGCTGAATCTCGGCGACCAGCTCGGCCACGTCCACGCCTATCTGCTTGGCGAGGTTCGGCAGCTTGTGCTGCTGCAAGTCCGCCAGCGGGTGCTCGCTGATGAGCCGCGCGGCGAGGCAGTTGTGGCTGCCGCGCGTGCACTCTTCGAGGCCGCGGGCGTCGAGCTGGACTATCAGGCACTCGCGGGCGTCGCGCGCGCCGCACCCCGTCGGGTCGAGGCGCATGACGGTCTGCCGCGCCGCCTCGACGCTCTCCAGCGACCAGCCGCCGAAGTTGGCGATCTCCTCGTTGCTGGCCGAGAGGCGGCCGTCGGGGTCGAGGTTGCCGATGACGAACTCGGCGATGTCGAGCAGCTCTTCGCCCGCGGGCGTCAGGTGAAGCTGCCACGCCAAGTGTTCGGAGAGCGAGGGAGGCCGCGTCAGGAACTGCTCGAAGGTGGGCGCGTCCTCCTTGTACTCGAACTCCTGCGTCTTGTAGCCGGGGTCGAGGTAGTCCTGGAACTCGCGCCCGAAGTCTATCTCCTCGAAGGCGTCGCGGTCGCGCTCGGCCGGCTCGCCGTCGAACTCCGACTCGGGCGCGGCGGCGGCCGAGTCGCCCTCGAAACTCGTTTCGGCCGGTGCCTGAAGCTCGCCCGCGCCGTTGGCCGAGAGGTTGCCGTTGGCGGCTTCGGGCGCGGACGGCTCGAAGGGGACGGCGTCGTCGGGCGCCCCGGCGAGCTGGTCCAGAATCTCGGTCTCGATCTCGCGCTTCTCGTCCTGCTGCGCGACCTCTTCGAGCACGGGGTTTTCGAGCATCTGCTGCTGGATGAGGTCCGTCAGCTCGATGGAGGTCATCTGGAGCATCTCGATGCGCTGGCGCAACTGGGGCGTCAGGACGAGGCGCTGCGACAAATTGGTAGTGAGCTTAACCGACATACCCTTCTCGGATAAACGACTCTCGGGGCTATTAACTTATTCAGTATCGGGTGCCGTCTGCGAACGGCTCGGGACGGATTATAACCGATTTGTGGCCGCGACGTGTACAGCCCTCCACTACATGCGGAACTTTTCGCCGAGGTAGAGGCGGCGGACCTCCGGGTCTTCGGTGAGCGTGAGCGGCGGGCCGGAGCGGAAGATGCGGCCGTCGGCCATGATGTAGGCGCGGTCGGTGACGCCGAGCGTCTCGCGGACGTTGTGGTCGGTGATGAGGATGCCGATGCCGCGCCGCCGCAGGTAAAGAATCATCTGCTGGATGTCGTCCACGGCCTTCGGGTCGATGCCGGCGAAGGGCTCGTCCAAGAGGATGAACTGGGGCTCGGTGGCGAGGGCGCGCGCGATTTCCGTGCGGCGCCGCTCGCCGCCCGAGAGCGTGTCGCCGCGCGTGTGGCGCACTTGCTGGAGGCCGAACTCTTCGAGCAGTTCTTCCAGACGCTTGAGCCTTTCGCGGCGCGGGATGCCGAGCGTCTCAAGGATGGCGAGGATGTTCTCGGCCGCCGTCATCTTGCGGAAGACGGAAGGCTCCTGCGGCAGATAGCCGACGCCGAGGCGCGCGCGCAGGTACATCGGGAGCCGCGTGATGTCGCGGCCCGCGAGCGTGATGCGCCCGCCGTCGGGGCGCTCAAGGCCGATGATCATGTAAAAGGTCGTCGTCTTCCCCGCCCCGTTCGCGCCGAGCAGGCCGACGACCTCGCCCGGCTCGACGTGCAGGCGGACGCCGTCCACCACCCGCCGCCGCCCGTAACTCTTCACCAGCCCCGAAGCGGCCAAAGCCTGCGCGCTCGGCTCGCGCAAGTCGTGCGCGTCACGCCCAGCGGCCGCGGCCTCGGTTGTCACCTGCTCAGTTGCCACTTTGCTTTTTAATCTTATGAGTCGTGCGGACGCGGCCGGTCGTCTGCTTCTGGCCTTCGCCGCCGCCGTCGCTCACCACGCGGTCTTCGCGCAGGTGGACGACCATGCGGCGGCTCTCGGAGGTGCCGCGCTCGGCGTCGGCGACGCGCGCGGGCGAGCCCGTCAGGACTATCGTCTCGTCGGCCGCCGTGTACTGCGCCCAGTCGCCGGTGCCGCGCTTGCCGGGCTGCGTGACGACCACGTCGCGCTGCGCGACGGTGCGCTCGACCTCGTAAGAATCTTTCAGGAGGTAAACGTCCGCCACGGCGCTGGTGATGCGCTCGGTGCCCTGCTTGATGTCAACGTCGCCTTCGTAATGAAGAAGCCGGTCGGGGTCGTGGAAGAACATCCGCTGCGAGGTGGCGAAGACGGGGACGACCGTGCGGGCGCCGTTCTGCTCCTTGCGCCGCGCCTGGTAGAGCCCGCTCTGGACGCTGCCCTCGCCCTCCATGCGCCGCTCGTTGCGGCGGAGCGTGATGCGGTCGGCCTTCACGAAGTTGTCGTCCTGCCACGCGCGCGCCGCGCCCGTGTAGATGCCGATGCCGGTGTCGTGCTGGAACTCGGCCGACGAGGAGGCGATGAAGACGGGGCTCTTCGTGTTCTTGAAGGGCGCGGCGCCGTTCGTCTGCTCCTGGCTGTAGTAGGTCGTCGAGACCTTGCCGCGCGCGTGGGAGATTTTGTTGCGCGTGTCGGAATCAATCTCGGCGGCCTTCAGTCGCGCGCGCGAGTCCCAGACCGTCGGCTCGCCGCCGCGCAGGCGTATCACCTCGTCGGCGGCCGTGTAGGTCATCTGCGTTGACTGGCCGTTGCGGTCCTGCTCGTTGAACTTGGCGTCGCCGTTGGCGTCCACGCGCTCCAGCGCCTGCTGCGCGCCGAAGGTGGCCGTCATGTTCTGCGAGGCGAGCGTGCGCTCGCGCTCCTGAAAGCGGGCCTCGCCCTCGGCGTCGATCCGCTCCACGTCCTGCGTCTGCGCGGCGAAGCGCGCGGTCATCTGGGTGGACGTGAGCGTGCGCGTGCCGCGCTGCGGCGTGGGCTGGAGGGGGTCGATACGAGCGCGGGCGCCGCCCGTCGCGTCGCAGGTGCGGGCGAGGTTGTTGGCCTCCTGGAAGAGACAGACGAAGCGCGCGGCGTTCAGGGTCTTGCGCTCGGCCGTCGGGCTTGGCGTGGCCGGGTCGATGACGAGTTCGGAGTTGCCCTCGGCGTCGGCGCGTTCGAGGTCTTTGCCCGTCGTCCGCCACTGGAGGCGGACCGAGTCGGCCGTCAGGCGCTTGCTGGCGGCCCGCGGGTCGCCGGCCTTCGACTTCGGCGCGGCCATCGTGACGACGGGGCGGGCGCCGGCCCTCATCTCCTTGAGGACGCTGCGGCCCTCCTGCACGGTGAAGTCGAGGTCGGCGGCGCCGGGCGTGTGCAGCTCGACTTCGGAGTCGGCGTCGAGCGTGTGGCCGCGGACGTTGGTGGAGGCGCGCGCGTGCTGGAGCTTCTGCGCGTCGTCGAAGTGGAAGTCCATGTCGCCCGAGAAGACCTCGGCCGCGCGGCCGGGCTGCGACGTGCGGAGGTAGGAGTTGCCGCGCGCCTCGATGGTCTTGACGTGGCGCTGCTCGTTGAGGATGGCGCCGAGCGAGTCGCCGCTCATCACGTCCTGCCCCTGCTCGGCCACGGCGCCGCCGACGAAGGTGACTATCATCTTCAACTGGTCGAAGACGGCCTGCTGCGACTTCATCGTCACGGGCCGGCCCCGCAGGTTGACGTTCGGCAGGGCGGCCTGCTGCGCGCCCGCCGCGCCGCCCTCCTGCGGCTTGACCGTGATCTCGACGTTGCCCCGCAGCTCAAGGTGCTTGGCGCGCGCGTTGAGCGTGGCGGAGTCGGCGCGGCCGTTGATGTTCTCGCGCTCGAAGTTGACGGGGGCCGTGACCTCGCCGGACTCGTTGCGGATGTCGTAGCCGATGGCCTCGCTCTTGACGACGAGGCGGTCGCGCGTCTCTATCTGGACGGCGCCGGTGAACCAGAAGACGGTGGCGTCCTCGTTGGAGACGGTGCGCTGGGCGCTGATCTTGTCGGGGTGTTCGCCCTGCTCGGGGTAGACTTCGAGGTAGACGTTCTCAAGCTCGTGGTGGCCGTCGGTGTAGATGATGTCGCGCGCCGCCTTCATGTAGAGCTTGAGGCGGTCGCCCTTCTCGTTCATCTCGCGGCGCTCAAGGTTCTCGATGACGCTCTTGACCTCGGTCGAGAGCCGCGCGGGCCCCGAGCGGAGGCGGAACTCGGGCCGGTCCTTCATCCTCATGTAAGAGATGACGACCGCCGCCACGCCGCCCACCAGCAGCACCAGCGCCACCACGCGCAAGACCCTCGGCGCCGCCGTCCGCAGCCCGAGGACCGAAACTTTTTTGCGCCGAATCTCCTGCATTTACTCGCCGCCGGCTTTCATGTCTTCGACCACCAACTGCAAGCGCGTCCGGTCCTGCCAGGTGTTGGCCTCGACGGTGTAAGCGAGTTCGATGCGCTGGCCCGTGCGGGGCGTTGCTGTTTGGTCTTCGGCGGCGTTCCAGCGAAGCGCGTCGTGGACGCGGCCGTCGGGGGCGGCGACCGAGAATTTGAGGTGGCGGCCCTTCATGACGCGCGGCTCGCCGACGACGCGCAAGTCCCGCGTCAGGAAGACCGGCCGGGGCCAGCCGGCGCCGAAGGGTTCGAGGGCCGCGAGGTCGCGGCAGAGTTCGAGCGAGAGCGCGTCCGCGTCAAGCTCCATGTCGATTTCGAGGCAGGGCGTGCCGCCCTCCTCGCACATCACGCGCGAGGCGTGCGCGCAGAGGCGCCGTCTTAGCTCCGGGACGTTCTCGCCGCGGACGACGAGGCCGGCGGCGTGCGCGTGGCCGCCGAAAGTCTCAAGGAGGTCGGCGCACTCGGTCAGCGCGTCGAGCATGTGGAAGTTGCCGGCGCTGCGCGCGGAGCCGTGGCCGGTGCCGTCTTCGTCTAAGGAGATGACGACGGCGGGGCGCCCCATCCGCTCGGAGATTTTGGAGGCGGCGATGCCGATAACGCCGCGGTGCCAGCCCGGCCCGGCCGCGACCGCGACGGGGCCGAGTTCTTCGCCGCCGAACTCAAGCTCGGCCAGCGCGCGCTCCGTCACCTGCCGCTGCACCTCCTGCCGCTCGCGGTTGAGCGCGTCGAGGCGTTCGGCGATGCGCTGTGCCGCCTCGGCCGTCTCGGCTTCGAACAATTCGACGACGGCGCGGGCCGCGTCCATGCGCCCGGCCGCGTTGATGCGCGGGCCGAGGCGGAAGCCCAAATCGAAGGCGCGCATCCCGCGCCCGTCGCCGCAGCCGGCCACCTCCATCAAGGCGCGCAGGCCGTGATTCTTCGCGCGGTGCAAATCCGCCAGACCAAGAGAGACGATGGCGCGATTCTCTCCGACGAGTTGGGCCACGTCGGCGACGGTCCCGATGGCGACGACCTTGAGGAAGCCTTCGACTTGGGACTCGCGCCCGCGCTCGCGGAAGAGCGCGTGGGCGAGCTTGAAGGCGACGCCGACGCCCGCGAGGTTCTTGTCCGGGTACGTGCAGCCGCGCTGGTTCGGGTTGAGGACGGCGAAGGCCGGAGGCGCGCCCTCGCCCTCGTCGGGCAGGTGGTGGTCGGTGACGATAACGTCGAGGCCGTTGGCGCGCGCCCACTCCAAGGGCTCGTGCGCGCGGATGCCGCAGTCAACGCTGACGACGAGCGAGTAGCCTTCCCGCTTCGCGCGCTCAAGCACGTCCTGCCGGATGCCGTAGCCTTCGGTGAAGCGGTGAGGGACGTGGAAGCCGGTCTCGGCGCCGAGCACGGAGAGCGCGCGGCGCAGGACGACGGTGCCGGTCGTGCCGTCAACGTCGTAGTCGCCGTAGACGAGCACGCGCTCGCCGGAGTCAATCGCGCGCAGCACGCGCCCCGCCGCCTCGCGCATGCCGAGCATGAGGTAGGGGTCGTGCAGGTGTTCGAGTGAAGGCTTGAGGAGTGAGCGAGCGCGCGCCTCTTCGGTGACGCCGCGGGCGGCGAGGACCGAGGCGACGACCGTCGAGAGGCCGAGCGCGTCGGAGAGTGCCTGGGCGCCTTCGCGCGGGAGGCCGCGCAGTTGCCACGGCCTCGCGGGGGCCTGTCTGGTGGTCGCCGTCATCCGGGTCACTCGGCGAACCAGCCGTTCGGGTCGAGCAGTTTGACCCCGATGTGCTGGCGCCCTTCCGAGCCCTCGGTCCAGACGCCGTTGACTTCGGCGTCGAGCGGCTGGCCGAAGGGCGGCGTCAGGCGCAGGGCCGTGCCCGGCCGCACGTCCACGTCGGTGACGAGCGTGGCGCCAGCGCGGCTGACGCGCACGGCCTCGGCCACGACGCTGAACGCCTCGCCGGAAGCGTCAACGCCCTCAATCTCGACGCGGAAATTCACGGGCACGCGCGGGCTGCGCGGCCGCTGTAAAGGGGGGGAAGTTTCCGTCCTGCTCTCGTCGCTCATTTTAAATACACGCCCTCAGTCCGTCTCGGGTTCGAGCCTTCGAGCGGGAGGGGCTGTTTCTAAGTGTAACCGAACGGGGAGTCACAGCCAACCGATTGCGGATTTTTCGATTGCGGATTCGGCGCGGAAAATGAATCCGACCCTGAAGGGGTCGCACCGCCGCACGCGGGTGCGACCCCTTCAGGGTCGGAAATGTTTTCTGGTCCGTACCGGGGGCGGCGCTCGGACGCTCGCGCGTCCCTATCGTTTGCGCCTCCGGCGGGCGGAGAGGGCCGCGGCCGTCAGGCCCGTGCCGAAGAGGATGAGCGTGGCGGGCTCGGGGACGGCGCCGACGTTGAAGGTCTTCACCGGCCCCGCGGTGGAGCCGACCCCCGTCCCGCTGAAATCCACCCTGAATAACTGCTGGCCGCCGGGGTCAGTATTGTAGCCAATCACGAAACCGCTGATGGAACTCCCGTCGAACACTAACGACCCGTCAAAGAACATCGTGCTCACGCCCTGATAGGTGACGGAGCCGACGATGCCGTCATAGATGGTCGGGCTGATGGCCCTCAGACGTACGGTGACGGGGACGGCGGGCCCGCAAGGCCCACCCGCGAAGCCGGAGATAATCCCGTGTAAGGAAAAATCCGGCGCGCTCAGATTAAAGCTCACCTCATTGGCGTTGGGCGAAAACGGGCTACAATTTACCGACACGCTGCCGTCGGTGAGGACTACTGTATCGGCCCTCGCCGCCCGCGCCCCGCAGACGAACATGGCGGCCGCCGCCATCGTCAATACAACGACTTTGGCTGCGGCCCGGCGCGTGCCGACACTAATTGCTCTTCGAGACATAATTCTCCCCTTAAACGGCACTACGGGCTGACGAGTGGAGGTTGAGAAGTCGGCTGACCGGACGAGTCGGCGGGGCAAGGCCGAACTCACAGGCGACCCGGCTTTAAGGCGTCGGGCAGAAAATACTCTAAACCCCGTAAGGAAATCAACGACAATCTGACGCGCATGCGGGACGGCGCGCGGCTCCTCATACCTTTACGGGCAAATAGCCGCGGGGCGGGTTGTCGTTTCCTTAGACCTATCGCTTCCCAATGGGCTTCATCTTCAGCAGCGTCTTGACGGCTTCTTCAACCGTCGGCCACGCCGCCGTGCCGGGGGCTATGACCTCGAAGTGCCCGGCATTCTCCACCACGACCATGCGTACTTTGTCGCCGCTGCGCCGCGCCTCCGCCTCGTACTCCTGACCGTATTTCGGCGGCACCGCCCTATCCTGTGCGCCCGTGATGAGCACTTGCTCGACTTTGAGCGGGAGCATCTCGGACGGGGACGCGACCTTGTAGCGGTCGGGCACTTCTTCCGGCGTCCCGCCCAGCAGCCTCGTAATCGGCTTGGCGCCGCAGACCTGTTCCTGCGCCGGTAAAATCGAGCGCAGGTTTCCGGGCCCGCCGAGATTGACGACGCCGCGCGCCTTGAGCGGGTCGGGCGTGTAAAGCGGAGAGCCTTTGGGCAAGCGCCCGCGCCCGGCCGCCCACAGCGCCAAGTGCCCGCCGGCCGAATGGCCGACGATGACCACGCGCTTCAGGTCGAGCGGGTACGTCCTCGCCAGCCTCCGCAGGTAATCGACGGCGCTCGAAACGTCCTGAAAAGTCCCCGGCCAGCCCCCGCCGGGGTTGTCCACGCGGCGGTACTCTATGTTCCACGTCGCCACGCCGGCCGCGGTGAGCGCGCTTGAGAGGGCGGCCGTGTTCCGCACGTCGGCGAAAGGCGAGAGCCAGCACCCGCCGTGGATGACGACGGCGACCGGGTGGCGCCCCGCGCCCGCCGGAAGGCGGAGGTCGCCGAACTGCTGCGGGTCGGCCCCGTAGCTGGCGCGCTTATCGGCCGGCGTCGAAGGCAACTTATCAACGTCACGCGGCCGCAGGAGTTGAGCGTTACAGACCGGCGCGCGCCCGAAGGCGGCGAGCAAGAGCAAGACAACTAACAGCCGACGTTTCATACCGGCCCCTCCTTCGAGTTAGCCCTGACTAATGCCGCCGGGCGACCCGGTTGAACGAGTTGTTATGTTTCTTTCGTGGCGATGGCCTGAACCACCGCGCCGACGCCGGTGTGATAGATGCCTTCTCTCACGTCGCGCTCAAGCTCAACCAGGTGCGTGAACTTCAGCCCGGCCAGCTCAAGGCTCAAAGACTCTTTGGTCTGCATCACGTCCGCCGAATTCCCGCCGCCGGTGCCGTGCTTCAACTGGTCGGGGGTGTATGCCTCAATCAGAAAAACGCCGTTCGGCCTGAGCCCCGCTTCCACCTTTTTATACAGTTGCTTTCTTAACGAGGAGGGCAGCGGGCAGAAGATGGAGACGATCCCGTCCCACCTGTTTTCGCCCAAGTCATAATCCGCCAAATCGGCGTGAATAAACTCGACGACGACCCCGTTCTCTTCGGCCAACTTTCTCGCCTTGTTCAAACCGACTTGAGACGCGTCCACGGCCGTCACCGCGTAACCCCGTTTCGCGAGGAAGACGGCGTTCCGCCCTTCCCCTTCGGCCAGGCTCAGAACTTTACCTTTCGGAATGCGGCCGACGTTGGCTTCCAGAAACTCGTTCGGCTTCGTGCCGTACGCATACTCTTCCGTGCCGTATCTTTCATCCCACATCAGTCAATCACCTCGACCGAATCTCCCGCCGACAACATCCCTTCGACCAGGACGGCACAGTAGACGCCCGCGAACGCCCCGTGCCCCTGCGCGACTTCGCGCAAGACTTCCGGGTTGTGTTCGCCCGTGTCCGGGTCGAGTGAAATCATCTTACAGCGCGGGTCGCGCTCCAGAACGGCGACCACGGCCTTCGGCCCGAGGCGCACCCGGCGGCCGACCCATTCGTCCTCGGCAAACCCCTCACCCGAAGCGAGGTCGAGGTAGACGTTAGACCTGAAGCGCCGCTTATCGACGGGGCCGCCCAACTCCTCCCCGACCTGCCTGACGGTTTGCAGGCTAATCAACGACAACGGGCGGCAGTCGGTCAGCGCGCGGTCCGAGCGCACGAGCGTGAGGCGATTCTCGCCGCCCAGTCCTTCGCCGAGCATCTCCATCAGCGCCGGGTCGTCAACCGCCACGACCGCGCCCGAAGGCGTCACGACATCCAACATCATCTCCCCCGGCTCCGCGTTCGCCGGGGTGACGCCGGGCGCGATGCTCATGGCTTCGGCCAGATTGGGCGGCTTCGACGCCCTCTCCGGGTAACGGAACCGCGGGCGGTAGAGCAGCATTCGCTGCTGCACGTTGGCGTTCAGATACGGGAAACCCTTCCGCGCGGCCGAATTCCTGAAGGCGTAGCAGCGGTCGCCGTACACGCCGGCAAACCCGATAAACGACTCGGCCACCGCCTCGCCGCCCATACTCTTCACCGGGTAGCGCCACAGACTTTCGACAGTCCCGACGGTCTTCACACCGCCACCTCCTCTTAATCAGTTGGCTTGTATCATGCCGGCCGCGAGGAGCGCGAGGATGAGGCCGCCGACGGCGAGGCGGTAGAAGATGAAGATGCCGGTGGAGTGCGTCCGCAGGAAGCGCAGGAGGAACCAGATGGAGGCGTAGCCGACGACGCCGGAGACGGCCGTCGCCACGACGAGCGGGAGGCCGCTGCCGGCGGGCAGGCGGTGCAGCGCCTCTTTGAGTTCGAGCAGGCCGCTGGCCGAGATGGCGGGGATGGAGAGCAGGAAGGAGAAGCGCGCGGCAGCCTCGCGCCGCTCGCCCGCGAAGAGGCCGCCCATGATGGTCGAGCCCGAGCGGCTGGCGCCGGGGATGAGCGCAAGCACCTGCGCGAAGCCGACGGCCAGCGCGTCGCGCAGGCCCAACTCCTCCATCCCGCGCTCCTTGCTCCCGACCTTCTCGGCCACGACGAGCAGCAGCGCCACCACTATCATCATCGTCGCAATCACCCACAGGTTCTTCGTAAACGTCCCCTCAATCTGCTTCTTGAAGAGCAGCCCGACGACGCCGATGGGCAGCGACCCGATGAAGATGAGCCAGCCGAGCCGCGCCTCGTTCGAGAGGCGCGCGAAGAAGCCCCGGCCGCCGACGGCGCCGGGCGCCGCCCCGCGCCCGCCCAGGAGCGCGAGGTGGTCGCGGACGAAGGCGAACGTGATGGAGAGGATGTCGCGCGCGAAGTAGACGAAGACGGCGAGCAGCGTCCCCAACTGGATGACGGCGATGGTCGCCGTCAACTGCTCGGCGCTCTGCGACGCCGAGAGCCCGGTCAGCCGCGTCGCGAAAATCAGGTGGGCCGTCGAGCTGACGGGGATGAACTCGGTCAACCCCTGAACGACGCCGAGGATGATGGCCTGAATGAGATTCATGTTTTCTTAGTCGCGGAACGACCTTCTCGAAGCGAAGCTGTCGTAGAGGCGGCCGGGAATGTGGCGGATGACGCGGACGACCGAGGCGAGCTGCCACGGGAAGGCGTAGGTGCGCGCGCGCCTTTCTATGGCGCGCAGGATGCGGCAGGCCGCGTCGTCCACTTCGAGCAGGAAAGGGAGTTTGGTCTTGCGGTCGGCCGTCATCGGCGTGCGGATGAAGCCGGGGTGGATGACCGTCACGTCAACGCCGCTCTGCCGGAGGTCGAGCCGCAGGCTCTCGAAGAGCGTCGAGACGGCCGCCTTGCTCGCGCTGTAGGCGCCCGACTTCGGCAGCCCGCGGTAGGCGGCGAGGCTGGAGATGGCGACGAGGTGGCCGCGCTTCTTCTCAATCATGTCGGGGAGGACGGCGGCGACGCTGTTGACGACGCCGATGACGTTGACGGAAATCACGTCGCCGGCCTCGTCGGCCCGGAGCGCCGTCGCGGCCGTCGTCGTGCTCATGCCGGCGTTGGCGATGAGGATGTCAACGCGGCCCCACGTCTCGCGCACGCGCTCGGCCGCGCGCCTCACGTCCTCGGCCTGCCGCACGTCGGCCGGCAGCGCCAGCGCCTTGCCGCCCGCCGCCTCGACCTCCTCCGCCACCTTCATCAACTCCTCGACCCGCCGCGCCAGCAGCCCGACGCGCGCGCCGCGCCGCCCCAGTTCCAGAGCCAGCGCGCGCCCGATGCCGCTCGACGCGCCCGTCAGGAAGACGACCGTGTTCTGCCAGTCGTAACCCATCTCAGCAAAGCTCCTCGACGTGCGGCCCGAGGGCGAGCAGCGCCTTGGGCAAATCCGCCTGCTTGACGAGCAGGTGGTCGCGCGAGAAGGCGGACAGCGCGCCGACCGCGACGCCGGCCCCGGCCAGAATCTCCGCGACGCGCGCGAGGAAGCCGACCACGTCCCAAGCGAGTTCGATGTCGAAGGTAAGGAGACGAAAGTCGCCTTCGACTCGCGCGGCGCGGGCGGCGTGGCGCATGGCCCGCCAATCGTCCTCCTCGCAGAGCATCGTCACCTCGCGCCCGTCTCGCAGCAGCATGAAGACCGACTCGGCGCGCGGGCTCAGCTCCGGATTCTCTAAAAGGCGCCGCCACTCGTCGTCGCGCATCCCGACGAGGACGAAGGTCGGCGGCGCGACCTCGACCCTCGCGCGGCGCAGCAGCTCGGACGCGTCGAACATGATCAGACCTGGACGACGACGGGCATGATGACGGGCTTCGTGCCGGTCTGTTTCTGGATGTAGCGTTTGAGCTCGACGCGGACGCGCTCTTTGAGGAGGCCGGTGTCGCGGCGCTCGGCGGGCGTGGCCGCGGCGACCGTCTCGGTGATGACGCGGCGGATGTCGCGCGCCAGAGCCGTGCCCCCGCCGTCGAGGCCGAGGACGCCGCGCGTGACGACTTCGGGCGAGCCTTCCAGCTCGCCCGTCTCCTCGTTGACGGCGAGGACGGGCGTCAGCACGCCGTCGTAGGCGAGTTGCCGGCGCTCGCGCACCGTCTCGCCGTCGATCTCCTCGAAGCCGCTCTCGTCGATGAAGGTGCGGCCGACCTCGCGCTTCTCGACGACCTTCGCGCGGTCGCCCTGAAGCTCAAGCACGTCGCCGTTCTCGATGAGGATGATGTTGTCTTCGGGGATGCCGACGTGGTTCTTCAAGAACTCCTTGTGGCGGTAGAGCATCCGGTACTCGCCGTGGACGGGGACGCAGAAGCGGGGGCGGACGGCCTCCGTCATGATGCGGATGTCCTCCTGCGAGGCGTGGCCGCTGACGTGGATGAGGCGCCGCTTCTCGTCGATGATGTGGGCGCCGCGCTTGTAAATCATGCCGATGAGCCGCGAGATGGCGCGCTCGTTGCCGGGGATGATGCGCGCCGAGAGGATGACGGTGTCGCCCTCGCCGATGGAGAGTCCCTTGTAGGACTGCGTCGAGAGCTGCGAGAGGGCGGCGCGCGCCTCGCCCTGCGAGCCCGTGACGAGGTAGACGATCTCTTCGTCGTCGAGCGCCCTCGCCTGCTGCAAGGAGACGAGGTGGCCCTCGTGCACGTCGAGGTAGCCGAGCCGCTCGGCGATCTCGACGTTCTTGACCATCGAGCGGCCGAGGACGCAGACCTTGCGGTCGAACTGCTGCGCCACGTCGAAGACGATTTGCAGGCGGTGAATCGAAGAGGAGAAGGTGGCGACGAAGATGCGCCCCTCGGCCTCGGAGAAAATCTCCTCGAAGTCGGGGATGACGGCGCGCTCCGAGGGGGTGCGGCCGGGGACGGTCGCGTTCGTCGAATCCGACGTTAAGGCGAGGACGCCCTCCTGCCCGTAGCGGCGCAGCGTCCGCAGGTCAATCGGCTCGCCGATGACGGGCGTCTCGTCCACCTTGTAGTCGCCGGTGTGGATGATGGTGCCCTCGGGCGTCTTGATGGCGAGGGCGAAGCAGTCCACGAGCGAGTGCGAGACGCGGATGAACTCGACCTCGAAGGCGCCTATCTGCGCGACCTGCCGCGGCTCGACGCGGTGCATGAGCACGTCGCCGAGCAGGTTGTGCTCGTCCAGCTTGTGCTCGACCAGCGCCAGCGTGAAGTGGGAGCCGTAGACGGGGACGTTGAATTTCTTGAGGACGTAGGGCACGGCGCCGATGTGGTCCTCGTGGCCGTGCGTGAGTACGATGGCGATGATGTTGTCGCGGTACTCTTCGAGGAAGTCGAAGTCGGGGATGCAGACATCCACGCCGTAGGCGCTCTCCTCCGGGAAGCCCATGCCTACGTCGACGAGGATCATGTCGTCGCCGTAGCGGACGGCGAGGCAGTTGCTCCCGAACTCGCCCAGCCCGCCCAGCGGAATCAGTTCAATTGGCTTGCTCACAGTTTACAGTTCTCTCCAAACGGGGCGGCGAGGGCGCCCGCCGCGCGTCAAAAAAAGGGGAAATAAGAAGGCAAGTATAACACACGCGGCGGCGCTCCCGCTGTCAGGGGGAGGCGGCTTCGCCTAGCGTTCGCGCGAGGGCCGCCCACTCGGAGAGCTTCAGCGTCTCGGCGCGGCGGCCCGGCTCGACGCCGGACGCTTCGAGCGCCGCGGCGGCCCCGCCCGCCGCCTCGACGCGCGAGCGGACATCCTCAGGCGCCGAACGCAGGTTGTTAAGAATCGTCTTCCGGCGCTGCGCGAAGCCCGCGCTCACGACGCGCCACAGGAGCCCTTCGTCAACGCCTTCAAGCTCCGGCCTCTCGCGCACCTCAAGCCGCGCCACCGTGCTCCAAACCTTCGGCACCGGCCGGAACGCGCCCGGCGGCACGTCGAACAGCGCCTCGGCCTCGCAGTAAGCCTCGACCATGACGGACAGGTAGCCGCGCTCGGTCGAACCCGGCCGCGCCGTGATGCGCTCGACCACCTCGCGCTGGAGCATCAAGACCATCTCCGTCACGCACCGGCGCTGCGCGATGAGGCGTTGCAGGATGGCCGTCGAGACGTTGTAAGGCAGATTCGCCACGACGCGCGCCGTGGCGGCAGGCGCGACCGCCTCGCAGAAATCGACTTCGAGCGCGTCCGCCTCGACCAGCTTAAAATTCTCCCGCCCCCCGAACCGCCCGCGCAGCAGCGGCGCCAAATCTCGGTCGAACTCGACGGCCACCAGCCTCCCCGCCCTCTCCGCCAGCAGCGCCGTCAAAGCCCCCTGCCCCGCCCCTATCTCCACCACCGTCTCGTCCGCGCGCGGCCCCAACGCCCCGACGACGCGGCGCGCGTAGCTCTCGTCCACCAGAAAATTCTGCCCGAGGCTCTTCTTGGCTCTCATAACTGAAAGCGGGTGACGGGTGTCAGGTGCCGGGTGTCGGGTAAAGACAATCTGCTCTTAACCGACACCCGGCACCTGACACCCGTCACCCCTTATGTATCCTGTGATTTCAACGTCGCGGCCGTGTTGTGTGATGCGAACGTCGGTGAGCTTCTGTGCCTCTTCGACGGTGAGGGCTCCGGCGCCGCCGACGGCGCCGAGGGCGTCGCCGCCGAGGATGATGGGGGCGATGAAGAAGCTGGCCTTGTTGACGAGGCCGGCCCCGAGGAAGGCGCCCGCGACGTTCGAGCCGCCTTCGACGAGAAGACCCTGGATGCCGCGCCCGCCGAGGTGTTCGAGCACCGACGCGGGGTCGCGCTGAGCCCCGTGCTCGCGGACGACTTCGACGCCGCAGGCTTCGAGCGCCGCGGCGGCGCGCGGGTCGGCGCCCGTCGAGGTGTAGACGACGACGGGGGCCTCGCGCGCGGTGTGCGCGAGCTTCGAGTCGGGCTTGAGACGGAGGCGTTCGTCGAGTATGACGCGGGCGAGCGGGCGTCGGCGCGGGAGTCCGCTGCGGTCGGTGAGCAAAGGGTCGTCGGCCGCGGCCGTGCCCGAGCCGACGAGCACGGCGTCGTACTCGTGGCGCAGGAGGTGGACGCGCGCGCGGGCCTCCTCGCCCGTTATCCAGCGCGCGTCGCCGGTCCGCGTCGCGATGCGGCCGTCGAGCGAGCAGGCGAGCTTGAGGTGGACGAAGGGGCGGCCCGTGCGAACGGCGTGGACGTACTTCTCGTTAAGGCGGCTCGCCTCTTCGGACAGCACGCCGACCGTCACGGCGACGCCGGCCCCGCGCAGCCGCTCGAAGCCGCGGCCCGAGACGAGCGGGTTCGGGTCTTCGATGGGCGCGACCACGCGCGCGACGCCCGCTCGGATTAAAGCCTCCGTGCAGGGCGGCGTCCGCCCCGTGTGCGCGTGCGGCTCCAAAGAGACGTAGGCGGTCGCGCCGCGCGCGCGGTCGCCCGCCTGTTCGAGCGCCAGCGTCTCGGCGTGCTTCACACCTTCGTAGACGTAGAAGCCCTCGCCGAAGACTTCGCCGCCCTCGCCCGCGACGACGCAGCCGACGAGCGGGCCGGGGCTGACGAGCCCGACCCCGCGCGCGGCGAGTTCGAGCGCGCGCGCCATCATGCGCTCGTCGGAAGAGTCTGGAGTCTGGAGTCTTGAGCTTGAAGTCAATCTATGCGAACAGTCCGTTGACGTACTGCTCCGCGTCGAAGACGACGAGGTCGTCCACCTTCTCGCCGATGCCCGCGTAGCGGATGGGCAGGCCCAGCTCGCGCGAGATGGCGACGGCGATGCCGCCCTTGGCCGTCCCGTCGAGCTTGGTCAGGACGATGCCGGTCACGTTGGCCGTCTTCAAGAACTGCCGCGCCTGTTCGAGCCCGTTCTGGCCCGTCACGGCGTCGAGGACGAGCAGCGTCTCGTGCGGCGCGCCTTCGACCTCGCGGCCCGCCACGCGCTTCATCTTCTCAAGCTCGGCCATCAGGTTCGACTTGTTGTGCAACCGCCCGGCCGTGTCCACGATGAGCACGTCCGACTTGCGCGCCTTGGCGGCCTTGAGCGCGTCGAAGAGGACGGCCGC
>DASZEK010000006.1:0-30360 GCA_035941045.1 Pyrinomonadaceae bacterium | reverse complement strand
CGCGAGGCTCGTCCAGTTGTTCCCGCCCGTGTAAGAGACGTAGAGGCCGAGTTCCGTCCCCGCGTAAAGGAGCCGCGTGTTCTTCGGGTCTTCGCGCACGACCCAGACGTAGGCGCTGGCGGGCAGGTTCCCCGTGATGTTCTGGAAGGTGCGCCCGCCGTCCGCCGTCTTGAAGACGTAGGGGCGCCGGTCGTCCAACTGGTGGCGGTCGAAGGAGACGTAGGCCAGCCCCGCGTCCGTGCGCGAAGGCTCGACGTGCGAGACGGGCGAGCCTTGGGGCAGGTTCGGCACGTTCTTCGTCAGGTTGCGCCAGTTCTTGCCGCCGTCCGTCGTCACCTGTAGCTGGCCGTCGTCCGTGCCCGCCCAGACGGTGCCGGGCTTCAAGGGCGACTCGGCGAGGCTGATGACGGTCGCGTAGTACTCGGCGCCCGTGTTCTCGAAGGCGACGGGGCCGCCCGCGTCCTTCTGCCGCTCCTTGTCGTTGGCGGTCAGGTCGGGGCTTATCTGCGACCAGGTCTTGCCGAAGTCGGTCGAGCGGAAGACGACGTTGCCGCCGAGGTAGACGGTGTTCTTGTCGTTCGGCGAGAGCACGAGCGGCGAGTTCCAGTTGAAGCGGAACTTGGCGAACGAGGCCGGGCCGCCGTCGTCGCCCATGTAGGGCACGACCAACTGCTGCTCGCGGTTGCGCATGTCGGTGCGGACGACGTTGCCGCCCTGCGACTCGGTCAGGTAAAGGTCGGGGTCGTCCGGGTGCGCGATGGCGAAGAAGCCGTCGCCGAAGGAGATCATGCGCCAGTCGTCGTTCTGGATGCCGACGGGCTCGCGCGTGCGCGACGGGCCGGTCCAGGTGCCGTTGTCCTGCAAGCCGCCGGAGAGCCAGTAGAAGGGCTGACGGTTGTCGGCGAAGACCTGATAGAACTGGCCGACGGGGAGGTTTTCGATGACCTTCCACGTCTCGCCGCCGTCGTGGCTGACGGCCGCGCCGCCGTCCTGACCCTGCCAGATGCGGCGCGGGTTCTGGGGGTCGATCCAGAGCGCGTGGTAGTCGATGTGCGTGCGCCCCGTGATGGAGCGGAAGTTGCGCCCGCCGTCCACGGAGACGAAGAGGGTGGAGGCGACGGCGTAGACGCGGTTCTCGTTCTGCGGGTCAACGCGGACGTGCGTGTAGTAGAAGCCGCGCGAGACGATGGAGGTCTGCTTCGAGACGTTGCGCCACGTCTCGCCGCGGTCGTCGGAGCGGTAGAGCGTGCCGTCCTTCGCCTCCGTGATGCAGTAGACGACGTTGGGGGCCGACGGGGCGACGGCCACGCCCATCCGGCCGACGAGTTTGGGAAGGCCGCCTTCGAGCTTCTTCCACGTCCGGCCGCCGTCGATTGATTTATACAACCCGCCCTTCTCGTCGCCGCTCGTGTGCGTCCAGGGCGTGCGGCGGAACTTCCACATCACGGCGTAGAGGATGTTGGGGTTCGTGGGGTCGATGTCCATGTCGGCGACGCCGTGCTCGGCGTCCGTGTACAGAGTCTTCGACCAAGTTTTGCCGCCGTCGGTCGTCATGAAGACGCCGCGCTCCTCGTTGGGGCCGAAGGCGTGGCCTTGCGCGCCGACGTAGACCGTGTCGGGGTTGCGCGGGTGTATTAAGACTTTGGAGATGTGGGCGCTGTCGCGCAGGCCCATGTGCTGCCACGTCCGGCCGCCGTCGGTTGACTTGTAGACGCCGTCGCCGAAGGAGACGGAGTTGCGGACGGCCGACTCGCCCGCGCCGAGCCAGATGACTTCGGGGTTGCCGGGCTCCAACGCGATGTCGCCGATAGAGATGGTGCCCTGCCGCTCGAAGACGGGGGTCCAGCGCACGCCGCCGTTCGTGGTCTTCCAGAGTCCGCCCGAGGCCGAGGCGACGTAGACGACGTTGGGGTTGCCGGCGACGCCTTCCACGTCCGCGACGCGCCCGCTCATGTTGGCCGGGCCGATGTTGCGCCACTCAAGGCGGTCGAAGGTCTTCGTCTCCGTGGCCGCGTCCTCGGGCGTCTCGGGCGTCGCGGGGGTGGTCGTCGGCTGCGGGGTCGGCTGCTGGGCGGGCGCGGCGACGGCGAGGCACAAAAGAATTGCGCACACGAGCAGGGTGCGCGCTGGGAGGCTCTTCGTCTCTGGCATCGGGTTCTCGGCTCCGGCGGAAGGTTTCGACTAAGACTTGACCGAGAAGATAACACAGAGGGCACGGAGATTTAATTACCTCCGTGCCCTCGTCCATCCCGCGCCCGACAGGGCCGTCTCTCGAAGCGGTCGAGTGCGTGCGTTGTTACGGCGCGGCGGGCAAGTCATAAGAGACTTTAGTCCCGTCAAGCTTCACCACGCCGCGAGTGCACAGTGTCTCGAACAACTGTGAAAGTTGTTGCTCCGAAAGCTCCTTCTTGAAGAGCGCATTCAGCGTGCTGATGAGGGACTTCTTTGTCTGGGGCTTGGCCGCTTTACGGCGTATCAAGTCTGCCATAGCGGCTTTAACCTGAATCTCGGAGCCGGCCGTGAGGGCTGGTTTAAAGCAGGGTAAGTCCGCGATACAGGTAGAACGATGAACGAAAATTTTTCGCCCCCTGAGGTGCTTTATCAGCGGGTCAAAGCCGCTATCCTTTGAAATGATGTGGAAGCAGGCGGTCGGGTCCTCGGACGAAAGGACGCCTATGTAGTAGGCGATGTGGAAATCGACGGCGTTATTGCCGGCCGTTTCCAGACACACGTATTCGGCATTGCCGCCGAGGGTCTGGAGGGCCGCCGCGAGCGTCACCGGCACCTTGGACTGGTTCGGCCCCAGAAACACTTTGACCTTGAAAGGCCCGCCCTTCAGTAAGCCGATGTCCTTGGGCTGAACGTTCTCGAAATCTACAAGAATAACATTCGTCCGCATCGCGTCTCCTCGCGCGCATACTAACCGCGAAATCATTCAAGCTGGCGGGGGCATCCGGGCTGATGAGGGTCGGGTGGATGCCGTTGGCGGGCGCGGTCGGCGTCTGAAGGCCGGGTCAGGTTATTTCACGGGCCGCCGACTTTGGGGATTCAACTCCCCCCATGGGTCAGTTCGGCTTCCAGCCGCGTTACGCTAAAAATATCTTTACCGAACCGGCGCTTGATGGCGGCCTCCATGACCTCGTTATAGCCGCGCGCCTCTTCCGCCTCCTCGCGCGTGACGATGCACCCGGCCACCACCTCCTGCCCGATGCCGTACTTCCTCGAAAGTAAATCCCGGTACGGGGTGGCGGCCAGATGCCCGAATGCGCGGGTCTGGTATTTGCCCCGCATCAGATCAAGGTACGCGTCCACCTTCCCGTCGTGGTACGCCCCGAAGGAGTAGCTCGCCGCCCCTAATAAGAAGGCGAGCACCCCGGCCAGCATTCCCGATACCTGTCTTCTCATACGGCGACCTCCCCATAACCGATACTACGGGCCGGCCGGCCATGAGGGCAATAGTTTTCTTAATGCGCCTGACGCGCGGCGGACGCACTATTACACGAGAGGGCACGGAGATTTAATTACCTCCGTGCCCTCTGTGCTGAGACTCCCGCCCGCGAATCCGCTGACGGCGTCGGGGGCCGCTCGGCGTTGTTGCCGCCGCCTCCGCCGGGTTGTCGGCGCGGCCTGCGTTAAAGGAGTTGCTTCGCTACGCCTTCTTAGGCCAGTACGAGCCGTTCGCCGCCGTCCAGTCTTTGAACGGAATCCCCTGTTTCCAGACACGTTGATACATGGAGAAGTAATGTTCCAGCGGGCCGTTCGGGGACGGCTGGAAAATGAATCCCGGCACTTCGGCCGCGTCTTGTTCCGGCACGTGCGGCACGAGGATCATGCGCCCCGCTTCGCTCCGCGGGTCGAAAAAATAGACGCCCGCCGGAAACAGATTATCGACGAGCCGGACGTTGAGCTTCCCGCCGACCTTCTCTTCCCGCTCCAACAGTTTCTCGATTCGGGTACACGCATTCAAGGTCGTGATGGATTCTATTTCCAAGTCCTCTTTCTTCTGCCCGAAAGAGCAGGCCGCCATTTCGAATTTCGACCCGGTCGGGTCGGAGATCAAAACGTTATACTCTACCCCCGCTATAATCTGTTCGATGATGACACTCGTGAAGTTACCCAGGGTGTGATGCATCGTGGCCCCGAACATCCAGACATCGCTGGTGGCCGCGCGCAACGCGTGGGCCTTGACGCCGTACAGCGCCAGGCTGTCGCGGTTGTAGTCCACGAGCGGGCTCCGCCGCTGGCGCTCATCCTGGAGCGCCTTGTCTAAATAGAACGTGAGCGAAGTGACCACTTCTTTGACCTGTCGTGTCCACTTGTCGCCCTGGAGCTGCTTGGGCAGGTTGTCGTCGGTAAGCTCGGGGTCGTCCAGGTAGACGATGACCGGCTTGCCCGCCCCCCAGAAGGCTCCGACCTCGGCCAGACACCATCCCGACTGGAGCGATTTCTTCGTAGCGATGAAGACACAGACGGGGCACTTCGTGACCGCCTCGCGCAGCTTGTTGCGGAGCTGCTCGCCGACTGCTATCTCGTCAGTCTTCCAGTATGGGATGTTGCGCCCGTCCAAAGTGAAGCACAGGTTTTCAAACTTCTCCTTATCACTGAAACTGTAACTTATGAAAGCTTTCATATAGTCCTCCGCTCCCCGCTCTATTCGAGTCAAACGGTGCGGGCGCCGAGACGCGGCGCCCGCCGACCTCCGGAGATTTTTAGACGGAGGGCGCGGAGATTTATTTTTCTCCGCGCCCTCCGTGTCAAGGCCCGCTCGTCTGCGATTCGACGACGGGGTTAGAAGTTAAGCCTCAAGACGAACTGGATCATCCGAGCGCCGGGGTCGTTGGTGGTCGAGATGTCCTGGTAGGCGGTGGTGGTGCGGCCGAAGGCGGTGGCCGAGAAGTTGGTGACGGTCGTGACGGTGTTGCCCGCGCTGCCGACCTTGAAGTTGATGTTGTTGAAGGCGTTCAGGAACTCGGTCCGGAACTCCAGGTTGGCCCTCTCGGTGAACTTTATCTTCTTGACGACGCTCAGGTCCGTGCGGACGAAGCGCGGCCCGTAGAGGACGAGGTTGGCGAAGCCGCACTGGCCGGCGTAAGCCTGCACGCAGCCGTTGCTGCCCGGCGGGGCGATGTAGCGGCCCGTCGGCGCCGTGCCGGAGAAGCCGGTGGCGGTCGTGTTCCACGCGCGCTGCGTGTTCTGGATGATGTCTTCGGGCAGGTAGAAGACGATGCCGGCCGGGTCCTTGCGGATTTCGAGCGAGTCCTGCAAATCCTTGGCCGTCATCCCGACGAGCTGGACGTTGCCGAAGTTGAAGGGCGAGCCGCTCTGCATGCGGAAGGCGCCGTGCACCTCCCAGCCGCCGGCCAGCTTGTCCACCAACCCGTTCGCCTCGCCGAGCCACGCCCGGCCGTGGCCGAAGGGCAGCTCGTAAATCCAGTTGGCCTTCAGCGCGTGGCGGATGTCGAAGGGCGAGGCCGACTTGTCGAGGTTCTTGTCGCGCAGCGTCGTGAAGTTCGAGGCCACGGCCGAGCTGCTGGCGAACATGTTCGACAGCGACTTGCCGAAGGTGTAGTTGCCCTGCACGAGCAGGCCCTTCGACATGCGGCGGCGGACCTCAATCGTCATCGCGTCGTACCAGGTGCGCGTGCTGTTGTCCACGATCCAGGCGCCCTGCGGGACGGTGCCGCCGAGGAAGTTGGGGTTGACGATGAAGAAGTTGGCCGGCAGCCCGGCGTTCAGCGCGTTGGTGCGCCGCCCCGCGTCGTTGAAGAGCGAGAGGGCGAAGCCCTGCGCGTTGGACTGGTTCGGCGAGAGCTGCGAGAGGAAGGTGTTGCTGGTGAATATCGACGAGTTGTAGAGCGCGGCGCAGGTGGGCTGGCCCGTGCCGCCGCAGGCGCCGGCGTTGGTCGGGTTGACGGCGCCGGAGTAGGCGAGGATGGTCGGCAGCGGCGAGGTGCCCGTGCCCGGCCCGGCGTAGCGGAAGGTGTTGCCGCGCCCGGCCGCGACGTTGGCGGCGAGGTTCTGCTGGGCGAGGCGGAACTCGTCTATGAAGTGGTTCTCAAGGGTGTTGACCTCGTTGATGTGGTACTGGCGCCAGAGGTCGATGCCGCGGTTGCCGACGTAGCGGATCTCGAAGACCGTGTCCTTCGACAGCTCGCGCTGGAAGCCGAAGGTCCACGAGCGGACGAAGCCGAGCTTGAGGTCCGGGTCGAAGACGTTGATGGAGTCGTTGACGGAGGCGGACTTGAGCGGGAAGGTCGGCGCGGCCGGCGCGGGCGCCAGCGACGTGGAGGCCGTCAGGTCGCGCAGGAGCGTGCCGGCGGGCAGGTTGCCGAGGGCGATGCTGCGCGTGACGCTGGTGTTGGCGCCGGGGTTGGCGGCGAGGATGCTGGAGACGACGTTCGTGCCCTCGCGGACGAAGGCGACCGAGTAGCCGCCGCGCAGCACCGAGCGGCCGACGCCGCCGAAGAGCGCCTTGAGGAAGCCGTTGCCGCGCGCGCCGGGGCTCCAGGCGAAGCCGATTGACGGGGCGAAGTTGTTGGTGTCGGTCTCGTAGGGCCGGTCGCCCGGCTTGAAGAGCGTGAACTCGGGGACGCGCCCGCCGCTGGCGCCGGGCCGGAAGAGCCCGCCGGGGCCGGAGATGCCGAACACGTCCTCGTAGCGCGTCTGCGTGTAGGTGGTGTTGAGCGAGCTGAACGGGAACTGCACCTCGTAGCGCAGGCCGTAGTTGAGCGTCAGGTTCTGGCGCACGCGCCACGAGTCCTGCCCGTAGAGGCCGAACTCGCGCTGGCGGATGCGCTCGACGTAGTTGCCGAGGGGCGCGTACTTCGCGTCCTCGCTCAAGTAGGCCGTGCCGCTGATGGCCGTGACGCGGCCCGTGAGGACGGCGTAGAGGGCGGCGGCGGCGCTGATGTCGGTGGAGGAGGCGCCGGGGAAGTTGCCGGCGACGAAGAGGCTGTTGGCCGGGTCGGAGGTGTTGACGCCGAAGGTGAGGGCGGGCACGAGCTGGTTCAGGCTGTCGGCCCACGTGTTGATCTGGGTGAAGGCGCCGCCGAAGCTCATCGTGTGCGAGCCCTTGACCCACGTCAGGTTGTCGCTGAACTGCTTGACGGGCGAGTTGCGGCGGCTGGCGGAGCGGACCGCGTTCGGGTTGTTGATGCCGAGGCCCGTCGGGAAGGCGCCGAACCAGCCGCCGGTGCCGACGGCCGTGCCGAAGCTGAAGCCCTTGAGGTAGTCGAACGAGGCCGGGCTCAGCTCGGAGCGGAAGAGCGAGGTGCCGCCCATCAGGCCGAAGCGCGCCTCGTTGACGATGCTCTGCGTGATGGTCGAGCGCAGGCCCGTCGAGTTCGAGAAGCGGTTCGAGTTCTGCCCGCCGACGCCGCCGAGCAGCCCCGGAAAGGCCGGGTCCACGCCGTTGAGGAAGTCGATGCCGTTGCGGAACGCCTGATAGTTCCAGACGTTCTCAAGGCGGTGCTTGCTCGTGATGTGGTGGTCGAAGCGGACGGTGGTGAAGTAGCGGTTCTGCCCGCCCGAGTTGGTGAAGGTGAAGAGCTGGCGGTTCTGGTCGAAGGCGGCGACGCTGCCCTGCGAGGTCGAGGCGCGGATGGCCGCCAGCGTCTTCGAGACGGTCGGGTCAATCGTCGAGGTGCAGAAGACGGGCGCGGCGGCCGTGCCGGCGCAGCGCGTCGTGGCGGCGAGGTTGAGCAAGTTGACGCTGCGCTGGTTGGCGCCCGTGCCGTAGGTGAAGAGGCCGGCCTCGGCGGCGGGCGTCAGGATGTTGCGCTGGCGCGTGACCTGCTCGGGCAGGCGGAACTCCTCGAAGTTGACGAAGAAGAACGACTTGTTGCGGCCGTCGTAGACCTTCGGAATCCAGATGGGGCCGCCGACTCGGCCGCCCGGCTGGTTCAGCAGCACGCGGTCGCGCGGCTGGCCGGCGAGGTTGTTGAACCAGTAGTTGGCGTTCAGGGCCGGGTTGCGGTGATACCAGTAGAGCGAGCCGTGGAGGTCGTTGGTGCCGCCGCGGGTGACGAACTTGACCTGCACGGCGCCCTCGCCGGAGGATTCGGCGCCGGGCGTGGCGGTCGAGAGCGTGACCTCGTCGATGGAGTCGATGCGCGGTCGGATGTAGGTGAAGAAGCCGTCGTCGGACTTCAAAAGGTTGTCCTGCACGTTGAGGCCGTCGATGGTGATGTTGAGCGCGCCTTTCGGCAGGCCGTTGACGGTCGAGGTGCGGGGCCGCCCCGGCGTCGAGGTGCCGGGCAGCAGCAGCACGAGGTCGAGGGCGTCGCGCGAGGTGAAGGGTAGCTCGGTTATCTGCCGGCCCGTGATGGTGGTCGAGACGTTGGCGGTCTGCGATTGCAGCAGCTCGCCGCCCTCGCCGACGACCGTCACCGTCTCGTTTACGTCGCCGGTCGAGAGGACGACGTTGATGGAGCTGGGCGCGCCAACGTCAACCTTGGCGTTCTCGACGACCGACTTCTTGAAGCCGCGCATCGAGAAGGTGACGGTGTAGGTGCCGGCCGGGAGGGCCGGGACGTTGAAGGTGCCGTTCTCCGAGGTGGTGGCGGCCGACTCGACGCCGGTCGCGTTGTTGCGGACCGTCACGGAGACTCCCGAGACGACGGCGCCGGCCGGGTCTGTGACCGTGCCGCCGAGCGAGCCCGTCGAGCTGCCCTGGGCGTGGGCGAGCAGACTAAGGGCTAGGATAAGGGGGGCGGCGAGCATCCCCCTTCGCAGGTGGACTCTCATTGTGGACTCCTTCCAAGTGTTACTAAGTGTTCTGACGCCGCCCGGAAAAGCGGCGCCGTGACGGGGCCCGGAAAAGCCCCGTATCCCTCCTGAACCCTGCTTGTCGAAAGAGATACCGGAAAGTAATGAGAACGCCGGGCGGCGGCCTTTTGAGTCCCGAAAGGCCCTCGGCCCGCTCTGCGCGGCGGGATTGTATTGCCGCTCCCTTTTTATTTCAATGAAAATCCGCGCGCCGAGACCCCGCACCCCCGCTTGATTCCCGCCCTTCGGTACGCTAAAAATGTCCGGCCGCAAGTCTTCGCGCCCTCTCGCAAGCTCCCCGTCCCGTTGAGAGTAAGCCGCAAGCGACCCGCAAGCTTTAAAGTTACAAGGATTACAAGGATTACGATGAGAAGTATTCTGACCACCCTCGCGCTCGCCCTCGCCCTTTTGGCGGGTCTCGTCCATCAGCCTTTCTCCCGCCCGGCGCGCGCCGCCGCCGACCCGCAGAAGACGACGCCCGGCGTCGAGATGGTGCAGGGCCGCCCGGCCGCGGCCTCGCGCGCCATCGTCCGGTTCCGCGACGAGGCGGGCGGCGGCGGCGCTTCGCAGCCCCGCGCGCAGCTCGCCGCCGAGTTGGACCTCCTCTCGGACGTGCCCGTCGGCGGCGCGGGCGCGCGCCTCGTCACCTCGCGCACGAAGACGGCCGCCGAGCTGGTCGCCGAACTCTCGGCCCGCCCCGACGTGCTCTTCGCCGAGCCGGACCTCGTCGCCTACGGCGGCGCCACGCCGAACGACCCGTCCTACCCCTCGTCCCAGTACGCGCTGCGCAACACCGGCCAATTCATTAACGGCGTTCAGGGCATCCCCGACGCCGACATCGACGCCGACGAGGCTTGGGACATCTCGACCGACTCGCGCAACCAAGTCGTCGCCGTCCTCGACTCCGGCATCGACTACAACCACCCGGACCTCACGGCCAACGTCTGGTCGGCGCCCGCCGCCTTCTCCATCACGGCCAACGGCGTGACCTTTAATTGCCCCGCCGGCACGCGCGGCATCAACACCATCAACAACACCTGCGACCCGCTCGACGACCACAACCACGGCACCAACGTCTCCGGCATCATCGGCGCCTCCGGCAACAACGGTCAGGGCGTGGCCGGCGTCAACTGGCAGACCACCATCCTCCCGCTGAAGTGGCTCAACGCGAACAACTCGGGCTTCCTCTCCGACGCCATCGACGCCCTCGAAGTCGCCGTCCAGCTCAAGCAGGCGGGCCTCAACATCCGCGTCCTGAACAACAGTTGGTTCTCGGGCGGCTTCTCGCAGGCGCTCCTTAATCAAATCAACCGCGTCGAGCAGCAGGGCATGCTGTTCGTCGCCATCTCCGGCAACGGCACGGCCAACAACTTCATCGGCCACGACAACGACACGACGCTCACCTACCCGAGCAGCTACAAGACCACAGGGATGCTCACGGTCGCGGCGACGAACAACCGCGACGAGCTGACCTCGTTCTCCAACTGGGGCAAGACGACCGTCCACATGGGGGCGCCGGGGCAGAGCGTCTTCTCGACCCTGAGGAACAGCACCTACGGCAGCTTCTCCGGCACGTCGCAGGCCGCGCCGCACGTCGCGGGCTCGGCCGCGCTCCTGCTCTCGCGCTGCAACCTCTCGGCCGCCGGCCTCAAGGGCGTGCTCATCACGACCGGCGACCCCGTCGCCTCGCTCGCCGACAAGACGACCAGCGGCTCGCGCCTGAACGTCGCCCGCGCGCTCTCGACCTGCAACTCCTTCGCCAACATCTCCGACGAGGCGCGCTTCTTCGTCCGCCAGCAATACGTGGACTTCCTCAACCGCGAGCCCGACGCCTCGGGCCTCGCCCACTGGACGAACGTCACGAACAACTGCGGCGACCCCGACCCGCTCGTCTGCCGCATCAACGTCTCCGCGGGCTTCTTCCTCTCCATCGAGTTCACGGAGACGGGCTACCTCGTCGAGCGCACCTACAAGTCGGCCTACGGCGACGCCACAGGCACCTCGACCTTGGGCGGCACTCCGCACACGCTGACAGTTCCCGTCGTCCGCTTCGAGGAGTTCCTTCCCGACACGCAGCGCATCGGACAGGGCGTCGTCGTCCTCGCCGAAGGCTGGGAGGCCAAGCTCGAATCCAACAAGGTCGCCTTCTTCCAGGAGTTCGTCCAGCGCGCCCGCTTCCTCGCCGCCTTCCCGACGACGATGACGCCGACGCAGTTCGTTGACCAACTCAACGCCCGCGCCGGCGGCCCGCTCGACGCGACCGAGCGCCAGAACCTCATCAACGAGTTGACCAACGGCGGCAACTCGACGGCCGCCCGCGCCAGCGTGCTCCGCAAGGTCGCCGAAGACGCGACGCTCGCCGACGCGGAGAGGAACCGCGCCTTCGTCCTCATGCAATACTTCGGCTACCTCCGCAGGAACCCGAACGACGCGCCCGAGCAGAATCTAGACTACACGGGCTACGACTTCTGGCTCGGCAACCTCAACCACTTCAACGGCAACTTCGTCCAGGCGGAATTAGTAAAAGCGTTCATCACTTCGGACGAATACCGGAAGAGGTTCGTCGCCTCCTGAGCTTGAGACGGACCTACTGGCTCATCGCCTTCATCCTGCTCCCCGCGCTCGCCGCGGGCGGGCTCCTTCTCTTCGTCCGCGTCGCGCGCCCCTCTAAGCCTCGGCCGACCGTCGCCGGCTGGCGGGCGCGCGTCGCCATCGTCGCGGGCGACGGCTCGCCCGGCGCTTCGGACGGCCCCGCCCGTCAGGCGCGCTTCGGCGAGCCCTTCGGCGTCGCCGCCGCGCCCGACGGCACCATCTACCTCGCCGACGCGGGCGACTCCAACCGCGTCCGCAAGCTGACGCCGCAGGGAGAGCTCATCACGCTCGCCGGGGGCGGCGAAGGCTTCGCCGACGGCGCGGGCGCCGCCGCCTCCTTCAACACCCCCTCGGCAATCGCGCTCGACCCCGGCGGCAACCTCTACGTCGCCGACACGGGCAACAACCGCATTCGGAAGTTGACGAAGGAAGGCGTCGTCACCACCCTCGCGGGCGACGGCTCGCAAGGCTTCCTCGACGGCCCCGCCGCCCAAGCCCGCTTCGACTCGCCCGTCGGGGTCGCCGTCGGCCCCGAAGGCGAAGTCTACGTCGCCGACACCTACAACGACCGCATCCGCCTCATCACCAAAGACGGGCAGGTGCGCACGCTCGCCGGACAGGGCCGACCCGGACACGCCGACGGCCCCGCCGCGGAAGCACTCTTCGACACGCCCTGCGCCGTCGCCGTCTCTTCAAGCGGCGAGGTCTACGTCGCCGACACCGGCAACAACCGCCTCCGCAAGATAACGAAGGACGGGCAGGTCTTCACGCTCCCCGCCCCGCCGACGCCCGGAGCCTCGCCGCAGGAACAGACGGCCGCGCCCCCTCCCCCTCTCGAACTTTCAAAGCCCGTCGGCCTCGCCCTGACGCACGACGGCTTCCTCTACGTCACCGAACTCGACCGCGGGCGCGTCACGCAAGTCGCGCCCGACGGCACCGCGCGCCCGCTCGCCGGCCTCGGCTCCGGCTTCGCCGAAGGCGACGGACTCTCCGCCGCCCGCTTCAACCAGCCGGCCGGCCTCGCACTCTTACCCGACGGCTCGCTCCTCGTCGCCGACTCGGCCAACTACCTCCTGCGCCGCCTGCTTCCTGCGGACGCGCCTCCGAATCAACAAGAGCCGCAGCCCATTCAGGAAACCCTGCCGCGCGTCGCCGTCGAAGATTTCCCCGCTCCCTTCCCGTGGCCGCTCGACCCGCAGGCGCGCGTCCACGAGGTCGTCGGCACGCTCGGCGAAGTCCGCGGCAGCTACGACACCGACGACGCGCGCCACCACCTGCACAGCGGCCTCGACGTGTTCGGCGTCTACGGCCAGACCGTTCGCGCCGTCCGCGACGAGAAGGTTTCGAGCCCGCTCCCGAACTGGGGCTTCGGCTCACTCAACGAAGGCTTCCGCGCCGGCCTCGTCTCCTACATCCACCTCCGCGTCGGCCGCGACGACAAGGACGAACTCCTCGCCGGCCCCACCTTCGTCGCCGTCCGCGACGAAGCGGGCAAGACCTTTCGCGTCCGCCTGCGGCGCGGCACGCGCCTGCGAGTCGGCGACCCCCTCGGCGCCGTCAACCGCATGTACCACGTCCACATGAACCTCGGCCCGCCCGGCGCCGAGCTGAACCCCTTCGCCCTCAAGCTAGCCGGCTTCAAGGACGGGGTCGCGCCGACCGTCGAGCGCGACGGCGTCGCCCTCCTGACCGAGTCGGGCGAGCAGTTGAAGGAGAAGGCCGGCGGGCGTCTCGTCGTGCGCGGCCGCGTCCGTCTGGTCGTTGACGCCTACGACCAAGTGGACGGCAACCAGTCGCGCCGCCGCCTCGGCCTCTACCGCCTCGGCTACCAACTCCTGCTCCCCTCGGGCGAGCCCGCGCCCGGCTTCGAGCGGCCCCGCGTCACCCTTGAGTTCAACCGCCTCCCGCCCTCGCAGGACGCCACCAAGGTCGCCTACGCAGACGAGAGCGGCATCACCGTCTACGGCAGCCAACGCACCCGCTTCCTCTACGAAGTCACCAACACCCTCCGCGACGGCCGCGCCGAACGCGGAGCCTGGGACACTACTGAGTTGCCGCCCGGCGACTACACCCTCCGCATCCTCGCCGCCGACTACTTCGGCAACGAGGCGACGAAGAACACCGACCTTCCCATCACCGTCCGGAAATAGTTGGGACGGCTACTCCTTCATCGTCATAATCGCGGCGACTATCTCGACGGCGTCCCAGAGGTTCTGGAGGCGGATGTTCTCGTTCTCGGCGTGCTGGTTGTTGTCGTAGTTGGCGAGGGGGACGGTGATGGAGGGCGCGCCCAGGGTTTCGCGCAGGACGTAGAGCGGGAGGCTGCCGCCGAGCGTGGGGAGGCGGACGACCCTGTCGGGCGAGACGGACTGGACGGCGTCGGTGATGAGTTTTGAGAGCGGCCAGTCCATCGGCGTCCGCTCGGCGTTGTAGCCGCCGCGCGGCGTGACGCGCGCCAGCAGAGGGTGAGAGCGCCGCTCCTCGTCGGTCGGCTCTTTGTCGGTGACGTGGAAGCCTTGCGCGCGGACGTGCTCGACGAGGCGGGCGACCTGACGGCGGTGGTCGTCGCCCTTGACGAGCCGCATGTCGATGGTCGCGGTGGCGGTCGTCGGGATGACGTTGCGCGCCTGCGCGCCGACCTCGGCGCTCGCGATGCCGTCCACGTTAAGAGACGGCTCGCTCAGCAGCTCAAGCAGATTCTTCCCCGCCCCCTCGGCGCGCGCGAACCCGAGCGCCGCCTTCAACTCCTCGTCAACCTGCGGCGCCTCCTTCAAGGCCCGCCGCTCGGCCTCGCCCAAAGGCTCCGCGTCGTCGTAGAAGCCGCGGACTAAGACGCGCCCGCGCTCGTCCTTCATCGAGGCCAGCAGGCGCGCCAGCGTCATCGCCGGGTTCGGCGCCCAGTTGCCGTAGTGGCCGCTGTGCAGCGGGCGGCGCGCGCCGTAGACCGTGATGTCCACGCCCGTCACGCCGCGCACGCCGAAGACCACCTGCTTGCGGCCCGACTGGTGGACGGGGCCGTCGAAGATGACCCACGCGTCGGCGCGCAGCAGCTCGCGGTTGCGCGCGAGGATGTCGGCGAGGTGCGGCGAGCCGGCCTCCTCCTCGCCCTCGAAGAAGATTTTGAGGTTCGACGTGGGGCGCCGCCCCGCGGCCTTCAAGGCGTCGACGGCCGCGAGCACGGCCATCACGCCCGCCTTGTCGTCCGACGACGAGCGCGCGTAGAGACGCCACTCGGGGTTTATGGCCTCGCCCGCCTTCGGCATCGGGACCGTGCTGCCGCCCGCTTCGAGCGGCGCGGTTCGCAGCGTCGGGCGCCAGGGCTCAAGGCCCGCGGCCCACTGTTTCGGGTCGGTCGGCTGGCCGTCGTAGTGCGCGTAGAGGACGACGGTGCGCGCGGCGCCCTCGACCTTCCACTCGCCGTAGACGGCCGGCGGCGTGGCCGCGTCAGCGGCTTCGAGCAGGCGCGGGGCGAGCCCGCGTCGCTCCATCATCTTGACGATGTGGTCGGCGTTGCGCCTGATGTTCGCGCGGTCCGAGGCGACGTTCGGGATTGCCAGAAGTTCCGCGAACTCCGCCAGCAACTCGCGCTCGTGCGCCTTCCTGTAATCCCTCCCCGGCGACTGCCCGCGCGCCGCCGGCCCGGCGGCCAGAAGCACGACCAGCACGAACGTCAAATTCCGCCTCATCATTTTCTCCCTCCCACCGAAGTCGCAGTTAATTTACACTCAACACCGATGAAGCCCCTACGGACCTGCCTTGCACTCCTCGTTCTGCTCGCGCTCTCCGGCCACGCACGCGCGCAGCGTCCGCAGAACGTCGAAGACCTGAACGCCGAAGCCGCGGGCGGCGTCACCTACCTCGAACTCCTGCGACAACTCTTCCCCGACGCGCGCGACGACGAGGGCGACGCGATGGCCGCGGCCCGCTCCTCCGTCCCCGTCCGCAGCCTTGAAGACGGCGCCCGCTTCAAGCTCGAAGCGCCCTTCGAGGTCTGGTCAGTCCAGTCGTGGCGGTTCAAGTCAGCCGGGCTCCCGCACCTCGCCTTGCTCGTCAACACGCGCTTCAAAGACCCCGCCGACTCCGGCGGCTTCGACACGCAATACACGCTCGCCGTCTTCCGCCCCGCCGCGCCGCCCGCGCGCCTCCGACTCGTCGAGGCCGTTGACCCTCAGACCGACCGCTTCGTCACCTTCCCCGAAGACCTGCCGCTCGTCTCGATTGGCCCCGGCCGCGAAAGCTTCTGGATTCTCTGCCACCACCACAACGCGGGCGAAGAGTTCCGCGACTACCGCGCCGTCACCGTCTCGGGCGACTCGCTCCGCTGGTCGCTCAAAGACCTGCCCGGCCTCTACAGCAGCGACACCTGCGAGGCGAAGTCCGTGCAGAGCCTCGAAGTCGTCCCGCTCAAGGCCGCGCGGCGCGGCGAGCTGCCCTACGAGTTCCGCGTCGAGACGCTGCGCTGGCGCAAGCGCGACTGCGAGCAGACCCGCGGGCGGCCCGACCGCCGCGGGGCGCGCGTCTACCGCGCGGCACGCGTCCGGGGCGGCGCGCTGCGCCTCAGATTGATACGCCGTTAAGCTCCCGGCGTGGCCCGATTGATATAACACGGCGGCCGGTTTATACTCCGTGTCGTACAAGGCGGCTCGGAAATTTTCGGCGCGGGCTGGCCTTTATCCAATCGGAAGCTCGCCCGTGACAAACGCCCCTCAGCACGACGTTACAAGACTTCTGGTCCGGCTGACGGACGGCGACCGCGCCGTCCTCGACGACCTGCTCCCGCTCATCTACGGAGAGTTGCGCCGCCTGGCCGGCGGCTACCTGCGCCGCGAGCGCCAGGGCCACACCCTGGAGCCGACGGCCCTCGTCCACGAAGCCTACCTGCGGATGGTGGACCAGACGCAGGTGCGCTGGCAGAACCGCGCGCACTTCTTCGGCGTCGCCGCCCAGATGATGCGCCGCATCCTCGTTGACCACGCCCGCGCCCACCAGGCCGAGAAGCGCGGCGGCGAGGCGCAGATACTCTCCCTCGACGAGAACATCGATGTCTCGGGCGAGCGTTCGGCCGAGCTGGTCGCCCTGGACGAAGCCCTCGAACGTCTCGCCCAGCTCGACCCCGAGAAGAGCCGCGTCGTCGAGCTACGCTTCTTCGGCGGCCTCTCCGTCGAGGAGACGGCCGAGGTCATCGGCGTCAGCGCCCCCACCGTCAAGCGCCACTGGCGCATGGCAAAAGCCTGGCTCTACGGCCAAATGCAGAGGCAGTAAAGGTGCCGGGTGTCGGGTGCCGGGTGCCGGGGAAAAGCAACCTTTGCCCGACACCCGACACCTGACATCCGACCCCCTGCGGTTGAGTTATGTCCCCCGAAGACTGGAAGCGGATAGAAGGTATTTTTCAGGAGGCGCTCGACCTTCCCCCGGAGGAGCGCCCCGGCTTCGTCGCGAACGCCTGCGGGGGGGACGAGGCGCTGCGCGAGGAAGTCGAGCTGCTGCTGGAGCAGTACGACGAGGCCGGCGACTTCATCGAGGCCCCCGCGGTCGCCTACGCCGGCACGGCCGTCCGCAACGCCGCCTCACCCTACGAGACTTCGGCCGAGGACTCGCTCGCCGCCGTCGACCCGATGGCGGGCCGCCGCGTCGGCGCCTACCGCATCGTCCGCGAGGTCGGCCGCGGCGGCATGGGCGCGGTTTATTTGGCCGAGCGCGCCGACAGCGCCTTCCACAAGAGAGTCGCCGTCAAGGTCGTCAAGCGCGGGATGGACACCGACTTCATCCTCTCGCGCTTCCGCCACGAGCGCCAGATTCTCGCCAGCTTCGACCACCAGAACATCGCGCGCCTCTTCGACGGCGGCTCGACCGACGACGGCCTGCCCTACTTCGTCATGGAGTACGTCGAGGGCCAGCCGCTCTACCGCTTCACCGACGCCCGCCGCCTCAACATCTCCGAGCGCCTGAAGCTCTTCTGCCAGGTCTGCGACGCCGTCGCCTACGCGCACCAGCACCTCGTCGTCCACCGCGACCTCAAGCCCTCGAACGTCCTCGTCACGGCCGAAGGCGTCCCCAAACTTTTAGACTTCGGCATCGCCAAGCTCCTCAACCCCGAGCTGATGCCCGACACCGTCACGCCGACGGCGACGGCCATGCGGCTGATGACGCCCGAGTACGCCTCCCCCGAACAGGTGCAGGGCTTGGCCGTCACGCCCGCCTCCGACGTGTACAGCTTGGGCGTCATGCTGTACGAGCTTCTGACGGGCCACCGCCCGTACCGCGTCGCCAGCCGCGTCCCGCACGAGGTCGCGCGCGTCATCTGCGAGGAGGAGCCCGAACACCCTTCGCGCGCGTTAACAAGGGCCGACGACGTGATTCCCTCTGAGGGCGGCCCGCCGTCGCCCGAGTGGATTTGCCGCGTCCGCGGCGGCACGCCCGACTCTCTGCGGCGCGAGCTGGCCGGCAACCTCGACAACATCGTCATGAAGGCGCTGCGCAAAGAGCCCGCGCGCCGCTACGAGTCGGTCGAGCACCTGCGCGACGACATCATGCGCCACCTCGAAGGCCGCCCCGTCTCCGCGCCCTTCCACTTCGCGCCCACCGTCCGCTTCCCGCGCTCGGACGGCGACCCGACGACCGGCGAGAAGTCCATCGCCGTCCTCCCCCTGAAGACGATTGACGCTGGCCGCGGCCTCGGCGACAAGGCCGACGACTACCTCGGCGTCGGACTCGCCGACGCGCTCATCACGCGCTTAAGCTCGCTGCGCCGCTTCTCGCTCCGGCCGACCAGCTCCGTCCTGCGCTACAACGACCCGGCCTCCGACCCCATCATCGCCGGCCACGAGTTGGGCGTCTCCTACGTCCTCGACGGCCGCATCCGACGCGCCGGAGATTCCATCCGCGTCACCGTCCAACTGCTCGACGTGCGCAGCGGCTCGACCGTCTGGGCCGGCCAGTTCGACGAGAAGTTCACGGACGTTCTCCACCTCGAAGACGTAATCTCGGCGCAGGTCGCCGAAGCCCTCGTGCCCCAGCTCTCCGGCGACGAGCGCGTCCGCCTCGCCAAGCGCGGCACCGACAACGCCGCCGCCTTCGAGGCTTACCTGCGCGGGCGCTACCACTGGAACGCCTTCACCGAAGAAGGCTTCGCCAAGTCCATCATCAGCTACCACCAGGCCATCGCGCTCGACCCCGAGTACGCGCTCGCCTACGCCGGCATCGCCGACTACTACAACTGGGTCGGCGTCTACGGCGTGATGCCCTTCTCCGAGTGCGCGGCCGCGGCCAAGGAGGCGGCGACCAAGGCCGTCGAGATTGACCCCAGCTTGGCCGAAGGCTTCAGCGCCCTCGGCTTCGCCACCTCCTCGCACGACTTCGACTGGGCTTCGGCCGAGGCGCAGCACCGCCGCGCGATAGAACTCAACCCCAACTACGCGACGGCCCACCACTGGTACGCCTTCCATCTCATGATGGAGGCCCGCTTCGAGGAGGCGCTGGCCGAGCTGCGCGTCGCGCTCGACCTCGACCCGCTCTCGCCCAGCATCCAGCAGGCGCTCGGCTGGTGCTTCTATCATTCGCGCCGCCCCGAGGAGTCGGTCGCCGCCCACCGCAAGCTGCTCGAAGCCGAGCCGCGCTTCGCCTACGCGCGCCTGACGCTCAGTTGGGCGCTGCGGCTCGCCGGCCGCCACGACGAGGCGGTGCACGAGGCGGCGCGCGCCATCGAGCACGCGGGCAACGAGAGCCAGTTCATGCTGTCCGGCCTCGGCGCCGCCTACGCCGCCGCCGGCCGCCGCGACGACGCGCACGAGATTCTGCACCGGCTCGGCGAGATGGCCGTCCACCGCTACGTCTCGCCCTACCACCTCGCGCTCATCCACTGTAACCTCGGCGACCGCGAGATGGCGCTCGCGCTCTTGCAGGAGGCGCTCTCGGTCAAGGACGGCTGGCTCGTCTGGCTCGGCGTCGAGCCGCAGCTCGACACGCTGCGCGACGACGCGCGCTTCCAGGAGCTTCTGCGCAAGACGCGCAACCCCGTCGCCTTCAGGTCCGGCGCCGTCTCGGCCGAGTCCGAACACTCCGGCCGTCATCCTTCCGAGAGCCCGAGCGGCCCCCACCCCGCCGGCCAGCGCCCCTCCGAGAGCGGCGAGGCTTACCAGCTTTACGTCGCCGCCCGCTACCACGAGCGCAAGCGCACGGCCGAGGGCTTGCGCGAGGCCATCGCCCGCTACGAGCGCGCCGTCGAAATCGACCCGCACTTCGCGCACGCCTACGCCAACCTCTCCGAGTGTTATTCGCTCCTCAACTGGTACGTCGAGCCGCCGCCCCCCGAGGCCTGGTCGCGCGCGAGGGCGGCGGCGACCAAGGCCGTCGAGATTGACGACGCCCTCGCCGACGCCCACTCCGCCCTCGGCTTCGTCCGCTTCCACTTCGAGCGCGACCACGCCGCCGCCGAGGAGAGCTTCCGCCGCGCCATCTCGCTCGACCCCGGCAGCCCGCCCGCGCGCCGCTGGCACGCCATGAACCTCTCGGCGATGGGCCGCCACGCCGAGGCCATCGCCGAGATACGACGCGCGCAGGAACTCTCGCCGCGCTCGGCCGTCATCGCCACGGCCACCGCCAACATCCTCTACTTCGCGCGCCGCTACGAGGACGCCGCCGCCCAGGCGCGCAAGGCGCTTGAGATGGACCCCGGCTCGGTGGCCGCGCGCGTCGTCCTGCGCTGGGCCTACGAGTGCCAGAACATGCGCGACGCGGCGATGGCCGTCTACGAGGAGGAGCGCGCCTTCGCGGGCGACACGCCGACCACCCGCGCCAAGCACGCCCACGCGCTCGCCGCCTGCGGGCGCCACGAGGAGGCCCGCGCCGTGCTCAAGGAACTCCTCGCGGGTGAAGGGCGCGAGGGAGTCACGCCTTACGAGCTCGCCGTCGTCTACTCGCTCTTGGGCGACCGCGACGAGGGCATAAAGTGGCTTGAGCGGGCCGAGCAGGAGCGCGTCGTCGGCTTCACGTTCGCGCGCGTTGACCCGCACCTCGACAACCTGCGCGAAGACCCGCGCTTCGCCGAGCTGATGCGCCGCGCCAGCCCCCGCCCCGGCGCGGCCGGCGGCTCGAACGGACGCGGCCCCGCCGAGAAGACCGTCGCCTTCACCGTCCACACGACGACGCCCGACCCGACGCCGCCGGCCCCGCCCAAAGAGGAGAAGGCCGCGGAGGTCGAGCAGGTCGAGGACGAGGGCGAGGCTGTCGAGACTCCCGCCGCGCCGCCGACTGCGGAGCCCCGCGCGCCGCGTCGCACGCTCGCCTACGCGCTCGTCGCGCTCGCCGCCGTCGCCGCCGTCTCGATTCCCCTCTTCATGTACCTGCGCGGCGCCTCGCGCGCGACGGCCGACAGCCGCCCCGTGCAGCTCACGAGCCACCCCGCGACCGACTGGCAGCCGGCCTACTCGCCCGACGGCTCGACGCTCGTCTTCGCCAGCAAGCGCGACGGCAACTTTGAAATCTACTCGGCCGGCGCCGACGGCTCGGCGCCCGTCCGCCTGACCAACAGCCCGAACGACGACCTGATGCCCGCCTACTCGCCCGACGGCGGTCGCATCGCCTTCACCAGCAAGCGCGACGGCAACGACGAGGTCTACGTCATGGGCGCCGACGGCAGCAACCCGACGAACCTCACCCGCAGCCCCTCGGCCGACAGCCGCCCGGCGTGGTCGCCCGACGGCTCGCGCCTCCTCTTCGTCAGCAACCGCGACGGCGGTCAGGACTCTTTCGACATCTACTCCGTCAACGCCGACGGCACCGACCTCAAGCGCCTGACCAACGACCCGGCCCACGACGGCGACCCCGCCTGGTCGCCCGACGGGGGCCGCATCGCCTTCGCCAGCAACCGCGGCGGCGACTTCGACGTGTACGTGATGGAAGCGGACGGCCGCTCGCAGACGAACGTCACGCGCAGCCCCTCCTACGACGGCAAGCCCGCGTGGTCGCCCGACGGCAAGAAGCTCGCCTTCACCAGCAACCGCGGCGAGCCGGGCGACCCGGACATCTACGTGATGGAGGCTTCGGGGGCGAAGGTCCACAAGGTCTGGGACAACGACGGGACGGACGACGAACCGGCCTGGTCGCCCGACGGCTCGACGCTCGTCTACCAGAGCGAGTCGGAAGGCAACGTTGACGTGTACGCCATCTCGGCCGACGCCGTGGCCGCCGAGAAGGCGCCCGCGCCCGGCGTCCGCTCCGTCGCCGTGCTGCCCTTCAAGATGCCGGGCGCGAGCGGCGACGACCAGTACCTCGGCGTCGGGCTCGCCGACGCCGTCTCCGGCAAGCTCGGCCAGCTCGGCGGCCTGACCGCGCGCCCCGCCTCCGCCGTCCGCCGCTACCTCGACGCCGACAAGAGCCCCGCCGACGCGGGCCGCGAACTCGGCGCCGACTACGTCCTGACGGGGACCATCGAGCGCAACGGCGACCACGTCATGACCGCGCTTGAGCTGACCGACGTGGCGGCCGGGCGCGTGCTCTGGTCGGAGCGGCTGGAGGAGTTGTTCACGGACATCCCGACGCTCCAGACCTCCGTCTCCGAGCGCGTCGCGCGCGCCTTAGACATCCAGTTGACGCGCGCCGAGCGGGCGCGCTTGCAGAAGCGCTCGACCGAGAACGGCGAGGCTTACGCGCTCTACCTCGCCGGCCGCTACCACATGGGCAAGCGCACGCCCGACGGCCTGCGCCAAGGCATCGCCAACTTCGAGGAGGCCATCAAGCGCGACCCCTCGCTGGCGGTCGCCTACTCGGGCCTCGCCGACTCCTACACTCTTTTAAATTGGTACGTCGAGCCCCCGCCCCCGGACGCCTTCGCCAAGGCCAAGGAGGCGGCGACCAAGGCCGTCCAACTCGACGAGCAGCAGGCCGAGTCGCACGTCTCGCTCGGCTTCGTCACCTTCTACTTCGACCGCGACCTCGAAGCCGCCGAGCGTGAGTTCCGCCGCGCGCTGGCCTTAAACCCCAACTACGCGACCGCCCACCACTGGTTCGCCCTCGTGCTCTCGGCCGCCGGCCGTCACGAAGAGGCGCTGGCGGAGATAGGCCGCGCGCAGGAGTTGGACCCGCGCTCGGGCGTCATCGCCACGGCCGCCGCGAACATTCTTTATTACGCCCGCCGGTACGACGAGGCCATCAGTCAGTGTGAGAAGGCGTTGGGGATTGACCAGGGCTCGGTCGGGGCCTACACGACGATGCGCTGGGCCTTCACGCTCAAGGGGATGCACTCTCAGGCGCTCGCCGTCTACAACAAAGAGCGCGCGTTTGCCGGCGACACGCCCTTGATGAGACTCAAGCACGCCCACGTGCTCGCCTCGTCGGGCCGCTCGACGGAGGCCCGCGCCGTGCTGCGCGAGTTGGTGGCGAAGCGTGATAAGGAGTGGGTGACGCCGTACGACGTGGGCGTCGTCTACGCGCTTTTGGGAGAGCGCGAGGAGGCCGTCTCGTGGCTGGGGCGGGCGGCGCGTGAGCACGCCACCGGCTTCGCCTTCGCGGGCGTGGACCCGCAGCTCGACTCCTTGCGCGAAGACCCGAGCTTTCGGGAGCTTCTGCGCGCGTCCGGCGTCAGCCGGTGACGCGCCCGAACGCGTAGACCGCCTCGGGCCGAGCCTTCACTTCACGCCCGCCGCGCCCCCGCGCCCTCAGCGCCAGCCTGTACTCGACCGCGTCGGCCGCGGCCTCGAAGGCGCGCGACAGCCCTGCGGCGAAGCCTTCTGAGACGAGCGCCAGCACCACTCCTGCCGCCAGCACCGCCATGATGATTTGAAGCACCGTAAACATTTCCCTCTGCTCCTCTCGCCTCTTCGTGACCCATCGGAGTTTTCCTCCTTCACCTTACTAACGCGCTAAATACGCCCGGCCAGGATCAGGCGGATTGCCGATTTCGGGTGGCGGATTGCTGAATCGTCGGGAGTTGAACGCCTGACCCCGAGCGGCCTTGCGCCCGCGGCGCGCTTATTAAATCTGAAATCCGCGTGATCCCCGCCGCGCGTATATCGCGCGTTACTGGGTGGAGGGCTAAGACGATGAACACCAACAAATCGGTACGCGTGATTAAGAGGGGCGAGCGGCAGGCGGCGGCGGAAGCCCCGGCGGTCGTGCCGGCCGAGAAGGCGGCGGCGCGGCGCGAGCGCGAGATGAAGACGGTCGTCTCCGGCTGGGTGTCGGAGCACCGGCAGCGCACCGAGGAGTTCAGGCAGACGTTCGCGGCCCTGTTTCGCGGGATGGACACGGCCAGCCAGGGCGGCGCGGCCTAGACGATTTGTCCAAGGGCGTGAGGGGCGGGGGGCGCCCTTCTCGCCGACCGGGTCTGCCAACGGCTGCGGCCCGCGGACCTGACACAAACGGCTCGGAAGGCTTGAACCTTCCGAGCCGTTTTTGCGTTCGCCCGCGCCCGCGCGCCCGAGTTAAGCCCTCTCGTAGTCGAGCAGGTAAGAAGGCACGGCCAGCCCGTCTCCCGTGTGCGGGTCCGCGACCGGCTCGGAGGCGACGACCCGCAGGGGCAGCTCGCCCGCCCAGACCGGCAACGCCATGTCCTCCTCGTCGTCAACCGGCGGACCCGTCCGCACCTTGGCCGAGGCTTCGGCGAGCGGGAGCCGCAGCACGAGCGTCGCGTTCAACTCCTGCGGGGTCGGCTCGCGCACGTCGTCCCAGCGCCCGCGGACGACGTGCTCGGTGAAGACCCGCATCGCCTCCATCTTCTCCGCGGGGTCTTCGACCAGCTCGGCCCGGCCGAAGACGACGACCGACCTGTAATTGATGGAGTGGTGGAAGGCGGAGCGCGCCAGCACGAGCCCGTCCACGAGCGTCACCGTGACGCAGACCTCCGCCCCGCCCGCCAACTCCTTCAGCATCCGGCTGGCGCGCGCCCCGTGCAGGTAGAGCACGTCGCCCGCGCGCCCGTAGGCCGTCGGGATGACGAAGGGGTGTCCCCCGGAGACGAAGCCGACGTGGCAGACGAAAGCCTCGTCGAGTATCTGATAGACGGCCTCGCGCCCGTACTCGGCGCGCTGCGGCAGCCGCCTCAGCGTCGTGCGCCCGGTCGGCCTGAAGTCTTCCAAGCGGTCGTCCCTCCCCGAAAAAATTCTCCCCACCCGCGCCGGAAACCTTAGCAGCAATTGGCGCGGGCGCAAGCTCCAATTTTACGCGCCGCGTGGGTGCCAATTTCGTTTATCATGTCGGACGCTTCAGATGGCGAAACTGATCACAGCCCTGCCGCTCGCCGCCGCCGCGCTCGACCCGCGCTCGGGCCTGCCGCTCTACCGCCAGCTCTACGAGTCGCTGCGCGCCGGCATCCTCGACGGCCGGCTCCGGCCCGGCGCGCGCCTGCCCTCGACGCGCGAGCTGGCCTCGACGCTCAACGTCTCCCGCAACACGGTGATGAACGCCTTCGAGCAACTGCTGGCCGAAGGCTACCTCGAAGGTCACGTCGGCTCGGGCACCTTCGTCACGCGCTCGCTGCCCGAAGACACCCTGCACGCGCGCGCGCACGGCGACGGGCACAAGGCGCGGGCGACGGGCCGCGACTCGCGGCAGGGGCGGGGCGCGACTCACGCGCTCTCGCAGCGCGGCGCCGAGCTGGCCCGCTCGCCCGCGTCGGCCGCCATCTCCGACGGCCGCGCGCTTCCCTTCCGGCCGGGGACGCCCGCGCTCGACAAATTCCCCTTCGAAATCTGGGGCCGACTGGCCGCGCGCCACTGGCGCAAGCCGCCGCCCGCCCTGCTCGGCTACGGCGAGCCGGCGGGCCACCATCCTCTGCGCGAGGCCATCGCCACCTACCTCGGGACGGCGCGCGCCGTGCGTTGCGAGCCCTCGCAGGTCATCGTCACGGCAGGCGCGCAGCAGGCTTTGGACCTCGCCGCGCGCGTGCTCCTAGACCCCGGCGACCCGGTCTGGATAGAAGACCCCGGCTACCTCGGGGCGCGCGTCGCGCTGCGCGGTGCGGGCGCGCGGCTCGTGCCGGTGCCGGTGGACGAAGAAGGCTTGGACGTGAGCGCCGCCGAGTCGCTCGCGCCGCGCGCGCGGATGTGTTACGTCTCGCCGTCGCACCAGTACCCGCTCGGCGTGACGATGAGTCTGGCGCGGCGCCTTCAACTACTCGAATGGGCGGCGCGCGAGGGCGCGTGGGTCTTGGAGGACGACTACGACAGCGAGTACCGCTACGCCGGGCGCCCGCTGGCCGCGATGCAGGGGCTCGACCGCGGCGGGCGCGTCATCTACCTCGGCACGTTCAGCAAAGTCCTCTTCCCCGCGCTCCGGCTCGGCTACATGGTCGTGCCGCCCGACCTCGCCTCCGCCTTCTCGAACGCCCGCGGCGTGCTCAGCCGCTTCTCGCCGACCGTTGATCAGGCCGTGCTCGCCGACTTCATCCACGAGGGCCACTTCGCGCGCCACATACGCCGGACGCGCTCGCTCTACGCCACGCGGCAGGCGGCCTTGGTGGAGGCTGTGAGGAAGGAGATGTCAGGCTTGCTCGAAGTCGAGCCGGACGAGGCCGGCATCCACCTCGTCGGCTGGCTGGCGGAAGGCGCGGACGACCGCGCGGCCTCGCTCGCCGCCGAGCGCGCCGGCATCGACGCCCAGCCCCTCTCCTCCTACACGCTCGAACACAGGCGGCGCGGCGGCCTCGTCCTCGGCTACGCGGGCTACGACGAGCGCCGCATCCGCGAAGGCGTCAGGCGACTCGCCGCCGTGTTGAGAGCCCGGCCTTAATAAGCCTCGACCCACCCGCCGACGGGGACGAACTGTTTCTTCACGGCGTCAATCGTCAACACGCAGGCGCGCGCCGCCCCCGACACAGTGTTGTTGCCGGTCGTGCGAGTGTTCGTTCGGTTGATTGTCTCGGCGAGTTCGGCTAGCAGGGATTTCGCCCGTGCACGATGTCTCCCATCCGCTTCAGCACGTGCGTCTTCCAGTCCTCGTGGGTGAGGATGTAAAAGCGTCCGTCGCGGATGGCGTCGAAGACCATCGCGGCGACCTCGGACGGCGGCATCCCCGCCCCGACGATGCGGTGCAGCATCGCTTCGGCCTGCGCGACGGCTGGGTGTGCCGAGCCGACGGCCGAATCGTTCCGCAGCTCGGCGGGGCGGTTGCGCTCGGAGTCCATGATGCGCGTGTTCACGCCGCCGGGGCACAGGACGGAGACGCCGACGTTCGACTTCATCAACGCCAGCTCGCAGCAGAGCGTTTCCGACAGCGCGACGACGCCGTGCTTGGCGACCTTGTAGACGCCGAGGGCGGGGCCCGAGATGAGGCCGGCCATCGAAGCCGTGTTGACGACGTGGCACTCGTCGCCCTGCCCGAGCATCAAAGGGACGAACGTCCGCACGCCATGAATCACGCCCCACAGGTTAACGCCCAGCACCCACTCCCAATCGGCCTGCGTGCTCTCCCAGACGGTCGTGCCCGCGCCGACGCCCACGTTGTTAAAGAGCAGGTGCGCCGCGCCGAAAGCGTCGAGCGTCCTTTGGGCCAACGCCTCGACCTCACCGGCCTTGGACACGTCCGTCCGCACGGCGACGGCCTCCGCGCCCGCCTCCTTCAACTCCCGCTCGGCCTCGGCCAGCCCCGCCTCGTCAACGTCGGCGAGCACGACCCGCATCCCCTCCCCCGCGCAACGCTCCGCCAGCGCGCGACCGATGCCGCTCGCCGCGCCCGTCACGACGGCCACCTTGCCTCTGAACTCTTTCACGCGCTCACTTGACCCCGGCAACCGATAACCGCCACCTAAAGTTGGGCGTCCAATAGACGGTGTAGGTGAACGCCGCGCCGTCGTTGTAGCCCGCGGGTATCTTTTCGAGGTGCGAATCGTCGTGGTTAAAGTACCAGACCACGTCCCTCGTCTCCCTCGCCTTTAAATTCCTGACCGTGGCGATGGTGGAAACCATCTCGCAGTTACTTAAAGCCTCGTCCTCGAATTTCACCCCCGAGATGCGAGCGCCGATCACACACTCCTCTATGTCGGCGTCGCCCGTGTTCATAATCGTGCCTTCAAACATGACGGCGCCGGGGGCCTGGTATTCGGCTTTGATGTTGAGCTCAACGTCCCCGACCTTGGGTTTGCGGTGGACATAGAAGAAGGAGGCCGCGCCCAGGGCCAGCGTCGTGAGGAAAATGAAGAGGGCTCTCTGCTTCGGGGTCATGTCCTAACACCTCCACGGGGAGCCCATCGTAATCCACAGACTTGCGCCATGTCACTACTAAACTGCCGCGGCGGGGGCGGCGCCGCCTCTTAACTGAGCTGCTTCCTGAAGCGCCACACGCTGGCGCCGACGATGACGAGCGTGAAGGCGGTGAGCGCGAGCAGGTTCGGGTAGAGGACTTCGAGGCCGACGCCTTTGAGCAGCACGCCGCGGGCGATGGTCGCGAAGTGGCGGACGGGGTTGACGTAGGAGATTTGCTGCATCCAGTGGGGCATGCCTTCGACCGGCGTCGTCGCGCCCGAGAGCATCGAGACGGGCGGGTTGACGAAGAAGCTCATCAACTGAGCCTGCGTCTGCGAGCGCGTGAAGGTGGCGATGAAGGTCCCGATGCCGATGCCGGCGAGCACGCACAGCATCCCCGCGAAGTAGAGGAGCACGAGGCTCCCGCGCACGGGCACGTCGAAGACGAGGCGGACGACGCCGACCGAGAGCAGGATGTCGCCGGAGAGCAGCAGCATGATGGGCGCGACCTTGGCCGCGATGATTTCGGTGCTCCCCGCGGGCGTCATCAGCAGTTGCTCGATGGTGCCGCTCTCCTTCTCGTTGACCATCGAGGCCGAGGCGACCAGCGAGCCGATGAGCACCATCAGGATGCCGATGGTCCCCGTCACGATGAACCAGGAGGTGCGCAGGCCGGGGTTGTAGAGCACCGCGACGCGCGGCTCCGCGCCCGGCCGCCCCACGTCGGAAGTGCTCGACGCGAGGGCCGCCCCGCCGAGTCGTTCGTTGAGCGCGGCGACGACGCGCGCCGCGTAGCCGGCGGCGATGCCGGCGCGGTTCGAGTTCACGCCGTCCACCAATATCTGCACCTCCGCCGTCTGGCCGCGCCCGCGCCTCTGCGCGAAGTCGTGCGGGACGACGAGCCCGGCGTCCAACTGGCCCGCGTTCAGCGCGCGCCCCAGCGCCTCGCCCGACGCGAACCGTTCGGCTATCCGGAACGACCCGCTCTCGACGAAAGCGGATACAAGCTCGCGGCTCTGGGCCGTGCGGCTGTAGTCCACGACGCCGAGCTGGACGTTCTTCACCTCGGAGTTCATCGCGAAGCCGAGCAGCACGAGGTTGACCGTCGGCGGCATAATCAGCATCACGACGAGCTTGCGGTTGCGCTTAATCTGCCGCAGCTCCTTCATGAAGAGCGGCCAGAGGCGGTTGTTAGTGAGTAGTCTGAGCAGTCTCATGATTATGCCTCCACCTGCATGTGCCGCATCCTCGCCCAAGCCGACGCGAAGAAGAACGCGCTCAAGATTCCCAGCGCCGCCGGCACGTACCACACCGCCGGCCAGCCCCCGCCGCGCACGAAGGCGTCGCGCGCGACCTCGATGTAGTAGCGCGCCGGAATCAGGTACGACACCCAGCGCACGCCGGCCGGGATGTTCGTGACGGGGAAGATGAAGCCCGACAGAAGGTACGAGAGCAGGAAGCAGGTGTTCTGTATCGCCTGGATGGCCGCCGCGCGGTCGGGGATGCGCGCGCCGATCATGGCGCCGAAGGCGACGCTGCAAAAGAGGAAGAGGAACGAGCTTACGAGGAACGGCGTCGGGTCGCCCTTGAACCACAGTCCGAAGAGCAGGACTGCGAGCAGCAGCGTCAGGGCCCACTCGGCGGCGGCGATGATGAGGAAGGCGAGAATCTTCCCCAGCAGGTACTCGAAGGCCGAGATGCTCGACACGTAGACTTGCAGGATCGTCTTCTGCTCGCCCTCGCGCGAGACGGCGAGCGCGGCGAGTAAGGGCGGGAAGAGGGCGAGTCCGACGGCGAAAATGCCGGGGCCGACGAACTTGTCCTCGTCGTTGCCGGGGTTGAACCAGAAGCGCGGGCGGGCGACGACGGCCGGCGCGGCGGCCTTCTGCCCGACGAGCGCGTTGAAAGCCTGCGTGACGGTGTTCGCGTGGTTGCGCATGTTGGTCGCGGTGTTGGCGTCGGCGCCGTCGAGGAGCCACTGGACCTCGGCGCCCGCGCCGCGGCGCAGGTCGCGCTCGAAGTCTTCGGGGATGATGACGGCGGCGTGGGCGTCGCCCGTGTCGAGGGCGCGCTCGGGCTGCTCGTCCCCGGCGAGCGGCACGACCTGAAAGGTGAGCGAGTTGCGCAGGACTTCGGCGTAGCGGCGCGAGAGCGGCGACTGGTCGAGGTCGCGCACCACGACCCGCAGGTCCGTGACCGACAGCGAGATGGCCGCGCCGATGAGCCACATCTGCGCGAGCGGCAGGATGAGCGCCAGCGCCAGCGTCAGCCGGTCGCGGAACGTCTGCGTCAACTCCTTGCGCGTCTGTGCGATGATTCTTTTCACTTGGCACCCCCGTTCTTCGCCTTCTCGACGACGGCGATGAAAACGTCTTCGAGCGAGTAGGACTCTTCGTGCGCCTTGAGCACCCGAATGTCGGCCGCCGCGAGCCGCTCGGTGATGTGGCGGACGCCCGCGTCGGCCGCTTCGTCCACGATGACGTGCAGGCGGTCGCCGAAGAGCGAGACGCGCCAACGCTCCATCGTCTCTTTGAGCAGGTCGGCGGCCGACTGCGGGCGGTCCGTGACGAGTTCGAGGAGGTGGCCGCCCTGCTCGGCCTTAATCCCCGTCGGCGTCCCCTGCGCGACCAGCTCGCCCGCGACCATGAAGCCGAGGCGGTTGCACTGTTCGGCCTCTTCCAGATAGTGCGTCGTCACCAGCACGGCGACGCCGCGGTCGGCGAAGGAGTTAATCATCTTCCAGAAGGCGCGGCGCGCGAGCGGGTCAACGCCCGAGGTCGGCTCGTCTAAGAACAAGACCGAGGGCTCGTGCATGACGGCCGCGCCG
>DASZEK010000005.1:0-52022 GCA_035941045.1 Pyrinomonadaceae bacterium | reverse complement strand
GTCTACGGCCGCTACGGCTTCGCCGACGCCTTCAACCCCACGACCGGCTGGGTCGGCCCCGACGTGATAGGCATCGACCAGGGGATAACGCTCCTCAGCGCCGAGAACCTCCGCACCGGACTCGTCTGGCGACTCTTCATGGGGAACCGGGAGATTCCGCGCGCGATGCATGCGGTCGGACTCAGGAAGAGCTGACTCGTGCCGCTCACCTTTGCCTTCTGAAAATCCGGTAGCCCCAGGCATCCAGAGCGAGGTTGGGCGCGAGGACCGCGGGGCGGTCGCGTGCGGCGCGGTCGGCGGGGCTGGCGTCGGGCTTGAGCGGCTCTCGGATGTCGGGCGTGATGTCGGCGAAGGGGGCGCCTGAAGGCACGCCGACGGCGCCCGCGTAAGGCTGGGTGGAGAAGTTGATGGCGACGAGAATTTCCTCGGTCCGGTCGCGGCGGAGGAAGGTGACGACGCGCGACTCGTCGGAGTTGCGAAGCCAGACGAGTTCGCCGCCGCGCAGCGCCGCGTGCGCCTTCCGCAGCGCGATCATCTGCCGGTAGAAGCGCGGGAAGTCGGGCCGCCGCTTCACAATCGGCCAGAAGATGGGCATCCGCTCGAAGAGCGCCGGGTCGCCCGACTCGGTCGTGTCGCCCACCTCCATCCCGTTGTAGAGCATCGGCACGCCGTCGAGCGTGAGCATGAGGGCCGAGCCCGCCAGCGCCGCGGGCTCGCCGAAGCGCGCGACGGCCCGCCGCTCGTCGTGGTTGTCGGTGAAGCGCATCCGCAAGGCCCCGCGCGGGTACTTGGCCCGGTCCGCCTCCCACGTCGCGCGGAAGGCCGTGGCGGGCTTGCGCCCCGTAAGCACGTCGTTGAGTGTCGAGTGCAGCGGCCACGAGTAATCCATGTCGAAGGCGCGCACCAGAAGCTCCGGCTTGTCAGACTCGGCGAGCATCAGGATGTCGGGCTTGACCCGCTCAAGCTCCTCGCGCGCCTGCTCCCAGAACTCCGTCGGCACCTCGGCGGCCACGTCGCAGCGGAAGCCGTCCAAGTCGAACTCGCGGAGCCAGAACTTGAGCACGTCCGTCATGTAACGACGGAGGGCCGCGTTGTCGTAGTTCAGCTCGGCCACGTCCGACCAGTCGTGCGGGTAGGTTATCCTGCCCGACCGGTCGCGGACGTAGAACTCCGGCGTCTTCATCATGACGCTGTCCCACGAAGTATGATTGGCGACGATGTCGATGATGACCTTCATCCCGCGGCGGTGGGCCTCGCGCACGAGCCGCTTGAGGTCGTCGGGAGTCCCGTAGTCGGGGTTGACGGCGTAGTAGTCGCGCACGGCGTAGGGGCTGCCAACGCTCCCCTTCTTCTTCTCCCGGCCGATGGGGTGGACGGGCATCAGCCAGATGATGTTGACGCCGAGGTCGCGCAGGCGGTCGAGCTGCGCGGTCACGCCGTCGAAGTTCCCTTCCGGCGAGAAGGCGCGCGGGAAGATTTCGTAGACAACGCCTGCGCGCACCCACTCAGGCACGTCCGAGCGCGCCGACTCCCTCGACACGTCACGCGGCTCCTGCGCCAGAGGCGCAACGCCCGCGCAGCATAGCAGCAGGCACGCGGCCAGCGCCGGAAGGTATCGCCGCATCCAGCTTGGGGGGCGGCCCCGCCGCGCGTCGGGGTTGCTCATGGCTTAGCCCCCTCGAAGGCGTCGAAGTCGCGGCAGCGGTCGCAGGAGGAGCCCGGCTGGTTGAGCACGAGCCTCAGCCGCGGCGGCGCCCCCGCGGGGCCGACCTCCGCCTCGTGGGCGTGTCTGCACTTCGGCTCCTCGCAGCCGTCGGTGAAGGCGCCGACGAGGAAGGCCGTCCCCTCGTAGCCCTTGAAGGAGAACCGCCCGCGCTCGTCCGTCTTGAGGCCGCCGGTGCCCGAGCGCTTGCGGTCGCGCGTGCGCGCCTGGTAGCGGACGTTGACGCCCGCGGCCGGGCGCCCATCCGCGTACACCACGACGCCGCTGATTGTGCGCTCGCGCAGGCGCGGGCCTAACTGGAAGTCGCGCCGCGTGACGTTCTGGCCGCGCCCGAGGCTGACGGCGACCGCCTCCTGCTCCTTGGGGACGCCGGGGTAGAAGGTGCGCCGGAAGCCGGCCGCCTCGTCGTCGGGCCAGAGGTAGCGCCCGAGGCGGACGCCGATCAGGTAGCGCCCGGCCGGCAGCCCCTTGAAGGAATACTGGCCGTCGGCGTCCGTCCGTATGTAGAAGTCTTCGCCCTCCTCCTCGCCTTCGCCCGCGCCGGGCTCCCGCAGGCGCAGGAGTTCGACCTTGAGGCCGGCGACGGGCGCGCCCTCGGCGTCGGTCACGCGCCCGCCGATGCGTCCGTTGTAGGCGACCGCTATGTGCTTGACGGCGCAGCCCCGCGCGGGCACCTCGACCTCGTACTGGTCCTCGATGCCCATGTCTTTAGCCATGTCCGGGTGGTAGGGGTCGAGGGTCGTCAGCTCGTCGGGCAGCGGGACCGTGATGCGGTACTTGCCGGGCGGCAGCCCCTCGAATCGGTAACGCCCGCCCGCGCCGACGCGCGCCTCGGCGCGTCGGCCGCCGCCCTCCGCGACGACCGTCGTGACGCCGACAGTCTCGGCGCCCACGGGCTCGCCGTCGGGGCTCGCCCGCGGCCCGGCGAAGGCGACCACGCCCTCGACGACCGCCCCCGTGCGACGCGCGCCGCGCAGGTATTCGAGGTCTCCCGCCGCCTCCTCGACACTGGCGGTGCCCGTGCACATGCCGGTCGAGAGCCGCCCGGCGTCCGCGCCTCCGCCCGCGCCGGCGTAGACGAGGTAACGCACGCCCGGCTGGAGCGGGAAGGCGCAGCTTGTGCTGAGGTCGGTCTCGACCTCGACCTCGGTCGCGCCGCCGAGGCCGGCGAAAACCTCCTCGACGTTGAACCGCGAGACCTGCCGCCTCGCCTTAAAGGTACTCCGCCCGTCGAGACTCATGTCGGCCTCGACCTCGCGCTGCGCCGCGACCGTGCCGACGAAGACCGCGGCGGCCGACCCGTAAGCCTGGCACGGCTCTCTGCTCATACATGAGCAGGCCGCGGCCACGCCGGCGCAGGCCAGCAGCCACGACGCCGCGACGGCGGCGTGCGCGAGCGCGCGCAGCGTCACACTCAAGACTCTCATGGCGTCACTTCTCCTCGTCCACGAGGCCCGTGCTCGGGACGGGCTGAACTGATTGCTGCACGGTCAGCGGCTCCTCCTCGTCGCCGCGGACGACGGCGCGCTCGGGCACTTCGCGGTCGGCCACGTCGCGGACGAGCACGACGCAGGCCAGCGCCGCGACCAGCATGAAGACGCCGCCGGCCATCACCACGTAGAGCGGCGCGTCGGGGTTGTCGGGGCCGAACAGCCCCCGGATGAGCGGGCCGAAGGTGAACGAGGCGACTATCTCGGGGATGACGATGAAGAAGTTGAAGACGCCCATGTAGACGCCCATCCGCGCCGGGGGCAGCGCGTTCGACAGGATGGCGTAAGGCATCGCCAGTATCGACGCCCACGCGACGCCGACGCCGACCATCGTCAAATACTGCGCGTTCGGCGTCTCGACGAAGCACATCGAGAGCAGGCCGAGGCCCCCGCAGACGAGCGCGACGGCGTGCACGGTCTTGCGCCCCAGCGTCCGCGCCAGCCACGGCAGCGCGAAGGCGACGGCGAAGGTGACGATGGAGTAGACGGCGAACATCCAGCCGCCCCACTCCGTGCCGCGGTCGAAGGCGGGCGAGGTGCGGCTCGGCGCGTCGAAGACGTGGTAGGCCGTCGCCAGCCCGTAGAACATCCACATGCAGAACAGGCCGAGCCACGTGAAGAACTGAACGACCGCCAACTGCTTCATCGTCGCCGGCATCTCGCGCAGCGCCGACACGATCTCCTCGAAGCCCTTCGCTATCCCGCGCTTCTCCGCCTTCATCCGCCGGAAAGCCTCCATGTCCTCGGGCGGGTACTCCTTCGAGGTCAGGACCGTCCAGATGACGGCGAGGAGGAAGACGGCGGCGCCGATTTTGAACGAGTACTGGACGGTGAGCGGGATGCCGCTCGGCGTGGTGCCGGTGACGCCGTAGGAGTTGAGGAGTTTGGGCAGGGCGTTGGCGAGCGAGGCGCCGACGCCGATGAAGAACGACTGCATGATGAAGCCCGCCGTGCGCTGCTCGACGTTGAGCTTGTCGGCGACGTAGGCGCGGAACGGCTCCATCGAGACGTTGATGCTGGCGTCCAAGACCCACAGCAGCGAGGCCGCCATCCAGAGCGCCGTCGAGTCGGGCATGAAGAAGAGGGCGACGCTGGAGAGGATGGCGCCCGTCAGGAAGTAGGGCCGTCGGCGGCCGAGGCGGTTCCACGTGCGGTCGCTCATCGAGCCGATGACGGGCTGGATGAGGAGGCCGGTGACGGGGCCGGCGAGCCAGAGAATGGGGATGTGGTCGGCGTCGGCGCCGAGCTTGGTGTAGATGGCGCTCATGTTGGCGAGCTGCAAGCCCCACCCGAACTGGATGCCGAGGAAGCCGAAGCTCATGTTCCAGATTTGCCAGAAGCTCAGGCGCGGTTTCTCACGCATGTTTGTTCTCCAAAGGGCTACATGCCCTGCGGGTTGGCCGCCCTCGCGAGGATGGCCGAGGTGCGCGCGGGCAGCGTGATTCGCAGCTCGCCGCCTTTGACGACGCCGGCCTCGGGCTCGTCGGCCAGCCGGTTGAAGAGGAGGTGCCGGTCGGCCAGCGTGGTGCCGGCGACGCTGAAGGAGAAGGTCGCGGGCTTGGTGTCGTTGTTGAAGACGACGAGGACGGTTTGGCCTTCGTGGACGCGCGCGAAGACGCTTTGCTGCTCCTCGTCGTAGAGGTGCAGGAGCGAGCCGCGGCGCAGCGCGGGGAGTTCCGCGCGGAGGCGCGCGAGTTTTCGCAGGTGGTCGAAAACGTCGTTCTCGGCGGCGGTGCGGCCCTTGCGCGTGAAGGCGTCGCGGGGGTCGCCGGGGAAGCCGCCGGGAAAGTCGCGTCGGTTGTCGGGGTCGGCGCCGCCCGGCATCGCCAGCTCGTCGCCGTAGTAGAGCAGGGGCGTGCCGCGCGTCGTCATCAGGAAGGTCTGCGCGAGCTTCAAGCCTTCGACGGTCGCGCCCTTCTCGCTCATGAAGCGGAGCATGTCGTGGACGCCGACGAAGGGGACGAGCACTTCGGGGCGAGGGTAGAGGTGGTCGTGGGCGAGCACGTCGGCGAGCTTGCGGACGTGCCCGCCCTTGGCGAAGGCGTCGCGGATGGCGTAGTGGAGCGCGAAGTCGTAGAGGGTGTCGATGCCGGGGTCAATCCGGTCGTGGCCGGTGCGCCCGCGCTGGAAGTAGGAGAGCAGGGCCGGGTCGTCGGCGAAGAGTTCGCCGACGACGTTGACCCGCGGGTATTCGGCCTTAATCGCCGCGGTCCAGTCGCGCCAGAAGTGGCGGGGGACGTGCGGCAGGGTGTCCATGCGGACGGCGTCGAAGCCGACGGTGCCGAGCCACCAGAGCGTGTTCTGGACGAGGTAGCGGCGCACCTCTTCGTCGTCCTGATTAAGGTCGGGGAGGATGTCGATGAACCAGCCTTCGAGGTTGCGGCGGCGCGTCGCCTCCGTGGCGTGCGGGTCCATCGTCGTCCACTTCTGCCAGTTGTTCGAGAGGTGGTTCTCAGGCGTGCCGTAGAACCACGTCGGCGTCGGTCGCTCGGCGGCCCACGGGTGATAGGGGCTCGTGTGGTTGGCTATCTGGTCCTGTATGACCTTGAAGCCTGCGGCGTGTGCCTTGTCCACCAACTCCTTGAGCTTCGCCATCGTGCCGTAGTGCTCTTCGACGCCGTAGAAGTCTATGGCGCCGTAGCCGTGGTAGGCGGTGGTGGGCAGCTTGGGCCCGCCTTCCGTCTCGGGGTAAGTCTCCTTCTCATCCCGGCGGTCGGTGTTGTCGTAGACGGGGTTAATCCAGATGGCGGTGACGCCGAGTTCTTTGAGGTAGGGCAGGCGGTTGATGATGCCCTGGAAGTCGCCGCCGTGGTAGAAGCGCGGGCGCGAGCGGTCGTAGAGGCCGGGCGACTTCGGCGGGTTGTTGTTGGACGGGTCGCCGTCGGCGAAGCGGTCCGGCATGATGAAGTAAATCACGTCGTCGGTGGTGAAGCCCTGAAAGCGGCCCTCGCGCGGGAGCGGCGGGTTGAGGTCGAAGTCGAAGTCGGCCGGGCCCGCGGGCGTGCGGATGCGGATGGAGCGGCGGCCGGGTCGCGCGTCGGGCGAGATGTGAAGGTCGAGGAAGAGGTAGGTGCCGCGATGGTTGACCCTGAGCAGGCCCGTCTCGACGCCGCCGCCCGCGACGCTGGCGACGGCCTCGACGCGCGCGCCTTCGAGGTGGCTGCCGCGGACGAGCAGCCGCACGGGGTTGACCGAGTGGCCGGCCCACCACGAAGGCGGCTCGACCTTCGTCACCTGCGGGACGCCCTGCGCCGCGCACGTCGCCGCGCAGAAGAGGACGAGCGAAAGCACACGCAAAGGCGCGAAGGCGCGAAGAAGGCTTAGTAACCTTGCTCTCATCAATTCCCTTTCATCCCCAGGTCTGCTTCGACTCGTAGCTCTCGGCCGTGTGCTCGGGGCGGTCGGAGAGGACGGGGTGGCGGCCGTAGAGTTCGGCGAGGCGGCGCAGGCGGGCGGCCAGTTCTGCCGTCAACGCCCCTTCTTTAAAGCGCCACGCCCAGTTGCCCGACATGGTGGCGGGCGTGTTCATGCGCGCCTCGGAGCCGAGGCCGAGCACGTCCTGAAGCGGGACGAGGGCGGTGTCTCCGGCCGAGGAGAGCACGGCGCGGATGAAGTCCCAGTTGATTTCGCCGCCGTCGGTGTCGAGGTATTCGAGGCAGAAGCGACGCTCGCGCTCTATCTGGTCGGCCGAGCGGACGGAGGAGCCGCCGCCCGGCTGGCTTCGGAACCAGCCCAGGGCCGTGTCGTTGTCGTGCGTGCCGGTGTAGACGACGGTGTTGCGGACGTAGTTGTGCGGCAGGTCCTTGTTCGTCGTGTCGGTGCTGAAGGCGAACTGGAAGATGCGCATGCCGGGGAAGTCGAACTCGTCGCGCAGCCCGATGACATCCGGCGTGATGAAGCCGAGGTCTTCGGCGATGATGGGGAGCGTGCCGAGCGAGTCGCGGACGGCGGCGAACATCTCGCGGCCCGGCGCCATGACCCAGCGCCCGCGTTCGGCCGTCCGGTCGCCGCCCGGAATCTCCCAGTAGGCGGCGAAGCCTCGGAAGTGGTCGATGCGGATGATGTCCACGAGGCGGAGCATGGCGCGCACGCGCGCGACCCACCACGCGAAGTTATCCTCGCGCATCCTCTCCCAGTCGTAGAGCGGGTTGCCCCAGAACTGGCCGGTGCGGCTGAAGTAGTCGGGCGGGACTCCGGCGACGACCGAGGGGCGGCCGTCCTCCTTCAACTTGAAAAGGTGCGGCGCGGCCCACACGTCGGCCGAGTCGTGGGCGACGAAGATGGGGATGTCGCCGATGATTTTTATGTCGCGCGCGTGACAGTAGGCGCGAAGCTCCTCCCACTGACGGAAGAAGAGGAACTGGGAGAATTTGACGAGCCCCGTCTCTTCTTTCAGACGTTCGCGCGCTTCTTCCAAAGCCCGCGGCTCGCGGCGGACGAGCGGCGCCTGCCACTCGGTCCATGCCACCTCGCCGCGCTCGGTCTTGAGCGCGCGGTAGAGGGCGTAGTCTTCGAGCCAGTCGGCGTTGTCGCGCGTGAAGGCTTGGAACTCGTCGCGCAGCGCGGCGGGCGCTTCGCCGAAGTTTCGGTAGGCGCGCGCGAGTAGTCGGGCCTTGAAGGCGTTGGCACCGCCGTAGTCAACGCGGCCGGCGTCGAAGGAGGGCGCGTCGGCGAGGTCTTCGCTTGAGAGGAGGCGGTCGCGGACGAGGCGTTCGGGGCTGACGAGCAAGGTGTTTCCGGCGAAGGCTGAGAAGCACTGGTAGGGCGAGTCGCCGTAGCCGGTCGGCCCGAGCGGGAGAACTTGCCAGAGGTGCTGGCCCGAGTCCGCGAGGAAGTCAACGAACCTGTACGCCTCGTCGCCCACGTCGCCCACGCCGTAAGGGCCGGGCAGCGAAGTCGGGTGAAGAAGGATGCCGCTTGTTCTTGGAAAACTCACATCGACCTCCGAAAGCAGTTGTCAGTTATCAGTTTTCAGTCATCAGTCGAAGACGATTTTTTCAACGCGTATAGGACGGCCGTCATGGGCGGGACGGCGAGCTTGAATGCCCCGGCCGTGGCCGTCGCGCGTTTCGCGCCGCCGAGGAGCGGTTCGAGTGTGGCGCCGGCGGCGGCGGCGAGGTAGACGGCCGGGAACGTTATCTCTTTGGGGGCGGCGGAGCGGTTGAAGGCGACGACGAGCGTTTCGTCAGTCACGCGGCGGGAGAAGGCGTAGGCTTCGTCGTCGTGGAAGAGGTCGGTCAGCGAGCCGCGGCGCAGGGCGGCGTGCTCGCGGCGCAAGGTCAGCCAGGAACGCGTCCATTCGTACATGCGCTGCTCGTCGGGCGTGCGGCCTTCGCGCGTGAAGGCGTCGCGCGGGTCGCCGGGGAAGCCGCCGGGAAAGTCGCGGCGGTTGTCGGGGTCGTCGCCGCCGGGCATGCCTAGCTCGTCGCCGTAGTAGAGCTGCGGCGTGCCGCGCACGGAGAGGGCGAAGGCGAGGTGGAGCATGGCGCCTTCGGGTGTGGCGCCTTCGAGCGACATGAAGCGGGGCTTGTCGTGGTTGTTCGTCAACACGACGAGCCGGGCCGGGTCCGCGTAGAGCGCGTCGAGGCGGAGGGCGTTGCGGAGCGCGGCAGCCGGGAGCTTGCCCGTGAAGACCTTGTGCGAGATGTCCCAGAGGGGGAAGTCGAAGACGGCGGGCAGTTGCGTGTCAACGCCGTCCCAGCCCGCCCGGCCTCCGAGGAAGAAGGAGGTGTGGGCGGCGTCCATGTCCATGACCTCGCCGACCATCCATGCGGTCGGGTACTGCCTGCGCAGCGCGGCGTTCAGGTCGCGGATGAAGGGGCGCGGCATGTACTGGATGGTGTCCTGCCGGATGCCGTCAACGCCCGTCATGCCGACCCACCAGAGGGCGTTCTGTATCTCGTAGCGCGCCACTTCGGGCTCGTCCTGATTCATGTCGGGCAGGTCGTCGGAGAACCAGCCGTCGAGCGTGGGGCGCCGGGCCTCGGGGTGCGCGTGCGGCGTGAGCAGGAGGTCGGCGCGGAAGGGGTTGACGACGTGTTCGGCCAGCGTGCCGTGAAACCAGTTGTCGAGCGGCGGGTCCGCGACCCACGGGTGCTGCGAGCCGACGTGGTTGGCGACCTGATCCTGTATGACCTTGAGGCCGAGCGCGTGGGCGCGCTCGACGAGTCGGCGCAGCGCGTTCATGTCGCCGAAGCGGTCTTCGACAGCGTAGTAGTCGGCGGCGTGGTAGCCGTGGTAGTAGGTGTTGGGGCACCAGGGCTTGTCGCAGCGGTTGAGGGCGTTCGAGTTGTCGTACCAGGGCGTGAGCCAGAGGGCGGTGACGCCGAGGTCTTTGAGATAAGGCAGGCGGGCGGTGATGCCTTTAAAGTCGCCGCCGTGCCAGGCGCGGGGGTTGCGGCGGTCGTTCGCTTCGGGGGTGCTGTCGGCGGGCGCGTTGGTCGAGGGGTCGCCGTCGGCGAAGCGGTCGGGCATGACGAGGTAAATCACGTCGTCGGTCGTGACGCCCTGAAAGTTTTTAGACGCGTCGAGCGGCGCGTTGACGCGGAAGGGGACTTCAGCCGCGGCCGTCGTCGTGCGGAATCGGAGTTGGTAGTCGCCGGGCTTGGCGGCGGGGTTGATGCGGAGGTTGACGAAGAGGTAGTTGCCGTTTTTGTTGACGGCGTGGCCGGCGACTTCGAGGCGCGAGCCGTCCGGCGTCCTGATGTCGCGGACGCGGTCGAGCCCCTCGCCGCGGACGAGCAGGCGCACGGGGTTGACGGTGTGGCCCGCCCACCACGAGGGCGGCTCGACGCTCTTGATTTTAACGGGGGGGTGCTGCGCCCGCGCCGGCATCGACAGCAGGCACAGCGCGAACGCCAGCAAAGGAAGTCTCGACACCGGCAATCTCATCAACAATCCAATCCCCTTCCCGGCTCCGGGGCGCGAAGGGGCGGCGACGTTTATAAGGCTAACTCTTAAAAACTGTGCGAGCTTCCGGCCCAATTTAACATCAACGCTCCGGCGTCGGAAGTTCGGCCGGCGGGCGGGCCGCGGCGCCGGAGTCGGCCGCCTTGCGGGCTTCTTCGAGGCGCTTGAAGGTCGCCAGCTCGCGGTCGGCTTCGGCCCTGCGGCGCAGGCGCGAGTAGGCGATGAAGAGCTGGTAGTGGACGCCGGGGTCTTCTTTGCCGAGCGCGGCGCCGCGCTCTAAGACGGGCAGCGCCTCGTCGTAACGCTTGAGGCGGACGAGCAGGCGGCCGAGGTCGTAGAGCGCGGGGTAGTTCTTCGGGTCGAGTTCGGCGGCGCGGCGCAGGAGGCGTTCCGCGAGGGCGTGCTCGCCGCGCTCGGAGGCGAGGAAGCCGAGGTTGGAGAGCACGGCCGGGTCGTCGGGCCTGAGCGCGTCGGAACGCTCGAAGGCCGCGCGCGCGAGGTCGTAGCGCCCCTCGGCGCGCGCCGCGTAGCCGAGCAGGTATTGCAGCGTCGCGTCTTGCGGGAAGCGCGCGGCGGCGCGCTCGAAGGTTTGGCGCGCGTCGGCGTAGCGGCGCAGGCGGAAGCGCGCGGCGCCGAGGCGGTAGTGGTAAAGCGCCTTCGAGGGGGCTTGCTCGACGGCCCGCTCGTAGTAGGGAAGCGCGCGGTCGGCGCGGCGGTTCTTGACCAGCTCTTCGGCGGTCATGAAAGAGGCGTCGGCGTGCGCGGGCTGAAGCTCAAGGGCGCGCTGCCAGAGCTTGAGGGCCTGCTCGCTTTCGCCCTTCGCGGAGGCGACGAGGCCGAGGCGGTAGACGGGGTCGGCCTCCGCGGGCCGCAGCGCGGCGGCCTCTTCCAGAGCCTTGCGCGCTTCGTCGAGGCGGTCGGTGTTGTAGAGCGCGACGCCGAGGTTGTATAGCACTTCGTAGGTGCCCGGCCGCAGCTCGTTCGTGCGCGCGAAGAGGCCCGCGGCCCGCTCGTACTCGCCGCCCTCCGCGACCGCGAGGCCGAGCGAGAAGAGCGTGCTCGGGTCCGCGGCCTGCCCTTCGATCATCGCGACGACGGGGTCGGCCTCCGTCTTGCGACCTTCGCGGAGGTAGGCGGTGACGAGGAGGAGCAGCGTCGGCAGCTCGCGACGGCCGGAGAGCGGCGGGGCGGGTCGGCCGGCGCGGACGCCCGCGGCGCGTTCGAGCAGCGGGAGGGCGCGCTTGTAGTCGCCGCGCGCGGCGTAGAGGGCGCCGAGGTTGTAGGTCGCCTGCGCGTGGTCGGGCGCGAGCTGGAGGACGCGCTCGAAAGACTTGACGGCCTCGTCGGCGCGATTGGTGCGCGCGAGGAGGACGCCGAGGTTCGAGTGGGTCGGCGCGGAGTCGGGGTCGAGGCGCAGGGCTTCGCGGAACTCGCGTTCGGCCTCCTGAGGTCGGCCGCGTTGGTCGAGGACGACGCCGAGCAGGGTGTGGGCGGCGGGGTCGCGCGGCGAAGATGCGACGAGGTTGCGGACGAAGGTTTCGGCCTCTTCGAGACGGCCGGCTTCGATGAGCGCGCCGGCTTCGCGCAGGCGCTCGGAGTTGGGCGCGGGCGCGGCCGGGCGCGCGGGCGGTTGAGCTTGAGGGGGTCGCCTTTTGGCCTGCGCCGCGGAGGCGTGCGGGACGGCCGCGCAGAGGAGGAGCGCGAGCGCGGCCGGGAGGGTTTTGGAGTTTAGTTTCAAGCTCGGAGTTTAAGGAGACGGCGGCGCGGACTTGCGGCGCGAGTCGTTGATGCGTTTGACGGCTTCCGACTCCTGGGCCGCCTCTTCTTTGCGGCCGAGGCGGCGGAAGGCGAGCGAGAGTTGGTAGTGCGGCTCGGGGTTGTCGGGCGCGAGCGCGGAGGCGCGGCGCAGGGGTTCGACGGCTTCGGACGGGCGCCCCGAGGCGACGAGCGCGCGGCCGAGGGCGATGAGGGCTTCGTAAAGGTCGGGCTTGATGGAGACGGCGCGCTGAAGCTCGCGGATTCCCTCGTCGGCCCCGGCGCCGCCGCGCTTGGTGAGCAGGACGCCGACGCCGAGGTGGCCTTCGGCCGCGTCGGGCTGCAAGCGGGCGAGCGCGCGGTAGGCTTCGAGGGCGCCGGGCTCGTCGCCGGCCTGTTCGAGCGAGGTGGCGAGGAAGAAGTGTGCGCGCGCGTCCGCGGGTCTGGCGGCGACGGCCTGTCGGAAGGCGCGAGCCGCGCCCGCGGGGTCGCCCGCGCCGTAGCGGGCGCGGCCGAGAGTGAACTGCGCGTCGAAGTGTGCGGGCGCGAGTTTGGCGGCGCGCTCGGCGGCGGCGAGCGCCCCGGCGTCGTCCTTCCTGACGGCGAGGACGACGGCGAGCAGGACGAGCGCGTCAACCTCGCGGGCCTTCGCTTCGACGGCCGGGCGGGCGTCGGCGTTGGCGTTGGTGTTCGTGTTGACGCCGCCGGAGAGTGCGACGGCCTTGCGGGCGAGCGCCTCGGCCTCGTCGGGGCGGCCGAGGTTGAAGTTGGCGAGGGCGGCGCCGTAGAAGGCGTCGGCGTCGGAGCCGTTCTGGACGGCGTCGTAGAGGTCGAGGGCTTCGGCGTAGCGGCCTTCGCCGAGCAGCACGAGGCCGAGGGCGTGCGCCGCGCGGAGGGCTTCCGGGGGGAGGCGCGCGGGCGGCTTCACGGAGCGGATGCGCGCCACCACCTGCGCCACCTCGGACGGCGTGACCTGCCGCCGGCCCTGCGCGGACGGACCCACGCTCGGGAACAGGGCGGCGCACAGCGCGAGGGCGCGAAGACCTTTTGGTGCTTTGACGGGCATTACGGAATCAAGAATAAGAAGTGGCGGGGCTCTTCGGCAAGAGCGCCCGCCACTGGAGTTTGGCGCCGGACAGGGGCCGGCCGCAGGCTTTCCCCTTTTACCACAGCAGCTTGATGGAGAACTCAAGCTGGCGCGGGTTCTGGATGGAGGTGTCCTGCCCGTAATTCACGTCGTTGAAGTCGCGCTTCGGGACGAAGCGGTTGACGTGGTTCATGACGTTGTACGCCTGGACGCGGAGTTGGACGCGGAAGTCCTCGCTGATGGCCGTGACGGGGATGTTCTTGAAGAGCGAGGCGTCCCAGTACTCCTGCCGCTCGCCGCGGAAGGTGTTGCGGCCGAGGTTGCCGAAGCACCGGCTGAAGTCGTTGAGGTTGCAGGGCGCGCCGCCGAAGATGGGCGTGCGCGGGAAGGTGAAGGCGTTGGGGTTGAAGAGCAGGCCGCGCGCCCTCTGCGAGTCGGTCGGCGTGATGTCGGCGAGGACGAGGTCGGGGCGCTGGCCGCCGAAGACGATTGAGTAGACGGGGCCGCTCTGGACGGTGACGATGTTGTTGAACTGCCAGCCGCCGATGACGTAGTCGATGGCGGACGGGCCGTCCGTCAGGTAGCGCCGGCCCTTGCCGAACGGGAGGTCGAGCACGTTCGAGAAGGTGAAGCGGTGGCGCACGTCGAGGTCGGAGTTGCCGTAGTCGAGGTCGGGGCGCAGCGGGTTCTGCGGGCCGTAGCGGTTGGGGCCGACGCTCTGGCCGGCGAAGCCGCCGGGCGTGTCGTCGAGGCCGTGCGACCAGGTGTACGAGGCGAGCAGCGCGAAGCCGCGCGTGAAGCGGCGTTCGAGCTTGGACTGGAAGGCGTCGAAGCGCGAGCGGCCGTTGAAGCGCGTCGTCACGATCTCGTTGAAGCCCGCCACCTCGCGCGAGCCGGGGCCGTTGTCGAGCGACGTGCCGATGTTCTGCACGCGGAGCAGGTTGCGGCCCGCCGTGCCGACGTAGGCGAAGTCGGCCAGCATGTCGCGCATGAACTCCCACTGGAAGGTCAGGTTGTAGTGGTGGTAGTAGGAGGTCTGGTTGTTCGGGTCAACGTAGAAGATGCGCTGGTTCGAGCCGGGCGTGAACGACTGCGGGAGCGTGTTGGAGATGGCCGGCAGCGGCAGCCCCGTGTCGAGGCTCGTGGCGAGCGAGAGCTGCGGGCAGCTCCCCGCGACGATCTGGTTGAGCGAGCAACTGTAGTTGTTCGAGGTCGGGGCGTTGACCGAGAGCGGGAGCTGGCCGCTCACGTCCGGCGTGTAGACGACGCCGTAGCCGCCGCGCACGACCATCGAGCGGTCCCCCTTCAGGCCGCTCCAGGCGAAGCCGACGCGGGGCGCGAAGTTGTTCTTGTCGGTGTTGGCGAGGTCGCGGCCGAGGGCGCCGCCGTCGGAGCCGCGGACGAGCGTGCGCGTCGCCGGGTCGAAGTTGTACTGCGCGTCGAAGCGCTCGGTCGGCGCGGTGTAAACGTCGTAGCGGAGGCCGAGGTTGAGCGTCAGCGTCGGGGTGGCCTTCCAGTCGTCCTGGACGAAGAAGGCGATCTCCTTGTTCGAGCGCAGGAAGTCGTAGGTCTGCGCGCCGCGCTGCGCGAGGCCGGGCGTGTAGCCGAGGATGATGTTGGCGACGGCCGAGCCGGAGTCGTCGGGGCCGATGCCGGCGTAGTTGCCGGAGAGGAAGCCGCCGGCCGAGGTGCCGTACTGGTACTGGCCCTTGACGTTGCCGGCGCGCCCGCCGTCGAACTGCGTGTTCTGGCGGACGCGGAAGTCGCCGCCGAACTTCAGGGTGTGGCTGCCGCGGATGACGGTCAGCGTGTCGAGCAGCGAGTAGTTGTTCGAGGTGAAGTAGAAGGGGCCGCCGTCGCCGACGAACTCAAGCTGGCTGACCGGGTTGATCTCGGCGACGCCGATGAGCGGGATGCCGGTGGTGTTGGCGCTGAAGTTCGAGTTCGGGATGCCGAGGTTGTTGCCGATCTCGGCGTCGAAGCCCTGGTTGCCGTTGACGCCCGTGTTGAAGATGCCGATCTCGACGCGGCTGTAGCCGGCGCGGGCGTCGTTGACGACCGTCGGCGTGAACGTCGAGGTGTAGCCGAGGGCGACCTGGCGGGTGTTGCCGAACTCCTGTCCGGCGCCGAAGCCGGAGGGCAGGTCGAGGCCGTTGGGCGCGGCGCCGACGGGGAAGTTGTTCTGGCGGGCGCGCGTCAGGTCCGACTTGCTGTAGCGGCCGAAGACGGAGTTGCTCTGGTTGATGTTGTGGTCGAGGCGGACGGTGTAGGCTTCCTGGTCGAAGATGAAGCTGCGGTTGCGCCGGAAGTTGTTCGAGAGGCCGGACTCGGTCGGCAGCGGGTAGGCTTGCAGCAGGCGGAGGCCCGCGGGCGAGAACGCCTGGCCGCAGTTGCGCACGTCGTTGGCGAGGGCCGCCACGCCGTTGGCGCAGAAGACGGTGCCGATGGGCGCGTTGAACTTGGTGCCGTTGGCGCGCGTGTACTCCTGCGAGGTGCCGGGCTGCAACAGCTCGCCGAAGTCGCCGACCCTCATGCGGGCCGTCGGGACGGTGACGAAGTTGAACTCGCCGACGGGGCGCGAGCCCTTCTGCTTGTTGTAGCCGAAGAAGAAGAAGGAGCGGTTGCGGCCGTCGTGGAAGTAGGGCCCGCCCTCGCCGAAGCGCGGGAGGAAGATGGGGCCGCCGACGGTGCCGCCGTAGTTGTGCTGGACGAAGTTGCCGGGGTTGGGGTTGTTGGCCGGCTTGGCGCTGGCGAAGTTGCCCTGGTAGAACTCGTAGAGCGAGCCGTGCAGGGCGTTGGTGCCCGACTTGATGGTGGTGTTGATGACGGCGCCGCCCGCGCGGCCCGACTCGGCCGCGGGGACGCTGGTCTCGATCTTGAACTCGGCGATGAGGTCGGGGTCGGGGAAGATGGCTATCTGCCCGAACTGCGTCTCGTTGTTGTCGATGCCGTCGAGCATGAAGTTGTTCTGCGTGACGCGGGCGCCGTTGACGGCTAGGACCGAGCCGCCCGACTCGCGGAAGCGCGTCGATTCGGTGGACTCGCCGACGCCGCCGGAGACGAAGTTGCCGCCGCCGCCGAGCGTGCCGACGGCCGGGCGCGTGACGCCGGGCGAGAGCGTGGCGAGGATGGTGAAGTTGCGCTGCGGGATGGGCAGGTCCGTGACCTCGCGGCCGGTGATGAGGTCGCCGCGCACGCTCGTCTCGGTCTCGGCCAGAGGCGCCTCGGCAGTCACCGTGACGGTGCCGCCGCTGACGCCGGCCGCCGTCAGCGTCACGTCCACGGCCTGACGCGCCGCCGTCTCCACCTTGACCTCGTTCACGGTCGTCGCGCCGAAGCCGGAGGCGTCCACCGTGACGCGGTAGACGCCGGGCTCAAGGGCGGGGATGGTGTAAGTCCCCTCCTCGCCGGTCGTCGCCGTGCGGGCCTCGCCCGTGGCGACGTTGGCGGCGGTGACTTTGGCGTCCTTGACGACGGCGCCGGTGGGGTCCGTGACGGTGCCGACGATGGTGCCTTTGTTGCTCTGGGCCGCGGCCGGCAGAGCGAAGGCGGCGAGACACAGGACAGTCGCCGCCAACATAAAGAAGCGTGGGGTTCTCCCGGATGTACTCATGCGTGGCCTCACTGGGGATGGCTGAACGAAAAGAAGCGCCCCCGACCGTCGGGGGAACACTCGTAGGGCCGTGGGCGGGCCGGCCGAAGTCTACTTAAGTTTTGCTGGTTATGGACCGAACTTCCGAAGCTTTGTTGCCTGACCGAACGAAGCACCTTTTAATACAGAAACCGCCCGAAGTCAATCAGTTTCTGGGCCGCCTCGGGACGGCGCCGGAGGCAGCAACGAAGGTGCCAGACGCGTTTGACGCGCTTTTCTCGGGCGATTCGGCGGGGCGGGCGGGGCGCCCCGTTCAAGATTTCGTCGGGCCATCCGAAAAAATAGAGGCGGCCGGGATCACTCGCCGTCGCGCCGGTCGAAGTTCTTCTTGGCCTCGTCGATGAGCTGGTTGTTCAGCTCGTAGGAGAGTTCGACGCCTTCGCGCTCGTAGGAGCGGGGCGGGTACTGGTGCGCACGGTAGACGGGGTATGCCTCCGTGCGGAGGTGGGCGGGCATGTGGTGGCCGCGGCGGGCGGCGCGCTCGTGGCGGAGGGCGGAGATGTCGAGGGGCGCGACGACGATGCGCTCGCCGGGGCCGGGGCTGGCTTCGGCGAGGACGCGGCCGTCGAAGTCTACGACCTGACTGCCGCCGGGCCACGAGTAGGGCGGGTAGTGCTTGAGGCTCGCGCCCTGGTTGGCGGCGACGACGTAGGCCGTGTTCTCGATGGCGCGGCAGCGGTTGACGACCGTCCACCAGTCCATCGGCGGCGTCGCGCCCCAGGGATCCATGTAGGCCGAGACGCGGACGAGGATTTCGGCGCCGTTGGCCGTGAGTTGGCGCATGGCCTCGGGGAAGAGCCAGTCGTAGCAGACGGCGCAGCCGATGCGGCCGATGGGCGTGTCGGCGACGGGGAAGAGGGGGTCGGCGTAGTCCTCGATGTCGTGGGGGCTGGCGTGGACTTCGTAGGGAATCCAGGTGTTGACCTTGCGGTACTTGTAGAGGACGCCTTCGGGGCCGACGAGGCAGGTGGTGTTGAAGACGAGGCCGGGGTAGCGCGCGTCGCGCTCAAGCATCGTGCCCGACTGGATATAGATTCCGTGCTCGCGGGCCTTCCCTTCCAAAGCCTCGGTGTGCTCGTTGGGGATGGAGACGGCGAGCTTTTCGTAAAGCTCCTTCGCCGTCTGGAAGACGGGCGCGGCGTGGGCGAACTCGGGGAAGACGACGAGGCGTACGGGCAGGAAGGGCGCGGCGCCCGCCACGGCCGAGTCAACCATCGCCAGCATGTGCTGGGTGTTGCGGCGCATCTCGCGCCGCTCGGTCGGGTTCGGCATGTCGGTCTGGCAGGCGGCGACCGAGTATCTGATGTGCATAAGAGCCGTGAATCGTGAATCGTTAATCGTTAATCGTTTGGGAGACGACGCGCCTCCAGAGGCTACCACCCGGCGCGAGTGGCGTTCAACCTTCGATTCACGATTTACGATTGACGATTCAGGAGCGAGCGGGCTAGCATCGCCCCAACCCCAGAACCTACCGACGACAGGAGCCACACATGAACAGGAAACGCCCCTCGCTTACGGGCCTTCTTCTCCTCTGCTCTGCGATTCTCTGGAACGGTCTCCCGCTGACGGCGATGGCACAACAGAAACCCGACAACGTCTCACTCGGCGCGCTGACCGAGGGCAAAACCGTCAACGGCTTCCGCGCCGAGGCGCTTTACCTGAACGACGCCGACCAGCCCTTCGGCGCCCGCCTGCGCCACGCGCGCACCGGATTCACGCTCGACTACCTTGAGCTGCAATCGGTCCCGCAGGCGCTCTTTTGGGTCAACTCCTTCCCCACTTCCGAGCGCGGCGAGCCGCACACGCAGGAGCACCTGCTCTTAGGCAAGGGCAACGTCGGCCGCGCCCATTCGAGCCTCGAAGACATGTCGCTCTCCGGCTCGAACGCCTTCACCATGCAGTGGCGCACCGTCTACCAGTTCCACACCGCCGCCGGGCCGGACGTGTTCTACAAGCTCTTCGAGAGCCAGACCGACTCGCTCCTCCACCCCGACTACACCGACGAGGAGATACGCCGCGAGGTGAGTCACTGGGGCTACAACGAGGACCCGGCGACGAAGGCCCTGCGCCTCGAAGAGAAGGGCACGGTCTATCAGGAGATGGCTTCATCTTACGAGCGGCCCGTCAGCCGCATCTTCCGCGCCGCGGCCCAGCAGGTCTACGGCCCCGACCACCCGCTCTCTTACTCGGCCGGCGGCTGGCCCGACTCCATCCGCGAGATGCGCGCCGAGCACATCCGCAAGTTCCACTCGGACAACTACCGGCTCGGCAACATGGGCATGGTCGCCTCCTTCCCCAAGGAGATGCCGCTCGGCTCGGTGCTCACGCGCCTCGACCAGATTCTCAACCGCCTTGAGCCCAAGCAGGAGCAGCGCCGCTTCGCCTCCGAGTCCGACCTCCCGCAGCCGAAGGCCGCGCCCGCGGGCGAGATTCGCATGGTCGAGTACCCGCACAAGAACGAGCAGCAGCCCGGCTGGGTGATGTTCACGTGGCCGGCCGCGCGCGCGCTCGACACGCAGGAGAAGGCCCTGCTGCAACTCTTCCTCTCGAACTTCGCGGGCGACGCGACGACGAACCTCTACAAGCTGTTCGTGGACACCAAGACGCGCACGATGGAGACGGGCGCCAAGGGCGTCTCCGCCTTCATCGACGACGAGCTGGTCGTCGGCAATCCCGTCTTCGTCAACCTGACGGACGTGACGCCGTCCAACATGACGCCCGAGAAGATAGGCGAGATGCGCCGGAAGATTCTGGACGAGCTGAAGCGCATCGCCTCCCTGCCCGACGGCTCGCCGGAGCTGGCCGAGTTCAACACGCGCCTGAAGAACCGCGTCACGCAGAACCGCCGCGCGCTCTCGAAGTTCGTCAACTCGCCGCCGGGCTTCGGCTTCCGCTCGTCGGACGCCGGCTGGATGTCGCACCTCATCGACCTCAACCGCACGCCCGGCTTCCGCAAGTCGGTCACGCTCAAGCCGGAGCTGGCGGCCGTCGACAAGCTGCTCGACTCCAAGGAGAACGTCTGGCGCAGCTACCTCGCCAAGTGGAGGCTGACGGACGCCGTGCCCTACGCCGTCGCCGCCAAGCCCTCGCCGCAGCTCATCCAGCAGGAGCAGGAGGCCGCCCGCGCCCGCGCCGCGGCCGAGACGGCGCGGATTAAGACCAAGTACGGCGTCGCCGACGAGAAGGAAGCTCTCGCGCGCTTCAAGGCCGAGTACGACCGGACGACCGCCGAGCTGGAGAAGCTGGCCGAGACGGCGAACACGCTCCGCTTCGTCGAGAACCCGCCGCTCACCCTCGACGACCAGCTCGACTTCAAGGTCACGAAAGTTAAAGGCGACGTGCCGCTCGTCGCCTCCACCTTCGAGAACATGACGAGCGCGACGACCGGCGTCGCCCTCCGCCTCGACGGCGTGCCCGAGTCGCAGCTCGTCTACCTCTCGATGCTGCCGGCCCTGCTCACGCAGGTCGGCGTCATCAAGGACGGCCGCCCCGTCTCCTTCGAGGAGATGAGCGAGCTGCTGCGCAAGGAAATCCTCGCGCTTAACAGCTACTTCTCCGTCAACTATAAGACGAACCGCGACGAGCTGGTCGTCCGCGGCTCGGGCAACGACCAGCAGGAGTCGAAGCGCGCGGTCGAGTGGATGCGTCTCGTGCTGACGAGCCCCGACTGGCGGCCCGAGAACCTGCCGCGCATCCGCGACGTGGTTGACCAGTCTTTGAGCAACCTCCGCAACCGCATGCAGGGCGCCGAGGAGAACTGGGTCAACGACCCGGCCGACGCCTACTGGCGGCAGGACAACCCGCTGCTGCTCTCCACCTCGTCGTTCCTGACGCGCGCGCACAACGTCCACCGCCTCCGCTGGATGCTCAAGGACGCGGGCGAGGGCGCCGACCGCGAGGCCATCTCGAACTTCCTCGAACAGCTCGCGCGCGCGCCGCAGGACCAAGCCTCGGCGGGCCGCGAGAACTTGAAGAACCTGCTCGGCACGATCCAGAAGGGCGAGGTGAAGGACCGCTACTTCAACGACCTCAAAACCTCCTTCAACCAGCTCCCGGCGGGCGCCAAGGCCCTCGCCGTCGAAGCCGCCAAGGACCTCGACCAGATGCTCGCCGACATCCCCGACGAGACTCTGAAAGCGGACTGGGCCTACCTCGCCCGCCAGATACGCCACGACCTGCTCGTCCCGCCCGCGCAGGCGCTCTCCGAGCTCGGCGCCGTCCGCAAGTCAATCCTGAAGACGGGCGGCGCGCGCCTCTTCATGATCGGGTCGCGCGCGTCGCAGGCGGCGCTTGAGCCGAACGTCTCGGCGCTCGTCGCCGGTCTTGAGCAGGCGCCGCACGCGCCCGCGAAGTACTCGGCGGCGCGGCTGGTCGAGACTCGGCTGCGCGAGCGCACGGGGTTGAAGGACGCGCCGGTCTTCGTCGGGCTGATGAACCCGAACACGGCGGGCGGCGTCTTCCTCAACTCCGCGCCCGCCGCCGCTTACGACCAGGCGGAAGACCGCGAGCAGGTCCTCGACTTCCTCGCCTCGCGCCTCTACGCGGGCGGCGGCGCGCACGGCATCTTCATCAAGACGTGGGGCGCGGGCCTCGCCTACTCGAACGGCTTCCGCGGCTCGCCCTCGACGGGCCGCATGGGCTACTACGCCGAGCGCACGCCGGAGCTGCCGCAGACCTTGCGCTTCGTCATCGGCGAGCTGAAGAAGGCGAAGCCCGACCCCGGCCTCGTCGAGTACGCCGTCGCGGGCGCCTTCGGGCAGTTCCGCTCGGCCAACCCCTACGAGGTGCGCGGCGAGGCGATGGCCGCCGACCTCGCCGACGGCATGGGGCCGGACGTGATACGGCGCTTCCGGCAGGCGATTCTCGCGCTGCGCCGCGACCCGAAGCTCTCGGACGAGTTGTTCCGGCGCATGAACAACGTCTACGCGCGCATCCTGCCCGGCCTCGGCGTCAAGGCGCGCGACGTGCGCGGCGGCGTCTTCTACGTCATCGGCCCCGAGAAGCAGCTCACGGCCTACGAGGAATACCTGAAGACGGTCGAGGGGCCGGACGCCAAGCTCTATCGCATCTACCCGCGCGACTACTGGATGACCATGAAGGAGACTCCGGGCGGGACCGAGTGACATGATTGACCCCGCAGGGGTCGCCGATAATAGCCGGGGGTCAGCCGCAGGCGCGCGAGCGCCGAGGCGCCACCCCCGGAAAGACGCGAAAAACAATTCGACCCTGAAGGGGTCGCACCTCTACGTAGAGGTGCGACCCCATCAGGGTCGAAATTCTTATCTTGCCCGACCGTGGGTGGCGCTCACTTCGTTCGCTGACCCACGGCTATTATCGGCGACCCCTGCGGGGTCATGGGCTTTCTTTAAAGCTCCGGCTCGGCGGGCGGGGTCGAAATCTCGATGAAGCGGCGTCCGCCGTAGAGGCGCACGCTGTTGCCCGACTTCGTCATCATCAGGGGCCGCGGGCGCTGGAGCGCCGTGTCGTCGGTCGTCGGCACGGCGAGGAGCTTGTTGCCGCCCACGTCCGTCACGGTGAAGTTGCCGTCGGCCGTGAACCCGAACCCGTAGGCGCCCGGCGCGAGCACGCCCGACCCGACCGCGACGCGCGTGTCGGCGATGAAGAACCCCTGGTAGACCTCCCTCACGTCGGCCGCATAGCCGGAGGTGTCAACCATCCCGGCGAGGACGTAGTTGTTCCTCGGGAGGCGCGCGGCGGCCGAGTTGCGCTCCTGCGTCGCCGCGCTCTTGCCGGCGTAGAAGAAGCCCGGCGGCACGACGCCCGCGAGCGCCGGGCCTTCGAGGATGACGGGGCCGCCCGTCGTGATTTGCGGCGCCTGCGGCGAGGCCGCCGCCAGCGCCGCGGCGAGGGCCAGCGCAGAGAGAACCAAGACCGCGCGTCCGGGAGCACTCATTTCGTCGTCCTCCGTATCAGTCTTTACGAGCGTGAAAGCCTCGGCCGCGCGCGCGGCCGCTTTGCGGTGCCCGACCTTGAAAATGTACTATGGCCTTGAAGGAGTAGCAGCGTCTTTCCCGAAAACGTTGCCGGATAATAGCCCCACTAAAGTCTTAACTTCAAGCGACTAACCTGACGAGTTCGATGCGACACACCTTTCGGCCCCGCCGCCCCGCGCTTTCAATTCTCTTCGCCTTCGCCGTCGCGCTCGCGCCCGCCCCCCTCGTGCCCGCGCAGCAGCAGCCGCCGCCGCAGGGCATGGGCGGCGTCTCGACGGGCGCGGGCGTCACGGGCGCCAAGCGCACGGCCGGCATCTCCGACCCGAAGGCGCCGCGCGTCTTCGACGACGTGACGGCGCAGACGGCGCTCGCCTCGTTCCGCAACCGCTCCGGCGCGCCCGAGAAGAACTACATCGTCGAGACGGTCTCGGGCGGCGTCGCCGTCTTCGACTACGACAACGACGGGCGGCCCGACATCTACCTCCTCAACGGCTCGACGCTCGCCGCGCAGCAGGGCAAGGAGCGAGCGCCGCGCGCCGCGCTCTTCCGCAACCTCGGCAACTGGAAGTTCGAGGACGTGACCGAGAAGGCCGGCGTCTCGAACGACCGCTGGGGCATGGGCGCGGCCGTCGGCGACTTCGACAACGACGGCTTCGCCGACCTCTACGTCGGCAACTTCGGCGTCTCGCGCCTCTACCGCAACAACCGCAACGGCACCTTCACCGACGTGGCCGAAAAGCTCGGCGTCGCACGCCGCGGCTGGTCCACCGGCGCCAGCTTCGGCGACTACGACCTCGACGGCCGCCTCGACCTCTTCGTCCCCGGCTACGTCGAGCTGGATTTGGAAAACCTCCCGCCCAGCCCCGCCGAGGCCGGCAAGCCCGGCTCGGTCGCGCAGAACTTCTGCCAGTTCCGCGGCGTGCCCGTCATGTGCGGCCCGCGCGGACTCAAGGGCGAGCGCGACACGCTCTACCACCAACGCCCCGACGGCACCTTCGAGGACGTGTCCGACAAGACCGGCGTCAACGACGAGAGCGGCTACTACGGCTTCTCGTCCGCCTGGGTCCGCGTCAACGACGACCAGCTCCCCGACCTCCTCGTCATCAACGACTCGACCCCCAACCAGCTCTACATGAACCGCGGCGGCGGCAAGTTCGAGGAGCTGGGCTACCCCTCGGGCCTCGCCCTCAACGAGAACGGGCGCGAGCAGGCCGGGATGGGCCTCGGCGTGGGCGACTACGACAACGACGGGTTAGTTGACTTCCACGTCACGAACTTCTCAGACGACTCCAACACGCTCTACCGCAACGACGGCGACGGCAACTTCACCGACGTTACTTTCCAGGCCGGCGTCGGCGAGCCCACCATCCCCTTCCTCGGCTGGGGCACGAGCTTCTTCGACTTCGACCTCGACGGCTGGAAGGATGTCGTCGTCGCCAACGGTCACGTCTACCCGGCCGTTGACAAGCAACAGTGGGGCACCTCCTACGCGCAGCAAACGCTCCTCTTCCGCAACGTCGCCCACGCCGACCCGCAGCAGGCGCGCAAGGGCGTGCGCGTCTTCCAGCGCGTCAGCGCCGCGCCCGGCTCCGGCCTCGCGGGCGCGTGGACGAGCCGCGGCCTCGCCGTCGCCGATTTGGACGCCGACGGCCGACCCGACCTCGTCCTCAACAACATAGACTCGCCGCCCGCCGTCCTGAGGAACGTGACGGAGACCCAGAACCACTGGCTCCGCCTCCGCCTCGTCGGCGACCCCGCGCGCAAGAGCCCGGCCGACGCGACCGGCGCCGTCGTCTACCTGACGGCCGCCAAGGTGCGCCAGCGCGGCGACGTGGTGAGCGGCGCCGGCTACGCCTCGCAGAACGACCCCTGCCTCCACTTCGGCCTCGGCCCGGCCGCGAAAGTCGAACGCCTCGAAGTCCACTGGCCCGGCGGCGCGACCGAACTCTTCGACGTGCCCGCCGTTGACCGCACCCTCACCCTCACCGAAGGCAAAGGCACGCGGCCTTGAACTACAGAAACTCCGGCCCGACGTTCGGCTCGCCCTCCGCGAAGCGCGTGGGCCGCAGGGCGCGGGTGTCGAGCGTCGTGGCGCGGCCGTCGAGAATTATCTCCGCAAGGAGGTGGCCGAGCGCGGGCGCGTGCATGACGCCGTGCCCGGAGGAGCCGTTGGCGAGGTAGAAATTCTCGGCCTCGGGCGCGGCGCCCAAGAGCGCGTGCCGGTCGGGCGACATCTCGTAGAGGCCGGCCCAGCACGCCGCGCGCTCGACCTCAGCCCCCTTCAGGCAAGGCACGCGCTCGCCCGCGACGCGGAAGACCTGCTTAACCCATTCGTCTTCGACCGTCGTGTCGAAAGGGTCCGCCCCGCGCGGCTCGTCCGGCATCAGCAGCAGCACGCGGCCGTCCCTCACCCTCAGATGAAAGCCGTCGTCCGCCCAAATCGTCATCGGCATCTCTTCGGGCAACTGGCCGAACGGCCGCGTCAACGCCACCTGCCTCCGCAAAGGCCGTACCGGCACGGCGACGCCCGCCAGCCTCCCCACCTCGCCCGCCCACGCCCCCGCCGCGTTGACGAAGACGCGCGCCTTTATCTCTTCATTCCCGACCATCACGGACGACACTCGCTCCGACTTCTCGCGCCCGAAGCTGCCGACACGAGCGCCGCGCACGAACCTGACGCCGAGCCGAGCCGCGCCCTCCACATAACCCCGCAGAATCTCAAGCGGCCTGATGAACCCGTCCGTCGGGCAGAAGACGCCGCCGACAACTCCTTCAACGTCGGCCGCCGGGTTAATCTCTCTCGCCTCCTCCGCACTTACCGCGCGCGCCTCTTCAAGCCCGCACGCGTGCTGCAAAGCCTGCGCCGCCAGCAAAGCATCCAACAGAACTTTTGACTTCGCCAGAAACAAATAGCCACGCGGCCTGTAACCCGCATCGACGCCCAACTCGTCTTCAAACCTCAACAGCTTCTCGCGCGACAGCAGCGACAGCCGCACGCAGACCTCCGTCCCGAACTGCGCCCTGAAGCCCCCCGTCGCCCTCCCCGTGCTCCCCTCACCCGCCCGCGCCCCGCGCTCGACCACCAGCACGTCGCGGCACCCGCGCGCCGCCAAGTGATACGCCACGCTCGCGCCGACCACCCCGCCCCCGACGATGACCACTTCGTAAGAAAGCATCGGATGGGTTTTTATGTCTCGGCGAGGCCGAACTTACGCGCGAGGACGAGGCCGAGGGCGCCCATCAGCGTCGGCTCTTTGAGCGTGGAGGCGACGATGCGGGCCGAGGGAAGGCCGCGGCGGATGCTGCGCTGGATGGTCTCTTGCAGCGAGGGCTCGATGATGGGCCAGGCGCGGGTGATGGTGCCGACGACGACGACGGCCTCGGGCGAGAGGCCGACGATGAGGTTCGAGATGCCGACGCCGAGGTAGTGTGCCGTCTCGGTGAGTGCGTCGATGGCCGCCTGCTCGCCGCCGAAGGCGCGGTCAATCAGCCTGTCGAAGACGACGCGCGAGGCGGCGACGTTGACGGGCTCGCCGACGTTGCGCTGGTAGCGCGCGACGGCCGCGCGCTCGGAAGCGAAAGCCTCCCAGCAATCCAGGTTCCCGCACGAGCAGGCGACCGGAGCCTGCTGGCCGACGACCATGTGGCCGAACTCGCCGGCCGCGCCGCGCTCGCCGCGGTATATCTGCCCGTCGAAGACGATGCCGGTGCCGATGCCCTCGGCGACGAGCACCATGATGAAGTCGCGCGCGCCGCTGACCTCGGGCCGCCCGAACCAAAGCTCGGCCAGAGCAGCCGCGTTGGCGTCGTTGTCCACGCGCGCTTTCAAGCCCGTGGCGGCCTCTATCTCCTCGGCGATGGCCCAGTCGCGCCAGCGGAAGAAGGGGATGTAGATGCCGCGCCCGTTGCCGGGGTCGACGAGGCCGGGCAGGCTCACGCCGACGCCCGCGACCGCCCCCTCGCGCTCGCCCGCGACGGCCGCGCGCACCCGCTCGACGACGCGCTCGGTCATCTCCTCGGGCCGCGGGCTGTTCTCGAACTCCTCGCGCGCCAGCACGCGCCCGACGAGGTCGCTCGTCGCAATCGTCGTCAGCGAAGGCGTGATGTCCACGCCGACGGCCATCACGCTCGCCGCGCGCAGCCGAAGCATCGTCGGCCGCCGCCCGCCCGTCGAAGCCCCGGCGCCTATCTCCTCGATGAGCCCTTCGGTCTTCAGCTCCTCGACGATGGTCGAGACGGTCGAGCGTTGAAGCTCGGTGACGCGCGCGATGTCGGCGCGCGAGATGGGCTCGCGGTCGCGGATGTAGTTGAGGACGATCTGGCGGTTGATGTCGCGGATCGTCGAGGAGCGCGCCGCCTGCGCCTTGGTGAGATCGAGTCGTCGCATGTCTCTCGCTTCAGCGGCCGGGCGGCGCGGGACTGGGCGCGGGCGGCATCTCGAACGTCTTGTCGTCCACCGCGACGCCGGGGCGGACATCCGTAATCTTGCGCGTGAAGCTGTCGTAAGTGTCTATGGCCGAGAGGCGGACGACGAAGGGCAGCTTCGCGCCCGACACGTCGCGGTAGTCTTCAAAATCGACCTGCTCGGGGATGGGCGACAGCACCGTCTCTTTGAGCGTCGAGATGCGAAGGAGCAGGCCCGTCTGAGCGTCGAAGAAGTAGCGGCGCGAGACCGTCTCCGAAGGTCTGTCAACGACGACCACCGCGTCGCGGTCGCCCACCTTGCGCAAGCCCGCGACCCTCATCGTCGGCGACGGGTGGAACTTGACGAGTCCCAACAGCTCGGCCGTCATCTTCAACTCGGCCAACTCCTTCGGCGTCACGGCGCGGCTCGTGCGCGGGTTCGAGACCCAGCCCGTCGCCCCCGTCACCGCCTGCTGGAACCGTCCCGCCTGCGGGACCTCGACGACCATCTTGAACTTGTCCGCCCCCTTCAGCGTCGCCTCGAAAGGCCACACGCGCTCCTGCGAAGCCTCGCGCGTCCCCTTCACCACGAAGGTCTGAAAGTTCGCCAGCGCCGCCGCGCCGCCGACGGCCGCGACGTACTTGTCGTAGACCGACTGCACGGTCGGGCCGATTATGTTGCGCGGCCCGCCCGCGGCGGCGGGCGTCGGCTGCGGGGCGGGCTCGTGGCCCGAGACGGTCAAAGGCAACGACGGCATCGAGGTCGGGTGCGTCTTCCCTTGGTGGCAGGTGTAGCAAGTGACCTGACCGCGCCCGAGGCCGAAGTCGCCCTTGTTGACCGCGAGCACCATCCGCATCATCTCGCGCGCCGTTCGCTTCTCCTCCATCTCGTCGCTCTCCCAGACCCAGTTGTTGCGCCCCTCCGCGTCTTTGCCCTGAATGACGTGACAGTGGTCGCAGCGCACGCCGAGCGAGACGGAGACGAAGTTCATCAGCGGGAAGAGCTGCGAGTTCGGAAGCCCCTGAAGCACCTTGATGTTCTTGCGCACCTGCTCGACCGGCTTGTCGCCCTCCGCCCCTTGCGCCGCGGCCGACCCCGAGAGGCGACCGGCGGCGAGCACGCACCCGACCAAAGACAGGCAGGCGCACGCGAGCACGCGTTTGAGAAGTTCACGTCGCATAAATCAGATTCCTTCCGCTGAGGGTGATTTAAAGGGTCCGCACGGCGCGGGCATTGTACGGGCGGGCGCGGCGGCGCGTCTACGGAATTTTTCTCCGCGCCGTTATGCAACCGGCGCCGCGCCGCCGCGTGTAAGTGGTGCGGGCGCCCGCCGACCACTTTCCCGCGAACCGCACGAGAGGAGAACGCATGTTCAGAGCCAAGAAGAGAATCATCCTGCTGGCGGCGGCGCTTTTCGCGCTGGCCGCGCCCGCCGCACTCGGGCAGTCGCAGCAGACGCAGCAGCAGTCGAGCGCCGAAGACAACTACGTCACGTCGAAGATGTTTCAGAACCGCGTCTTCGAGATTAAGAACCGCGACCCGCAGAGCTTAATCCGCGTGCTCGCGCCCTTGGGGAGCGGCTTCAAGGGGGCCATCATGTCGGCCAACGCGGACTTCCGCACCATCACCGTCCGCGACTTCCCCGAAAACCTCGCGGTCGTCGAGGAGGCCATCCGCCGTTTCGACCAGCCGGAGCAGGCGCGGCCCGGCATCGAGTTCCGCGTCCACTTCCTTATCGCCTCGAACGACGCCGCCGGCTCGGCCGGGCTGCCTGCGGAGCTGGGCGAGGTGGCGCGGCAGCTACAGCAGTCGCTCGGCTACAAGAGCTTCAGCCTGCTCGGCGCGCAGGTCTTGAGGAGCAAGGAGGGGAGCGGCACCACCCACAACAAGGGGGTCGCCGATTTGAAGGCGCCCGGCGACACGCCCGCCAGCAAGAATCCCGTCTTCTACTCCTACTACATCCGCAGCGTGAAGCTCGAATCCGTCTCCTCCACGACCGCCAAAGTTATCGCCGAGGAGTTCAACCTGCAAATGAAGGTCCCGCTCACGCTCGGCGACGACAAAATCTCCTACCAGGACATCGGCTTCCAGAGCCCCGTCAGCATGCGCGAGGGCGAGCGCGTCGTCGTCGGCACCACCACCATCGCCGACAAGAGCGTCGTCGTCGTCCTCTCCGCGTCAACGGTCAAGTAGCCGGTAGTCAGTAGAAAAAGATTCGGGGGCCGACGCTCGCAGGCGTCGCCCCCGTCTCTTCTACTGACTACCGGCTACTGACTACCGGATTATGGGGTGGCTGCCGCCGCGGCTGTGGTCGGCGGTCTGGGCGTAGAGCCGGCGGTCGTTGTGGTAGAGGACGATGTGCTCGCCCTCGTAGCGCGCGACGTTGGCGATGCGCTGGAAGTCGCGCTCGTGCTCGGCGATGACGAAGGCCGGCTGGTCGTTGGAGAGCACCATGCCGGCGGCGAAGACGTAGCCGCCCTGGTCGTAGACGCTGCCGCGGTACTGCGCGGCGCCGAGGGCGATGTCGGGCGAGTAGGCGCCGGCCGAGTCGCGCTCGCGGTCGGCGCGCGCGATGAAGACGGTGTAGTCGGCGAAGTCCAGGGCCGCGCGGTAGCCGCGGCGGCGCGCGGCGGCGAAGAGGTCGGCCAGGCCGCGGTCAATCGCCCGCAGCGTCTCGACGTTGGGCCGGCGGACGGCGACGACGCGGACGCCGCGCGGCGTCATCGTCTCGAAGCGGAACTGGTCGCCCGTGTAGTACTCGGCCTGCGAGACGAGGCGCCCGCCGGAGCGGCGCGACTGCGCGGCCAGAGGTTGGGACGCCAGAAGGGCCGCGCCCAGCATGAGCGCCGCCAGCCCGCCCCCGAAGATTCGTGTCAAGCCTTTCCGGTTCATCAGTAAAAACCCCCTTGGAAAAGAAGAAAGGCGCGCTCGGGGGAAGTTTTTAACGCCTCCTCTGGCGCGCCTGCCTGTGTGTTGCCCGCGGTCCGAGTGGGAGCCTCAAGTGACCGCCCGCCCGAGCCGCCTTACGGCTTTCCCCGGCGGTTGTCGTTGCCGCCCTTGTTCCCGCCGTTGTCGCGCGGGGGGGGCGGCGGTTTCGGGTCCTGCCGCACCTCCTGCCGGGGCTTGGGCGGCGGGCCCTTCGGGTCGTTCTTCTGCGGCTCATCGGCCATCACGCTCAGAGCGAGCACGCAGATGGCGACGACCGTCACGACGATTTGCTTCAGAACTCTCATCGTCCTAAAAAAGCCTCCTCCATGTTCGTTAACGTCGCGCATTGGAGGAGAGGAGAGACGCGCGAGTCTCACCCTGGCAGGTTGCAAGGCGGGTGCCACGCCTCACGACCCTCGCGCTCAAGCCTTTTGCGGCCAAAGTTTACGATAACACGGCCGCCGTCCGCACCGTTTCGTCGGGGTTCGCACCGTATCGTGCAAGGACATTTGGCGCCCGGAATGGGGCCGCTGTCAACGTCTTACGACGATTCTGGCGCTGCCGACGTTGCCCCCGCCGTCGAAGGCGCGCAAAGAGACGGTGTGCTCGCCGGGGGCGACCGCGGGCAGTTCGAGCTGATAAGTCTCGGCGGGGCCGTCGGCGATGCCGTCCTCGGGGAAGACGGCCCGCCACTCGCCGCCGTCCACGCTCACGTCGGCGCGGCGCACCATCCCGCGCGCGTCCTCGACCGTGAAGCCGACACGGATGCGCCCGTCCGCAAGCGCCTGCGGCTGACCCGTGACGCGGACCGTCGGCGGCGTCCCGTCCACGTCCACCGGCTCGCTCACGCGCTCGCCCGTCAAAGCCTGCCCGAGCGAGTTCTCGGGCGCGTCCGAGGCGACGACGCGGAAGACGTAGCGGCCGTCGCCGAGCGAGGCGCCGTCAACGGCGTAGAAGTTCTCGCGCAGCCGCTCGCGCAGTTGGTGGAAGGTGCTCTCGCCGACGGCGCGGTAGTAGACGGCGTATTCGAGCTGGTCGCCGTTGCGGTCTTCGGCCTGCCACTGGAGCGAGATGGCGCCGCGCTGGAAGGCCCGCCGCGCCGGCACCTGCACGGGCGTCCCGAGCAGCGACGGGTCCAGGCCCGCGGCCTCGATGTTCGGGTCCACCTGCAACTGCATCGCCGGCAGCAGGGCGATGCCGACGGGCAACACCTGTATGTTCAAGACCTCGGGCGCGACGTTCCGCGGCAGGTAGGCGACGTGCACGTCCTCGACCGCCGACTCGCCGCCGCCCGCGGGCGCGCGCAGCACGGCCCGCCACTGGATGAAGCGAGCGCGCGGGCTTGAGACGGGGGCGCCGGCCGCGTCGCGGTAAGGCGTGCTCCAGTCGCTCCACGTCGCGTCGGGCCGCTCGGTGTTGCCCGTGCGCGTCTGCAACTCGACCTGCCCGCGCGCGCGCCACCAGACGCGGCCCCACGAGGCGACGAACTTGGCGTCGCGCACGGGCGACTCGTAAGAGCCTTCCGCCACCGGGTCTGTCCCGAGGCGGAAGAGTTTCCCCTGATTCGACGAGGCGGCGTAAACGTCTCGGCCCCGCGTGATGAGCGATGAAATCTGGTCCTCGCTCGACTGCACGAGCAGCGTGTCGCGGCCGTCGTCGCGGACCGAGTAGATGCGCCCCTTGTCGCTCGTCCCGACGAGGACGGCCCCGCCCTGCGGCGCGGCGGCGACGGCGAAGGCCGTCACGGTCGCCGAACTCCAGAGGATGTCAGAGCCGCCGTCGGGCTGGATGCGGAAGACGGCGCTGCGCGCGTTCTGAAGCTCGTTGCGGCTGCGCGCCTGCGGCTGCGCGCCCGCGATTTGGACCGTCTGCGCGCCGCCCTCGTCAACGCTCGTCACGGTGCCGGTCACGGCGCCGCCGCCGGTGCTGACGGCGACGGGCTGCGACGACGTTTGCGCGCCGCCGGTCCGGCCCGTCGCCGCGTCGCTCAGGGCGAGCGCGTAGACCGAGCCGTCGGCGGCGACCGTCAGCGAATGAATCTCGCGCAGCGGCGAGTCGTAGAGCGCGAACGCCTTGCCCTCGGGCGAGACGCGCAGCACGAGCCCGCCGGGGTCGGTGCCCGCGAAGAGGTTCCCCTTCCCGTCGGCGGCGAGCGACATGATGTGCGTCTCGTTGAGGTCGATGAGGAGCGACGTTTCCGGCTTCGCGGCGGCCGCGCGCACGCGGTAGAGGCGGCCCGTGTCGCCCGTGCCGACGGCGAGCGCGCCGTCCTGCAACAAGGCCAGCGACCAGATGTACTTGTCCGGCGGGTCGAAGAAGACCTCGGCCTTGCCGTCGGACGTGACGCGGTAGACCTTGCCGTCCGGCGACGTGCCCGCGTAGAGCGCGCCGTCGGTGCCGACGACGAGCGCGGTCACGTCAAGCTCGGCCGTGTCGTGGAGGAGCGCGCCGCGGCCGTCGGCGCCGACGCGGAAAATCTTCCCGTCGTGGCCGGTGCCGAGGTAGACGTTGCCGGCCGAGTCGGTCGTCGTTGACCAGACGTAAGCCTGCTCGGTGTCGAAGACCTGCGTGAAGCGCGGCGCGAGCACGAGCGCGCCCGTGTCCGTGACGGAGACGCCGCGCGCCTCGCCGTTCAAAAGCTCCGCGCGCGAGCCCGTCTCCCAGACGACGGGGCCGCCCGCGAGCGCGAGAGTCGGAACGATGAGAAGGAAAGCGATGGGCAGGGTTATTCTTGAGAGGAAGCGCAAGAGAGTTGTTCTATTCGTCATTAAGCCGGAGATGTCCCTTTCAAAGTGCCTTCGGGCCGTCAAGGAATCATAACCCGAAAGTCAGGTCCCGACGTAGCGGGCGTAAAGCGTGCGGGCGGCGGCGGGGTCGTCGGTGCCGCGGATGATGGCGCGGGCGTCGCGGAAGATGGTCAGCTCGTAGGCGCCCGCGCGGAGGCGGACGAGGTAGGCGTTTGATTTAACTTCGCCGGCCGCCCTGAGCCGTTCGGCCAGCGCGCCGAGGTCGAGTTCGGCGGGGCGCGCGGGCGAGACCTGCACGGCGTCGCGGCCACACAAAACCGTCGCCATCTCCCTCGTCTCGGCGGCGAGCGAATCGAAGCGGCCGAGCGCGCACGCGGGGCACGCGGGGTCTCGTTCCCCGAGCCCGACGCGCCGCCACTCGTTGCGCCACACGTCGAACTGCATCAAGCCGCCGTTGAGGTCTTCAATGCAGCCGACGAGAAGCTTTAAAGCCTCCGCGACCTGCACGGCCGAGACGACGGCGATGACGGGCATGATGACGCCCGCCGTGTCGCACGTCTCGGCGGAGCCGGCCGCGGGCACTTCGGGGAAGACGCAGCGCAGGCACGGCGTCTCGCGCGGCCTGACCGTCATCGTCACGCCGTAGGACGCGACGGCCGCGCCGTAGACCCACGGCTTCTGCGCCTTCACGCACGCGTCGTTTATCAGGTAGCGCGTCGCGAAGTTGTCCGTGCCGTCGAGGACCACGTCGCAGCCTTCGACGAGCCGCTCGGCGTTCGAGTGGTTGAAGTCGGCGACGACCGGCTCGCACTCCACGTCCGAGTTAATCTCTTTGACGCGCCGCGCCGCCGCCGTCGCCTTCGGCTCGCGCTCGCGCGCGTCTCTTTCCGTAAACAAAGACTGCCGCTGGAGGTTCGACTCCTCGACGAAATCCCTATCGACGACACGCAGCCGCCCGACGCCCGCGCGCGCAAGCATCTCCACCTGCGCCGACCCGAGCGCGCCGCAACCGACGACGAGTGCGCGCGCCGCGCTCAGTCGCCGCTGCCCTTCCTCGCCAATCCCACCGAACAGAATTTGCCGGCTGTAACGTTCCATGAAGCCGAGATGTCAACCGACGACTTTAAGTTGTTTCTCGGCGGCGTCGCGCATCGCGCCGACGGGCGGCTCGGCGCCGGTCCAAAGTCTGAACTGCTCGGCCGCCTGCGCGACGAGCATGTCGAGCCCCCCGAGGGTTTCGCAGCCCGCCTCGCTCGCCTCTCTGAGAAAGCGCGTCTCGCGCGGGTTGTAGACGAGGTCGTAGGCGACGCGCGCGCCCCGAAGCTGCGGGGCGGCGGCGGGCGTCTCACCTTCACGCTCGCCGCTCGTGCCGAGCGGGGTGGTGTTGATGACGACATCGAAGTCAGCGAAGCTCGCGCCTTCGAGCGCCGCCGCTTCGGCCGAGAACCGCGAGGCCAGTTCACCGCCGCGCCTCAAGTCTCTGGCGAAGACGGTCGTGCCCGCGCCGCTCTCGCGCAAGCCTTGAAGCAGAGCGCGCGCCGCGCCGCCCGCGCCCATCACGGCGACGCGCGCGCCCCGAAGCTCAAGCCGCTCGCGCAAGGGCTTGAGCGCCGCGTCAACGTCGGTGTTGTAGCCGCGCAGCTCCGTGCCTTCGATAACCACCGTGTTGACCGCGCCGACTTCCGCCGCCCTCTCCTCGACCCAATCGAGCAGCCCCATCACCCCGACCTTGTGCGGCGCCGTCACGCTGAAGCCGCGCAGGTTCCATTCAAGCTCGCGCGTCCGCGGGCTCGCCATGCGCCGCACGAACTCGTTGACGTTCGCGACCTCGAAGGGCAGGTACGCGGCTTCGAGCCCGAGCGCGCGGAAGGCCGCGTTGTGCATGTGCGGCGACAGCGAGTGGCCGACGGGCGAGCCCACCAAACCCGTCACCAGCGCGCCCGCGCCCAACTCCGGCACGCGGTACAACTCGCGCAGCTCCGCCGCCGTGACCTGCCCCGGCGCCGTCGCCTGCCCCGCGTCGAGCGAGCCGTAAGTCAGGAACGCGCCGCGCGCCGTCGCCAGCACGCGCGTCAAGACGCCCGCCTCGCCCATCGCCACCGCAATCATCTCGCGCCCCTTGCGCCGCGCCCTTTCGAGCAGACGCAGCAGCGGCACGCAGTCCGTTATCTCCCGCGCGCGGACGGCTATCTTGACGACGGAGGCCGGCGTCCTCGCCATCCTCTCGTAGAGGCTTTCGAGGTCGTCGGGCGTCGTCTCGAAGTCGTGGTGTGAGCAGATGACCGTGAAGCCTTCGAGGGCGGCGACGAGGCGCGGCCCGTGCGTCGATTCGAGCAGGTCAAGCTCTAAGTCAACGAAGTCCGGCCTCTCGCCCGAGACGAGCGCGGCGGCCGACTCCCAGAAGGCAACCCTCTCGTCAACCGTCAGCCGGCGGCGCCCGCCCTCCTCGGCCGGCCGCAGCGTGTAGAGGAAGGGACGAGACACGCGGCGCTTTAACTCAAGAAGCGTCGCGCGCGCGTCAAACAGTTCTCCGCCTTCGAGACAGTCGAGACGCAATTCGACAATATCTGCTGCCCGCGCTGCGCGCTCGACTGCGCCCGCGAGCCCCGCGGCCGTGCGCACGCAGACCGGCACGCAGATGCGCCCTCTCACGTCTTCGCCCATTAACCGTTTCAGGGATTCTTCTGCCCGCGCTCGACGGGCACGCCGAGGTGGCGCGTGGTGCCCTCGGTGACGCTCGGCGGCGGGATTATCTCGCCCGTGTCGCGCGCCGGCAGGCCGGCGGCGTAGGCTGGCGGCGGCACGGCCTGCTGAGCCGGCGCGAAGGCGGGGGGCGCGAGCCGCCTCTGGTCCTCCTTCATGCGCATGTAGAGCGCGACGCCGCGTCCGAGCATCGAGAAGGCCGGCAGAAACATCCAGAACCACCAGATGTGGCCGGCCGGCGCCCACGACTTGGCCGCGAACGCGACGAAGATGAAGGCTAGCCCCATGAAGATGCTCTGCACCGCGTTCTCGATGGTCGGCCTCGTCTTCTCGCGCCGGTGCCGGTGCCGGCTCGGCACCTCGTCGCGCAAATGTCCCGTCAGGGCCTGCGGCACGAGACTGATGTCTGAGCCGCAACCGCGGCAGAATTTCGCGTCCTCAACGTTCTGCGCCGCGCACTTCGGACAAAACATGGCAACCTCCGGTCGCAACTGACTACTTTCTCGTTCTCTGCCTCAAAGCCTCGAAGAGCAGAACGCCCGCGGCGACCGAGACGTTCAGGGATTCGACGCGGCCGTGCATGGGTATGCGGACGAGCACGTCGCAGTGCTCGCGCACGAGGCGGCGCAGGCCCGCGCCCTCGCCGCCGAGCAGCAGCGCGCAGGGCTGCGTCCAGTCCCAGTCCGTGTAGGCCGTCGCGGCGTCCGCGGCCGTGCCGACCGTCCAGATGCCGCGCCCCTTCAGCTCGTCAACCAGCCGCACGACGTTGGCCGCGCGCGCGACCGGCACGTATTCGAGCGCGCCTGCCGCCGCCTTGGCCGTCGTCTCCGTCAGGCCGGCGGCCCTCCGCTCCGGCACGAAGACGCCGTGGCCGCCCGCGCACTCGACTGTGCGGATGACGGCGCCGAGGTTGCGCGGGTCTTCGACCCCGTCGAGCACGACCGCGAGCGGCGGGTCTTCGGTCCCGACGCGCGCGGCGAGCTGTTCGACCAGCTCGGCCTCGGCGCGGTAGCGCGCAGCCGCGATGGTGGCGACGACGCCCTGATGGTTCCCGCCGCCGACGAGCCTCTGCAACTCGGCGCGCGGCGCGCGGCGGACGGGGATGTTCTCGCGCCGGGCGAGGTCGAAAATCTCGTTGAGGCGGCTCTCGTGCGCGCCCTCGGCGACGGTCAAACGCTCGATTGGGCGGCGGCCCGCGCGCAGGGCTTCGAGCACGGGCTGGACGCCGAACACCTGCGAGTCGTCTTCACGCGGGCGCGGCGGCGCGTGCGGGACCGTTTCGTCGAAGATGGGGCGCGGCCCCGGCCTCCGGCCCTCGAAGGCGCGCGCCACCCTCTCGCCCGGCGAGTGCGTGCGCCCCTCGCCCGGCGTGTGCGCGCGCGGCGGCTTCTCCGACGGCGGGCGGCGCCTCTCCTCTTCGCGCGTCCGCCCGCCCGGCCAGCCCGCGTCCGGCCTGTTGCCCCTGTGTCGTTTCATCCTTTTTACAAAGCCCGGCCCGCCGCCACGAGGCGGTTGAGCAGGCGCGTGTAGCGCGTGAACTGCGTCTCGTTGGTGACGGTCGTGACGGCGCCCGTGTTGTAGCGGCCGACGCTCTCGCGCCTGACGCCGTGCGACTCGTTGTGCTCCGAAGGCGGCCAGACCGCGGCCAGCAGCGGGCGCAGCCGCGCGTACTCTTCGTCGAAGACGGCCGCCGACGCGCGCCCTCGCAACTCGCCCGCGAGCGTCCTGAAGTTCTCGCCCGCCGTCAAAGCCTTTCGCGCGCCGAGGCGCGAGTAGTCGAGGTGGTCGGCCCAAAGGCGCCAGCCCCTCGCGCCGCTTCCCGAGGTGTAAAGGTCGAGCACGGCTTCGTCCGACGCAAGCTCGCGCGACTCGACCACCTCGCCGCGTCTCTTGAAGACGCCCTGCCTCTCTTCGACTTCGAGCCGCTTTCGCGTCACCCGCCCCTTCACGAGCAGCGACACGGAAGGCCACGGCAGAGTCTCCGGCGCCGCCTCGCGCGTCTCCCACACGACGAGCGCCTCCGCCGTCATCTCAAGCACGCGCACGCGCGCGGGCGGCTCGTCCATGCCGAGCGCGCCGTCGTCGAAGACTTCCGCCGCGAGCCCGAGCGCGCCGAGCCTTTCGAGAATCAACTCGGCCTCTTCCGCCGACCCCGTACGCGCCACCGGCAGCGCGCGCCGCGTCGCGATGCACTGGCCGAGGTAAGAGACTTCGAGCTTCAACAGCGAGGCCGCCTCCGTTAACTTCTCGGGCGCGGCCGCCCACCACGCGCGCGGCACGATGACGACGTTGTAGCCCCGCTCCCATTCTTCGAGCTTGCGCAGCACGGGGCGCAGCCGGGCGACGCTCTCGGCCGTCCGCGGCAGAGGGGCGCCGCAGTAGAGGCAGTTCATGCGCGTCGGCGCGTTCGCGCGCGAACAACGCTCGCACGCGACCAACTCCTCCGGCGTGAAGGCCCGCTGCGCGTGCAGGCCCGCGCTGTCGTCCTCAAGCGTCAACGCCCGACTCCTTTCCTCCCGAACGACGGAAAAATTCTCCGGCCGCGCGCTCCTGAAGTATAATCCCTCCCGGCCACTTCCCCTTCGGACCTAAGATAGCAGAACGCGAACGATGGCGCTCCTTCATCTTCATCAACGAAAGTTTGAGACGGCCGCCGCCGCCCTCGTCCCCTTGCTCGCGCTCGTGCTCTCCGCCTGCGGCGCCGCGACCAAGCCGCCCGAGACCGGCAGGCCGCGCGCGGGCGGCGTGCCCTACCCCGTCACCCTCGCCGCCAGCGAAGAGCGACGCCAAGGCGCCATCGCCGCCTGGGCGACCATCGTCAGCGCGCAGGCGACGCCACAGCCCACGCCCGAGCTGCGGCCCGTCACGGCCACGCTCGTCTCGCTGCCCGCGAACCTCGCCGCGCCCGTGCGCATGCCGAAGGTCGTCATACAGGACGAGAACGAGTTGTCGGAAGAGGAGATTCGGGAATCGCTGCGCCGCTTCATCTCGACGGCCGCGCCGCTGCTCGGCGTCTCGACGGGCGAGCTGTCGCTCGTCGGCGTCACCGAGGTCGCGGGCTCGCCTAACGTCAGGCGCGCGCTCTACAGGCAGAACCCCTTCCTGCACCCCCTGCGCAACGGCTACGGCGACGTGGAAGTCGTCTTCACGACGCCCGACCTCGTCGTCACCGGCCTTTCGAGCACGGCCGTCCCCGACGCGGAACGACTGAGGCGCGCGCTCTCCGCCGTCACGCAGCAGGTCAACGCTCAGGCGGCCTCCTCCTCGCTCGCCAACCGCGCCGTTGTCTTCCGCGACCGCGCGGGCGTAGAGCAGACGCGCACCATCGCCGCCGCCGAACAAGTCTCGGCGCGCGAGCTGGTCGTCTTCCCCGTCCGCGCCGCCTCCGACCCCGCGACGCTCGAACTCCGCCTCGCGTGGGAGTTGGCCGCGGGCACGCCGACGGCGCCGCTGCTCGTCTACGTGGACGCCGTGACGGGCGAGCAGTTGGGCGCCGCCGAAGGGGCGCCGGCCGGTTAAGACGGGCCGCCCGTCGCGCCCGCCTGTTGTCCTCGGGCGAAGGTTTGTGGTTGAATTGGCTGTCAGCACGCTGGCAGTTGAGCTGATGTTTGAAATCTAGCGAATACCAAACGGAGTGTCTTCCGCATGCATTATGATCCGACTAACAACATCTCCTGGCAGTTAGGTTACAGAGGCAGGGTGGCGGTTTTCATCGACGGCAACAACCTTTTCCACGCGGCGCGGTTCCACAACATCGACATCGATTACAACAAGCTCCTGCGCGTCCTCCTGGGCGACGGGAGGCTTCTGCGCGCCTTCTTCTACACGGGCGTGGACGTGGGCGCCGAGCGTCAACAGGGCTTCCTGCTCTGGATGCGCCGCAACGGCTTCCGCGTCATTCACAAGGAGTTGAAGACCTTCTACGACGGCACGCGCAAGGCGAACTTAGACGTTGAAATCGCCGTGGACATGCTCTCGCTCGCCGGGCGCTACGACACGGCCGTGCTCGTCTCGGGCGACGAGGACTTCGTCTACGCCGTCAACGCCGTCGCCTACAAGGGCTGCCGGGTGGAGGTCGCCGGCTTCCGCTCGAACACCGCGCCGAAGCTCATCGACGTGGCCGACTACTTCATCGACCTCGGCGAAATCGCCGACAAGGTCCGCAAGGAGTCGTCGCACACGGCGCGCTACTACGAGAACCACGCGCACGACCAAGGCCACGGGCACAACAACTACGCGCAGCACAACAACCACCAGCCCGCCAACCCCGGCCAGGGGACGGGCCCGCTCCCGCGCGGCGTCGTCGAGGAGCCCCCGCGCGAGCTGGAGGACGAAGAGGCGGCCGCCCGCGAGGCACGCCTCCGCCACGAAGACACCGAGGAGCCGGCCCCGCCAATCATCTCGGAGGCCGGCCTCGGCGAAGAGCCCGGCCGCTTCGCCGCCGGCTCAGACTTCATCCGCGTCACGGACGACCAGTAATGGCCGCATGAAACTTTTCACCGTCAACGACGCTAACGCCCTGCTGCCGACCGTGCGCGGCATCGTCGGCCGTGTCCGGCGTGCGCACGCTCGCGTGATGGGGGCGCGTGAGGAGGCGAAGCTGGCGGCCGAGGCGGGGTCGGCGGCGGGCGGCGGCGGGATGGCGGGCGGCGGCGAGTACGTCGCGGCCCTCGTCGCGCTGGCCGAGCACCTCGGCGAGTTGGAGGCGCTCGGCGTGCAGCTCAAGGATTACGAGCGCGGGCTTGTTGACTTCCCCTCTCTGCGCGACGGGAAGGTGGTGCTCCTCTGCTGGCAGCTCGGCGAGGGCGACCGCGTCGAGTGGTGGCACGACCTCGAAGCGGGCTTCGCCGGCCGGCAGCCCCTCTAAAACCTAAAAGTGGCGACGACAACAACAGAACAAGAGAAGCGGCAACGCGAGGCGGCGGACGACGACGACGGGCGCGGCGAGACGAAGGGGCCGCCGCACGGGCTGCTGCGCGAGTACTTCGAGTCGGGCGTCGTCGTCGCCGTCATGGCGCTCTTCTTCATGACCTTCGTCGCGCAGGCGGCCGAAGTCCCCTCGGCCTCGATGGAGAACACCATCTACGTCGGCGACCGCTTCCTCATCAACAAGTTCATCTTCGGCCCCGGCCCGGCCATGCCCTTCCTGCCGCAGCGCGAGATTCGCCGCGGCGACATCATCGTCTTCCGCTACCCCTCCGACATCGACACCAACGAGGAGATAGTCAAGTACAAGACGCTCTTCATCAAGCGCGTCATCGGCCTGCCGGGCGAGACCATTGAGGTCAAGGGCTCGAACGTCTACGTGGACGGCAAGCCGCTGCCCGAGTACCGCGTCACGGCGCACGACGCCGCCCTCGGCAACGACAAGGCGGAGCTGAAGGAGCTCGACCGCCCCTCGAAGCCGGAGCCCTACACCGTCTTCTACTCGCCGCACCCCTCGGCGGCGGGCACTTACGGCGTCGGCCGCCCCTTCTCGATTCCCGAAGGCCAGTATTTCATGATGGGCGACAACCGCGACAACAGTAAGGACAGCCGCTTCTGGGGGCCGGTCCCGCGCGAGTTGATAGTCGGCCGCGCCATGTTTGTCATCTACTCCTACGACCAGCACGCCCCCGACCAGGGCAACGTCATCCAGAACTTCTTCACCAACACCCGCTGGGGCCGCATCGGCACCTTCATCCGCTAGGGCGGCCCCGGCTCTAAATGTTGTAGTCTTCCCGCCCCACAAATACAGCGGCTTGTATATTTTCTGGTTGACGCCTTAAAGTAACTTCTGATAGCATCCGCCGCGACTCCGCAGTGGACTTGGGTTTAGGGCCTCGCGCGGCCCTCCGCAGGCCCGGCCGCTTCTTTCGACAACAGCTTACGGATTAGCAGCTTGACAGAGAGCGCCGCGGCCTCCGCTACGGACGCCGCGCCCCGGACCGAAAGGCCCGCCTTCTCCCCCCGAAGGCGAGCCAGCGTTTTTGCCATGACCGAAAACTCAAACGCCACTCAAAACGCCGCGACGACCGCCCCTAGCTCCACCCTCATCGAATTTCCCGGCGTCAACCGCAACCGCCCGGCCTGGCGCAAGGAGCTGAGCGAGCGTTTCCGCGAGATTCAGCAGCGCCGCGCCCGCGAAGCCGACCTCGCCACCGAGGCCCCGCCGCGCCGCGAGCCAATCGAGGAGGCGCCCGAACAGCCCGACGCGCCGGCCGCGCCGACCGCCAGACAAACAGACTCGAATAAACAGCCGCGGCTCGTGCCGCAGCCCGAGCCGCAGGAGTTGAACCCCATCGTGCAGGCCGCGCTGCGGCGGGTCGAGCGCGCGCGCAAGCAGACGACGGCGCCGGCCGGGCGCGGCTCAGGCGGCCGGGCCGCGACGGCGGTCGCCCGCGCGGTCGAAGAAGAGGTCGAGGCGGTCGCCGAGGCCGGGACGGAGCCCGCCCCCGTCGGCGAGTCGGAAGCTCTGCCGGTCAAACAGGCGCACGCTTTAGAGAAGTCCGAGCCGCAGCCGGAGGCCGCGCGCCCCGCGCCGCTCTCGGTCGTGCTGCCGCGCCAGCCCGAGCAGGCCGCGGCGCCGGCCCCGAAAGTTTCGCCCGCCGCCCCGGCCGTCGATGAGCCGAAGACGGCCAGAGTTCTCGAAGCCGACGCGGCGGCCGTCGAGGAGTCTGAAGATAAGCCGAAGCCGCGTAAAATCTCCGGCGTCATAGACGACCACTGGCTCGAACGGCGCGGCGTTGACCCGCTGCCGAAGGTCGATGAGCAGGCCGCCTCTTACGACGACCGCGCCCCGCTCGGGAAGCGCGTCTCGGCGGCCGTCGTTGACCTCGTCGCGGTCGCCCTCCTCGCCGCGCCCTGCGCCGCCGTCATCGAGCTGACCATCGGCAACTGGGGCGACGCGCGCGTCCTCTCCTCGATGGGCGGCATCGTCGCCGTCCTGATATTCCTCTACCAGACCTGCTCGGTGGCGCTCGCGGGCCGCACGCCCGGCATGCGACTCTTCTCGCTGCACGCCGTTGACGCCGACACGGCGCGCGTCCCGACGACGGGTCAGTGCGTGCGCCGCGCCTTCTTCTACATCGTCTCGCTCGCCGCCTTCGGCCTCGGCGTCCTCTACGCGCTCTTCGACGCCGAGCGGCGCACGGCCCACGACCTGCTCTCGGGCACGGTCATAGTCCGCGAGTAGAGACTTTAAGTAACCGGCGCTCTAAAGGGGGGGCGCGGCCTTCGCGGGTCGCGCCCCTCTTTCGCGTGGGGTAGAGTAAGAAAACTTTCGGCGATGAACGACGCACTCATCAGCGAAGTCACGGGCGAGGTCGCGCGCGAGTTGAAAGGGCAAACGCTCGTTCGCACCTTTCAGCTCTCGTCGCTCGCGCTCGCGCTCGACTTCAGGCCGGGCGGCCGTGCCCTCCTGCTCGCGGCCGAGCCGAACCGGCCGCGCATCCACCTCGTCGCGCGAACCGCGCGCGAGCTTGAGCGCGAGTCCGTCCCGCCCACGCCTTTCGCTCACGCGCTCAGAAAGCACCTCGGCGGCGGGCGCATCGAAGCGGTGACGAAGGATGAAGGCGAGCGCGTCGTCCGTCTTCACTTCAAAGTCCCCGACGCCGTCGGCGACGAGCACGCCCTCTCCCTCGTCGCGCAGCTCACGGGCCGCGCCGCCAACCTCTTCGTCCTCGACGGCGCGGGCCGCGTCCTCGACTCGCTGCGCCCCGCGCGCGGGGCCGGTCAGGAGACGGGCGAAACCTACGCGCCGCCTCCGCAGTCGTCTCCAGCAAAGGGTCAACGCGGCCAGCTTTCCTTCGTCCGCGAAGGCGCGCGGACCCTATCCGAAGCCCTCGACCGACACTTCCGCGAAGAAGACCGCGCGCGCGCCTTCGACTCGCGCGCGTCGGCCGTCATGTCGGGCCTGCGCCGCGAGATTGCGCGGCTCGGAAAACTGCGCGACAACCTCTCGCGCGACCTCGCGGCGCACGGCGACGCCGACGAGCACAAGAAGCTCGGCGACCTCCTGCTCGCCAACCTCGGCACCGCCGAACGCCGTGGGAGCACGGTTCGCCTACTCGACTTCTACGCCGACGACGCGCCCCACATCGAACTCGAAGTCGAAGAGAACAAGAGCTTGCAGGACGAGGCCGCCTCGCGCTTCGCACGCTACACGAAGGCCAAGCGCGCCGCGCGCGAGATTAACGAACGCCTCGCGGCCGTCAGCCTCGAACTCGACGCGCTCGAAGCCCGCCGCGCCGAGCTTGAAAGAATCGTCGAAGAGCGCGACGATGAGGCCCTGTCCGCGCTCACGGGCGGCGACAAAGCCGCGCAGAAGAAAGGCGCCCCCAAAGCCAAATCGCAGAAGAAGGCCCCGGAAGGCTTGCAGGGCATCCGTCGTTATCGCTCGTCGGACGGCCACGAGATACTCGTCGGCCGCGGGCCGCGCGAGAACGACCACCTGACCTTCCGCGTCGCGCGCTCCTACGACACCTGGCTGCACGCGGCCGACTATCCCGGCTCGCACGTCGTCGTCCGCGCCCGCTCGCGCGACGAGCAGATTCCCCACCGCACGCTCCTGGAGGCCGCGCGCCTCGCCGCCAACTTCAGCAAGGCGCGCAAGGACTCGAAAGTCGCCGTCAACTACACGCAGCGCAAATTCATCTCGAAGCCCAAGGGGGCCGCGCCCGGCCTCGTCTACCTCTCTTCGTTCCGCACCCTCCTCGTCGAGCCCGGCGAAGACCTCGAACGCCTCTGAGCGATTCAACTCTTCCCTTGCAAATGGGTCACACTTTCGCGACGCGCCCCCGCTAGAGTCCTGGCACATGAGCAGTAATCTTATCGAAACGGTCGAGCAGACGGCCTCGGGCCTGCTCGACGGGCTGGCCGACGTGCTCCTCGGCGAAGCCTCCAACTTACGCGACGGCACGGAGCACGCCGGCGTCGAGCTCCCGCGCGACCTCTACGCGCACGAGCGTGCGCAGACCGAGTGGTGGTACTACACGGGCCACGCCGTGACGGAGTCGGGCCGACGCTTCGGCTTCGAGCTGGTCTTCTTCCAGCGGCGCACGGACCTCGACCGCTTCGGCGTCGTCCCCCTGCGCCTGCTGGCGAACCCGCTCTACCTCGCCCACTTCGCCGTCACCGACGAGTCGCGCAAACTCTTCCGCTACGAGCACCGCAAGAGCGCCAACGGCGTCTTCGACCCGCCGGCCCACGCCGCCACGCACAGCTACCGCCTCCGCCTCGGCGACTGGCGCGCGCGCGAGGCGCACGGCCTCCACCTCCTGCGCGCGACGCTCGGCGGCGACCTCGTCTTCGACGCCGCGCTCAAGCCCTCGAAGCCGGCCGTGCTCAACGGCCGCGAAGGCTCGGGCGTCAGCTTCAAGGACCACGGCGAGGCTTCGCGCTACTTCTCCTACACGCGCATGGAGGCCGAGGGCGACATCACGTGGCGCGGCGAGACGGAACGTTTCAAAGGCACGGCCTGGATGGACCGCGAGTTCGGCACCTGGAAGACGACCGACGGGCAGAGGGGCTGGGACTGGTTCAGCGTGCAGTTCTCCGACGACACGGAGCTGATGGTCTACCACATCCGCGACCGCGAAGACCGCCCTTCTCCTTTCTCAAGCGGCACCTTCGTTGACGCGAACGGCCGCGCCACGCACCTCTCACGCGACGACTTCTCACTTGAGCCGACCGCCCGCTGGCGGAGCCCGCACACGGGCGCCACCTACCCTTCCGGCTGGCGTTTGCAGGTGCCGCGCTTCAACATAGACGTTCAGGTCACGCCCGTCCTCAAAGACCAGGAACTCGACACGCGCGGCACGACGATGATCGTCTACTGGGAAGGCGCCTGCGAAGTCTCGGGCACGAGCGGCGGCAACACGGTTGAAGGCCGCGCCTACGCCGAACTCGTCGGCTACGACCGCTCGCACGAACAGCCCTCCATCTTCGCCTTCCTCTTCGGCGACTCGCTCGACCGCCGCTGGCGCAGCATCTTCGGGTAAGGGTGTCGGGTGTCAGGTGCCGGGTGCCGGGTAAAGACAAGTTTCTTTTCACCGACACCCGGCACCTGACACCCGACACCTTCTTGTTTTAGGATGGGCGCATGAGCGCAACGGAGAGAGACAGGCAGCGGAGTTCGGAGGAGTTGTTCGCGCGTGCGGTGGAGTTGATGCCGGGCGGCGTCAACTCGCCGGTCCGCGCGTTCCGCGGCGTCGGCGGCACGCCGCGCTTCATCGCGAGCGCGCAGGGCGCGACGCTCGTGGACGTTGACGGCCGCGCCTACGTCGATTACGTCGGCTCGTGGGGGCCGATGATTCTCGGCCACGCCGACCCGGAGGTCATAGACTCTCTGCACGCGGCGCTCGGGCGCGGGACGAGCTACGGCGCCCCGACCGAGCTTGAAGTCGAGATGGCCGAGGAGATTATCGACGCCGTCCCCTCGGTCGAGATGGTGCGGATGGTCAACAGCGGGACCGAGGCGACGATGTCGGCGCTCAGGCTCGCGCGCGGCTTCACGGGCCGCGACAAGATAGTCAAGTTCGAGGGCTGCTACCACGGCCACGGCGACAGCCTGCTGGTCAAGGCCGGCTCCGGCGTCGCCACGCTCGGCCTGCCCGACAGCCCCGGCGTCACCGCCTCGGTCGCGCAGAACACCATCACCGTCGCCTTCAACGACCCCGAAGCTCTGGAACAAGTCTTCTCCGAAGTCGGCGACCAGATTGCCGCCGTCATCGTCGAGCCCGTCGTCGGCAACATGGGCTGCGTGCCGCCGCGGGAAGGCTACCTGCAAGCCCTGCGCGATGTGACCGAGAGGCACGGCGCCCTCCTCATCTTCGACGAGGTGATGACCGGCTTCCGCCTCGCGCGCGGCGGCGCGCAGGAGCTTTACGGCGTCACGCCCGACCTCACCACGCTCGGCAAAATCATCGGCGGCGGCCTCCCCGTCGGCGCCTACGGCGGGCGGCGCGACGTTATGGAGCGCGTCGCCCCGGCCGGCCCCGTCTATCAGGCGGGCACGCTGTCCGGCAACCCGCTGGCGATGACGGCCGGGCTGGCTACCGTCAGACGGCTGCGCGACGCGTCCGTCTACGAGCGGCTTGAGCGGGCCGGCGCCCGGCTCTCCGAAGGTCTGGCCGAGGCGGCGCGCGAGGCCGGCGTCGGGACGACGGCCAACCGCGTCGGCTCGATGTTCACCACCTTCTTCTCGTCCGAGACCGTCACCGACTGGACGACGGCCTCCAAGTCCGACCGCGCCCTCTACGGCAAGTTCTTCCACGCCATGCTCGAACGCGGCGTCTACCTCGCGCCTTCTCAATTCGAGGCCGCCTTCATCAGCCTCGCGCACACTGACGAACTGCTCGACCGCACCGTCGAGGCCGCGCGCCTCGCCTTCCGGGCCCTCCGGGCCTGAAGACCACTTCCACGCCTCGCTCCCACGTCCAAAGCCCCGCGGCTTTGAGAGGAGAGAATCCATGAGCGACCCCGCCAAGGGCGAGCCGGAACCCCCGTTCCTGCGGCGCCTCCTCAACGTCTTCACGGCCCCGCGCCGGGTGCGGCGCTTCGTGAACTTCATCACCTACCTGTACCTGCTTCGCTTCACCGTCGTCACCCTCGGCGCGCTGGTGCTCATCTGGGCCGGCGCCTTTCGCCTCGGCGCCAAGCCGCTGCTGCTGGGGCTCTTCGACCTCAACTCCTACTCGGGAATCTTCTACCTCTCAATCGGCGCCTTCACGACTTCGTGGGCCGCGATGGCGTCGAGCAGGCTGGCGAGGTTTTACGGCGACGCGCGCTACAAGGTCGAGTTGTTCGGCGCGCCGAGGCGGATGCGCTGGTACACGCCGGTCAACTTCGGGGTGCCGGCCGCGCTCATCATGGGCGGCGTGATGTACGTCTCAAGGCTCAACCCGTGGGGCGAGTTCGGCGCCGCCGCCGGGGGCCTGGCCGTCTCGCTGGCGCTCGTCATCTTCGCCACCTTCTGGCAGCGCGCCGTGCTCCCGTCCCGCGAGGCCGCGGGCGCGCCCGACCTCCTCTTCCCGACCGACCGGGGGCTCTTGCGCCCGCTGTTCAGGAAGGCCGAAGAGACGAACGTCCGCGCGAACCTCGCGGCCTCGGCGCGGAGGAGAAATTACCCGCGGGTGGCCTCGGCGATTGATGACCCCGAGGCGCGGGCCGGCGACGCGGAGAAAGGCGCGAAGAAGAAGAAGAGCGAGCGGCAGGGGGACGCGGGTCAGACCAAGGAGGCCGCGGCCAAGGGCGAGGCGCTGTCGAACATCGGGGAGGCGGCGCGGCGCGGCGCGGGCAAGGGTAGACAGGGCAAGAGGGCGGACAAGGGCTTCTGGCACGGCGGCTACGTGGGCTTCGACGAGGCGGGCAGACGCTTCGTCCTGCCGGGCCACTACCTCGTCACGGTGCTCTTCATCTTCACCCTCGCGCTCTACCTTGAGTTCCACCGCGAGCCGGAGTTGGGCAGCAGTTGGGAGAGCACCTTCCCCCCGCTCCTTTACGTCATGCTGCTCCTCCAGTTGTTCTGCTGGGGGATGTCGGCGGCGGCCTTCTTCCTCGACCGCTACCGCATCCCCGTCCTCATCCCCGTGCTCGGCCTCGTGCTGCTCACCTCGCTGTTTCCGAGGGCCGACCACTTCTACCACGTCATGACCGACCCCGCCGAGTTGTCGCGCTGCGAGGCGCTGCCCCCGGCGCCCGCGGCGGCGGCACCGACGCCGCGCCCCTCCATCATCGTCGTCGCGGCGAACGGCGGGGGCATCCAGGCCGCGGCGTGGACGGCGCGCGTGCTGACCGGGCTCGAATACGCGAGCCGCCGCGCCTTCGGCGACCACTTCCGCGAGTTCGGCAAGTCCATCCGCCTGGTCAGCTCCGTCTCGGGCGGCAGCACCGGCGCCATGTACTTCGTCAACGAGTACGACGAGGCGGGCGAGCTGCCGGCGACCGGCAAGCTACAGGACATCGTCGGGCGGGCCTCGGCTTCGAGCCTCGGCGCGGTGGCGTGGGGGCTCGCCTACCCGGACTTCCACCGAATCATCATCCCCGGCGCCAAGTTCAGGCTAGACCGCGGGAAGACGCTGGAGGAGGCGTGGATGTTGGAGGGCAGCGACTGGCCGCGCCGGGGCGGCCCGTGTCGCGGGCTGTCGGACTGGCGCCGCGAGGTGGAGGCGGGGCGCCGGCCCGCCTCAATCTTCAACGCCACCATCACCGACACGGGCGCCCCGCTGGCGCTCGCCACCTGCGACCTCAAGCCCGCCTCCCCGGACTCGCTCCTCAACCTGAAGGAAGCCGGCGTCGTGAAGCCCGTAGTCTGGACCGTCGAGGACCTCTTCGCCCGCGAGGGCGGCCACCGCGACATCGCGGTGGTGACGGCGGCGAGGCTGTCGGCCACCTTCCCTTACGTCTCGCCGCCCGCCCGCGCCGACCTCGGCGGGCACCAGTACCACGTCGTGGACGGCGGCTACTACGACAACTACGGCATCTCGTCGCTGGTCGCGTGGCTCGACAACGAGTTGCGCAGGCCCGTGCCCGAGGGCGGCGTCCCCGTCAAGAACGTCCTCGTCATCCGAATCCACGGCGCCCCGACCGCGCCGAAGTCGAACCCCGACGACTCGCACGGCTGGGTCTACGAGACGCTCGCGCCGCTCTCGACGCTGCTCAACGTGCGCACGGCGGGGCAGTACTCGCACAGCGCGGTCGAGCTGGAATTGCTCAGGCGCGACTGGGAGGGGGCGGTCAACATCAAACCCCTCACCTTCGAGTTCCCCGGCGAGAACTCGCCGCTCTCCTGGCACCTGACGGCGGACGAGAAGTGCGAAATCGAGAACAAGTGGCGGGAGGTGTTTCGGACCCAGTGGCCGCACGTGGCCGGGTTCCTCGCCGGGGTCGCCGGGCGGGGTGAGGCGCCGCCTTTCGACGACAACCTCCTGCCGCCGCGCGACCCGCGCTGCACTTCAGACGGCCTCGGGCGCTAGCGGGAGGTCGATGATGAAGCGGGTGCCTTCGCCGGGCTTGCTCTCGGCGCGGATGGTGCCGCCGTGCTGCTCGACTATCTGCTTGGCGATGGCGAGGCCGAGGCCGGTCCCCTTCTTCTTGGTGGTGAAGAAGGGCTCGAAGATGCGCGCGGCCGTCTTCTCGTCCATGCCCTGCCCGCGGTCGGCGATGACGACGCGGGCGCCCTCCCGCGTCATCGCGCCCTCGCCGTTGCGCCGCGCGCCCCTCGGCACTTCGGCGCGCGAGACAGTCACCACGACGGGCGACTCGGCCGGGCTCGCGTCCACGGCGTTGGCGAGGAGGTTGACGAAGACCTGGCGGAGCTGGTCCTCGTCCCAGCGGCCCTCGATAGGCTCTTCCGTGTAGCGTCGCTCGACGGGCGTGCGCTTCTCGCGCACCTTGTCGGCGACGAGGTCGAGGCTGTCGTCCATCAGGTCGGGGAGCGTGACTTCGACGAGCGTGAGCTGGCGGCGGCGCGAGAACTGCGTCACGTCGAGCGTCAGCTTCGAGAGGTGGTTGATGCCGCGCTCGACGAGGTCGATGGTCGAGATGGCGTCGCTGTCGCGCGTCATGTCGCGCAGCATGGCGACGCCGAGGCGGATGCTGCCCAGGGGGTTCTTAATCTCGTGCGCCACCTGCGCCGCCGCCTGCCCGACGGCCGCCAGCGCCTCGCTCCGCCGCAACTCCTGCTCGGCCTCGGCCGCCTCGGTCACGTCCACGAGCGTCACGAGCTGGCCCTGCTCGCCCTCGATTTCGAGCGGCGACGCGTAAACGTCGTAGGAGCGCGCGGCGGCCGAGCCGTCGCCGCCGACGGGCAGGGCGAAGCGCCCGCGGTAGGTGGCGTGCCTGACGCGCGTGGCCGTCGCCGACGCCAGCAGCCGCATGCCCTCGGGCGGCGCGAAGTCCTCGTGGACGGAGGCGCCGGGCCGGGCGCCGGGGAAGACCTCGAAGAAGGCGGCGTTGGCCGAGCGGATGCGGTCCTGGCGGTCAACGGCCACCACCGCGCTCGGCATCCCTTCCAACATCTGCGTGCTGAACTGGCGCTCGCGCCTCAGCGCCTCGTAGCCGCGGCGCATCTGGCGGAAGCGCCGCCACACTTCGAGGATGGTGGCGACGGCGACGAGGAGCCCCGTCAGCGCGGCCAGCCACATCAGCGAGAGAATCTGCCCCTGGGTCTCCCGCAGCGCCTTGTCGCGCTGCTCTTCGAGCCCGGAACGCTCGTCGCCGACCTCGGCCAGCAGCGTCCGCAACTGCTCTTCGAGGTCGCGGTAGGAGGCGAAGCCGCGCAGCGAGTAGGCTTCGAGGTCGCGCGTCAACTCGATGTGCTCGACGACGCGGCGGCGGATGTCCTGCTTCCGCGCGGCGTTCCTGATGGGGAGCTTGTCGTACTCGGCGAGCTGCGTCTCGACGGCGCTGCGCGCGTTCTTGAGGCGCAGCTCCGTCGGGGGGAGCAACACGCCGCGCGTCCCCGACTCGACGCGCGCGCGCAGCCGCGCCTCCGTGTCCAACTGGCTCAGCCCCAGCCGCAGGTTCAGCAGCGAGTTGAGCGTGAACGAGAGACGGCGCTCCTGGTCCTGCGTCTTGAAGCGCGTGTCCGACAGCCGCTCCGCGCTCATCAGGCCGAGCCCGAAGACGAGCGCCACGAGCAGCGCGAAGCCGAGCGACAGCGGGAGCAGCGCGCGCCACAGCCCCCCCTCCGGCGCCGCCACCCCCTTCTGCGGGCGCGGCGCCGCCGGCCGTGCCTGCTGGCGCCCCTCGTCCTCGCCGCCGTCCAGCCGGCTGTAGACGACCCGCCCTTCGTCCTTCTCTTCGTCAGGCATAAATAAAAGTCTGGAGTCCGGAGTCACGAGTCTGGAGTCAAAAGCACGACCGTCTTTGACTCCCGACTCCCGACTCCCGACCCCCGACTACTTTTTAACGTCCATCCAGTTCGTGCCCGTCCCGACCTCGACTTCGAGCGGCACGTCCAACTCGACGGCCGTCTCCATCTCGCGCTTGAGAATCTCGCCGACGCGCCCGGCCTCCGCCTTCGGCGCCTCCACCAGAAGCTCGTCGTGCACCTGCATCACCATCTGCGCCTTCAACCCCTCGCCCCGCAACGCCTCGTCAACTTTAATCATCGCTATCTTGACGATGTCGCTGGCGGTTCCCTGGATTGGCATGTTGATGGCTTCGCGTTCGGCGCGGAAGCGGAGGTTGGCGTTGCGGTCGTTGATGGCGGGGATGGGTCGGATGCGGCCGTAGATGGAGCGGGCGACGCCGGTCTCGCGGGTCTTCTCGGGCGTCTCTACCATGAAGCGGTGCACCTCGGCGTAGGTCTTGTAGTAGTCCTCGATGACCTGCTTGGCCTCCTTGCGCGAGATGCCGACGCGGTTCGACAGCCCGAACGGCTCGACGGCGTAGGCGATGGCGAAGTTGACGATCTTGGCGAAGCGGCGCTTCTCCTTCAGGTCCTCTTTGGTTCGCGCCTTGAAGACGAGCCGCGCGGTGCGCGCGTGGATGTCATCGCCCTTCTGAAACGCGTCGAGCATGTGAGCGTCGCGCGTGATGTGCGCCAGCAGGCGCAGCTCGAGCTGAGAGTAATCGGCGGCGACGAAGACGCAGCCTTCGTCGGGGATGAAGGCGCGGCGGATGCGGCGGCCCAGCTCGGTGCGGATCGGGATGTTCTGGAGGTTCGGAGAAGTCGAGCTCAGCC
>DASZEK010000004.1:0-23358 GCA_035941045.1 Pyrinomonadaceae bacterium | reverse complement strand
CGGAGGCGTTTAAAATAAGTAAGGCCGCGCACGAGTCAAGTGCGCGGCCTTCTTGTTTGCGGAGACGTGTGCGGGCGTTAGGCCGCGACGGTTTCGGCCTTGAGTTTTTCGGCCTGGTAGTGGGTGACGAGGGCGTTGATGATTTCGTCCAGCGCCCCTTCCATGACGAGGTTGAGTTGGTGGATGGTGAGGCCGATGCGGTGGTCCGAGACGCGGTTCTCCTTGAAGTTGTAGGTGCGTATCTTCTCGGAGCGGTCGCCCGAGCCGACCATCGAGCGGCGTTCCGAAGCCTGCGCCTCGTGCTGCTTCTGCTCCTCCAACTCCTGGAGGCGGGCGCGCAGGACCCTCATCGCCTTCTCGCGGTTCTTGATCTGCGACTTCTCGTCCTGCATCGAGACGACCGTACCCGTCGGCATGTGCGTGATGCGCACGGCCGAGTAGGTCGTGTTGACGCTCTGCCCGCCGGGGCCGGAGGAGCAGAAGGTGTCGATGCGGAGGTCGTTCTGGTTGATTTTAACGTCCACCTCCTCGGCTTCGGGGAGGACGGCGACGGTGACGGCCGAGGTGTGGATGCGGCCCGAGGCTTCGGTCTGCGGGACGCGCTGCACGCGGTGGACGCCCGACTCGTGCTTGAGCTTGGAGTAGACCTTGTCGCCTTCGATGACGGCGACGGCCTCCTTCAAGCCGCCGATGCCGGACTCGGAGGCGTCGAGGATTTCCATCTTCCAGCCCTGGCGCTCGGCGTAGCGGCCGTACATGCGGAGCAGTTCGGCGGCGAAGAGCGACGCCTCGTCGCCGCCCGTGCCGGCGCGGATTTCGAGGACGACGTTCTTCTCGTCGTTCGGGTCGCGCGGGAGCAGGAGGATGCGCAAGTCCTCCTCCGACTTCTCAAGGCGCTCTTCGAGGTCGGTCATCTCGGCGCGCGCAAGCTCGCGCATCTCCTCGTCGTCGGCCGAGTCGAAAAGCTCCTTCGCGCCCGAAAGCTCGGACTTGATCTGCTTCCACTCGCGGTACTTCCTGACTATCTCGCCCAAGCCGCGATGCTGCTTGCTGAGCTTGGCGTAGTTCGCCTGGTCGGAGTAAACGTCGGGCGAGGACAACTCCTCCGTGAGTGCTTCGTAGCGCGCTTCGATGTGGTCGAGTTTCTCAAACATGGCAGTTTTACGAGAGGGGCGCCAGCGCCGCCTCCTCCTGCTTCGGCTCCAGCTTCAGGGATTCCTTGAGGGCGACGAGCGCGACTTCGAGCTGCGAGTCGTCGGGCTCCTTGGTCGTGATGTTTTGCAGCCAGACGCCGGGGCGCGTGATGAGCTTGAAGACGAGGCCGCCCTCCTTCTTCGCCGAGAGCCGGATGATCTCGTAGGAGATGCCGGCGATGACGGGGATGAGCGCGACGCGCACCAGCATGTTGTAGAGCAGCGAGTCGAACTTGACGACCGAGAAGAGGACGATGGAGACGATCATCACCACCATCAGGAAGCTCGTCCCGCAGCGCGGGTGCTGGCGCGGCTGGATGCGCGCGTTCTCGACCGTCAGGGGCAGTCCGGCCTCCCAGGTGAAGACCGTCTTGTGCTCGGCGCCGTGGTACTCGAAGACGCGGCGGATGTCCTTCATGAGAGAGAAGCTGAAAATCATGATGAGGAAGAAGGCCATCCTTATCATGCCGTCCACGAGGTTGAAGGCGATGGACGGGCGGACGGGCCGCAGGTAGGAGCGGGCGGAGTCGTAGGCGCGCTTGTACCACGCGTCGCCGGCCGCGGTCGTGGCGGTCGTCGCGGCGGCCTGTGCGTCCGTCGTGCGTTCGACGGCGGGAGCGTCGGTCGCGCTCTGCACGGGCGTCGCCCAGCCTGCGCCGAGGAAGAGCGCGTTCGTGAGGACGAGCGGCGCGACGACGAAGAGCAGGACGTTGAAGAGGAGCGCGAAGGCGATGGAGCCGAAGGCGGCGGCCGTTCCGCGCTTCATCTCCTCTTCGGGCCGGCGCTGCGTCGGGACGGGGATGAGGCCGGGCGTCGCGCCCGTTATCCCCGCGAAGTCGCCCTCGCCCGCGACGACGGCGGGCGTCAAAGCGACCTGCGTCTCCTTGGCCTCGGCCTCCTCGCCGAAAGCCTCGGCGGCCGAGTAGTTCAGGGCCTTGATGCCGAGCGCCATCGACTGGACGAGGACGGCGGCGCCGCGCAGCACGGGCAGCTTGAGCAGCGGCACGCGGTCGCTCCACTTCGGCAGGCGCGCGCCCGTGTGCGTGATGGTCCCGTCGGGGCGGCGGACGGCGACGGCGTAGGCCGACGGCGTCCTCATCATCACGCCCTCGATGACGGCTTGGCCGCCGACAATTAAATCCTTCTCGCTGGCGCTCACGGCTTCTCCTTACGGAACAGGGCAGGGGGGTAAAGTAAGACGCCGAACGTTCGGGGCGGCTGGCTCTCCTCGGCTTGCTTGAGGATAGGCTCGGGCCGTGACGCGAACGGTCGGCGTCCGGGTAGGGTCGCTAATACTGGCCGCTTTTTTGCGGTGTCATGGACGGGTTAAAACTCAGGCGTTGGCGCCTTCGGTCGCGGCCGGCGTCTCGGTCTTGCGGCCGTAACGCTTGTTGAAGCGGTCAACGCGGCCGGCCGTGTCAACGAGCTTCTGCTTGCCCGTGAAGAACGGGTGGCAGGCCGAGCAGATTTCGACGTGGAGGTCGCCCTTGCGCGTCGAGCGGGTCTGGAACTGGTCGCCGCAGGCGCAGTGGACCGTGATTTCGTGGTAGTCGGGATGGATTCCTTGCTTCATTTTTGCTTCCTCTCCAGTAGGTGAGCCGCGGGCGCTCTCGGGCAACGAACGATGATAGCGGGCGTGCCCCGCATCGTCAAGCCGTGCAAGCATTTGGATGCCGCGAGGGGGTGTCGGGATTGCCCGCGCGGCCCGGCCCGTCTGGAGCGTCCGGCGGCGGGCGGATAGTTTGTTGACAGCCGCGCAAACCGCGTGTTACAAACGCGCTGTCACGCCTTTTTCAAGCATTCTTGAAAGCCCTGGAACAGCGCAAAGTCCTAAATCCTCTGTAGAGCCGGGACGACGCCGCCGACGCCAACCCGACCCCGTCCCGCGCCAGGAGCCGAGCCGCAGGATGCGATGACGGACGAACCAAATAACCCCTCGCCCGAGGAGCAGGAGAAGACCGGCCCCGCCGACCCATCTCCCGGCACGGGTGCGCCTCCCGCCCCCGTTGCCGGCGCACACGACGCGGACGCCGGCACGCTCCCGCCTCCCCCGGACGCCGACCAGCCCCGCCCGACACCCGAAAGCCAGGCCGCCCTGACGGGCAAAGCCCCTTCAGGCAGTTCGACTTCCGGCACCACCGTCCCGGCCGACACGAAACCTAAATCCCCGCCGGCCGCGCCCCCTTCAAACGAGACTCCCGAAGAGAAGAAGGCCCGGCTCGAACGCATCATCGCCGAGGCCAAGGCCAAGAAGGAGGCCGCCGCCGCTGCCGCCGCCGCCGCGGAAGGGCAAGGCGAGGGCGTCAAAGAAGTGCCCGGCGGCAAGTCGCCCGCCGTCGGCGACCCCGCCAAGAGCCCTTCGCAGGCCGACTTGGAGAAGGCCGCCAAGATTGCCGAAGCCAAGGCCCGCGCCGCCGCCCTGAAAGAAGCCGCCGCCGCCAAGACGCCCGCCGCGGCCGGCGAAGCGAAGCCTACCCCGGCCGCCAAGCCCGCCGCGCCAGCCGCGCCCGGCGCCCCGAAGGCCCCCGTCAAAAAGAAGGACGAAGGGCCGAAGCCCGAAGACGCTTCCGCCCACCCGCTCGTCAAAAGCTTGCGCGACCGCGCGGGCGACGCGGCCGTCACCGGCGCCTTCAACTTCCTCGGCCAACTCTCGATTCACGTCGGCCCCGCTTCCGTCGTCGAAGTCTGCCGCCTCCTGCGCGACGACGCCGAGACGCCCTTCGAGTACCTGAGCGACCTGACCTGCGTCCACTGGCCCGAGCGCGACGACGCGCCCTTCGAGGTCGTCTACAACCTCTACTCCATCTCCAAAAACGTCCGCGTCCGCCTCAAGGTCGGCGTCGCCGAAGAGGTCGAGAGCGTCACGCCCGTCTGGCCCGCCGCCAACTGGATGGAGCGCGAGGTCTACGACCTGTTCGGCGTCCACTTCCGAAACCACCCGGACCTGCGCCGCCTGCTCCTGCCCGCGGACTGGGACGGGCACCCTTTCCGCAAGGACTACCCGCTCGAATTCATGGAGAACGATTGGACGACGCGCCACCTGCCCGAGTTCACGAACGTCCAGCAGGAGCAGTTGGCGCAGCGCCGCGCCTACGGCCTCGAAATCCTCCAGACGCCCGACGAGCGGCGCTTCCGCGAAATCTTCCGCGACGGCCGCGACCCGCTACCGAAGGAGCACAAGTAAAGACGCCATGCACCCGAAGGACCTCGCCGCCAAGTACGAAGTGAAGGTCTTCGACAGCCCCGCGGCCGCCGAGAAGGAGGGCTTCCAACTCGGCCAGCGCATGAGCCCCCGCAACGTCTGGAACCGCGACTCGGCCGCCTCCGCCATCGTCTACGACCTGATAGGCAAACGTAAGCGCGGCGAAGTCTCCGACATCGCCCTCGTCCTCGAAGTCAACGCCGTGGCCGGAGCCTTCAAGAAGGAGGAGGCGCCCACAGCTTAGCCTTATGCACCAAGTAGAAGTCGCCACCACGCGCGAGACGCTGCTCGACAGCCCCGAGATGGTCCTCAACATGGGGCCGCAGCACCCCTCGACGCACGGCGTCCTGCGCGTCGTCCTGCGCCTCGACGGCGAGACAGTCATCGACCTCGACTGCGACATCGGCTACCTCCACCGCGGGATGGAGAAGATCGCCGAGAACCGCCTCTACCCGATGATCGCGCCCTACTGGGACCGCCTCGACTACATCGCGGCCGTCTCGAACGGGCTGGTCTGGGTCGAGACGGTTGAGCAGGCGATGGGGCTCGAAGTCCCGCCGCGCGCGCACTACATCCGCACCATCCTGACGGAGCTGAACCGCATCTCCTCGCACCTCCTCTGGCTCGCCACGCACGGCCTCGACATCGGCTCCTTCACCGTCCTCCTCTGGGCCCTGCGCGAGCGCGAAGAGATTCTGAAAATCTTCGAGCAGCAGTTCGGCGCCCGCCTCACCTGCCACGCTTGGCGCATCGGCGGCATGCCGAACGACGCCTACGAAGGCTTCACCGAGGACGTGCGCCGCTTCATGGACAACTTCCCGAAGCGCATCGACGAGTACGAAACGCTCCTTTCCGAGAACCGCATCTGGCTCGGCCGCACCGTCGGCATCGGCGTCATCTCGGCCAAAGACGCCATCGCCATCGGGCTGTCGGGTCCGGCGCTGCGCGGCTCCGGCGTCGCCTGGGACATCCGCAAGAGCCGCCCTTACGCGGCCTACGCCGACCTCGACTTCGACATCCCCGTCGGCGAGAACGGCGACACCTACGACCGCTACCTCGTCCGCCTCGAAGAGATGCGACAGTCGCGCCGCATCGTCCAGCAGGCGCTGGAGAAGATGCCCGACGGCCCCGTCATGGCGAAGATTCCTAAGGTCATCAAGCCGCCCGCGGGCGACTACTACCACTCGATTGAAGGGCCGAAGGGCGAGATCGGCTGCTACCTCGTCTCGGACGGCACGAGCCGCCCGCACCGCGTCCGCGTCCGGCCGCCGTGCCTGATAAACCTTCAGGCGCTCCGCCAGATGTGCGTCGGCCACCTCGTCGCCGACGTGGTCGCCATCATCGGCACGCTCGACATCGTGCTCGGGGAGATAGACAGATAGGTGTCAGGTGTCGGGTGTCGGGTGACGGCTAACAACCTCCCTGACACCCGGCGCCCGGCACCCGGCACCCGCTTATGAACCTCATCCGGCTTCCCGTGCAGAAGATGACGCGCGAGTCGTTCGCGCCCTACGGGATACTGCTGGACAGCCGCGGGTCCGTCGAGATTGACCTCGGCCTCGGCGTGCCGTGCCTGACAGGCGCCACGTCGGAGCCGCGCCCCTTCCACTTCGAGTTCATGGCGCGACACCGCCACACGATGCAGGTCTTCTCGCCGCTCGCCGCCTCGCAGGCCGTCATCTGCGTCGCCCCGCCGAACGGCCGCGAGGCCCCGGACGTGGACAAGGTCGTCGCCTTCTTCGTCGAAGGCCGTCTGCCTTACGCCTACTTCCGCGGCACCTGGCACACGCCGCCCTTCGCCCTCGGCGAGTGGTACTCCTACCTCGTCGTGGACCGCAAAGGCACGCTCGAAGACGACTACGAACTCGTAGACCTGCGCGCCACGCGCGACTGCACGTTCGAGATACAAGTCTGACGCTCTTTAAATTCCGACGCCGACGCTTCGCCGCCCAACCACCCTTCGAGGCGGACTTGATTTAAACCCCTGCCGACTCGAAGGAGAGACACAGATGAGCAAGGACCGCTTTACCGAAATCCTCAACTACCTGAGCGCCATGAGCCGCGACATCGGCACGTTCAGAACGGAGACGAACAATCGCTTGGATCGGTTGGAATCCCGCATGGGCCAGCTCGAAACGAAGGTGGATACTGGCTTTGAGGAGGTCAACAGGAGAATACGCCTCCTACATCACAAGTTCGAATACGTGCACGAAGACCTGATGGAAATAAAGGTCGAGAACCGGGATTTGAGGAAGAGGGTGGAAGTCATCGAGAAGAAGGTCGGCATAGAAGATTTATGATGATGTATGCGCTATTCGCGCCGCCGAATTTCATAGACGGGTTGCTGCTGCGGTTCTTCGCGCCGGAGACGGTCAACTACGTGGTGTGGCCGTTCATACAGATCGGCGCGGTGGTGACGGCCGTCGCGGTGTGGGCCTTGTACGCCAGCTATCTGGAGCGGAAAATCTCGGCCTTCATGCAGGCGCGGCTGGGGCCCATGCGCGTCGGCAAGTGGGGGCTGTTGCAGCCGATTGCCGACGCCGTCAAGCTCTTGACGAAGGAGGACATGCTGCCGGAGAAGGCGGACCCGTACATCTTCCGCTACGCGCCCTACATCTCCGTGGCCGCCACCTTCATCACCTTCGCCGTCGTCCCCTTCGCGCCCAACTGGGGCGTCATCACGGACGTTAACATCGGGCTGCTCTTCGTCCTCTCCGTCTCCTCGGTCGGCGTGCTCGCCCTGATTCTGGCCGGCTGGTCCTCGAACTCGAAGTACGCGCTCCTCGGCGGCCTGCGCTCCTCGGCGCAGATGGTCTCGTACGAGGTGGCGATGGGCCTCTCGCTCATCGGGCCGCTGATGTTCGCGCGGACGCTCTCGCTCTCGGGCATCGTCAACGCGCAGGCGGCCGACTCCTTCTGGTTCATCCTCTACCAGCCGCTCGCCTTCCTGCTCTTCCTGGTGAGCGGCATCGCCGAGAACAACCGCGCGCCCTTCGACTTGCCCGAGGCCGAGTCCGAGCTGGTCGCCGGCTTCCACACGGAGTACTCGGGGATGCGGTGGTCGCTCTTCTTCATGGCGGAGTACGCGGCGATGGTCGTCGTCTCGGCCGTCGCGACCGCGGTCTTCCTCGGCGGCTGGTACTTCCCCGGCGTGCTCCGCCTCGCGGGCGGCTACAACAACCTCTACTACTTCCTGAGCCTCGTCGTCTTCATCGTGAAGATGGCCGTGCTGCTCTACGTCTACTTCTGGCTGCGCTGGACGTTCCCGCGCTACCGCTACGACCAACTGATGGACCTCGGCTGGAAGTGGCTGATACCGGCGTCGCTGCTGAACATCGTCTGGACGGGCCTCTCCGTCTTCGCCGTCCAGGCGCTCGACGGCTGGAACGGGCTGGAGACGGTCGAGTCCCTGCGCCGCGGCGTGAACCTGACGGCGGCGGGCAAGGCCGTCATGGTCGCCTTCGGCCTCGCCGGGGTCTTCCTGGCCGCCGCCACGCTCTCCTTAATCAACAGCCGCTCGCGCGACTTCAACTTGAAGAAGCAGCGCAGCAAGGTGCGCCTCGTCGCGCCGCCGAAGGGCGCGCCCGCCGTCCCCGCGGCGGCGACCGCAACGGAATAGAAGCGAGAGGGACTTATGCCGTTAGTAAACGTGCCGGAGCCGACGTGGAGGGAGAAGCTGAAACGCTTCTTCATGGTTGACCTCATCGACGGGCTGAGGCTGACGCTGAAGTTCAACCTCGGGGCCCTGACCGACAAGGACTCGGTGAAGGGCTACGGCATCTACACCGAGCAGTACCCGTCGGTGCGCCCGCAGGTGGCGCCGCGCTTCCACGGCGCGCCGCGCCTGAACATGGACCCGGAGACGCACGAAAGTTTGTGCATCGCCTGCAACCTCTGCGCGCTGGCCTGCCCCGAGGACTGCATCGACGTGATCCCGATGGACATCGAGGTGATGGTGGCGGGGAAGCCGCGCAAGAAGAAGGTCCTCGACGAGTTCATCTTCGACACCTCGCGCTGCATGTTCTGCGCGCTCTGCCAGGAGGCGTGCCCGACGGCCTGCCTTGAGCTGACGCAGGAGTTCGAGCTCGCCACTTACTCGCGCGCCGGCTTCGTCTGGAACCGCGAGATGCTGGAGCAGGGGCGCGAGTCGCGCAAATTCGAAGCTTAAAACTTATGGTCTTATCGGGCTGGGAAAGCGTCTTCTTCTGGGTCTTCGCGCTGGCGGCGCTGGTGGCGGCGCTGCTGACGGTGATGGCGCGCAACGCCGTCCACTCGGCGCTGTTCCTCATCTCGGCGCTCGTCTCGGTGGCGGCGCTCTACGTCCTGCTCGGCGCCGAGTTCATCGCGGGCGTGCAGATACTCGTCTACGTCGGCGGCGTGATGGTGCTCTTCCTGTTCGTCATCATGCTGGTCAACGTGAGCGCCGAGGAGCGCGGGCGCGAGGAGTTGTTCAACCGGCCGGGGCAGGTCGGGGCCGCGATGGTCTTCGCGGCGCTCCTCGTCTTCGGCATCATCTACGCCGTCAACCACTCCTCGGGCCTCTTCGGCGCGGCGCCGCGCGCACCGGCGCGGGCCGGCGCGGCGTCGTCGGCCGGCGTCGCCGAGACGCGCGTCACCGGCATCTCCCGCGACACGCAGAACGTCGGCAACAGCCTCTACCGCTACGGCGGCCTGCCCTTCGAGATAGCCAGCGTGCTGCTGCTGGTCGCCATCGTCGGCTCGGTGCTGCTGGCGCGCACGGCGAAGCAGGAGGCGGCGGCCGACGACGTTGACCCGCACACCCTCGAAGCCGCCGAGGGGGAAAGTTTATGAACTCACCAATGGCCCCGGCGCTCGCGCTCGCCCTGCAAGGCTCGGCGCTGGAGAACGTCAGGAACAGCATCGAGCACCCGGACCTCTCGAAGTTCCTCGTCATCGGGGCGCTGCTGTTCGCCGTCGGCGTGGCCGGCGTGCTCGTGCGCCGCAACATCATCGTCATCTTCATGTCCATCGAGCTGATACTGAACGGCGCTAACCTGAACTTCATCGCCTTCGCGCGCCACCTCCAGGAGACGGGCTCGATGAACGCCGTCGCCGGCCAGGTCTTCACCGTCTTCGTCATTGTCGTCGCCGCCGCCGAGGCGGCCATCGGCCTCGGCCTCGTCATCGCGCTCTACCGCAACCGCGAGACGATCTTTGTCGACAAGATTGACCTGTTGAAATGGTGACGGGTTCCGGGTGTCGGGTGTCGGGTTAAAACCCGGCGCCCGGCACCTGACACCCGACACCCGACACCCTTTATGTACCGATACATCTGGCTCGTCCCCCTCCTCCCGCTCTTGGGCGCGGCCGTCAACGGCCTGCTCGGGCGCAAGCTCCGCTTCCCCGAGAGGCTCGTCGCCGCGATAGGCGTCGGGTCCGTGGCGCTCGCCTTCCTGCTGAGCCTGGCGGCCGTCGTGCAGTACGGCTCGGAGGTCTGGCCGCGCCCTTACGTGACGAGCGAGGGCGGCGGGTTCCGCTACACGTGGATTCCGGGCGGCGCCGTCGAGCTGACGGGGGGGCGGGCCGAGCGCGCCCACATCGAGTCGGGCCGGCTCGCCGACGAGGAGGCCGAGCGCAAAGGCCGGGAGATGAACTTGCAGCCGGGGCAGGGCGTGCTGGTCGTCGCCCCGCACGTCGATGAGAAGCGGGGCGAGGGCTCCGTCCTCGACGTGGAGTGGAGCTATCAGCTCGACGCGCTCTCCTCCGTCTTCATGCTCATCATCACGGGCGTCGGCCTGTGCATCTTCGTCTTCGCCACCGGCTACATGCACGGCGACGCGGGCTTCTACCGCTTCTTCGCCTACCTCGGCCTCTTCATGTTCTCGATGCTCATCCTCGTCATGGGCTCGAACTTCATGATGATGTTCGTCGGCTGGGAGGGCGTCGGCCTCTGCTCTTACCTCCTCATCGGCTACTACTTCGACAGGAAGGAGGCGGGCGACGCCTCGCGCAAGGCTTTCATCACGAACCGCGTCGGCGACTTCGGCTTCGCCCTCGCCGTCTTCGCCGTCATCGCCACCTTCGGCACCACGCAGTACACGGCCGTCTTCGAGCAGGCGCGCGCCTTCCCGATTGAGGTCATAGGCGGCATCACGCCGTGGGGCATCATGTCGTGGATTGCCCTCGGCCTCTTCATCGGCGCCTGCGGCAAGTCCGCGCAGATACCGCTCTACGTCTGGCTGCCGGACGCGATGGCGGGGCCGACGCCCGTCTCCGCGCTCATCCACGCCGCGACGATGGTCACGGCGGGCCTCTACATGCTGACGCGCTGCAACGTCATCTTCCAGCACTCGCAGACGATGATGACCGTCGTGGCGATAGTCGGCGCGCTCACCGCGCTCTTCGCCGCCACCATCGGCATCACGCAGAACGACATCAAGAAGGTCTTAGCCTACTCGACCGTCTCGCAGCTCGGCTTCATGTTCCTCGCCTGCGGCGTCGGCGCCTTCGTCATCGGCATCTTCCACGTCATGACGCACGCCTTCTTCAAGGCGCTCATGTTCCTCGGCGCCGGCTCCGTCATCCACGCCATGCACCACGAGCAGGACATGCGGAGGATGGGCGGCTTGAGGAAGTACATGCCGAAGACCTACTGGACGTTCGTCGCCGGGTGGCTCGCCATCTGCGGCGTCATCCCGTTCTCGGGCTTCTGGTCGAAGGACGAGATTCTGTGGAACGCGGCCTCGACCGAGTACATCCCCGGCGGCTGGGCCTTGTGGCTGATAGCGACGCTGGCGGCGACCTGCACGGCCTTCTACATGACGCGGCTGATGGCGCTCACATTCTGGGGCGACGAGCGTTTCCTCGAAGTGCGCGCGGGCGGGCAGGCCGACGAGGCGCACGCCCACGGCTACGACGAGGGCGACACCGAGCACGTCGCGCACGACCCCTCGGTCGCCGACCGCCCCCACCACGGGCCCGAGGAGAGGGTCGGCGCGGCCCACGTCTTCGAGGCCGCCGCGAAGGGCGAGACGGAGCACGCCGGGCCGGGCGGGCAGGACGTGCACGACGTTCACGACCCGCACCACAAGGGCACGCACGGCCACGCGCACGGCTCCGTCATCCCGCACGAGTCGCCGGCCTCGATGTGGGTGCCGCTGGCGGTCTTGGCCGTGCTCGCCACCCTCGGCGGCTTCCTCGGCATCAGCCCCGCGTTCACGGGCGGCGCGCACGTCGGCGGCAAGCTCAACATCGTCAACTGGCTCGACCCCGTCATCTGGAACCCCGTCACGGGCGGCTGGGGCAAGGGGCACGCCGAGGGCGGCGAGCACGCCGCGGCTTCGGCCGGGCACGAGACGGCGCAGGCCGAACACGGCGCGGGCGCCCCGCTCCCGACGCGCAGCGAGACGGAGGAGGGAAGCGTCCGCGCCCGCTACGGCGACACCGGCTACAACCTCGCCCACTCGGTCGAGCACGCGCTGGGCAGCCACACGGCCGCCGAGTGGTTCTTCATCGTCGTCTCGCTCGTCGTCGCGGGCCTTGGGATTCTGCTGGGCCTTCTCTTCTACAGGTGGCGCCCGCACCTGCCCGGCGTGTGGGCCGAGCGGCTGGGCGTCTTCTACCGCGCGAGCTTCAACAAGTATTGGGTGGACGAGCTGTACGGCGCGGCCGTCACGCGGCGGACGATGGACCTCGCGCGCGGCGTCTACACGGTTGACTCGAAGGGCATCGACGGCGCGGTCAACGGCGCGGCGGGCGTGACGCGGGGGCTGAGCCGCCTGACGGGCGCCGCCGACCGCATCGTCGTGGACGGGGCCGTCAACGGCGTCGCAGGCTTCATCAAGCTTTTGATGTCGCCGCTGCTGCGCGCCGCGCAGACCGGCGTGACGGCCAACTACGCGCTCGTCATGATCGTCGGCCTCGTCGCGGCGGTCGCCGTCTTCTTCGGCGGCGACATCTGGGCGGCCATCAAGGGGGCATTGGCCTTCATTCTCTGAGGTGACTTCGTGAAAATCCCCTACCTTCTCTCCATCATCACGTGGCTGCCGGCCCTCGGCGCGCTCGTCGTCCTCTTCCTCTTCAAGAAGGAGCAGACGGGCGCCATCAAGAGGTTCGCGACCGCGTGGCTGGCGCTCGACTTCCTCGTCTCGCTCGGCCTGCTCTCCTACGACCGCGGGCTCGGCGGGATGCAGTTCCTCGAAGACTGCCAGTGGATTCCGGTCATCGGCGCGCGCTACCAGATGGGGGCCGACGGCGTCGCCGTGCTGCTGATACTTCTGACGACGCTTCTGGGCTGGATAGCGGCGCTCTCGTCGTGGGAGTACATCGGGAAGCGCGAGAAGGAGTACTACGCGCTGCTGCTGTTCCTTCAGGCTTCGGTGCTCGGCGTCTTCGCCTCGATGGACCTCTTCCTGTTCTTCCTCTTCTTCGAAGTCTCGCTCGTGCCGATGTACTTCCTCATCGGCATCTGGGGCGGCGAGCGGCGCCTCTACGCGGCCATCAAGTTCTTCCTCTACACGCTGGTCGGCTCGGTCGGCCTCCTGCTCGGGCTCATCAAGATGTACTTCCTGACGCAGGACGCGTCGCTCGTCGCGTCAATCGCGCCCGCGGCGAAGTCGCTCGTCGCGGGCGGCAACCCGGAGGCGCTGGCGATGCTCAATTCGAGCTTCGCGCTGGCGCAGGCGAACGGCACCGGCACCTTCAACATCATGTTCATGCAGGCGCTCGGCTCCGTCATCCCAATGGGGACGATGCAGGTCTTGCTGTTCTTCGCGTTCGCCCTCGGGTTCGCCATCAAGGTGCCGATGTGGCCCTTCCACACGTGGCTGCCGGACGCGCACGTCGAGGCGCCGACGGCCGGCTCCGTCATCCTCGCCGGCATCCTCCTTAAGCTCGGCACCTACGGCTTCTTCCGCTTCAACCTGCCGTTCTTCCCCTCGGCCTCGGCCGACCAGAGCTACTTCGGCTCCTTCGGCGTCCGCAACGTGATGGTCGTCCTCGCCATCATCGGCATCATCTACGGCGCGCTGGCCGCGATGTATTTCGTCGTCCGTGCCGACGGCGACGTTAAAAAGCTGGTCGCCTACTCGTCCGTCTCCTCGATGGGCATCGTCATGCTCGGCCTGTTCTCCCTGAACCCGAACGGGCTCAACGGCGCCGTGCTCCACATGATTAACCACGGCATCTACTCGGGCGCGCTCTTCCTCCTCGTCGGCGTCATCTACGAGCGGCGCCACACGCGCAACGTCTCGGAGTTCGGCGGCCTCTCCCACGTCATGCCCGGCTACGCGGCCGTCTTCCTGGCGATGGCGATGACGGCGATTGGCCTGCCGCTCCTGTGCGTCTTCATCTCGGAGTTCCTCGCCATGCGGGGCGCCTTCGAGGCGAACCCGTGGTGGGCGGGCTGGGCGGCGCTCGGCATCATCCTCAACGCCGGCTACATGCTCTGGCTCTACCAGAGGATGTTCTTCGGCAACATCGAGAACCCGAAGAACGAAGGGCTGCGAGATTTGAAGCGGCGCGAGTGGGCCTACATGCTGCCGCTCCTGCTGCTCTCGCTCTGGATCGGCGCCTACCCGAAGCCGTTCCTGGACTTCCTGCAAAAGCCGGTCGCCTCGGTCGTCAGGCACATCCGACCCGACTACCCGTTCACCAACGCCCCGCGCGCGGTGCAGACGGCGGAAAGAAAATGAAAGACAGGTGTCGGGTGTCGGGCGTCGGGTGCCGGGGAAGGCGCTTGACCGACACCCGGCACCCGGCACCCGACACCCAAATTTATGTTTCTCCTCCAAGCCTCCACGACGGCGCTCTTCGACGCGGCGGACCTGCGGCTGATAGCGCCGGAGATTATCCTGACGGTGTGCGCCTGCGTCGCTCTCGTGATGGACGTGGTGCTGCCGCAAGGGCAGAAGCGCGTGACCGGCCACTTCTCGCTGGCCGCGCTGGCGCTGGCCGCCGCCTCGGTCGTCGTCCTCGGCTGGCCGTTCCTCGCGGCGCCCTTCGCGTCGGGCGGCCTCGCGCCCTCGGCGCTCCTCGGCTTCTACGGGACGGTGAAGGTTGACGGCTTCGCCGTCGTCTTCAAGCTCATCCTGCTGCTGTCGGCGCTCCTCACCGTCGCCATCTCGCTGCGCTACCTCGACGTGGAGGGCGAGCAGCGCGGCGAGTTCTACGCCCTCGTCCTGTTCGCCACCGTCGGGATGTCGTTCCTCGCCTCCGGCTACGACCTCATCGTGCTCTACATCAGCCTGGAGCTGATGGCGCTCACCTTCTACGTGCTCGTCGCCTACACCAAGCGCGACCGGAAGACGAACGAGGCGGGGATGAAGTACTTCCTGCTCGGCGCCTTCTCTTCGGGGATTCTGCTCTACGGGATGTCTCTGCTCTTCGGCATCGCCGGTTCGACCAACCTCGGCGACATCGCGCCGCAGGTGGCGCGCGCCGTCTCGCTCGCGCCGGGCGCCGCGGCCGACACGCTGAGGCCCATCACCATCCTCGCCATGATCGCGCTCGCCGCGGGCCTCTTCTTCAAGATAGCGGCCGTGCCCTTCCACATGTGGGCGCCCGACGCCTACCAGGGAGCGCCCACCTCCGTCACGGCCTTCCTCTCGACGGGCTCGAAGGCGGCGAGCTTCGCCCTCTTCGGCCGCATCTTCCTCGAAGCACTGTGGGGGATGCGCGTGGACTGGGCGCCGCTGCTGGGCCTCGTCGCGGCCGTGACTATCCTGGTCGGCAACTGGGCCGCCGTCACGCAGAACAACTCGAAGCGGCTGCTGGCTTACTCATCCGTCTCGAACGCGGGCTACCTGCTGCTCGGCCTCGTCGCCGCCAACGGCTACGGCTACACGGGCCTCGTCGTCTACCTCATCGTCTACACCTTCATGAACGTCGGCGCCTTCGGCGTCATCATCGCGCTCCGCCGCCGCGGCATCATCGGCGACGAGGTGGACGACCTTACGGGGCTCGGTCAGAAGGCGCCGGGCATGGCCTTCATGATGGCGCTCTTCATGCTCTCGCTCGGGGGGCTCCCCGTGACGGGCGGCTTCATCGGGAAGTGGTTCCTGTTCGGCGGCCTCATCCAGCGCGGCGCGGCCGACGGGAAGAACTGGTATTACTGGCTCGCCGCCTGGGCCGCCTTCAACACGGTCGTCTCCTTCTATTACTACGTGCGCTTCATCCGCGCCATGTACATCGGCGACCGCCCGGCCGACCCGCGCCCGCTCTCGCTCTCGCCGGCCCTGCGCTGGTCGCTGGTCGCCTGCGCCGTCTTCGTCGTCGTCATCGGCGTCTACCCGCACCCCTTCATCAAGCTCTCCGAGGCCGTCGTCTCCACCATCGGCGGCGGCCCACTCGCCCTCCGCTGACCTCCGGCGAGCCCCCTGTGTTAAATTGAAAAAAAGCTAAAGGGGGCTCCTGATGGGCAGGGAACTGGAAGGCAGGGTCGCGCTCGTGACGGGCGCGACTTCCGGGATAGGGCACGCGACCGCGCTCAGGTTCGCGTCCGAGGGCGCGCGCGTCGCGCTCGTCGGCCGCGACGCGGGGGCGCTCTCGGAGACGGCGGGCGAAGTCGCGGGGCACGGCGGCGAGGCGCTGGGAGTGAAGGCCGACGTGACCGCCGAGGAGGACGCGAGGCGGGCCGTCGCGGAGACGGTCGAGAAGTTCGGCGGGCTCGACGTGCTCGTCAACGCCGCCGGCATCATCTCGAACGGCACGGTCGAGAACACGCCGCTCTCCGACTGGGACGCGATGATGGACGTGAACCTGCGCGCCGTCTTCCACCTCATGCAACTCGCCGTCCCGCACCTCGAACGCCGCCCCGGCAACGTCGTCAACGTCTCCAGCGTCACGGGCCTGCGCGCCTTCCCCGGCGTGCTCGCCTACTGCGTCTCGAAGGCCGGCGTTGACCAGCTCACGCGCTGCGCCGCCTTGGAGCTTGCCGCGAAGGGCGTGCGCGTCAACGCCGTCAACCCCGGCGTCGTCGTCACAGAGATTCACAAGCGCGGCGGCATGGCCGACGAGAAGTACGCCGGCTTCCTCGAACACTCGAAGACGACGCACCCGCTCGGCCGCGTCGGCTCCGCCGAAGAGGTGGCCGAACTCGTCCTGTTCCTCGCCTCCGACCGCGCCTCGTGGATAACGGGCGCCACCTACTCCATCGACGGCGGCCGCGCACAGACCTGCGCCAGATAGTCACCTCCGCACACTCGCCTCCGATGTGGGTCTACTACTCGCTCGCCGCGCTCGTCATCCTTCAGGGCCTCCTCTCGCTCCGCGGCGGCGTCCGCTACCTCGCCTACTTCCGCCGCGAGCTTGAGGCGAAGCGCCCGCTCTACATGCCGCCCGCCTCAATCGTCGTCCCCTGCCGCGGCATGGACCAGGGGCTCCGCCAGAACTTCGCTGCCCTCTTCCGCCAGCACTACCCGTCCTACGAGTTAATCTTCGTCTCCGACTCCGACGACGACATCGCCTTCGCCGTCGCCGAGGACGTGCGGCGCGGCTACGAGGGCGAGTCGGTCGCGCGCGTGCGCTTCGTCGAGGCAGGCCGCGCGACCGAGTCCGGGCAGAAGGTTCACAACCTGCTCGCCGCGCTCGACGCGGCCGACCCCGCGAGCGAGGTCTTCGTCTTCGTTGACACCGACGCGCGGCCTCGTGCCGACTGGCTGCGCTCGCTCGTCGCGCCGCTCGCGGATTCGTCGGTCGGCGCCGCGACCGGCTACCGCTGGTTCCTGCCCGCCGCGGGCGGATTCGCCACACACCTGCGCTCGGTCTGGAATGCTTCTATTGCTTCGGCCCTCGGCGCCGACGGGCGAAGAAATTTCTGCTGGGGCGGCTCGACGGCCGTGCGCCGCGAGACGCTGGAAAAACTGAACATGCGCGAACGCTGGCGCGGCACGCTCTCGGACGATTACGCCTTGACGCGCGCCCTGCAAAGGGAAGGGCTCCCCGTCCGCTTCGTGCCCGCGTGCCTGACGGCCTCGGTCGAAGACTGCACCATCGGCGGCCTGCTTGAGTTCACGACGCGGCAGATTAAAATCACGCGCGTCTACGCCCCGCACCTCTGGCGGCTCGTGCTCGTCTCGAACCTGCTCTTCGTCCTCGTCTTCTTCGGCGGCCTCGCGCTCGCGGCCTTCCGCGCGGCCACGGGCCGCGGCTTCGCGTGGACGCTCGCCGTCGTCTGCGCCGTCTTCCTGCTCGGCGTGTGGAAAGCCTTCTTCCGCCTGCGCGCCGTCGCACTCGTCCTCGAAGACCAGCACGCGCGGCTGCGCGCCGGCCTCTGGGCGCACCTGCTGCTCTGGCCCGTGACGGCCGCCGTCTTCCTTTACAACGCGCTGGCCGCCGCCTTCTCGCGCCGCATCACGTGGCGCGGCATCACCTACGAATTGAAATCGCCGACGGAAACTGCCATCATCGGCGGCGACACCGAGCGAACGTGACGAGCGAAAGTCAGAACGCCGCGGCGCGCGGGGGCGTTTATAATTTCAACAACCCCGCGGTTCGGGAAAGTTTTAAAGGGGAGTGAAGGGTATGAATAATCTCTTAAAGCTCGTCCTCGTGCTTGCCGTCTTGGTGCTCGCCGGCTTCGGCATTTTCGCGGCCTTGGGCTTCATCGTCGGCGTCGTCAAGCTGCTGTTCATCGTGAGCGTCATCGCGCTGGCCGGCTACGGCGCTTACAAGCTTTTGTCGAAGCCGGAGCGCCCCGAGGTCGCGGCGCTCGACCCGGCCGAGGCCGAGTTGTTGAAGACGCAGCAACTACTGGAAGAGATGCGGCGCAAGCAGTTGACCAGATAAAGAGGGGCGGGGGTGGCCGAGAACGAACAGCAGGAGACGGCGCGCAAGAGCGGCATGGCCTACGCCGCCGGGATAACGCTCTTCTTCTCGGTGGTCGCCTTCATGGGGGTCGGGTGGGTGCTCGACCGCTGGCTCGGCACCAGTTGGCTTTTGATAGCCGGCATCGTGCTCGGCGCCTGCGTCGGCTTCTACGAGTTCATCCGCATCGTCTCGAAAATCAAGTGAGGGCGGCCGCCCCCGACGCGCTCGACAGTAGTTCCCCCGGACGTGTAAAATCCTCCGTTCCGCGATGAGCGACAGCGCAGACAGCGCGAGCGCGACAGAGCCGGGCGCACTCGGAAGCGAGGACCCCCGCGCGATGGAGCGCCGCATCTTCAGGGACATGTGCGTGAGTGTCGCGCTGGCCGTCGTGGCGAGTGCGCTGCTGGCGCCGTGGCGGGTGACGGCGGGGCTGCTGCTGGGCGGGACGCTCGCGCTCCTCAATCACCACTGGCTGCGGACGAGCGTGGCGGCGGTCTTCGGGGGAGCCGCCCAGGGCTCGCGGCCGAAGTTGAAGGCGGCGCGCTACGTCCTGCGCTACGTCGTGCTGGCCGCCGCGGTCGCCGCCGCTTACAGGTTCGACCTGGTGTCGCTCGGGGCCGCGCTCGCAGGCATGTGCGCCTTCGTGCCGGCCGCCCTCGCGGAAGGTTTCAGGCAGTTATACTTCGCCATCGCGCGTCGAGAGGAAACTCCTTAAATGCTCTTCCTGTTCAAACAAGCCGAGCACGGGGCGGCGGCGGCCGCGGGCCACGCCGCCGCACCGGCCGCCGAGCACGGGGCGGCGGCGGCCGAACACGGCGCGACTGCCGGCGGCCACGGCACGCCGGCCGTCGTCGAGTTCGTCAACCACTACCTCGGCCAGCCCGTCCACGACTTCCAGATGGCGTACACGAGGCCGCTGTGGGAGAAGTTCTTTAGCAACTTCGGGACGACGCCCGAGAAGGTCTTCGGCGAGTACACGGTCGAGAACGCCGTGCCGTGGTACACGGTGATGTTCGTGCTGGCGGCGCTCATCACGCTGGCGCTTGTGTGGGTCCTGAAGCCGGGACGGCTCTCGGCCGACGAGCCGGGCGACGGGCAGCAGACGCTCGAAGCCGGCGTGCTGGCGATAAGAAATTTGCTGGTTGACAACGTCGGCCCGCACGGGCTCCAGTACTTCCCCGTCGTCGCCACCTTCGGCATCCTGATTCTCGTCTCGAACCTGATGGGGCTCATCCCCGGCCTGATGTCGCCGACGGCCCACACCTCCGTCACCTTCGCGCTCGGCATCACGTCGTTCGTCTACTACAACTCCATCGGCATCCGCGAGAACGGCCTCGTCGGGCACCTGAAGCACTTCGCCGGCCCGATACCGCTGCTCGCGATACTGATGTTCCCCATCGAGCTGATAAGCAATCTGGTGCGCCCGATGTCGCTCGGCATCCGTCTGTTCGGCAACCTCTTCGGCGACGAGCAGATTCTCGGCACCATCGGCAACCTCGCGGCGGACCTCTTCGGGGCCATCGGGCTGCCGAGGGCGCCGTGGCTTCTGCCGGTGCTCATCATGCCGCTCAGCCTCTTCGTGGCCTTCATGCAGACCTTCATCTTCGTCCTGCTCTCGATTCTCTACATCAGCGAGGTGTCGCACGCGCCGCACGAGGAGGGGCACGGCGAGCACTCGCACGGGCTGGCCGAGGGCGGGGTCGTGACGGCGCCGGCCGTGCACCACTGAAGTCTTAGTAGTAAACACGGGGCGCCGCCGGGCGGCGCGGGCGAGCGGACCCGCGCGCGTCGGGCGCCGGAAGAGAAGTTAACGTCGGGCTTCGCAGCAAGCCGGATGGTTTCCGAAGGCCGGGGGCGTGGCGCGTGAAGCGCCGCGGTAGCTTTCGCGTTTTGAAAGCCGAGCGTGCCGAGACCGCTGGAGCGCCGTTGTAAGAGGGGCGGCGGATACCGGGTGGAGGCGAAATCATAAGAGCGCGGACGCCGAAGCCGCGCCGCGACCCTCGTCGAAGAAACTTCTCCGCGGGCCGAGCCCCGATAACCTTAAGGAGAAGCGACATGAACAAACTCAGGATGGCTTTCTTCGCCGTCGTCGGCGTGCTGATGGCGGCGGCCCCGGTGCTCGCGCAGGGCGCGGCGGCGGCCGACAACGCCTCGTCCGAGGCCAAGTACGGCAAGCTGGCCGCGGGCTTCGGCTTCGCGATTGCGGCGGCGCTGGCGGCCATCGGCCAGTCGCGCGTCGCGGCGGCGGCGGCCGAGGGCGTGGCCCGCAACCCCGGCGCCGGCGCCCGCATCCAGACCATCATGATTCTCGGCCTCGTCTTCATCGAGACGCTCGTGCTCTTCACGCTCGTCATCGTGTTCGTGAAGGTCTAGTCCCGAGGCAGACGACAACACACCGAAGGCGGGCGCGCTCTCAAGATTAAGAGAGGGCGCCCGCCTCGTTTTTCGTCAGCCGCTATTCCTTCGGCTTCAGCGCCTCGTGGGCGGCGCGGATGACGGGGTCGATGGTGGGCGCGAAGGGCGGGGCGTAGACGAGGTCGAGGCGTTCGAGGTCGTCGGCCTTGAGGCCCGCGTGGAGGGCGGCGGCGTAGACGTTGACGCGCTGGGCCGCGCCCTCGCCGCCGACGAGTTGCGCGCCGAGCAGACGGCCGGAGCGGTCCGTGACGAGGCGCGTCAGAATCTTCGACGCGCCGGGGTAGTAGCCGGCGCGCGTGCGCGACTCGCTCTCTGATTCGGCGGCGTCGAAGCCCGCGTCGCGCGCCTCTTCGAGCGAGAGGCCGGTGCGCGCCGCTTCTAAACGGAAGACCTTGACGGCGACGGTGCCGACGACGCCCGCGTAGCTCGCCTCCCGCGTTGAGGAGTCGCCGCGCGCGGCGTTGGCGCCCGCGACCCAGCCCTGCCTGACGGCCGGCTGCCCGAGCGGGTGCCACACGCGCCGGCCCGAAACCCTATGCAGCACCTCGCAGCAGTCGCCGGCCGCGTAGACGCCAGCCGCGCTCGTCCGCTGCCGCTCGTCGGTCCGGACGGCGCCGCTCTCGCCCAGCTCAATCCCGGCCGCCGCGGCGAGTCCCGCCTCCGGCCTCACGCCGACGCCTATCGAAACGATGTCGGCCTCGAACGCGCGGCCCGACTCCGTCACGACCCGGCGCACGCGGCCGTCAACTCCTTCAAAGCCTGCGGCGCGCTCGCCGAACACGACCTCGACGCCGCGCCCCCGCAGCTCTTCGGTCAACACGTCGCGGGCGCGCCCCCCCACGGTGCTCATCAGAAACTCCGAAGCCTCGACCAGCGTCGTCCTCATCCCCCGCTCGACGAAAGCCTCGGCCATCTCAAGGCCGATGTAGCCCGCCCCGACGACGACCGCCGTCCGCGGCCTCGCCGCCTCCATGAACCTTAAAAGGCGCCGGCCGTCGCGCATGTGGCGGACGACGAAGACGCCTTCCAATTCGCGGCCCGGCAGCGGCGGGCAGACGGCGGCCGCGCCGGTCGCGATGACGAGCGAGCCGTAAGAAGTCTCCCGCTCCTCGCCGCCTTCCCTGTAGCGAAGGAGCGAGCGGGCGGGGAGGATTTCGAGCGCCTCGCTGCCGAGCCTCACGTCAATCGAGTGGCGCTCGCGGAAGTATTCGGGCGTGTGCTGGACGAGGTGTTCGAGCGTGGGGACGCGGCCCGCGAAGACGTAGGGGAGTCCGCACGCGCCGTAGGAGATGTCGGGGCCGCGTTCGAGCACGGTGACGGCAAGGTCGGGCGCGCGGCGCCGCGCCTCCATCGCCGCCGCCAACCCCGCGGCCACGCCCCCGATGATGAACAGTCCCGGCCCGCCCAAAGCGCCCGCGCCTCGCGTCCCTCGCGTTTTAACTCCGAAAGCGGCGGCTAGCTTAAGCGAGCGGCGGCGGGAAGGCAAAGCGCGCCGGCCGCGTGCCCGAAAAGTAAAAGTTGTGTTTCGAACTTAAACCGGGAGGAGGTGCGTATTGCGTGTATAGAAAGCGGTGTGATACGCTCCAGCGTATTCTCCCGGACAGAGCGGTTACAGGCGAGACGGAACTTCACCTAATGAAGACGTGCCCGACATGCGGGAAGCAGTTTGACGACGCGAACACGCTGTGCCCGTCCGACGGCACCGTGCTTAAAAGGTCGAACAGGCAAGACCCGCTCCTCGGCCAGGTGCTCGCCGGCAAGTACCGCATCGACGAGAAGATTGACGAGGGCGGGATGGGCTGCGTCTACCGCGCCACCCACGTCCTGATGGAGAAGACGGTCGCCGTCAAGGTGCTCCACCCGGCGCTGGCCGCCGACGAGAAGATCGTCGCCCGCTTCACGCGCGAGGCCCGCGCCGCCTCCCGCATCTCCCACCCGCACGCCATCAACGTCACCGACTTCGGCGAGTCCGAGGGCGGCGTCGTCTACCTCGTCATGGAGTACCTGCGGGGCGGGACGCTCAAGGACGTGATTCGCAGTTCGGGGCCGTTCACCTTGAAGCGCGTCGTCGAGATCGTCCGGCAGGTCTCGGGCGCGCTCGAAGCCGCGCACGCCGAGGGCGTCGTCCACCGCGACTTGAAGAGCGACAACATCATGCTGGACGAGACGGCCAGCGGCGGCGACTGGGCCAAGGTGCTCGACTTCGGCATCGCCAAGATTCAGCAGTCGGTAGACAATACCGACCCCGGGCTGACGGCGCCGAATATCATCATCGGCACGCCGCAGTACATGTCGCCCGAGCAGTGCGCGCAGGCTTCCGACATCGACGCGCGCTCCGACATCTACAGCTTCGGCATCATCCTCTACGAGATGTTCGTCGGCCACGTCCCCTTCACGGGCGACTCGCCGACGGTCATCATGATGAAGCACCTTCAGGACCCGCCGCCCTCCGTGCTCGACGAGCGCAAGGACCTGCCCTCCGAGGTCGGCGGCGTCGTCGCGCGCGCCCTGGCCAAGCGCCCCGAGGACCGCTTCCAGAAGGTCAGCGAAGTCTACGAGGCCCTGACGCGCGCCGCCGCGGGGCAGGAGGCCGCCGCTTCGCTCGCCGCCGCTGCCGCCGCCACCGAGACCGACCGCATCGTGCAGCCGACGGGGCCGAACGAGGCGCCGCGCACGACCGTCGCCGACGAGGCGGACGAATCCACGGTCGTCACCCCGAGATTCAGTCGGCACACCGGCGAGACCGAGCTGCCGCCTCCCGTCGCGCCGCTGCCCGACTCG
>DASZEK010000003.1:0-24413 GCA_035941045.1 Pyrinomonadaceae bacterium | reverse complement strand
GCCTCGACGACGCGCGTCTTGCCCGACCCCGTGGGGCCGAGGAAGAGCATCGTGCCGACGGGGCGGTTCGGCGGGTTCATCCCGGCGAGGAAAATCTGGTAGAGGCCCGACATGCGGCGGACCGCGCGCTCCTGCCCGACGATGCGCCCGGCGAGTTTCTCCTCGAACTCCTGCGCGCGGGGGCTCTTCTGGTCGGGGTCGAGCGGGACAGTGTTGGTGATCGTCTCTTTTTCCATCGCTGCAATCATGGGCTCGTCCTCTCTTGCCGGGAGCACGGGCGCGGGCTCGAATGTCGGGGGTTGTGGCCGACCTCCGCGGGTGGAAGTGGCCGGCCGCCCGTCGGCCGCACCGTCGATGATGCTCCTTGCAAAGAGCGAACCGCTGAACTCTTTGATGAGTCGGTGAAAGACGTGGTTTGCTTTCAGCTCCGGCCGGGGGGGCCGACCGCCCACGAACGCGAGCACTATATAGACAACAAAGCCCTCTTGTCACCACAAAATATGCGAAGTGTGTAAATTTTCTTCCCCGCGGGGGCGGCAGCGCCGTCGCCCGCGGGTGTGACATTTTACGGCAGCGCGGGGTGACAATCGGCGGCTTCGTCCGAAATTTTGAAAACCGCCCTACACCTAAACGTTGACGGCGCGGGGCGGGGTGAAGCAAAAGCGGCTGGCGCAAAAGGGCGGGCGTTGCGGGAAATGGGGCGGGGAAAATGAAAGGCGCGCCGGGCAACCCGACGCGCCTTTCGTGTGCGGGCGGGTTGCCCGCGCGAAGCCCTCGGCGGCCTAGTCGTAGTATTCGAGGCCGAGGTGCGTGATGAGGTCTTCGCCGCGCAGGTGGCGGAGCGTGTTCTTGAGCTTCATGAGCTGGATGAAGATGTCGTGCTCGGGGTAGAGGCCGGGGGCGGTCATCGGCGACTTGAAGTAGAAGGAGAGCCATTCCTGCACGCCCTTCATGCCGACCCGCTGGGCGAGGTCGAGGAGGAGGGCGAGGTCGAGGACGAGCGGCGCGGCGAGGATTGAGTCGCGGCAGAGGAAGTCGATCTTGATCTGCATCGGGTAGCCGAGCCAGCCGAAGATGTCGATGTTGTCCCAGCCCTCCTTGTTGTCGCCGCGCGGCGGGTAGTAGTTGATGCGGACGACGTGCGAGAAGTCCTTGTAGAGCGACGGGTAGAGTTCGGGCTGGAGGATGTATTCGAGGACGGAGAGCTTCGACTCCTCCTTGGTCTTGAAGGACTCGGGGTCGTCGAGGACTTCGCCGTCGCGGTTGCCGAGGATGTTGGTCGAGTACCAGCCGTGGAGGCCGAGCATGCGGGACTTGAGGCCGGGCGCGAGGATGGTCTTCATCAAGGTCTGGCCCGTCTTGAAGTCCTTGCCGCAGACGGCGACGCCACGCTCGACGGCGAAGTCCGTGAGGGCCGGCACGTCAACTGTCAGGTTCGGGGCGCCGTTGGCGAAGGGGATGCCCGACTTGATGGCGGCGTAGGCGTAAATCATCGAGGGCGCGATGGCCTTGTGGCTGTCGCGCAAAGCCTGCTCGAAGCTCTTCATGTTCTTGTGGACCGCGTGAGTCTTCATGAAGACCTCGGTCGAGGCGGCCCAGACCATGACGAGGCGGGTGCACTTGTTCTTGCGCTTGAACTCGGCGATGTCCTCGATGAGCTGTTCGGCCAGCTCCATCTTCGAGGCGCCCTCCTTGACGTTGGTGCCGGAGAGCCGCTTGACGTACTGCTGGTCGAACACGGCCTTCATCGGCTTGACCTTCTGGAGCTGCGGCTTGAGCTGCGCGAGCAGTTCCTTTTCGAGCACGCCAGCCGTCATCGCCGCCTCGTAGGCCGAGTCGGGGAAGATGTCCCAGGCGCCGAAGACGATGTCGTTCAGGTCGGCCAGCGGGACGAAGTCTTTGATGAGCGGGTTGCGGTCGTCCGTGCGCTTGCCGAGGCGGATGGCGCCCATCTGCGTGAGGCTCCCGATGGGCTCGGCCAGGCCGCGCTTGATGGCCTCGACGCCCGCGATGGTCGTCGTGCTGACCGCGCCCAAACCCACCAACAACACCCCCAGCTTGCCCTTCGCGGGCGCGATCTCGACGCCCTTCTTCTCTTCTGACACTTCGGATAGTCTCCTTCTCAAGTTTATTGAAGGAGGATAACGGACCCCGGTCTGCCCAGTCTTGTCGAATCTTGCGCAAAACGGACGGGGGCTTGCTGTGCGGGTAGGTTTAGACGGTTGACAGCCCGGCGGGGCGAAACTATCTTCCTGTGACCTCAGCCCGCAAGGAGACTCCCGTGGACTTCACGCTCCTGTCAGCCGTCACTCTCGCTCAGGCCGCGCCTGCTCCCCCGGCGTGGCCGGACGTGTGGACCCTCGTTAATGTGACGGCGGCGGTCGTGGCCGCCGTCGCCGCCATCGTCGCGCTGCCGCTGGCCCTCTGGCCCATCTACCAGCAGCGGCGCACGCAGACGGTGCTCCAGGAGAGCTTCGGCGCGGACTTCTACGGCCCGCAGACCATCAGGGACGCGACCCGCTACTACGTGCGCCCGAAGTGCTCCAGCGTGGACCCGACGAACGAGGCCGACATGCGCCTCGTCATCGTGGCCGAGGAGGACTTGTTCTCACTCATAGACAAGTACCTCTCGCACGAGTCGCCGCACCGCCACCTCCTGCTGCTGGCCGACTCCGGGATGGGCAAGTCGGCCTTCGTTTTGAACTACTACGCGCGCAACCAGAAGCTCCCGCCGAAGCGCCGCCGCCGGCTGGCCGTCGTCCCGCTCGGCATCCCCGACGCGCTGGCGGCGATAGAGAAGATTGAGAACAAGAGGGAGACGGCCCTCTTCCTCGACGCCTTCGACGAAGACACGAAGGCCATCCAGGACCACCGCGGCCGGCTGCTGGAGCTGATGCAGGCGTGCGCCCAGTTCGAGCGGGTGCTGGTGACGTGCCGCACTCAGTTCTTCCAGAAGGACGAGGAGATACCGAGGCAGACCGGCATCGCCGTCATCGGTCCGCGCAAGCCGGGCGACTCGGGCGTCTACGAGTTCTGGAAAATCTACCTGATGCCGCTCGGCGACAAGCAGGTCAGGGAGTTCGTCAAGAAGCGATACCCCTTCACCAGCCGCAAGAAGCGGGAGCAGGCGATGGAACTCGTCAACAAGATACCGTTCCTCAGCGCCCGCCCCATGATCCTCTCCTACATCCCCGACCTCCTTGAGAGCGGCCAGAAGTACGAGTACGCCTACCAGATGTACGAGCAGATCGTCCAGAAATGGATTGAGCGCGAGAGCCGCTGGGTGGAGCCCGAACCGCTGCTCAAGTTCTCCGAGGAACTGGCCGTTGACCTCTACCTCAACCGCGAGCGCCGCGGCTTCGAGCGCATCTCCCGCGAAGAACTGCGAGACTTCATGAAAGGCATGAACATCTCCCTCGAAGAGTGGAAGGCCACCGGCCGCTCGCTCCTCAACCGCGACGGCCTCGGCAACCTCAAGTTCTCACACCGCTCCATCATGGAATACCTCTTCGTCAAGCAGTTCGCCGAGGGCAGGCTGCAATGCGCCGACGTGCCCTGGACCGACCAGATGTTCAACTTCCTATGGGAGATGGTGCAGGCCCGCCGGGCGGCGGGCGGCGGGATTCTGGCGGATCAAGTCTATTTCGGCAATTCGACGGCGAGCTGGAGTAGCAGCTTGACACTGTTATATGCGGACTTAGCCTCTTATAAAATTAGGGGGGAACTGGACGGCAACCCCGACTCGCCTTCGAGAAGCCTTATACTCGTCCTTGAAATCTGCCGTTACCTCTGCCTAACCCCACACAGCCCGGACGTGGCCCTGTTTTTTTACCACATTAACAAGCTGTACGAGCTTGAAGATGACAGTGTCACGGCTGAGGTAACACTGACCGCCGAAGTGTTCCCGCATAAGATTCCGACGTACCCACAGCCATTTAGCCCAGACCCCAGATTTATTCACATCCCGCGCAAGCCCAGGCCAATAAAACACGACACACTTTCCGATATGCAGGTCTTCAAGGTAGACCCTATACCTCCTTTCAAATCCATCAAGACATACCTGGCACTGGAGGAAATCGCTGACTCCTTTAGGCACGGGTTGAACAAATTGATGCCGCGGTACTACCTCCCGATTGTGATTGAGCGGGATGAACGCCCGGTCGCGCTCATGGTCGTCGCCTCCGTCGGGCTAACCTCTATTAGCGAGAGCGGAGCGAATATTCTATTCTCGAAGCTCAGTCTGAAGAGCCTAAGCTAGCAGGTGTTGTCTTAAGTCGCGGCCCTGTTGAACGGGCTCACCTTCAGTTAGGAACCGAAACCCGCGTCGGGCGCCAAGTTCCCTGAAGCTTGGCGCCCGACGCGGATTTTCTAGCTTTTGCCGGTTCCCTACTTGATGCCTTTGCGGGCCAACTGCTCTTTGAGGGCGGATGCGACGGCGGCGTCGAAGCCGGTTTTGGCGCCGGATTGTTTTTTGCGCTCGGCGGCGATGTGGGCGTCGCGTTGTTTGGAGAGGGTGACTATCTCTTCGCGTATCTTTTGGCGTTCGGCGAGGCGGCGGTCGATCTCCTTTTTGCGCTCTTCGGGGGAGAGCTTTTGGAGGTTGTCGGGGAGGTCTTCGGTCTTGACCGCTTCGAGCTTGAGCGTGCCGTTCTCGATGGATTGGAGGAGGTCGCCGACGTAGGCGTCGCGGTTGAGCGCCTTGTTGTAGGCGCGGTCGGCCTGGGCCGCGGCGGGGGCGTCCGTCGCCACCTTGTTCTCGACGGAGACGGCTTCCGCCGCCGCCTCTGCGCGGTACTTGGTGCCGGCGGGGCCGGCGCCGCCGCCGTAGGCCATGTAGGTCGAGCCGAGCCGGGTGCCGAGTTCGGAGAGGCGCGAGTCGTAGGGCGTGCTGACGGTCTGGACGCCGCCGTCCTGCGCGATGGAGAAGTACTGGCCCTCGCCGCGGCGGGCGATTGACTGCCAGATTTGGCGCGTGTCGGCGGCCTCGCCGCACTGGATGGTGTTGACGATCATGCCGCGCTCGACGGCCGACTGCGCGGTGGCGAGCGTGTCGGGCTCGTTGCGGTAGTCTTCGTGCGGCGGGGCGTCGCCGACGAGAAAGAGAATCTGGGCCACGTCGCCCGACTTCTTCGACCAGCCGGCGCCGCGGACGCCGTCGGCGAGGGCGCGGCGCACGTTCTCGGGCCAGTCGCCGCCGCCGCCGGCCTGGTAGTCCATCAGGGTCGTGTAGACCTTGTCCAAGTCATTCGTCAGGGGAAGGACCTGCGTGACGTACTGGTCGCCCTGGTCGCGGTAGGCGACGAGGCCGACGCGCACGTTGGGGTGCGAGGGCGTCTGCATGACTTCGTTGATGATGCCCCAGATGCGCTGCTTGGCGCCTTCGATGAGGCCGCCCATCGAGCCGGTCGTGTCGAGGACGAAGACCATCTCAAGCGTCTTGCCTTCCGTGGGCTTCGAGGGCTCGTGCGTGACGACGGGCGTCGGCTGCGGCCCGACGATGGGGTCGTTGTAGACGGCCGAGGAGGCGGCGACGATGCCGACGGCGTAAGTCAAGACGGCCGCCACGATGCCGAAGGTGAAACGCTTCATGACTCGGAATCCTTTCCTGACGAGATAAGTTCCTGCCGCGAGGTCAACTCTTTCCGTCGCTTGAACGCGCGGCGGCGCCGCCGCTTGCAGGAATTTTTTTCAGCCGCGGACGAGCGCCTTGCGGTAGGCGCTGGGCGAGATGCCCGTGGCCTGTCGGAAAGCCTTGGCGAAGTGGCTGGACGACATGTAGCCGACGCGGGCGCCGACCTCGGTGACGGAGAGGTCCGTCTCGGCGAGGAGCTGGCGGGCGCGCGCGGCGCGGAGGGCGGCGAGGTAGGCGTGGGGGGCGGAGCCGGTCAGTTTTTTGAAGAGGCGGGCGAAGTGGAAGGGCGAGAGGTGGGCGGCTGACGCAATCTCTTCGAGCGGGAGGTCGCCGTCGAGGTGCGCGTGCATCAGCTCGACGGCGCGGCGCACCCGGCGGTCCACGAGCCCGGCGCGGGAAAGCTCGATGTGCTCGGAGCGGCGGACGCCGGAGTAATGGCGCAGGAGTCGGACGAGCGCCTGTTCGATGAGGGCGCCGACGACCAGCTCGCGGCCCGGCGCTTCGTCGAGCAGCTCTTCGGCGAGGTCGAGGGCGAGGCGAGAGAGGCGCTGGTCGCCTTCGACGGAAGGCGAGAGGAAGGTGACGAAGGAGTCGGAGCGCGTCAGCCCGGCGCGCGCGGCGCAGTCGAGGACGTAGACGGGAGAGAGCGTTACCGAGAGGAAGGCCGCGCGCCCCGCGGCCGCGGCGGTTATCGACTCGCCCGGAGCCGAAAGAAGGGCGCCGCCTTCTTTTATCTCGGAGGCGACGCCGCCTTCTTCGTCTTCGCGGCGCCAACGCAAGGGTCCTTCGAGCAGGAGGAGCACGGCGTAGTCGGTGCCGCCGCCGGGCCAGCGCAGGCGGCGGCCCGCGCGGTAGTGGACGGCGTATTGATGCGGCGCCGTGTAGATACGGTCGGTGGCCTGCTCGTTCGTCTTCAAAGGCTTTGGAGCGCCGCGCGCAGGTCGGCGGGGCGGTTGGTGATGACGGCGCGCAAGGCCAGCGCGCGGGCGCGGCGGAGCCAGAAGGGGCTGTCGGCCGTCCAGGTGATGACTTGGAAGCCTTTTTCGTGTGCGGCCTCGACGACGCGGCGGCTCAGGAGCAGGACGTGGAGCGAGATTTCGTCGGCGCGGCAGGCCGAGGCGCGGGCGAGTATTTGTTTGACGGGGACGACGGGTCGGCGCCAGCCGCGGTGGAAGAGGGCGGCGGTGCGGACGCGCTCGTCGGCGCGCTTCACTTCGAGGATGGTGTCGTGCTCGAAGCTCTTGACGACGGCGCTGCCTTCGAGGCCGTGCTCTTTGATGAGGCGGACGACTTCGCGCGCGAGCGGGGCGCGCAAGGTAGCGTCCTCGGTCTTAAGCTCGACGTAGAGGAGGCGGGCGCGCGCGCCGAATCGCTCGAAGACGGTCGAGAGCAGGGGGATTCTCTCTCTCCTGAAGAGGTCGCGGGCGAGGGCGGGGCGGCGGAGGTTGAACCAGGAGCCGGCGTCCACGTCTTGCAGCTCGGCCGAGGTCATGGACTCGACGAGGCCGGGGCGGAGGGCGGTGCGTTCGAGCGTGGCGTCGTGGATGACGACGGCCGCGCCGTCGCCGGCGAGCCGCACGTCGAACTCGAAGCCGTCGGCGCCCGCTGCGAGCGCCAGCTCGAAGGCGGCCAGCGTGTTCTCGGGCGCGTGGGCCGAGTCGCCGCGGTGGCCGATGATGAGAGGAGTGCTGATAAAGCGCGGCCCCCCTTACTCGTAATCGTAGTCCTTACGCGAGGTGCGCTTCCCGGCCGCCTTCTTCGCGGGCTTCTTCGCGGGCTTCTTGGCCGGCGCGGCGTCGCTCTTGGCTTGGGGCGGGGCCGGTTTCCTGCGCGGCGCGGGCGGCTTCTTCGGCTTCGGCGCCGGGTTGTCCTTCAAGGGGCCTTCCAGCCAGATGGTCGTGAGGGGCGGAAGGTCTATGGCGGCCGAGTAGGGAAAGTCGTGACGGTCGGTCTGCTCGGCCTCGACGGTTTCGGCCTGGGGCGAGCCGCCCCCGGAGTAGACGGGGGCGTCGGTGTTGAGGATGACCCTGTAGCGGCCGGCGTGGGGCAGGCCGAAGCGGTAGCCGTGGCGCGGGACGGCGGAGAAGTTGGAGATGCAGACGACGGCGCGGCCTTCGGAGTCGAGGCGCATGAAGGAGACGACGTTCTCCATCGCGCTGTTAACGTCCACCCAGCGGAAGCCGCGCGGTTCCACGTCCAACTCGTAGAGGGCGGGCCGCTCGGAGACGAGGTTGTTAAGGTCGCGGACGAGGGCGCGGACGCCGCGGTGGTCTTCTTCGTCGAGTAGGTGCCAGTCGAGGCTGCGCTCCTCGCTCCACTCGCGCCACTGGCCCAGCTCGCCGCCCATGAAGAGGAGCTTCTTGCCGGGGTGCGCCCACATGTAGGCGTAGAGGGCGCGCAAGTTGGCGAACTTCTGCTCGCGCGTGCCCGGCATCTTGTTCAGCATCGAGCCCTTCATGTGGACGACCTCGTCGTGCGAGAAGGGGAGGATGAAGTTCTCGCTCCAGGCGTAGGTCAGGCCGAAGGTCAGGTTGTTGTGGAAGTGGCGGCGGAAGAGCGGGTCGCGCTTGAAGTATTCGAGCGTGTCGTGCATCCAGCCCATGTTCCACTTGAAGTCGAAGCCGAGGCCGCCCTGGTCCGAGCCCTTCGAGACGAGCGGCCACGAGGTCGACTCCTCGGCCACGAGCAGCACGCCGGGGTGCTGCTGCTTGATGACCGAGTTCAGCTCGCGGATGAAGTCGATGGCCTCGATGTTCTCGCGCCCGCCGTACTTGTTGGGAATCCAGCGGCCCTCGCTGCGGCTGTAGTCGAGATAGAGCATGGAGGCGACGGCGTCCACTCTGAGGCCGTCGATGTGGTTCTCGTTGAGCCAGAAGAGGGCGTTGGCGATGAGGAAGTTGCGGACCTCGTTGCGGCCGTAGTTGAAGATGTAGGTGCCCCAGTCGGGGTGCTCGCCCTGCCGCGGGTCGGCGTGCTCATAGAGCGCGCTGCCGTCGAAGCGCCCCAGGGCCCACACGTCTTTCGGGAAGTGGGCGGGCACCCAGTCCATGATGACGCCGATGCCCTGGTTGTGAAGGTAGTCGACGAGGAAGCGGAAGTCGTCGGGCGTGCCGTAACGGGCGGTGGGCGCGAAGTAGTTCGCCACCTGATAGCCCCACGAAGGCTCGTAGGGGTGGCCTTTGAGCGGCAGGAACTCGACGTGGGTGAAGCCCATCTCGCGGCAGTAGTCGGCGAGCGCGGGCGCCGTCTCGCGGTAGGTCAGAGAGCGGTTGCCCTGCTCGGGGACGCGGCGCCACGAGCCGAGGTGGACTTCGTAGATGTTGAGCGGCGAGCGCAGGTGGTCGCGCCCCTCGCGGGCGCGCATCCACGCGTCGTCGGTGAACTGATACGTCGGCTCGTAGACGATTGAAGAGGTGGCGGGCGGGACTTCCGTGTAGAGCGCGTAGGGGTCGGTCTTGAGGAAGGGCAGGCCGCCGCCGCTGTGCATCTCGTACTTGTAGAGGGCGCCGGGGCCGAGGTCGGGGACGAACAGCTCCCAGATGCCCGAGCCGCCGAGGCGGCGCATCTGGTGGACGCGGCCGTCCCAGTTGTTGAAGTCGCCGACGAGGCTGACGCCGTCGGCGCTCGGCGCCCAGACGGCGAACGCGACGCCGTGGACGCCGCCGAGTTGGCGGACGTGCGCGCCGAGCTTGTCGTAGATGCGCCAGTGGCGCCCCTCGTTGAAGAGGTGTTCGTCTAAGGGGCCGACGGTCGGGAGGAAGACGTAAGGGTCGCGGATGGTGAGCGAGCCGCCGGGGTAGTTGACGCGCAGGAGGTAAGGGAAGGGCTCGGCGCGGCCCTCGACGACCAGCTCGAAGAAGCCGGCGGCGTGGACCTTTATCATCGGCCGCGGCGAGTCGCCGTCCGTCAGCAGCTCGATTGACTCGGCGCCGGGCCGGAAGGCGCGGACGACGACGCCCTGCGGCGTGGGGTGCGCGCCGAGGACGGCGTGCGGGTTCGCGGAGCGCAGCGCGAGCAGGCGTTCAAGCTCCGCCGGTGTGACGGTCGGGTAGGTGACGGCCGCGCTCGAAGTGCTCAGCGTGTTCGACATTGTTCCCCCTTCCTCTTCAAGTCAGTGTCGCTTCGGCTTCGTCAACGTCGGCTGGCGCCTCTTCGCGGGCGGGCGGCGAGACGCCGAGCGCGAGGGCGAAGTCGCGCAGCCCGTCGCCCGTCGGCCGGACCCCGTTCAGAGAAGCGTAGACGATTTCCTGCGCGCGCTCGATGCCGGTTTCGAGGCCCAACTCGCGGCCGAGGGCGAGCAGCGTGTGGGCCGATTGCAAGCCTTCGGGCGTGGCGCGGCGGACGAGCTTGAGGGCCGCGCCCGTCAACGCTTCTTCGTAGGCGCGGTCGAGCGAGGCGCGTTCGAGGTGGTAGCCGTGGCGCGCGGCCTCGCGCGCGATTTCGAGCGAGCGCGCGTAGTCGCCCCCGGCCGCCCTCTGCGCGCGCAGTTCGGTTTCGAGCCTGCGGCCGACCGTCAGCTCGGCCGCCGCGCGCAGCTCGGGCGGGAGGTGGAAGCCGATTTCCTGTAGGCGCTCGACGACGCGGCGGTTCTCTTCGTAAAGGTGCTCGTACTCGGCCGTGAAGCGCGCGACGAGGCCGCCGAAGACGCTCTCGGAGAGTCGCCCCTGCCCGCGCGGCAGAAGCGCCTCGACGCCGAACTCTTCGGGGCCGAACTCCTCCTGCGCGATTCGCAGGAGCACGGGCAGCGAGGCCGCGCGCAACTGCGACCAGAGTCTTTGGGCCGAGGCGGCGAAGCCCGCTGCGTCTTTAAAGGGGCGCAGCGCGCAGTAATAATCAATCTCGCCGAAGTGCATCGCGGCGAGCGCGAACTCGTGGAGCCGTCCCGTCGCGGATTCTTCGAGCGAGAGGCGCGCGGTCTGCAAGGTGACGCGGCCGTGGCGGCGCTGCTGGAAGTCGGTCTTGCGGAAGGCGTAGCCGGCGGCGTCGCATTCGGCTTCGGAGTCGGCGCGGCCGACGAGGTCGCAGATGGCGAGGTGCGCGGCCACGCGCGCGGGCTTGACGCGGGAGTGCTCGACAGCGCGGAGGAAGATGTCGGCGCCGTTGCCGTTGGCGGGGACGTTGCTGCGCGCCTCGGAGAGAATTTCGAGGAAGCCCGCTAGCGGCGGGTCGAGGCCGAGGTCCTGGACCAGCTCGACGACGCGGCCGGCGTAGCGCAAGACCTGAAGAGTCTCGATGCCGGAGATGTCGTTGAAGAACCAGCCGCAGCTCGTGTACATCGTCATGGCCGCGCGCTGCGCTTCGAGCAGAGTCAGCACACGCGAGCTTTCGTCGCGCGAGAGCGCGCGGTTCGAGTGACGCCGGAGGAAGTCGGCGCGCGCCCCTTCGGCGGCGCCGCCGAGCAGTTCCGCGTAGTCGTCGCGCGCGGCCCAGGGGTCGGAAAGTAACTCGCCCGCGGCCCACTCGAATTTTTGCGCGAAGTCGTCGCGCAGAAAGTCGAGGGCGGCGCGCAGGGGCGCCCGCCATTGTTGATTCCAGCCGACGGGCGCCCCCGCGTGGCAGCCGCAGTCGCGCGTCCAGCGGCCGAGCCCGTGCGCGCAGCTCCATGCCGTGCCCTCGCCGTCGGGGCCTTCCTCCAACTCCACTTCCCACTCGGGCTCGTGCTCTTCGAGGAACTCGCCGTAGTTCGTGACGCGCAGGCCGCGGCGGGCGGCCTCCTCTTCGAGCGCGTAGGCGAGGCAGCGTTCGCCCCAGCGGAAGTGGTGGCCGTAGGACTCGCCGTCGGTGGCGACGCTGATGAGTTGCGAGCCCGAGTGCGCGGCCTGCGCGCAGGCGCCCATGAAGATTTGGCTCGAACCGAGCAAGCCTTCAAAGGCGAGCGCGCGTGCGACGCGCCCCTCGTAGAAGAAGACGGCGATGGAGCGGCCGGAGCCGTCGCGGTGCGTGAACTTGTAAGGGACGGTCGTGTCCACGCGCCCGCCGGAGACGTTCGTCCAGCCCTCCTCGCCCTCGCGGCGGACGCGGGCGGCTTGGAATGGCGAGAGGATGACGTACTTCAGGTCTTCGTCGATGAGGGCTTCGAGCGTGGCGGGGTCGCAGGCCGTCTCGGGCAGCCAGAGCGATTCGGAGTCGCGGCCGAAGCGGCGGCGGAAGTCCGCGAGGCCCCAGCGTATTTGGGTGCGGCGGTCGCGGTCGTTCGAGAGCGGGAGGATGGAGTGGTTGTAGCCCTGCGCGATGGCGTTGCCGTGGCCGCCGCGCGAGACGGCGCTCTCGCGGTCGGCTTCGAGGACGCGGGCGTAGGTTTCAGGGTGGTGGCGTTCGAGCCACGCGAGCAGGGTCGGGCCGAGGTTGAAGCTGATACGGGCGTAGTTGTTAAGTATGAGTCGGACGCGGCCGTCGTCGTCGTAGACGCGGGCGAAGCCGTTGGGGCGGTAGCACTCGGCGTGGATGCGCTCATTCCAGTCGTGGAAGGGGGCGGCCGAGGGCTCGCGGTCAACGTGGTCGGTCCAGGGGTTCTCGCGCGGAGGTTGGTAGAAGTGTCCGTGAATGACCAGCGCGGTCGTCATCCGTCAAAGGGCTCCGCAGGCGAATTTGAAAGGCTTGCCGAAGAAGCTATCACGATTCGGGCGAGAACGAAAATTGGTCGGGCGGTGGGCCCGAAGAAGAAAGGGCGGAGGCCGCGAAGCCTTCCGCCCTCATTCGTCGTTAAAACGGCGTGCGGTTTAGCGGGCCGCGCCGTTGTCTATGCTGCGGAGGTTGATGTCGAGTTGGCCCATGTCGTGCGAGAGGCGGGCCTTGATGGGGATGCGGCGCTCGTCGTTCGTCACCCAGATGTGCATCTTGCCCTTGCCCTCTTCAATCGGGCGCCCGGCGCCGAACAGCTCGACCTCGACGCGCAGGACCGGCACCTTGCCGAGCACGCTCTTCATCGTCTTCTTCTCGGCCACGACCCGCGCCGGCACGTCGTAGACGCGCCCCGAATCGCTGATTTGGATGGAGAATGTCTGGCCCGGCGTCAAGGGCTGCGTGCGGAGGAAGTAGATGGCTGAGACGATGTCCTGCGTCGGGCCGTTCAGGGCGGCCGTGACGACGCGGGCCGGCTGCGACTGGTCGTTCGGGTCGCGCTCGGTCCACTCGACCTTCCTGGCGCCCATGTCGAAGACGGCCTCGCTGGTGCGCAGTCGCTTGCCCTGCTCGTCGCGCTTGTTCGTCTTGAGGACGTAGAAGTCGGTGGGCTCGACCGTGGACTCGACGTGGTAGTTGAAGTCTATGCCGAAGATTTTGCGGAACCAGCCCTTGGCCTCCACGTCGGTCGTCAGGGTGAAGGGCCTCGGGGCGGGCGCCTGACCGTCGCCTTGGCCCTCGACCGGCAGCGGCGTTGACCGCACGGCCTTGAAGCGCAGCTCGGCGATTTTGATGCCTCGCAAAAGCATCTTGGTGAACTCGCCGTCGTAGACGAGTTGTTCGGAAGTCCCGAAGGGTACGACGGGCGCCGGGCGCGGGAGTGTACGCTCTTTAGGCGTGTCGGCCGCCAGCGCGAGCGTATTAAATACGAGCACCGCGAGAGCCACTATCGCCACACGTTGGGTGAAATTCTGACGAGGCATCGCGTTTACCCTGCTTTTTTGAAAGAATTTAGTTCGGGAAAGCCAGAACTGCCTTTGCGACAAGCACGCCCCATGCCACGAGCAGCCCGAGGGCCGCACGGTACTCCCTGTAGCGCATGTAGAGGGACGGGTCGAACTTCGCCGCCGTCATTTTAGATGCATCGGCCGGCCTGTAGGGAGAAATTCTCGGGAGCAGGAGCGGGACCGAATCGGCGTAGGCTTTGTATTCTTCGCCGAAGAGCTGGAGAAGCGTCTCGGCTTCGACGCGCATGACGGGCAGGTAGATGCCGAGAAAGAGCGCGGCGAAGAGGCCGCCGAGCAGGAGGAAGAGCGGCAGAGAGTTCGAGGCGGCGATGGTGAAGCCGAGGCCGAGGACGAAGCTGCCGAGGTAGAGCGGGTTTCGCGTGTGGGCGTAAGGGCCTGAGACGGCGAGGGCGGCGTTCTTGCGGATGTGGCCTGCCGACCACGCGCGTATCCCGAGCCCGACGAGCGCCACGACGCCCCCCGCGGCGAGCCCCGCGGGCGAGGGGCGCGCGAGTAAGAGGAACACCGCCGCGCAGACGAAGCCGAGCGGCACGCGCCAACGCTGCAAGCGGGTTCCGCCCCTACGCGCCACCCGCGTTCACCCCTGCCCCGGCCGGAATTTGACGGGCGCGAGCCAGCCTCTCGGCGACCGCCTCGGCCACGCGCCCGACTTCGATGTCCATGCAGACCCACTTCGAGCAGGCACGGCGGTGACAGTCGGCCCGGCAGTCGATGTCCGTGCGCTCGACGCAGATGTCCTCGTCGCGCGGGCTGCCGTTGCGCCACCACTCGGTCGGGCCGAAGAGTCCGACGACGGGCGCGCGGGCCGCGACCGCGAGGTGCGTCGGGCCGGTGTCGCCGCCGACGTAGAAGGCCGCGCGTTTTACTAAAGCATAAAAACCCTTGAGAGACGGGCTGGCGGGAATCGCCGAGTCGGTCTGCGAGGCTTCGGCCGCGCGCTCGGCCAGCTCGCGCTCGCCGGGTCCGTAGGTGACGACCGAGCGCAGGCCGTGTTCAAGCCGGAGCGCGTCGGCCAGCCGGCCGAACCTCTCGGCGTCCCAGAGCTTCGTCGGCCAGCCGCCGCCGGGGTTCAGGACGGCGAACCTCTCGCCGGCAAGCCCGACAATCTCGTCAGCCTCCCTCTCGTGCGCGGGCGAAGTGTGGATGGGAAACTCGAAGTCTTCAGGGTCCGAGGGGACGGGGACGCGCGCGGCTCCGGCGGCGAGCGCGAGGTTTTTGCGGATGACGTGCGAGCGCGCGGGGACCTCGACAGTCTCGGACAGCAAGAATCTGCTGGCGGGCTCGCGCAGGTGCGGGCGGGCGAAGCCGACGCGGCGGCGCGCGCCCGAGAGCCGGGCGACGGCGGCGGATTTAAGGAGTCCCTGGAAGTCGATGGCTAGGTCGAAGGGTGAGGCGCGTAACCGGCGTAACTGCTGGCGCGGTGCCAACAGCGTCTCCCCAGACACCGGCCAGCGCCTCAGACCCTTCGTATCGACTTCGATGAGGGTATTTATGAATCGGTTGTCTCTCAAAATCTCGGCCGCGCGCCGCTCCACGGCCCACGAAATCTCGGCCCGCGGCAGCGCCCGCCGGACGGCCGCCAGCGCCGGCAGGGCGTGGACGATGTCGCCGATGCTCCCGAGTTTGACGAAAAGAATTCTCATCTAAAAAGGTGACGGGTGACGGGTGTCAGGTGTCGGAAAAATTCTTCTCTCCCGGCCCCTGAAACCCGGCGCCCGACACCCTGCCGAGCATTTCCGTGCTCGAATGGTCCTTCGGGTCGCCGACGATGCAGACGCGCCCGCCGAAGGAGTGGACCACGTCGCGCTCGGGGACGGTCTCCTCCGTGTAGTCGGTGCCCTTGGCGTGGATGTCGGGGCGGACGGCGAGCAGGAGTTCGGTGACGGTCGGCTCGTTGAAGATGGTGACGAGGTCCACGGCGCGCAAGGAGGCGACGACTTCGGCGCGCTCGCGGGCCGGGACGAAGGGACGGCCGTCGCCCTTGAGGCGGCGCACCTGCTCGTCGGAGTTGACGCCGACGACGAGCAGGTCGCCGAGCGCGCGGGCGGCTTCGAGGTAACGGACGTGGCCGACGTGCAGCAAATCGAAGCAGCCGTTGGCGAAGACGACGCGGGCGCCGTGCTTGCGCGCGATGGCGACGCGCGCGATGACGCGGTTGCGGTCGAGGACGCGCGAGGCGGCGTCCGGCTTCTGCCTGTCGTCGGTCTCTCTCATGGCCGGGCGAAGGTGAGAGTATGCCAGTTTTTCTCGCGGGCGGCGACCGGCGGCGGCCCCGCCTCCGCGAAACGCTTCAGGTAATAGCCGACGACGAGCCACGCCGCCTCGTTGTAGTTCCTGACGCCGGAGCGGACGCCGTTGGCCTTGAGGTAGGCGTGGTTGAGGCTCTGCGCGAGGGCGCTGGCGCGACCCACATAGCGGGACCAGAAGCGCGAGCGGGCCTGCAAGTCGGCGCGCGGGCCGTCGCCGAGGCCACGGAAGAGTTCGGCGCGGCGCTGCGGCGTCAGGCGTTGCAGGGCGGAGAGGGCGACGAGGCCGCCGACGTAGCCCGAGTAGCGGACGTAGGGGTGCGCGGAAGCCTTGCAGACGAGGAAGGCGACGAAGCTGGCCTCGGCCTCGCGGGCGTAGCCGCGCTGGTGGGCCATCTCGTGGGCGACGGTGAAGGGGATGATGCTGTCGGGCTGGGCGTCGTTATAGTTCGGCTCGGCGGTGAAGGGCGAATAGACGCCGGAGATGCCGAGGCGGCTCAAGGTGCCGTCGAAGTAGACGGGCTTCGGCCGAGCGAGCCCGGCCGTCTCGGGTAAGTTCAGCAGCGGCTCGCGCGGGAAGGCGTCTTCGAGGAGGCGGTACAGCTCTTCTCTTGAGAAGGGCATGACGGAGCCGCTGTCGGGGCGGACGGCGGCGCGGGCCTCTTCGTAGTTGCGGTTGACGCCGTCAAGCAGTTCGCGCGCGATTGCTTCGGCCTCGGCGGCGTCCGGCTCGCGGCGCACGAGCCGGAGGCTTTCGCTTAAATATTCGCGCTGGTAATTGAGGCCGAAGACGAGCATGAAGAGCGCGGCGGTCGAGGCCGCGAGCAGCAGCGCCGACGTGAAAAGCGCGAAGAGAAATTCTTGCCAGCGCCGCTGTCGTCGGTAAAGGCCGCGCGCCTGCCACGCGAGCCAGGCGACGGCCGAGACGGCGAGCGCGGCGAGCAGCGCCTCGCCCAAAGAGAAGTCGAAGGGGAGCGAAGGCAGCGAGAGGGCGCGGGTGATTTCGGGAAAGACGAGGCGGCTGTAGAAGCGTTCGACGAAGCGCGGGGCGAGGCTCGCGAGGAGTTGCAGGCCGAAGGTCGCGGCGAGGAGCGCGAGGGCGGCGACGAAGCGCCTGCTCCGGAAGAGTGCGGAGGCGGCGCGGCCGGTCGCGTCGCGCACATGCGTGGTCGCCCCGCGGAAGTTCATGGCTCGTCTTCGCCGTCGAGCGAGGCGAGCAGTTCGCGGCGCGTGACGCAGGCCGTGCCGCGCTTCATGACGACGAGGCCGCCGGCACGGTTGGCGACGTGGGCCGCGTCGCGGAACGCGGCGCCGGAGGCGAGGGCGAGCGCGTAGGCGGCGATGACGGTGTCGCCCGCGCCCGTTACGTCAACCGCGTCGCGGGAGCCGACGGGCTCGATGTGCAAAGGCTCCGCGCCGTCTTCTATAAGCAGCATCCCGTGCTTGCCGCGCGTGATGAGCAGAGACTTGTAGCCGAGTTGATGCCGCAGACGCTCGCCTTCATTCTCCAACTCGGCCGCGCCCGCGAGCCTCCGCCCCGCGACCTGCTCGACCTCGTCCTCGTTCGGCGTCGCCGAAGTGAAGCCGCCGAACTCCAGCAGCCGGAAGCGAGAGTCCACGAGCACGGGCTTCGAGCCGGCCTCTTCCCTCAGGACGTTCAAAGCCTCGCCCGCCGCCGCGCCGTAGTTGTAGTCCGAGACGACGAACGCCTCGGCCGCCGACGCCGCCGAGCGGACGCGCCCGGCAAGCTCGCTCCTTAAAGTCTCGTCGGCCGGGGTGCCTTCGTAATCGATGCGGATGACCTGCTGCCGCGGCGCGTGCGCGTGGCCGGCGAGGACGCGCGCCTTCGTCGTCGTCCGCACGTCCTTCGAGACGACGACCCCGCCGCAGTCAACGCCCGCCCCTTCAAGTTTTTCCAAAAGCGCGCGCCCGGCCGCGTCGTCGCCGACCGCGCCGACAATCGAGGCGCGGGCGCCGAGCGTCGCCAGATTCATCACGCAGTTGGCGGCGCCGCCCGGCACCGTCTCCGTCCGCTCGTGGCGGAGAATCAAGACGGGCGCTTCGCGCGAGACGCGCGCGATTTCGCCGTAGAGGAACTGGTCGGCCACGAGGTCGCCCAAGACCAACACGCGCCGCCCCTCGAAGGAGCGCACCAGCGCCGAGAGCTTTTCGGCCTCCGCTGTCACGTCGTCACGCTTCACTTGTAATCTTCAGGACGGCTTCGAGTAAATTTTCGGCGACGAGGTCCGGCCGGTGTTGCCACGCTTCGCTCTGGTGCTCAAGCTCGCCGCGCCCGTAGCCGGTCAGGACGAAGGCCGAGCGGACCCCGGCGTTGCGCGCCAGCTCCGTGTCGCTGTAGCGGTCGCCGACCATCCAGCACTTCGAGAGGTCGAGGTTCAACTCTTCGGCCGCGCGCTTAATCAGGCCGGGCCGCGGCTTGCGGCAGTCGCAGTCCAGCCGGTAGGGCGGCTCGCCGACGGACGGGTGGTGCGGGCAGTAATAGACGGCGTCGAGCCGCGCGCCTCCCCGCGCGAGTTCTTCGGCGAGGACGGAATGAACCTGTCCAATCATCTCCTCCTTGAAGTAGCCGCGGGCGACGCCGGCCTGGTTGGTGACGAGGACGGCGAGCCAGCCGCGCTCGTTGAGCGTCCGCACGGCCTCCGCCGCGAACGGCAGGACGCGGTAGCGCGAGACGTGGTTGACGTAGCCGACCTCCTCCGAAATCGTCCCGTCGCGGTCGATGAAGACGGCCCGCCTGCTCGTCATCATCCGGCCACCTCCACTTTGCCGAGTTCGAGCGCGCGCCGCGCGTGGCCGAAGACTTCCTCGGGCGTGATGGCCGTCATGCAGCGATGGTCAATCGGGCAGTCTCTCAACATGCAGGGCGCGCACTCGGGCGGCTTGCGGACGACGGTCGCTAACTCCGAGAAGGGGCGAGTCGTGACCGGGTCGGTCGGGCCGAAGACGACGACGACGGGGCGGCCGAGCGCGGCGGCGACGTGCGCCGGCCCCGTGTCGTTCGTCACGAGCACGTCAACCGCCGACAGGACCGCGGCCGACTGCGCGAGGCTCGTCCGGCCCGTCAGGACGCTCGGCTTGAAACGCATCTTCGCAAGAACCTCTTCGGTGACTTCAAGCTCTTCGGGCGCGCCGACTAAGACGACCTCCGCGCCCGATTCGGCGAGCAGGTCGGCGAGCCGCGCGAAGCGTTCGGCGGGCCAACGCTTGGCGCGGCTGTTGGTCGAGCCCGGACAGAGCGCGACGAGCGGGCGGTCGAGCCGCGCCCCGGCCGCGCGCAGCAGAGCGCGTGCTTCTTCTAGTCTGGTTGAAGAGACGGTTAACGCGGCGCTCGCTTCGTGCCCTCCGGCGGAAGACGTGCCGAGCAGGCGTCCGAGGCCGGCGACGATTTCGAGGTAGTAATAAACTTCGTGCCTCCGGCCGCGCCACGTCGGGACGGCGAGCGCGTGCGTGAGGAGCGGGCCGCGCCCGTCCGTCGCGTAGCCGACGCGCAGGGGCACGCGCGCGGCGAAGGCCGTCAGCGCGGGCGCGAAGGCGTTGGGGAAGAGGACCGCGAGGTCGAAGCGGCGGCGCCGCCACTCGCGCACTTCGCCGAAGAAAGAGCCCGCGCCCTTCTTGCCGACGACGAGCAGGTCGTCGAGGTAGTCCGCGCCCTCGAAGATGCCTTCGGCCCACGCGCGCGTGGCGAGCGTCAGGTGCGCGCCGGGCAGCAGGCGGCGCAGTTCGCGCAGCGCCGGCACGGTCATCACCGCGTCGCCCACCCAGTTCGCGCCGCGCACCACGACGCGCCCGATTTCCCCGGCCTCGATGCTTCTTGCCACGTCCTGATTATAGTCTAAAGTCGGGGGCCGGCCCCGTCGGGGGGCGGTCATGCCTTGGGTTTCGCGCCGACTTTCTCGCCGCGCGCGAGGGCCGCCAGCGCCGTGAGCGAGCCGGCGCGGCCGATGACGATGAGGAGGTCGCCTACGTCAATCTTCGTGTCGCCCGAGGGGTTGAAGACCATGCCGCCGTCGGGGCTGCGGATGGCGACGACGACGACGTTGTGGTGCGAGCGGATGTTCGTGAACTTCAGCTTGTGGCCCGCAAGCTCCGACGCCGGCCCCACTTCAATCTGCTCGAAGCCGAGGTCGAGCGACTCGGCCGTCATCGAGTCCATGAAGTCGGCGACCGCCGGCCGCATGAGCGACTGCGCCATGCGGTGGCTGCCGATGATGGTGGGCGCGACGACGCGGTTGGCCCCGGCGCGCAGGAGCTTGGCCTCGGCCTGCTCCTCGACCGCGCGCGCCACGACGTGCAGCCCCGGATTGAGGTTGCGCGCCGAGAGCACGACGTAGAGGTTGTCGGCGTCGTCGGGCAGGCAGGCCGCGAGGCCGCGGGCGCGCTCGACGCCGGCCTCCACCAGCGTCTCGTCGAGCGTCGCGTCGCGGACGAGGACCTGCGTGTCGGGAAGGCCGAGCGCGGCGGCCTTACCGGCTTCGCTCTCGACGACGACGAAGGCGACGCCCTCGCGCCGCATCTCGCTGACGATGCGCGCGCCGACGCGGCCCGCGCCGCAGATGATGTAATGGTCTTTGAGCCTGCTCATCTCGCGGTGGCGCCGCCGCTCGCCGTAGGCGGCCACGATCTCGGAGCGGACGAGAGCCTGCACGGCCGTGGACAGGAGGTAGCCGGTGACGCCGACGCCGACGACCATGAAGACGACCGCGAAGTTGCGTCCCGCGGGCGTCAGCGCGACGGGCGGCCCGTAGCCGACCGTCGTCACCGTCATCACCGTCATGTAGAGGCTGTCGCCGACCGACCAGCCCTCGACCAGACAGAACCCCGCGGTGCCGAAGGCGACGACGGCCGACAGCGCCCCGAGCGAGAAGGCGAGCCGCGCCCACGACCCCAACCAGTGCGTCAGGCTTTTGACGGGAGGCATCGAACCATGCTTCAACGAGGCGGCATCGAAAAGGCGTCCGAGACCGACGCGCCACGTTAACGGAACCCGGCGGCCGAGTCAAACCTAACTTTTCTCCCCGCACACCGACGTTACCACCACGCACGCGGACGTTTTCCCCGTGCAGACCGACGTTTTAGAGCCGCACACGGAGATTCCGCGGTCGCAGGCGGAAACTTACACCCCGCACACGGACGTTTAGCGGTTGCAGACGGGCATTTAGCGGCTGCACACACAGGTTTTGCTGCCGTATATGGACATTTTCACGCCACACACGGACATTTTGCAGGTGCACACGGAGATTTTACAGCCGCACACGGGCGTTTCCGTGATGTATTTGGAACATTTCGTGATGTCTTTGAAACATCTCACGTTGCACACGGACGTTTTGCATCTGCATAGCTAATGTCTACGACTGCACACGGACGTTTCAGTCATGTATACGGACATTTTGCGACTGCACAGGGACGTTTCGCATTTGCATGGCTTATATTCCGCGCTGCATTTGTTAATTTCATTTATGCGGGCGGCATTGTCCCGCAGGGACTTAATGAAGATAGCCCGAACGCTGGTGCCGAGCTATGTGACCCCGAAGGGGTCGCAGATAATAGCCGGGGGTCAGAGAGGATGCGCAGCATCCGAGCGCCACCCCCGGTCCACACGGCAACCGAATCCGACCCTGAAAGGGTCGGACCTCGACGCCCGTGTGCGACACTTTCAGGGTCGGATTGTTCTTCGGCCATGTTCCGGGGGTGGCGCTCACTCCGTTCGCTTACCCCCGGCTATTGAAGGCGACCCCTGCGGGGTCACATGGCCTCGCACTTGAGCGTCGGGCTTTTTCATTAAGTCCCGGTAGTTACTTTTCAAACGCGCTCTATTTACTATTCGCGGTTTAGGATTTACGATTTACGAGGATATGGCTCTTCGTCACCCGCCGAAAGGTTACGTCCCGCCCGCGGCCCGCAGGCCGGGGCGCGCGCCGCGCGTCGTCAGGTACGAGGAGCCGCCCGAGGGCTTCTGGCGCCGCTGGCGCCGCCGCCTCGTCCGCCCGGCCGTGCTCGTCCCCCTCGTCATCCTGACGGCCTTCACCGTCGGCGTCCTCGGCTACTACTACCACGCCTTCTCCCAGCGCATCGACAGACTGCTCAAGGGCGAAGTCTTCACCAGAAGCGCCGGCATCTACGCCGCGCCCCGTCAACTCCGCGTCGGCGAAGGGCTCTCGGCCGAAGACCTGGTCGCGCGCCTCAAGCAAGTCGGCTACGTCGAGCGCGCGCAGCAGGCCGACGGCTCGCGCGGCCGTTATCAATCGGACGGCCAGCAGGTCGAGATCGAGCCGAGCAAGGGCTCCGCGATTGACGGCCGCGAGCAGTTTCCGCACGTCCGCGTCCAGTTCGGCAAGGGCGGCAAGGGCGTCGCCGCCATCACGGACCTCAGCGCCGGCAACGTCAAGGTGCAGGCGGCGTGGCTGGAGCCGGAAGTCATCAGCTCCGTCTCGGGGCCGCAGCGCGAGCGGCGGCGCGTGATAAGTTTTCAGGACTTGCCGCCGCATCTCGTCAAGGCCATCGTGACGACCGAGGACCGGGGCTTCTTCGACCACTACGGCGTCAACTTCCGCGGCATCCTGCGTGCCCTCGTCCGCCGCTACGACATGGACCCCAACTCGCCCATCGCGCGCCAGGGCGGGTCTTCCATCACGCAGCAGCTCGTCAAGAACCTCTTCCTCACGCCCGAGTACAGCCCCAAGCGCAAAATCGCCGAAGCCTACATGGCCGTCATCCTTGAGACGCGGCTGACGAAGGAGCAGATTTTCGCGCTCTACTGCAACGAGGCTTACCTCGGCCAGCGCGCCGGCTTCTCCATCAAGGGCTTCGGCGAGGCCAGCGAGGCTTACTTCAACAAGGACGTGACGGCGCTCAGCTTGCCCGAGGCGGCGCTCCTCGCCTCGCTCATCCGCAGCCCGAACCGCTACAACCCCTACCGCCACCCGGAAGTCGCCCTCGCGCGCCGCAATCAAGTTCTACAGGACATGATTGCGACCGGCGCCGTCTCCGAGGTGGAGGGCGCGCGCGCGATGGCGACCGAGTTGAAGGTGGCGCCGACGAAGGGACGCATAGACTCCGAGGCTCCTTACTTCGTGGACTACGCCCAACAGCAGCTCGGCGAGCTTCTGGCCGACACCTCGGCCGCGGCTTCTTTGCGCATCTACACGACGATTGACATGGACTTGCAGCGCGCCGCTTACGCCGCGCTCGTCAAGCAGCTCGCCGCCTTAGACCGCGTGCAGGCCAAACGCTTCCCGCCGGGGACGCTTCAGGCGGCGCTCGTCGCCATGCGCGCCGACACGGGCGAGATAGTCGCGATGGTGGGCGGGCGCGACTACGAGAAGAGCCAGCTCAACCGCGCCACCGACGCCATGCGCCAGCCCGGCTCCGTCTTCAAGCCCTTCGTCTACGCCACCGCGCTCAACACGGCCTACGACCCCGTCCCGCAGGTCTTCACCGCCGCCTCCACCTTCGAGGACAAGCCGAAGGTCTTCCACACCAACGGGCAGGAGTACGCGCCCGGCAACTTCGGCGAGCAGTACTCGAACAAGTTTGTCACGCTGCGCGACGCGCTGACGCGCAGCCTCAACGTCGTCACGGTCGAGCTGGCCGAGACCGTGACCATCGGCCGCGTGATGAACCTCGCGACGAAGGCCGGCCTGCCGAAGCCCAAACAGAACTACCTCGCGCACGCGCTCGGCACCAACGAGGCGACGCCGCTTCAGGTCGCCTCCGCCTACACGACCTTCGCGCAGAGCGGCACGCGCACCACGCCCATCGCCATCAACCGCGTCACGACGGGCCTCGGCTCGACCATCCTCGCCCCGCAGCCGCAGCGCAGCGAGGTCATGCGCCCGCAGGTCGCCTTCATCATGAACTCGATGATGAAGGACGTGGTCAACCGCGGGACGGCGGCCAAGGTGCGCGCCCGCGGCTTCAAGGCCAACGTCGCCGGCAAGACCGGCACGAGCCGCGACGGCTGGTTCGCCGGCTTCACGCCGAAGCTCGTCTGCGTCGTCTACGTCGGCTTCGACGACAACTCCGACCTCGGCATGACGGGCGGCGACTCGGCGCTGCCCATCTGGACCGACTTCATGTCGGCCGCGCTCGCCGCCCACCCCGACTGGGGCGGCGACTGGCAGATGCCCCCCGACATCGAACAGGTCGAGATAGACCCGACGACGGGGCTGCTGCCCGCGCCCGACTCGACCACGAAGCGCCCCGAGTTCTTCATCCAGGGCACGGCGCCGACCGAGCAGAGCCGGCCGAGCGAAGAGACGGGCGAGGAAGGCGAAGAAGAACTGGAGCCCGGCGGCGAGCTGCCGCTGCCGACGCCCGGCGGCGACATCATCGTCCCGCCGCTCCCCGATGCCACGCCGCCGCCCGGCAGCCGCCCGCGGCCCCTGCCCGGCGCCGACGGGCGCGGCTCGCCGCTGCCCGACTCGCGCCTGTCCGGCACCGTCACGCTCGACATCGACCCGATGACGAACCTGATTGCGGACCCCTCGGTCTGCCCCGTCATCCGCACGCGCTCCTTCGCCATCGGCACCGAGCCGCGCCGCCGCTGCGGCCCGCAGTACCACCGAAACCAGACCATCCTCCCCGCCGAGCCGACGCGCCCGCGCCGCGTCTCGCCATGAACTAATACTGTTAAGGAGTAAACCTCGTATGTTCGCCTCACGAGAGAGGCTGTTGAGAGTTTCGACGGCGCTGCTGCTGCTCGCCTCCCTCACAGCCGCCGCGCAGGAGAAGAAGGATAAGAAGGAGCAGGCGCAGCCCTTCTCCGTCAGCCTCAACGTCACCGTCCTCGACGCGCAGGGCCGACCCGCCGCCGGCCTCAAGCGCGAAGACTTTCAGTTGACGGAGGACGGCGCCGCGCAATCCGTC
>DASZEK010000002.1:0-84047 GCA_035941045.1 Pyrinomonadaceae bacterium | reverse complement strand
ACAGGAGCCCCACTGTTTTCCACCCCCTTACTTTTGCCTTTTGCCTTTTTACTTTTGACTTCTACGCGGGCGGGGCGGCGACGACCGAGATGCGGCGGCGGTCGGCGAGGCGGAGCATCTCTTCGCGGTCGAACATCAAGGTCTTGCCGGCGGTCAGGCAGAGGCAGGTCGCGCCGGCCTCGGCCATCGTCTCGACCGTGGGCAGGCCGACGACGGGCACGTCGAAGCGCATGTCCTGGTTCGGCTTGGCGACCTTGACGACCGTGAGGCGGCCCCGCGCGAGGCGGCCCGCGCGGCGGACGGTCTCGTCCGTACCCTCCATGGCCTCGACGGCGACGCAGGCGCGCGCGCGCACGACGATGGTCTGGCCGAGGTCGAGGCGGGCTATCTCGCGCGCGACTTCCAAGCCGTACTCGATGTCGCCGCGCTCGCGCTCGTCGGGCGCCCTCCGCGTCAAAACGCCCTCCGCGGGCAACTGGTCGCGCAGGAAGTAGGTCGAGTCGATTAGCTCAATCCCCTCGCGCTCAAGCTCGGCGGCGACGCCGCCGATGAGGGCGTCGGTGTTGCGGCGCGGGAGGCTTAAGAGCATCCGCAGCATCCTCACGTCGGGCAGCGCGCCGCTAAAAATCTGGACGTGCTTGACCTGTCCCGCCATGATCGCCTTCTCCACGCCCTGGCGCTTGAAGAAGCGAATCATCTTCCCCAACTGCCCTATCCCCACCCACGTCAAACTGTCCGCGAGCTTCTCAATCTCGGGGTCCGTCTCCTCGCGTATCGCCGCCACCGCCAGCGACACGCCAGCCCGCCTCGCGCCCTCGATGACGAGGAACGGGAACTGCCCGTTGCCCGCTATCAGCCCGTACTTCATGCCGGCTATTTAACCACGCCGCGCTCGGAGGATTCGATGAAGCGGACGAGTTCGTCCACTTCCGGCGAGTCTTGAATCTCTTCGCGTATCGCGGCGACGGCCTGCGTGGTGTTGAGCTTCGAGGAGAGGAGGAGGCGGAAGGCGTGGTGCAGGGCGTCAATCGTCTGCTTCGGGTACTGGCGCCGCTTCATGCCGACGGTGTTGAGCCCGTAACACTTGGCGTGGTTGCCGACGGTGAGCGCGAAGGGGAGCGCGTCCTTGACGACGACCGAGTAGCCGCCGACGTAAGCCTCTCGGCCGACGCGGCAGAACTGGTGGACGCCGGAGTAGGCGCCGACGGAGGCCCCGCGCTCGACGGTGACGTGGCCGGCGAGCGTCGCGGCGTTCGCCATGATGACGCGGTCGCCGACGAGGCAGTCGTGCGCGACGTGGGCCTGCGCCATGACGAGGCAGTCGTCGCCGATGGCGGTCAGCATCCCGCCGCCCTCGGTGCCGCGGTGGACCGTGACGAACTCGCGCAGGCGGCAGCGGCGCCCGACGCGCGTCTCGGCCGGCTCGCCGCGGTACTTCAAGTCCTGCGAGGCCAGGCCCAGCGAGACGAAGGGGAAGACGTGCGTGTCGTCGCCCACCTGCGTGCGGCCGTCCACGACGACGTGGGATTCGAGGCGGACGCGCTCGCCCAGTCGCACCTCGTCGCCGACGGTGCAGAAGGGGCCGACGTGCGAGCCGTCGCCTATCTCGGCGCGCGGCCCGACGACCGCCGAAGGGTGGACGAATACGGACATCAGAAGCGGAAAAGGGTGACGGGTGTCAGGTGTCGGGTGTCGGGTAAAAGCAAGTCGTCTTTACCTGACACCTGATACCTGATACCCGTCACCCTCCCTTTCATTTGACGGCGGAGCGGTCGGCGACGACGCTCATGATGTCGGCCTCGGCCGCGAGTTGGCCCGCGACGTGCGCCTCGCCGTGCATGCGCTGGACGCGGCCGCCGACGCGGACCGGCGTGACGGTCAGGACGAGGGTGTCGCCGGGCGTGACGGGGCGGCGGAAGCGGGCGTTGTCGATGCCGCTGAAGAGGACGAGCTTGCTCTCGCGGTCCTCTATCTGACGCAGGGCGTAGACGGCCCCGACCTGCGCCATCGCCTCGACGATGAGCACGCCGGGCATGACGGGGGCGCCGGGGAAGTGGCCCTGAAAGAACGGCTCGCCTATCGTCACCTGCTTGACGCCGACGATCCTCTCGCCCGGCGTCAACTCCACGATGCGGTCCACGAGCAGGAACGGGTAGCGGTGCGGCAGGATGGCCTGGATGGCGAGCGTGTCGAGAACCGTGTCCATAGGGAGACCGTGAATCGTGAATCGTAAACCGTGAATAGAAATCGCGAATCGTGGCCGGCGCCCTCCGACGGGCGCGGCCACGATTTACGATTCACGATTTACGGCCGTTACGGGCGGGCCGGGGCGGCCGAGGCCGCCGAGGCCGGGTTGCGCTGGTTGTAGTCGGCGATGAAGGCGTCCGTGATGTCGATGGCGTTGTTGACGACCATCACGGCGTTGCCGGTCTTGCTGAGGTCGAAGACGACCGTGATGCCGCGCTGCTTGGCGAAGTTCTGGAGCGCCTGGCCGATGTCGCGGTAGACGGGCTCGGCCAGCTCGGCGAAGCGCTTCTGGCTGGAAGCCTGGAGGTCTTCCTGCCTGCGCTTCATCTCCTTCTCAAGCGTCTCGGCCTGGTCGGCGAGGGCGGCCAGCGCCTTCTGGTCGGCGACGGCCTTGGTGTCGTTGACCTGCTTGACGATGCCGTCGTAGCGGGTCTTCATGGCGCGCAGCTCGTCGCCGCGCGGCTTGAACTCGCGCTCGACGGCGCTGTAGACGGCGACGAGGCGGCCGATGCCGGCCTTCTGGTCGGCGAAGGCGTCGGTGTCGATGGTCGCCACCTTGCCGTCGGGGACGACGCCGCCGTTGTTCGCGGCGGCCGGAGCGGCTCCGCCCCCGGCAGGGGCGGGGCGGGCGGGCGTCGTCTGGGCGCTCGCGCTGAGGGCGGCGAAGGCCGCGAGGATGGCGGCGGCGGCGGTGTTACGAATCACTTTCATGTCTTGTTGTACAACTCCTTAACTTTAGGTCAAAGGGGACGGCCGGATTCAGGGGCCTTCCCGTGGTCTGAAATCCGCAGAAAACCTAGAAGGTCCGCCCGATGCTAAACCGGAAGGCCGTCTTCTTCTCCTGGAGGAAGTCTTTCGCGTTCGGGTTCCACGCGTAAATGAAGCGGAACGGGACGTTGACGACCGGGAGTTGGATGCGCAACTCGCCCCCGAGGCTGGACCGGTAGTCGCCGATTTTTGAAAAAAGGCTCTCGGAGAAGCGCGCGACCGTGTTGGTCTGCGCCTCGCCGCGCAGGAAGACGGCCTGGAGGCCGAAGGGCAGGCCCGTCGCCGGGTCAATCGGCCCGAGCCGCGTCAGGTCCGTCAGCACCTCCTTCGTCACCGGCCGGTCGCCGGTGACGACGAGGCCGCCGAGCGGCGAGACGGCGAGCTGCGGGTTCCGGAGGAGCGCCAGCGTCGTCAGCGACCCGGCGCCGATGCTCGGCAGAAACGGCTGGTCGGGCAGGAAGTTGGTCGAGAAGGTCTGGTCGGCGTGCGTCCGCAGGTTGAACGACGAGCCGATGTCGGCGAAGAGCGCGAACTGGACCGGCCCGAAGATGGGGATGCGGTACTCGAAGTTGCCGAGGAGCTGCGTGTCGCCGCCGAGGAAGCGGAAGTCGCGCGTCAGCCGCAGCGAGTTCGCCCCGGAAGGGCCGGTGAAGGTGCCGAGGTTGACGAGCTGTGCGCGCAGCGCGTCCGAGACGGTCGTGACATCGACGACCGGGTTGTTCGGGGTCGTCGAGAGCTTCACGTTCTGCGACGAGACGTACACGTCGAGCGGGACGATGGGACTGATGGAGCGGACGTTGTAGCCGCGGATGGAGAACTCGTCGCCGAGGAAGAAGCGCTCGTAGACGGGCACGCCGTTGATGAAGGAGAGCGAGGTGTTCTGCGCCGTCTCGACGTTACTGGTGATGCCGAAGCTGCCGACGTGGCCTGCGACGAGGCGGTAGCCGAAGACCTCGGGCGTGCGCGACCGCTTCCGCCTGAGCGGGACGAAGTGCATGTAGGTCATCGTCGGCTGGTAGGTGCGCACGTCACCGCCGAGGCCCGCGAAGGCGAACTGGAGCGCCACCTGCCGGCCGCGCGTCGGGTCGATGGAGCCGTCGCGCGAGTCGAAGACGAAGCTCGGCGTGACCCGGCTCGTCATGATGTTGGGCTGCGAGAAGACGACGGGAATGATCTGCGTCTGGTCGCCCGAGAGGTTGACCGCGGGCTCCTCGATGGAGGAGCGCGAGAGCTGGTAGGAGAGGCCGACGCGCGAGGCCCGCGAAATCTGGATGAGGCGGCGGCTGCGCGGCTTGTAGAACTCCCAGAGCGGGGCCGAGGCGAAGAGCGAGCCGCCCGTCGTGTTCTGCGTGAACAGGTTCTCCTCGCCGACGGTCAGGAAGTCGAGGACGCTGAAGGCGCCGCCGATGGCCTCCTGGTTCTGCGACAGGAGCGTGCCCTCGCCGAAGAACTTGCGCGACTCGGTGAAGAGCGAGAAGCCGACGGTGATGGGGCGGTCCCTGATGTAGGGCTCGGTGAAGGAGAAGAGGAACGACTTCTGGCGGTTGCCGAAGGCGAACTGGAAGGAGAGCGATTCGCCGCGGCCGAGCAGGTTGTTCGTCGAGTAGTCGAGTCCGAAGAAGGAGCCGCCGATGCCGGAGACGCCGCCGTTGAAGGCTATCTGGTTGCGGCCGCGCTCGTTGACGCGGAGGTTGATGTCGACCTCGCCGCGCTCCTCGTCGGTGCGGAACTCGGCGTCCTTCTCCTTGTCGATGGGGTCGAAGAAGCCGAGCTGGTTGAGCTTCAGCACCGAGAAGTCCCACAGGGCCTCGTCGTAGATGTCGCCCTCGTTGACGGCCACCTCGCGCCGCAGCACGTTGTCGCGCGTGAAGGTGTTGCCGAGGAATTCGAGCCGGCGCAAGGAGAACTGCTTGCCCTCCGTGATGGTGACGGTGAAGTCGGCCAAGCCTTCGTCGGGCTTCTGCGGGTTGGGCTTGAACTCGGGGCTCACGTCGTACTCGTACTGGATGAAGCCGGAGCGGCCGTAGAGCTTCTTCAAGTCTTCGCTGAGCGCCTTGATGATGCGCTGGCCGTTGGCTATCTCGCCGGGCGTGAGGCCGATGACCTGGCGGATCACGTCCTCGGAGTAGATGGAGTTGCCCTCGATCTTAATCTGGCCGAGGCGGTAGAGCCGCCCTTCGGTGACGGGGACCGTGACCCTCAGGCCCTCGTCCACGGACGAGATTATCGGCAGCGGCAGGACGGGGAAGCCGGTCCGGCGCTCGCCGACGCCCTCGACCCGCGGCTCGCCGGTCCGGGCTTCGAGGTAGCCTTTCGAGGCCATGTAGTTGCGGACGTTGTAGCGGAGGTCGGCGTCGAGCTTCTCAAGGTGCAGGATGTCCTGGCCCTTGAAGCGCGAGATGAGGCCGGCCTCCTTGACGTACTTCATGGCGCCGCGCAGCTCGCCGTCGGAGAAGACCTTGTTGCCCTCGAAGTCGATGTCCACGACGCGGACGCGGTCGCCCTCGTTGATGTCGAAGGTGACGGCGACCGAGGTCTGCGAGACCTCTTCCACGTCGGCGTTGACGACGGCGTTCGGGTGGCCGCTCTGCGCCAACAGCTCCTTGATGACGCGTCGGGCGTTGTTGACCTTGACGGGGTCGAGCGAGGTCTCCTTCGAGACGCCGACCCGCTGCTCGCGGAACGCCTTGAGCACGTCGGACTCGGGGACGCTCTTGAGGCCCTTGAAGTCAACGTCGCGGACGATGGGCAGCTCGCGGACGGTGAAGATGACGATGACGCCGCCCAAAGGGCCCGTCTCGGTCGAGACGCGCGTCTCGGTCTTGTCGAAGAAGGGCAGGTTCAGGAGCGTGATGAGGTCGCGCTGGACCTGCTCGGCGCTGAAGGGGTCGCCGGCGCGGGTCTGGATGTGGTAGAGCACGTCCTCGTCGCGGAGGCGTCGGTTGCCCTCGATGTCAACCCTCTCGACGCGGGCGCCCTGCTGCGCGGGGGCGGCGGGTTGCTGACGGCGCGGGGCGGAGGCGGCCCGCGCCAGTGGGAGCGCCGTGTCAAGGCACATGAGGCCGGCCAGGGCGAGGGCCGTGACGAAAATCCAGGGCGCGCGGATTCGCATAATAAAAGTTTCAGCCTCTAGGAATGGCGGTCGAATGAGTCCGGGAGACTTTTAAATTTTTAGAGCTTTCGTGGACTGTGTACGAAATCGGGCGAAAGCGGCGCGGCCCTCACTGGGGGCACGGGGCCGGGCCTGCGGGCGCGAATTGCTGTTCGGGCGAAACTTTGATTCTCGCCGGGCCGCGCCCGGTTGCCAGCCACACCACTCCCGCAAAGTGGCGCATTATAAATGACGGCACGGCCAATCACAAACGGCAGTAGGCAGTAGGCAGTAGGCGGCAGGCGGTAGAAAAGCGCCCTCAGGGCCGTTCCTACTGCCTGCCGCCTACTGCCTACTGCCTACTTTTTTAGTGAATCAGCAGCGCGTCGCCCGGCTCCTCGACGGCGGCCGGGCGGTGGCCGAGTTCGGAGCCGTCGCGGAAGACCTCGATGACGGTGGCGCCCGCGAGCGTCCCCTGGATGAGCGCCTCCGAGAGCGGGTCTTCGACGTACTTCTGGATGGCCCGGCGGAGGGGGCGGGCGCCGTAGGAGCGGTCGCCGCAGGTCTTCTCGACTATCCACGCCTTGGCGTCCTCGGTCAGCCGGACTTCGAGGCCGCGGCGGCGCAAGGTGCGGTTGAGCTGTTCGATTTGGAGGCCGACGATTTCCAAAAGCTCTTCGTCCTGCAACTGGTCGAAGATGATGATCTCGTCGAGGCGGTTGATGAACTCGGGGTTGAAGGTGTGGCGGACCGCGTTCATCACCATCTCCTCCATCTTCTCGCGCGAGGCGTCGGGGCTGGCCTGGAAGCCCATCGCGCCCTTCTTCTGGATGAAGCGCGCGCCGATGTTGGAGGTCATGATGATGATGGCGTTCTTGAAATCAACCGTGTTGCCGAGGGCGTCCGTCAGGATGCCGTCCTCGAAGACTTGCAGCAGCACGTTGAAGATGTCGGGGTGCGCCTTCTCTATCTCGTCGAAGAGGAGGACCGAGTAGGGCGAGCGTTTGATGCGCTCGGTGAGCTGGCCGCCCTCCTCGTGGCCGACGTAGCCGGGGGGCGAGCCGATGAGCTTCGAGACGGAGTGCTTCTCCATGAACTCCGACATGTCGAAGCGAATCATCGAACGCTCGGAGCCGAAGAGGAACTCGGCGAGGCTGCGTGCGACTTCCGTCTTGCCGACGCCGGTCGGGCCGAGGAAGAGGAACGAGCCGACGGGGCGGAGCGGGTTCTTCAGGCCCGCGCGCGAGCGGCGGATGGAGCGGGCGAGCGCCGAGATGGCCGGGCGCTGCGCGATGACCCGGCCGCGCAACTCCTCCTCGATGCGCAGTAGCTTCTGTGTCTCCTCCTCCTTGAGCGAGGTGACGGGGATGCCCGTCCAGCGCGCGATGACTTCCTCGACATCGTCCTTCGTGACCTCGACGGAGAAGAGCATTTCTTCTTCGTCTTCGTCCGCGACGGCGCCGGTCAGCGCGCGGGCGCCGAAGTAGCTGCCGCGCTCCTCGAAGATGTCGGGCCGAGTCATCGAGGGGGTCGAGTCGCGGCGGACGCGGAGCTTGACGCGGGCGCCGGCCTCGTCAATTACGTCGATGGCCTTGTCGGGGAGGAAGCGGTCGGGGATGTAGCGGTTCGACTGGTAGACGGCGGCCTCGATGGCGTCCTCGGCGTAGCGAACCTGGTGGAATGCCTCGTAGCGTTCGCGCACGCCGTCGAGGATGCGGACGGCTTCTTCCTCGGACGGGGGCGGCACCTTGACGGCCTGGAAGCGGCGCTCCAAAGAGCGGTCCTTTTCGATGGACTTGCGGAACTCGGCCGGGGTGGTGGCGCCGATGCACTGTAGCTCGCCGCGCGAGAGCGCCGGCTTGAGGATGTTGGCCGCGTCGAGCGAGCCCTCGGCCGAGCCCGCGCCGACGAGCGTGTGCAGTTCGTCGATGAAGACGACGTACTGCGGGTTCTCGACCAGCTCGCGCATGATCTGCTTCAAACGCTCCTCGAACTGCCCGCGGTACTTGGTCCCCGCCACGATGAGCGAGAGGTCGAGCGAGAGGATGCGCTTGTTCTCAAGGAACGAAGGCACCTCGCCGCGGACGATTCTCTGCGCCAAGCCTTCGACGATGGCGGTCTTGCCGACGCCGGGCTCGCCGATGAGCACGGGGTTGTTTTTGGTGCGGCGGCAGAGTATCTGGACGACGCGCTCGATTTCGGCCTCGCGGCCGACGAGCGGGTCGAGCTTGTCGTTGGCGGCGTCGTCGGTCAGGTCGCGCGAGAACTCGGCGAGGTGCGGCGTCTCCTTCTTCTGCGCGGCGCGCGGGTCGCCCCCGGCGTGGCGCGAGACCTCTTCGCGGACGGCGTTGAGGCGCAGGCCGCGCTCGTAGAGGATCTCGGCGGCCATCGAACGCTCTTCGCGCAGGAGGCCGAGCAGGAGGTGCTCGGTGCCGATGTGGCGGTGCTGGAGGCGGTCCGACTCCTCGTGCGCGTAGGCCAGCACCCTCTTCGTCTCGGGGGCGAGGGGCAGCTCGACGGAGGTGGAAATCTTCTCGCGCAGGGGCGCGCGGCCCTCGATCTCCTTGCGGATGGCTTCGAGGGAGGCTTGCGCGCGCGCGAGGAAGCGCGCCGTCAGCGTCTTGTCTTCGCGCATCAGGCCGAGGAGCAGGTGCTCCGGCTCGATGGCCGGGGCGCCGAACTGCGAGGCCTCGTAGCGCGCGAAGAAGATAACCCTCCGCGCTTTTTCGGTGTATCGCTCAAACATAAAAAGAAGTTGGGAACCGATGAAGACTTTCGTGTTCAGGCTCGGCGTGCTCTCGACGGCGGGGAGCGCCGGCGGAGTTCGCCCACGGGCATTATAACTGAAAGGTGGTGCGGATGTCAGATTTATAAAGAAGGCGCCGGGTGACGGGTGTCAGGTGACGGGTGGAAAGTTATCTTTCCCGGCACCCGGCACCCCGTACCCGGCACCTTCTTCTACCCGCCCGTCGCGCAGGGTGAGGCGGCGGTCGCAGAGGCGTGCGAGTCGTTCGTTGTGCGTGGCGACGAGGACGCAGGCGCGCGCTTGTCTCGCGAGTTCTAACAGAAGTCGGCCGACATCCTCGCCCGTGCGCGCGTCGAGGTTGCCCGTCGGCTCGTCGGCGAGGACGAGGCGCGGGCGGCGGACGAGGGCGCGGGCGACGGCCACGCGCTGCTGCTCGCCGCCCGACAACTCGCCCGCCGCGTGGAGCGCCCTTTCACCCAGGCCCACGGTTTCGAGCATCGCGCGCGCCTCGCCCAAAGCCTCGCGCCGCGGCCGACGCGCCACGAGCAGGGGCAGCGCGACGTTCTCCTCGGCCGAGAGGTCCGCGAGCAGCCGGTGCGACTGGAAGACGAATCCCACCTCGCGCCCCCGCCACTCGGCAAGCTCCGCGCCCGACGCCTTCGTAATCTCGAACCCGCCCAGACGCGCCCTTCCTGCGTCCGCCTCTTCGAGCCCGCCGACGACGTGCAGCAGCGTCGTCTTCCCCGCCCCCGACGCCCCGACCACCGCCGCCATCTCGCCCTCCTCAAGCGCGAACGTGACGCCCCTCAAAACTTCCACCGCCCCGCCCTCCGGCCCGCGGAAAGTTTTACCGACGCCCTCGACTTCGAGCCCCTTCATTCGTACCTCAAGACCTCCGCCGGCCTGACGCGCGCCGCCTGACGCGCCGGGTACAGGGTCGCGAGGACGCCGATGACGACCGCCGAGAGCGCGGGAGGCAACACGTCCGAAAGCTGCGGGCGCAACGGCACGGCGCCGATTGAATAAACGTCGGCCGGCAGACTCACCAGCCCGAACCGCTCGGCCAGCGCGCACGCCAGAAGCCCGAGCGCGACGCCCGCCACCGCGCCGACTACCCCGACGGCCGCGCCCTCCATCACGAAGACGGCCATCACGCTCCGCGCCCGCGCGCCCAGGGCGACGAGCACCGCGATGTCCGCCCGCCGCTCGACGACGACGAGCGCCAGCGTCGTCGTGATGTTCAAGGCCGCCAGCGTCATGATGAGCAGGATGATGAGAGAGACGACGCGCCTTTCGAGTTCGAGCGCCGCGAACAGGGGGCGGTTCGCCTCGCGCCAGTCAACGGCCGTCCACCCCGCGCCCAAAGCCGCGCGCGCGCGCCGCGCCACCTCCTCCGACGCGTAAACGTCCTCGGCCTCCACGCTCAACACCGCCCGCACCGGGCCGCCCGCCCGCCCGGCCTCCTCAATCGAGACGTAAGCCCAAGTCGCATCGTACTCATAGAGCCCCGACTTGAAGAGCCCCGCCACCCTCACCCGCACGGCGCGCGGCGTCAGCATCGCGTCGCCCTCGCCCGCCCCGCCCGTCACCAGCCAACCTTCCGCGCCCACCTCCGCGAGCCCCGCCGTCTCGGCCAACTCTGCGCCGAGGACGACGGGCACGGCCGCATCCTTCGGCCCCGCGGCGGTCTGGAAAATGTCTTCCAGCCTGCCTCTCGTCAACGTCCTCTCAATCCCGGCACGCGCCCTCGCGGCCGAGCCCTCGACGCCGCGCAGCACCGCGTAAGTCACGCCGCCCGGCCCCGTCAAAAGCCCGCCCGCGTAGACGGTCGGCGCCGCCTCCCTCACGCCCTCGACCTCGCGCAGACGCCCCGCCGCCTCCCTCGCCCGCGCCGCGTCCAACTCCCCCTCGCGCGACAGCGTGACGTGCGCCGTCCCGGCCAAAATCTTGTCGCGCAGCTCGTCCCTGAAGCCCCGCGCCAAAGCCTGCGCCGCAATCAGCGCCGCCACCCCGCACGCAATCCCGGCGACGGCCGCCAGCGCCGTCCAACGCGCCACCCTCCGCCCGCGCCGCACGCGCAGGTAACGGAGCGCCAGGAAGAGTTCGTAGGGCATAAGCTCGTCTACTGCTTTTCGACCACGGCGACCCACTGGCCTTCGCGTTCGCGGCTGAAGACGACGCGACCGCCGAGCAGGCGCGCGGCCTCCTGCTGGTCGGGGCCGCCGTGGGTGGTGAAGACGAAGGCCACGTCGTATTCGTCGCGGCGGCGCGCGGCGCGTTCGAGCGCGTCGGGCAGGAAGTTCTCGACGGGGACGACGTTGAGACGGCGGTCGGCGTAGCCGTAGTAGGCGTTCGTCAGCTCGTCCGTCGCCGGCCAGGTCGTGAGCACGCGCGCCGCCGGGTACTTGTCGGCGAGGAAGCGCGCGGCGTCGCGGTGGAGGACGACGAAGTCTCGGTAAGCCAAGTTCTCTTCCCAAGGGTAGTTGTATGAGGGATTGACTTCGGTCCGGTAGGCGAAGACGGCGCAGGCGAGGGCGACCAGAGGCACCCAGAAGCGCACGCGCCGCCAGAGCGTCGAGACGCAGACCATGACGACGAGCGGCAGCACCGGCAGCATGTAGCGCGCCAGCACCGCCCCGCCCACGACCGACAGCGCGAAGACGTGCGCGAGGACGAGCACGTAGAACGTCATCTGCACGGGCACCGCGATGCGCGGTCGCTCTTTTGAAGCGTCGCGGCGCGCGGGCAGGAGCATGGCGAGCGCGGCGGGCAGCGTCAGCGCCCACAGGTCCATGTGGAAGGTGACGTGCCCGAGCCTGCGCCAGAGCGTTCCGAGGACGCGCCCGACGTTCAGCGTGGACTCGACGTTGTAGCGGAAGTATTCCGGGTTCCCCAGCGTGTAGCCCGTCCGCGCGCGGTGGTACGCGAACCAGAGCGCGAGCGGCACGCACGCCGCGAGTAAGACGGACGACCAGAGCACGCCGCGCGGCTCGTGCAGACACACGGCCTTCGCCAGCTTCTCCTTCCGCCGCACAAGGAGACAAATAATCTCCCACCCGAAAAGCGTCAGCGGCACGAGCACCGCCGTCTCCTTCGCCAACGCCGCCAGCGCGAAGAGCGCGACGGCGACGACGCGCCTGACAGCCTCCCTCTCATCCTCGCGCGCCGGCAGGTAGAAGACGAGCCCCCACACGACGAGCGCCGTCACCCCCATGTCCAGATGCGCCAGCGAACTCTGCGCGAAGAAGACCGGGTAGACGGCCGTTAAGATGACCGTCGCGATTCCTATCCACGCGTTCGAGACGCGCTCCGCGAGGCGGAAGACGCCCGTGAGCGCGAGCGCCGAGACGAAAAGCATCGCCCCGCGCGCGACTTCGACGTGGAAGCCGAAGAGCTTCCACGCGAGCGCGAGGTAGGCCATCACCAGCGGCGGGTGCGCGTTCGAGAGCGTCGAGTGGGGGATGAAGGAGCCGTCCGCGTAGATGTCGCGCGCGGCCGGGATGAAGTAGCCGGCCTCGTCCCAGTAGTAGGGGAGGCCGAGGAGCGTCAGGTGCGTCAGCAGGAGCAGGGCGAAGAGGGCGGCGAGCAGGAGCGGGAGGCGGAACTTGTACAAGGCGGCGAGGCGGCGGCTCTCAACTTTTCGTGGCGGGCTGGTCATCCTTCTTGGGCGAGAGGGCCTTGGTCAGCTCGGCGTCGAGCGAGCTCTCGGGCCGCTTGACCATCGTCAGGCGGTTGCCGCGCTCATTGTACTCGACCTCGTCCATGATGTTGTAGATGAGCAGCACCCCGCGCCCCGAGGTCTTGAAGAGGTTGGCCGGGTCGAGCGGGTCGGGGATGGCCTTCACGTCGAAGCCCTCGCCCTCGTCCTCGATGGAGAAGCGCGCCTCGCGGGCCGAGAGGTCGGCGGTGATGCGGACGAGCTTACTGGGGTCGGACTGGTTGCCGTGCTTGACGGCGTTGACGAACGCCTCGTCGAGCGCGATGAAGAGGTTCGACGTGTCGGGCTTTATCACCCCGAGCGCCGCGACGCGCTCGATGAGGTAGTGCAGCACGCCGTTCATCAGGGAGAGGTCGCTCGGCAGCTCGAACTCGATGTGCTCGCGGATGTAGGGGAGGACTTTGAGGTCTTCGACGAAGCGGAGCTTGTAGCCGAGCGTCTTCTCGACGATGCCGCGCAGCTCCTCCTTGTCGTAAGGCTTACGGACGTAGTTGGTCGCCCCGAGCTTGAAGGCTTTAATGATTCCGGCGTGCTGCGCCTCCTCGCTGGTGACGACGATGGGGACGAAGAGCCGCTGGCGCTTGAGTTCGGAGACGATTTGGACGCCGGAGTCGGCGTACTCGGCGAGGTCGGAGATGATGAGGTCGAACTCTTCGAGGTCTTCGCGGGCGACGGCCTCGGCGCGGTCCGACGCCGTGACGACCGTGTGGCCCATCTCCGCCAGCGCCCCGGCGAGCACCGTGCGGAGTTCACTATTGCCCTCGACGATGAGTATCCGTCGTCCGTCCATCAGCGCAAGTATGCCGTTAAGCCTTGAAAACTAGGGAGGGCGCGAAAAGCTTCGGTGTCGCGAGCGTTCAAAACTTTCCGCCAACGCTGTACGACCGAGTCCCGCGCGGGGTTTCCCAAATATACAGCAGACGGTAAACAGTAGCCAGTAGTCAGTAGTCGGCAGCCGCCCCGCGCTACGGGCCGCAAGTTTTACTACCGACTACCGGCTGCTGTCTACCGGCTACCGCTTTTTGCTAGACTCGGCGCCCGAGCGAGATGCTTATGCTGACGACGGCAGACGGCGGGAGGGTCGAGCGCGCCTACAGGTTCGCCGACCTCTCGGCCTACACACTGAAGAAGCGGCTGCTGATACGGGCCGCCGACCTCGCCTTCTACCTCGCCATCAACGCCCTCGGGCGGACGGCGCGCTTCGGCGTCGAGGGCCGGGAGCACTGGGAGGAGGCGCGGGCGGGCGGGCCGCCCGTCTATGCCTTCTGGCACGACCAGATTTTTCTGACGACCTACTACTTCCGCCGCCTCGGCATCGTCGTGATGACCTCGCAGAGCTTCGACGGCGAGTACATCGCGCGCTTCATCCAGCGCTTCGGCTACGGCGCGGCGCGCGGCTCCTCGACCCGCGGCGGCGTCGGCGCGCTGGTCGAGATGGTGCGGCTCGTCCGCGCGGGCCGCCCCGCCGGCTTCAGCGTCGACGGCCCGCGCGGCCCCCGCCGCGTCGCCAAGACGGGGCCGCTGCTGCTCGCCAAAAAGACCGGCCGCCCCGTGCTACCCTTCGCCGTCAACCCGGCGAAGTCCTGGAAGCTTTCGAGCTGGGACCGACTCCAAATCCCCCGCCCCTTCACCCGCGCGGCCGTGCGCTTCGCCCCGCCCATCCGCGTCCCCCCGGACGCCGACGACGCGACGCTCGAAGCCAAGCGCGAGGAGCTGCAACGCGCCCTCGACCGCCTCAGCCTCTAGGCGCGCCGCTCGGTCTGGCAACGTCGCGGCCCCGTGTAGTAGGATGACGGCACACCGCCCCTTCTATCGCGCTTTAAAGCTCTGAGGCGTCGGGCCGCTTCTTCCGAGGAGACTTGCATGATTAATCAGGAACGCATCAAGAACCTTCTGCTCGAACTCGTCCGCATCGACTCCGTCTCGCGCGAGGAGCGGGAGGTGGCGCAAAGAATCAAGCAGTACTGCGAGGAGCTGGGCGCCGAGGTCGAGATTGACGGCGCGGGCGAAAAGGTCGGCGGCAACACCGGCAACGTCATCGCACGCTTCCCCGGCACCATCCCCGGCGCCGAGGCCATCATGATGAGCGCCCACATGGACACGGTCGTCCCCGGCCGCGGCGTCAAGCCCGTCGTCGAGGGCGACATCATCCGCTCCGACGGCACCACCGTCCTCGGCGGCGACGACAAGTCGGGCTGCGCCGTCATCATCGAAGTCATCCGCTGCCTGCAAGAGCAATCAATCCCGCACGCGCCCATCGACGCCGTCTTCTCCATCTGCGAGGAGGTCGGCCTGCTCGGCGCCAAGCACGTTGACCTGTCGAAGATGCGCGCCCGCTACGGGCTCGTCTTCGACTCGGACGACCCCGGCTTCCTCTTCACCAAGGGCCCCTCGGCCAACCACTTCGAGTTCAAAATCTACGGCCTCGAATCCCACGCCGGGGTCGCCCCCGAGGAGGGCATCTCCGCCATCCGCATCGCCGCCGAGGCCATCGCCTCGATGAAGCTCGGCCGCATCGACGAAGAGACGTCCGCCATCATCGGCGTCATCCGCGGCGGCGAGGCCACCAACATCATCACCAACCTCGTCACGCTGCGCGGCGAGGCCCGCTCGCTCGACGACGCCAAGCTCGAAGCGCAGACGCGCCACATGGTCGAGTGTCTGGAAGAGGCCGCCGCGCGCTACGAGGTGACGGTGGACGGCGTCACGACGCGCGGGCGCGTCGAGGCGCACGTCAACCGCGAGTACCACGCGATGGACGTGTCCGACGACTCGCGCGTCGTCCGCCTCGTCAAAGAGGCGGCCTCGAAGATGGGCCTCAAGGTCGAAACCATGTCCTCCGGCGGCGGCTGCGACGCCAACATCTTCAACAAGCTCGGCATCGAATGCGCCAACCTCGGCACCGGCATGCGCGCCATCCACACCGTCAAAGAATGGCTCGACGTGAAAGACATGTACGCCTCCGCCGAGATGACCCTCGAAATCATGCGCCTCAACGGCGAGACGGCCTTACAAAAACAAGGTTGAGGTTCCTCACGGCCCATGAAGAAGAAGCAAGGCCCCGCCGCCTTCCTGAGCTACGTCCACGAGGACGATAAGCACGGGCACATCACGAAACTCTGTGAGCGCCTGACGGACGAGGTGCAGACGGCGGTAGGGGAGGAGTTCAACATCTTCCAGGACCGGAAAGACATTCAGTGGGGCCAGAACTGGCGCGAGCGCATCGAAGGCTCTATAGACGAAGTGACCTTCCTCATCCCCGTCATCACCCCCAGGTTCTTTAACAGTAAACACTGCCGCGACGAGCTTCGACGCTTCCTCGAACGCGAGAAGGCGCTGGGCCGCAGCGACCTCATCCTCCCCATCTATTTCGTTGACACCCCTCTCCTGAACAGCGACGAATTGCGCGCCAAAGACGACCTCGCCCAAGCTATCGCCTCGCGCCAGTATGGCGACTGGCGCGAGCTGCGCTGGGAGCCGCTGACGAATCCTCAGGTCGGCAGGACCCTCGAACGCCTCGCCCGCCAGATACGCGACGCGCTGCCCACCGTCCAAGCCACCGCCCCGCCCCGCGCCCCGGCCGAGACGCAGCCCACCGCCTCGCCCGCCAAGGAGAGAAGCGAGCAGGCCACGCAACCTCCGTCGCCCAAGAACGAGCCCACGACCTGCACCGTCAATCCGATGCCCCGCCGTGGAAATTTCACGACTATTAGTGCGGCCATAAAGAAGTCTGCTCCGGGCACCAAGATCATCGTGCAACCGGGCTTTTATCAGGAAGGCTTGATCATCAACAAGCCGCTGGAAATTGTCGGCGAAGGTGAGCCCGGCGAGGTGGTCGTACAGGCATCAGGTAAGGAGGTGATTCTGTTCCAGACGAACATGGGGAGGGTAACGAACCTGACGTTGAGGCAGACGGGGGGCGGGAATTTTTTTGCGGTTAAAATCGCTCAAGGGAGGCTTGAGCTTGAGGACTGTGACATCACCAGCCAAAGCCTTGCCTGCGTTGCCATTCACAACGGCGCTGACCCGCGGCTGCGTCGCAACCGCATCCACGACGGCAAGGAAGCCGGTGTTCAAATCTCTGGTAATGGATTAGGGACACTGGAGGACAATGACATCTTCGGTAATACCCTCTCAGGAGTAGAGATTAGGTCCGGGGGGAACCCGACCCTGCGGCGCAACCGCATCCGCGACGGCAAACAGAGCGGCGTTGCCGTCTACGAGGACGCATTAGGCACGCTGGAGGATAATGACATCTCAGGCAACGGCTTTGCCGGCATAACTATCTTCGAGGGCGGGGACCCTATGATACGCCGTAACCGCATCCACGACGGCAAGCAGGGCGGCGTCTTCGTTTATGAGGGCGGGCTCGGCACGCTGGAAGACAACGACATCTACGGCAATCTTCACTCGGGAGTTAGAGTTCAAGAAGATGCTCGTCCGACATTACGTAACAACAGAATCAATAAAAATGGCTCCGAGGCCATACTGGTTCATGAAGGGGGCGGCGGCACGTTCGAGGGCAACGACCTGCGCGACAACGCGGAGGGCGCGTGGACTATAGACCCCGACTGCGAGGCGAACGTGAAGCGGGCGGACAATCAGGAGTAAGCGAGAGGCGGCGGAGTCAATGCGGGCCGGAGGTGACATGAAGACTGTTAAGGCGGTGGCGTGTATCGTGGCGCTCGTAGCGTCGGCCCTGAAGGCGGGCCGCTGAAGATTCGAAGTGGGCAGCGCCGACGTGGAAGCAGCGACGGGGCAACTGCCGTGGGACGGCCCCGAAGCCTTTCCCGAGAAGCCTGACGACGGGGCCGAGTACGGCTACGTCCTGAGCGACTCGCATCACGGGTGCTCGCGCGAGATTCTTGAGGAGCGGTCGGCGGAGGTCAACGCCTGGGGGTCGCCCACCGTCGTTCGGGTCTGGACGCCGGAGTCGCCTTACCTCGTCCTGCCCGAAGAAGTCCCCTGGCTGCACGACGCCGTCCGCAAGCGGAACCGGAGGACGGGGCTGAGGGGCCTCATCTGGTCCGTCGTCTTCCTGCTCGTCTTCTCGCCGCTGCTGCTCTTCGCCGACTCGAAGCTCTTCCGCATCTTCCTCGTCTTCTACTACCTGCCCATCTTCGTCTCCGCGGCGGCGTCCGTCCGCGCGATGTTCAAGTCGCCGAGCCTCAAGCCCGAAGAGGTCAGGCGCGAGGCCGAGGCGAGCCGCTACGAGGCGTGGGTCGTGACGCGGCCCATCACTTACACGAAGTGGCTGTGCGGCTTCGTCGTCGCCGCGGGAGTCTGTCAGGCGGCCGGCCTGGAGAACTCCATCAACGCGGCCGGCCTCGTCAAAGACGCGGTGTGGCGCGGCCAGTGGTGGCGGCTCTTCACGTGCTCGATGCTGCACGTCAGCTTCATGCACTTCTGGATGAACTTTCTGGCCCTGCGGGGATTGGGCCGTCTCGTCGAGGCGCACGCGAGCCGCTGGCACCTGCCCGTCGTCTTCCTCGTCTCGGTGTTGACGGGGAGCCTCGCGAGCCTCCTGCTGCTGCCTTCGACCACTTCGGCGGGCGCGTCCGGCGGGCTGATGGGGTTGATAGGCTTTCTCGGCGCGGCCGGCTACAGGCACCGCGAGCACCTGCCGCGCTCCTTCCTGAGAGGCATTCTGCTCAACGTCCTCTTCGTCGGCCTGATAGGCGTCGTGGGCTTCGACTTCATAGACAACGCGGCGCACGCGGGCGGCCTGCTGGGCGGCGCGGCGACGGGGCTCGTGCTCGTGCGCGGGCGCGCGGGGGCCTACGGGTCGGAGCCGCCGCGCTGGCTCCGCCGGGCGGGCGTCGCCGCCCTCTCCTTGCTTCTGCTGGTAACAGCGACGACAATCTGGGCGATCCTTAAAACGACCATTCGACCGTGAGGCTCAAACATGAAGCTCGTTAACTCGACGAGACTACTGCTGGCCGCCGCGCTCCTGCTCCCGAGCCTGCCCGCCGCCGCGCTCGGGCAGAGGGCGCGGGGGCGCGCGCCCGTTCGGCCCCAGCCCGACATCGAACGAAGGATAGAGGCGCTGCTGGCGCGGATGACGTTGGAGGAGAAGCTGGGGCAGTTGCAGCAGTCGGGCGGCGACGTAAACGGGAAGGCCAACCCCGATTTGTTCGAGGCGGCGCGCGCCGGACGGTTGGGCTCGACCTTGGGCGTGCGCGGGGCGCGCAACGCCAACGAGTTGCAGCGCGCGGCCGTCGAGGAGTCGCGCCTGAAGATTCCTCTCATCTTCGGCTTCGACGTGATACACGGCTACCGGACCATTTTCCCCATCCCCTTGGGCGAGGCGGCGAGCTGGGACCCTTCGGTCGCGGAGCGGTCGGCCTCCGTCGCCGCCGCCGAGGCGAGGGCGGCGGGCGTCCAGTGGACCTTCGCGCCGATGGTTGACGTGGCGCGCGACGCGCGCTGGGGCCGCATCGCCGAGGGCGCGGGCGAAGACACGTACCTCGGCTCCGCGTTCGCCCGCGCGCGGGTGCGGGGCTTTCAGGGCCCGGACTTCTCGGCCCCGGACCGCGTCGTCGCCTGCGCCAAGCACTTCGCCGCCTACGGCGCGGCCGAGGCGGGGCGCGACTACAACACGACCGACATGAGCGAGCAACGCTTGCGCGAAGTCTACCTGCCGCCCTTCAAGGCAGCGGTGGACGCGGGCGTCGCCACGCTGATGAGCGCCTTCAACGACCTGAACGGCGTGCCCGCCTCCGGCAACCGCTTCCTGCTGACGAAGGTGCTGCGCGACGAGTGGGGCTTCCGCGGCTTCGTCGTCAGCGACTACACGTCCGTCACCGAGATGATTCCGCACGGCTACGCCGCCGACGGCGCCGACGCCGCGCGCCTCGCCCTCTCGTCGGGCGTGGACATGGAGATGGTCGGCCGACTCTACAACCAGCACGGCGCGGAGTTGCTCCGTCAGCGCAGGCTCACCACGGCCGAGGTTGACGAAGCCGTGCGCCGCATCCTCCGCATCAAGTTGCGGGCGGGGCTGTTCGAGCGCCCGTACGTCGAAGAGTCGCGCGAGTCGTCCGTCATCCTGAGCGCCGAGAACCAGCGCGCGGCGCGCGAGGTGGCGGCGCGCTCGCTCGTGCTTTTGAAGAACGAGCGCGAGACGCTGCCGCTGGGGAAGGACGTGCGCTCCGTCGCCGTCGTCGGCCCGCTCTCGGACGACCCGCGCGCCATCATCGGCCCGTGGTCGGGCGACGGCCGCCCGCAGGACGCCGTCACGCTGCTTCAGGGAATCCGGGCCAAAGTCTCGCCGCGCACGCGCGTCCTTCACGAGAAGGGCGTGGCGATTGAGGGGCGCGGCGTCATGGGCAACTACGACGCGCCGCCGCCCAACCCGAGCGCCGCGGGCGGGACGAACGTCGCCGCCGCCGGAGACATCGACCCCGCTCGTCTGGCGACGACTCCGACGGCCGCCGACTCCTTCGAGCGCGCCGTGCGTGCCGCGCGCGACGCGGACGTGACAATCGTCGCCGTCGGCGAGACGGCCGACATGAGCGGCGAGGCCGCCTCGCGCACCTCTTTAGACTTGCCGGGCCGCCAGCTCGAACTGCTTCAAGCGATACATCAGACGGGCAAGCCCTACGTCGTCGTCCTCATGAACGGCCGGCCGCTCTCAATTAACTGGGCCGCGGAGAACTCGCCCGCCATCCTTGAGACGTGGTTCGCCGGAACGCAGGGCGGCCCCGCCATCGCCGACGCCCTCTTCGGCGACACGAACCCCGGCGGCAAGCTCCCCGTCACCTTCCCGCGCGCCGCCGGCCAGCAGCCCTTCTACTACAACCAGACGACGACGGGCCGCCCGCCGACGAGCGAGAAGTACACGTCGAAGTATCTGGACGTGCCCGTCCCGCCGCTCTACCCGTTCGGCCACGGCCTGAGCTACACGACCTTCCGCCTCTCGAACCTGCGCCTGAGCGCGCCGCGCATCCCGGCTTCGGGAAGCATCGATGTCAGCGTTGACGTGGAGAACACCGGGCGGCGCGCGGGCGACGAGGTCGTGCAGCTCTACGTCCGCGACGTGGTCGGCTCGCGCGTCCGGCCCGTCAAGGAGCTGAAGGGCTTCCGCCGCGTCACGCTCCAACCGGGCGAGCGCCGCGCCGTGACCTTCAAGCTCACGCCCGCCGAGCTGGGCTTCTACGACGCGTCGATGCGCTTCGTCGTCGAGCCGGGCGCGTTCAAGGTCATGGCCGGGCGCGGGTCGGCCGACCCCGAGATGCTGGAAGCGAACCTCGAAGTGACGGCGAGATGAACATGGAAGAAGAGCAAGAGACGGGGCGCGAGGGAGCATACCGCAGCGGCTACGTGGCCTTGGTCGGGCGGCCGAACGCGGGCAAGTCAACGCTGCTTAATCGGCTCGTCGGCGAGAAGATCGCGGCCGTCTCGAACAAGCCGCAGACGACGCGCCACCAGATTCGCGGCGTCATCACTCGGCCCGGCGGCCAGATAGTTCTGGTTGACACGCCCGGCGTCCACCAGCCCGGCTACCTCCTCAACCGCCGCATGATGGCCGCCGTCCACGACGCGCTCGAAGGCGTGGACCTCGTCTGCCTCATCCGCGACGCCTCGGCCCCGACCGGCAACGGCGACCGCTTCGTCCTCGACATGGTCAAACAGTCGGAGAAGCCCGCCGTCCTCCTTCTTAACAAGACGGACAAGATTGCCGACAAGCGCGGCCTACTCCCGCTCATCGAATGGTACTCGCAGCAGCACGAGTGGCGCGCGGTCCTGCCGCTCTCGGCCCGCAAGGGCGACCGCTTCGAGGAGCTGGCTCGGGAGCTGGCCCGCAACCTCCCCGAGGGCGAGCCCATCTTCGACGAGGACGAGCTGACCGACCAGCCGATGCGCGTCATCGTCGCCGAGATGGTGCGCGAGAAGATACTGCGCGTCACGGGCGAAGAGATTCCTTACGTGACGGCCGTCGTGACGGAGCGATACGAGGAGGTGTCGGAGGGGCTGGCGCGCATCTACTGCGCCATCTACGTCGAGCGCCCCTCGCAGAAGCGCATCATCATCGGCAAGGGCGGCGAGCGCCTCAAGGAGATCGGCACGGCCGCCCGCCAGGACATCGAGCGCCTCGTCGGCCATCAAATCTTCCTCCAGCTCTTCGTCAAGGTCGAAGAGGACTGGCGCAACTCGCCGCGCGCGCTCAACGAGATGGGCATCGAGGAGAAGAAAGGACGTAAGTCGTAAATCGTGTGGTTCGCGGTTGACGTGACGATGGAGGCGCGGGCGCGCGAGGCCGTCGAGTACGCGCTGATGGAGGCGGGCGCGCTGGGGACGGAGGAGCGCGCGGGCGGCGCGGCGGACGGGCTCCTGTCGGTCGCCGGCTACTTCGACGCGGAGCCGCACGTCGGGCGCGTGCGCGACGCCCTCAGGGATGCGCTGGGGATTTACGGCCTCGCGTCGTCGGACGTGCGCGGGCTGGCGCTGCGCGAAGTCGAAGAGCGCGACTGGCTCGGCGAGTGGAAGAAGAATTGGAAGCCGTCGGTGGTCGGGCGCTTCGTCGTCGCGCCGCCGTGGAGCGAGGTGGAAGAGGGTGAGGGCCGAATCGTCCTGCGCGTCGAGCCGGGCATGGCCTTCGGGACGGGCACGCACGAGACGACGCGGCTGTGCCTCGCCGCGATAGAAAACCATTTCAGGGGCGGGAGCTTCCTCGACGTTGGCACGGGCACGGGCGTCCTCGCCATCGCCGCCGCCAAACTCGACAATCGGGCGCGCGTCGAGGCGTGCGACACGGACCCGCTGGCCGTCGAGGTGGCGCGCGAGAACGCGCGGCTCAACGGCGTCGCCGACAGGATTCATTTTTGGGTGGGCTCGGTGGGCGAGGCGACGCCCTCGGCCGACTTCGTCTGCGCGAACCTGACGGCCGACGTGATTCTCCCGCTCCTGCCCTCTCTGATTGGGGCGACCTGCGGGCGCCTCGTCCTCTCCGGCATCCTCGACTCGCAGGCCGACGCTGTTGCCGTGCGGCTGCGCGAACTCGGCGTCTCCGAATCAGAGGTGACGGCCGACGGCGAGTGGGTGGCGATTACCGTTTAGACTCATCGTATGACGAGACGAAGGTTCTACGCGCCGCCGGAAGCTTTCGCGGCCGGGCGGGTCGTGCTGTCGGCCGACGAGACGCGGCACCTGCGCGACGTGCTGCGGCTGAGGGCCGGCGAGGAGGCTTACGTCTTCGACGGCGAGGGGCGCGAGTTCGCGTGCCGCGTCGCGGAGGCGGGCGGGCGGGGCGCCGGGGCCGTGCTGGAAGTAAACGAAGAAGCCGGGCCGCCGAGCCCGGAGTCGCCGCTGGAGCTGACGCTCGCGGCGGCGCTGCTGAAGGGCGAGAAGTTCGACCTCGTGGTGCAGAAGGCGACGGAGCTTGGCGTCACGCGCGTCGTGCCCGTGATGACTAAGCGGGCGGACGTGCGGCTGCGCGACGCGCGTGACGCGGAGGCGCGAGTCGCGCGCTGGCGGCGGCTGGCGCTTGAGGCGGCTAAGCAGTCGGGGCGGGCGCGCGTGCCCTCGGTTGAGATGCCCGCACAGTTTGAGTCGCTCGTCTCGCGCGCCGGGTCGCTGCGCGTGCTCTTCGCGGAGCGGGGCGGCGCGTCGCTCGGCGAAGTCGCGCGCGGCGGCGCCACGGAGGCCGTCGCGCTGGTCGGGCCGGAAGGCGGTTGGGAGGAAGAGGAGTTGGGGCTGGCGGGCGAGCGCGGTTGGAAGCTCGTGACGCTCGGCGGGCGGACCCTGCGCGCCGAGACGGCGGCGGTCGTCGCCTGCGCGCTCGTGCAACATCTGTTCGGCGACCTGCGCTAGTTCAGTCCGATGACCCCGCAGGGGTCGCCGACAATAGCCGGGGGTAAGCGAACGAAGTGAGCGCCACCCACGGTACGTCCAAGAAAATATTCCGACCCTGAAAGGGTCGCACCCCGGCACGGCGGTGCGACCCTTTCAGGGTCGGAATTATTGTTGCGTCGTGTCCGGGGGTGACGCCTCGGCGCTCGCGCGCCTGCGGCTTACCCCCGGCTATTGTCGGCGACCCCTGCGGGGTCAACGTCGCGTAGTCATTCGAGTTTTCTTTCGAGCGCGAGTGAGCGGAGGGCCGCGTCGAGTTGGGATTGGAGGCGCTGGCGCTCGGCGGCGGCCTCTTGTTTCTCGCGGGCGAGTTGTTCGAGGCGCGTCTCCTGCTGGTCGGCCTTCTGGACGTAGCGCGTGATGAGCTGACGGGCCTCGGCCGTCTTGTTGAGGGCTTCAATGTTCTCGCGCAGGCGCTTCTGGTCGGCGGCGATGGCGGCCGTCTCCTGCTCGATGAGGAGGACGCGGGCGGCGGCCGTCGCGAGCCGGGCCTTGAGGTCGAGCAGGGATTCGAGCGCGGCGCGCGTCCGCTCGTCGATGTAGCGGCGCGCGAGGAAGAACTGTATCTGGTCGCTCGTCATGTTCGACAGCGAGTAGGTCTGGACGTTTGGCTGGCGCTCGACGACGCGCAACTCGGCGGACGCGTGCGGCTGAAGCTCGACGCGGAAGCGGTAGAAGCTGGCGCTCCTGCCGTCGGGCTTCGGCGTCTCGTCGTCGAGCGCCCAGCCGTCGCGGACGGGGTGCTCGACGTAGACGGTGCGCGCTCGGTCGGTCTGGTTCGTCAGCGTGTAGAGCTTGCTGGAGCGGTTGAAGTGGCTGGCGTAGAGCGTGCCGTTGGCGATGCGGACGAAGAAGGCGGGCGAGTCGCCGCCGTCGTGCCGGACGGTGACGAGCGTGCCGAGGTCGAGGGCGAAGGAGACGAGGCGCTGCTCCGAGGGCTTCAGACGCTCCATCAACGCCTCGCCCGCGTAGGCGTCGCCGTCCAAGACGGTCAGCGCGCCGCCCTCGAACGTGAGCTGCGTCGTGTTCTTCAGAAGCATCCCCGACATCGGGCGCGTGCGCCGCGCCGACTCGCGGAAGACGGAGACGCGCGCGCCCTCCATGCGCGTCTGCACGATGGGGATGAGGGCCGAGCGGTCGCGGCGGACCGTGACGGGGTGGCCTATCTGGTACTCGAAGAGGTCGCCTATCTCGCCGCCCTCGGCCGCCGCCTCGACGCCCGACTGCCCGCCCGTCATGGCTTCGCTCACCGACACGCCTTCGTCATCCCCCTCCGCATCCTTGCCGGCGGTGCCGGGTATGGGCCGCGCCAGCGTGAGGTTGTTGACGCTGTTGGCGGACCGGGCCGCCGGGAGCGCGTCGGCCGAGACCGTGACGGTTTCAGCCACCCCGGCGGGGTTGAGGGTGACGGCGAAGTTGGCCGGGCGCGGGCCGCCGACGCGCACGCCCGTGACCTCGGCCATCGAGAAGCCCGCCGAGTTGACGCGCACGGTGTAGTTGCCGGGCTCAAGCCTCTGGGTGTTGAAGAAGCCCTCGTCGTTGGTCCGCGTCGTGAACTGACGGCCCGTGGTGGTGTTGGTGAGGACGACCTCGGCGCCGGCGATGGCGGCGCCGTTCGGGTCCTGCACGGAGCCGGAGATGTTGCCGGTGCCGCCGGCCTCGCCCGTCTCGGGCTCGTAGACCTGCGGGGCGAGCTGCAAGTCGCCGGGCATGGGAATGACGGGACGGTAGCGGTAGAAGGGCTTCTGGATGGGCTGGATGAAGGAGACGGGCGAGCCGGAGACGAGCGAGAGGCGGACCGATTCCCAGTCCTCCTCGCTCACGTTGTCCACGATGGCCCAGCCCTGAAAGAAGGGCTTGCCTTCCGCGTCCATGACGACGCGGTAGGTCGTCTTCCAGATGGGCGCGGCGATGGTGTAGCTGACGACCATCTCGCGGGCGCCGTCGCCGTCGGAGGTGACGGTGATGGTCTTGGCGTCGCGGCGCCGCGCGCTGGCGGCGGCGGCGGCGAACTCGCCCACGTCGCGGCGCGCGCCCTCGTCCGAGAGCTTGACGGAGCGCAGGTCTTCGAGGTCGAAGCTCGACAGCTCGCCGCCCTCGGTGGCGAGCACGAGCGCGTGCTTCGTCGTCGGCGGCTTCGTTGGGTCGGACTGCACGCGCCGCTCCTCGACGGTGAGGACCGAGCCGGCGGCCGTGCGGCCCGACGCGGTCGTGACGACGACGCGCGCGCCCTGCAACTGCGCGAGCACCCCGGCGAGCCCGCCGCTGCCGCGCGTCTCGGGCGAGACGGAGAAGGGGATGTCGGCCATGCGGGCGGAGGGCGGCGCCGACGAGTTGTAGCTGACGGCGCCGATGCGGCCCCGCCCGAGGTCGAGCACGACCATCGACTTCAGCACGTCGTCAACCTGCGACTGCTTGAAGGAGAGGTTGACCTCGGCCCTGCCCGTGACGGTGCCGCGGCGCTCGACGTAGGCGACGCCGTTGCTGTAGAGGACGACGCGGCGGATGGGGAGCGTCTGACCGGCGGGCGCGGGCGCGGCCGACTCGGCGAAGGCGCGCGAAGGCTGGCGGCGCGCGGCGCGCGATGGCTGCGCCGTCTGCCCTTGAGAGCAGACGGCGGCGGCGAGCAGGATGACGAGAGCGATGCTGCTTTTCATGTGTGGGCCTCCTGAAGACGTAGCTGTCCCTCCCACCTCGGGCGGGCGGGCGCAGTTAAGGAAGTTGCCGTTCGCGGGGAGACCGGCGCATCCGAAGAACGTGCGGCGTGCAGCTTTCTTGATGCCGTTTTGCAAAAAGAAGGTTGGATGGGGGCAACCGGTAGTTAGTAAACAGTAGTCAGTAGAGAGTAGAAGAACGCGGGGCGCCTGCCGTTTACCGTCCACTTTTTTCCTGCTTCACTTTTCGGCGTCGCGGGGGCAGAATGACCGAGGCGCGAAATCCCGAAAACGCGGCGCCGCTCAGGCGCGTATAAAAGTTCGGCGGTCATTTGGTAAGGAGAAGGCGAAGCGCATGGCTTACAGCAGGGACGAGGCGGTCGAGCGGGCGCGCAAGGACTTGGCCGCGCGGCTCGGCGTCGCGGAGGACGAGGTGCGCGCCGAGTCGGTCGAGGAGGCCGACTTCCCGAACACCGCCCTCGGCGCCCCCGTCGCGGACGAGATGAGCGGGATGATGATTTCGACGGGCTGGCGCATCCGACTCGCGGCCGGCTCGGGCAAGCCGTACGAGTACCGCGCCGACAGAAACCAGCTCCGCCTCTACAACTTCAAGGGCAAGAATTACCGGATTTGATCCGAGGAGTTTGAAATGAACCGACGCAATTACGCCCCCCACCTGGCGCTGGCCGGGTCGCTGATTCTGCTGGCCGCCGTCGCCGGCCAGCTCTCGCGCTGGGAGTGGAAGAGCTACGACGATGACGACGACGTAATCATCAAGCGCGAAGTGGCGCTCAAGCGCGAGGCGCCCGCCGCGACGGCCGGCCCCTCCGGCGTGCTCGAACAGGACGCGCCCGAGGTGCTGGTGCGCTTCCGGCCCGGCACGTCGCGCGAGCGCATCGAGCAACTCGCCGCCGGGATGAACGACCGCGTCGAGGACGAGATAGAGTCGGTCGAGGGCCTCTACGGCGTTGACGACGAGGACGACCGCCCGGCCGCCGAGGTCGCCGCGCAGTACTCCGCACTCGCCGAGGTCGAATACGCCGAGGCCAACGAAGTCATCAGCCTCGACCCCGTCGAGCGCGGCTCAAGCATCCGCGACCAGTTCCTCCCCTCGCTCGACGGCGGCCCGAACGACCCGCTCCTCGCCGAACAGTGGGGCCTCGTCAACACGGGGCAGCGCGAGGGCACGCAGGGCGCCGACATCGGCGCGCTCGGCGCGTGGTCGAAGTCGCGCGGCAGCGACGATGTGGTCGTCGCCGTCCTCGACAGCGGCGTTGACTACCGGCACGAAGACCTCCAGGCCAACATGTGGCACCGCCCCGACTACCTCGACCTCTACGTGGACGACGAGTTGGGGACGATTGACGACTACGACGGCTTCAGCGCCGTGGACTCGGACCGCGACCCAATGGACGAGAACGGCCACGGCACCCACTGTGCCGGCATCGTCGGCGCCGAGGGCGACAACCTGCTCGGCATCACGGGCGTCAACTGGCAGGTCCGCATCATGCCCCTGAAGTTCATGGGCAAGGGCGGCTTCGGCACGACGAAGGACGCCATCGAGGCCATCAACTACGTCATCCAGCGCAAGCGCGACGGCGTCAACGTCCGCGTCATCAGCGCGAGCTGGGGCTCGCGGCAGAGGTCGAAGGCGCTCGAAGACGTGATCCGCCGCGCGGGCGAGGAGGGCATCCTCTTCGTCGCCGCCGCGGGCAACGACGGGGCGAACGCCGACCGCCAGCCGCACTACCCTTCGAGCTACAAGCTGCCGAACGTCCTCTCGGTGGCGGCGCTCGACCGCCGCGACCGCCTCGCCTCCTTCTCCAACTACGGCTCCAAGAACGTCCACGTCGCCGCGCCCGGCAAGGAGATTCTGAGCACGTGGCCGGGCAACGCCTATCAGGAGCACTCGGGCACCTCGATGGCGACGCCTTTCGTCTCGGGCGTCGCCGCGCTCGTCCTCTCGCGCGAGCCGAACCTCTCGGTCCGCGAGCTGCGCGACCGACTCACCGACACCGCCGACAAGCTCGACGCGCTCCAGGGCAAAGTCTCCTCCGGCGGCCGCGTCAACGCCGCCCGCGCTCTCGGCGCCAGGTAGAGATTAGCGGGCCGAGAGAGAAACACGGAGGGCACAGAGAAAACTTTCTTCTCTGTGCCCTCCGTGTTTCTCCGTGTCCTCCGTGTTTATCTCTCGGCCCGCTGTCTGTATAATCCGGTCTTCCAAATCAGCCGAAGAAAGCGAGGGAACCCGCACCGATGAGCGCGTCTACGCCGACACGAGAAACCACGCCCGAGCTCGACCAACTCTGCATCAACACGATTCGCACCCTCTCGCTCGACGCCGTGCAGCGCGCCGAGTCGGGCCACGCCGGGCTGCCTCTGGGCGCCGCGCCGATGGCCTACGTCGTCTGGACGCGCTTCATGCGCCACAACCCGCGCAACCCGAAGTGGCAGGGGCGCGACCGCTTCCTCCTCTCGGCCGGCCACGGCTCGATGCTCCTCTACTCGCTCTTACACCTGACGGGCTACGACCTCCCGCTCGAAGAGCTGAAGAGCTTCCGCCAGTGGGACTCGAAGACCGCCGGCCACCCCGAGAACGTCTTGACGCCCGGCGTCGAGATTACGACCGGCCCGCTCGGGCAAGGCTTCGCCAACGGCGTCGGCATGGCGATGGGCGCCGCCCACCTCGCCGCCAAGTTCAACCGGCCCGGCTTCCCCCTCATCGACAGCCACATCTACGCCATCGTCTCCGACGGCGACTTGATGGAAGGCGTCGCCAGCGAAGCGGCCTCGCTCGCCGGCCACCTGAAACTCGGCAACCTCATCTACCTCTACGACGACAACCGCATCACCATCGAAGGCTCCACCTCGCTCGCCTTCACCGAAGACGTGCCCAAGCGTTTCGAGGCTTACGGCTGGCACACCTCGACGGTCGAAGACGGCAACGACCTCGACCGGATCGAACAGGCCATCCGCGAAGCTCAAGAAGTCAAAGACCGCCCCTCGCTCATCTCCGTCAAGACCATCATCGGCTTCGGCATGCCCGCCGCCGGCACGCGCAAGGCCCACTCCGACGCGCCCGGCGCCGACGCCGTCCGCGCCACCAAGCGCAACCTCGGCTGGCCCGAGGACCAGGACTTCTTCATCCCCGACGAGGCGCTCGCGCAGTTCCGCAAAGCCGTCGAGCGCGGCGAGCAGCAGGAGCGTGAGTGGAACGAGCTGGTCGAGCGTTACGCGAGCGAGAACGAGGAACTGGGGCGCGCATGGCGCGAGACGATGAGCGGCGAGCTGCCCGCCGACTGGGAGTCGCACCTGCCGACGTTCGAGAACGCCAAGGCCATCGCCACGCGCGCCGCCTCCGGCGAAGTCATCAACGCCATCGCGCCTCACCTGCCGACGCTCGTCGGCGGCTCGGCCGACCTCGCGCCCTCGAACAACACCGACATCAAGGACGGCGGCAGCTTCCAGCACGGCTCTTACGAGGGACGCATCCTCCACTTCGGCGTGCGCGAGCACGCGATGGGCGCGGCGCTCACCGGCATGAGTCTCAACGGCGGCCTCATCCCCTACGGCGGCACCTTCATGTGCTTCTCCGACTACATGAAGCCCGCCATCCGACTCGCGGCTCTTTCGGAAGTGCAGGTCATCTACGTCTTCACGCACGACTCCGTCGGACTCGGCGAGGACGGCCCGACGCACCAGCCCGTCGAACAGCTCGCGGGCCTGCGCGCCATCCCGAACCTCTACGTCATCCGCCCCGCCGACGTGCACGAGACGCGCGAGGCTTGGCGGCTCGCCATACTCCGACGCCACGCGCCGACCGCGCTCATCCTCACGCGCCAGAAGGTCGCCCTCATCGACCGCGCGCGCTTCGCCTCGGCCGAGGGCGCGCGCCGCGGCGCCTACGTTTTAGCCGATGCCGTTGACGATAAAGGCGAGGCCACGACGCCGCGCCTCATCATCCTCTCGACGGGCTCAGAGGTCTCGTTGGCTCTTGAGGCGCGCGAGACTTTGCAGAACGAAGGCGTGCCCGTGCGCGTCGTCTCGATGCCTTGCTGGGAGTTGTTCGAGGAGCAGGACCGCGGCTACCGCGACAGCGTCATCCCGCCCGCCGTCACGGCGCGACTGGCGATAGAAGCGGCGTCGCCTTTGGGCTGGGACCGCTACACGGGCCTCGCGGGCGACCGCCTCTGCCTCGACCGCTTCGGCGCCTCCGCCCCCGGCGACCGCGCCCTCAAGGAACTCGGCTTCAACGCCGAGAACGTCCTCGCCCGCGCCCGCGCGCTGTTGAAATAGTAAGGAAGGGCCGCGGCCTTTTAGAAAACCACCCGCATCGCGGCCGGCATGACGCGGAACTCGGCGGGCGTGTGGCCGCGCGCGTCGCCGTCGGCCTCGACGGGCAGTTGGTCCGTCTCGGCTTCTACACGGACGCGTCGGCCGCGCGTGAGTTTAACTTTCGGGTTGGCGAGGTGGCCCCCGCGGTGGACGCGCGTCAGCTCGCGGACGAGGCCGGCGCGCGAGATGCCGCAGACGGCGAGCACGTCGAGCAGGCCGTCGGTGAGGCTCGCCTCGGGCGAGAAGTTCATGCCGCCGCCCGCGTAGGTGCCGTTGACGACGGCCAGCAGGTTCGTGCCGCACTCAAGCCACACACGGCCGTCCACCTCGACGCGCACCGCCCGGTTGCGCCACCCCGCGAGCGACCGCACCGACGCCAGCGCGAAGCGCGCCTCGCCCGGCAGCCGCCTCACCCTCGGCCCCTGCGCGCCGACGCGCGCCGCCACCTCGGCGCCGACGCCGAGCGTCGCCGCGTTCAGACAGACGAACCGCCGAGCCCCCGCGTCAACGCTTCCCAAGAGCACGTCCACGCGCCGCCCGCCGTCAAACGCCTCGCGCCTGAAGTGTTCGACCAGACGCCCGAGCCACGCTTCGAGCGGTTCGCGCTTTCCACCCGTCAGCCCGCGCGCGAAGTCGTCGCCCGTCCCCGCCGGCAGGACCGCCAGCGACGACGAAGCGTTGACGGCGCGCGGCGGCTCATCCCCGCCGACTTCCCCGCACGGCTCGAAGTAGCCGGCCGCCGCCGCCGAGAGCGTGCCGTCGCCGCCGACGACGGCGACCGTCCCGACCCCCGAGGCGAAAGCGGCGCGCGCCTCCTCCTCCGTCTCGCCCGGCCTGACCGACTCGCGCAGCTCGAAGGGGACGCCCGCCCGCCCGAGCGCCGCCCTCACGACCGGCGCCGACGCGCGCGCACGCGCCGCCGCGTTGTTGACGATGACCAGCAGGCCCCTCGGCTCACTCATGCGTGCGGCAACTTTAACACGCCCGGTGTTAAGCTTGGCGGCCGAACGGGAGGACGAAAGAGATGGGCGAAGAGAAGATGCTGGCCGTCGTCATCGCCTCGCACGAGGGAGAGGGCGCTTTAGAGCTGCGCGAAGTCGAAAGGCCCGCGGCGCGCGCCGACCGCGTCCGGGTGCGCGTGAGGGCGGCGGGCCTCAATCGCGCCGACCTTTTGCAGAAGCGCGGCCGTTACCCCGCGCCGCCCGGCGCGCCGCGCGACATCCCCGGCCTTGAGTTCGCGGGCGAGGTCGAGCAGCTCGGCGAAGACGCCCGCGCCTGGAAGACGGGGCAGCGCGTCTTCGGCATCACGGCCGGCGGCGCGCAGGGCCAGTACGTCGTCGTTCCCGAGAGTCACGTGGCGGAGATGCCCGAGGGCTTGAGCTTTGAAGAGGCGGCGGCCGTGCCCGAGGTCTTCATCACGGCGCACGACGCGCTGTTCACGCAGGCGCGTTTGCAGGCGGGCGAGTCGGTGCTCATACACGCCGCGGGTTCGGGCGTCGGGACGGCGGCCGTGCAGCTCGCGCGGGCCGCGGGCGCCGGGGGCGTTTACGGCACGGCGCGCACGGCCGAGAAGCTTGAGCGGGCTCGCGCCTTCGGGCTTGATGAAGGCGTGGCTGTCGGGGACGACCCGCGGGCGTTCGCGGAGGCCGTGCGCGCGTGGACGAAGGGAAAGGGCGTCGCCGTCGTCCTCGACCTCGTCGGCGCCTCCTACTTGGACGCGAGCCTCGACGCGCTCGCGCCGCGTGGTCGTCTCATGCTCGTCGGCACGCTCGGCGGCTCTGCGGCCTCGCTCAACTTCGGCAAAGTCATGGCGAAGCGTCTCAGCATCACGGGAACGGTGCTCCGCGCCCGCTCGCACGAGGAGAAGGCGCGCGCCGTCCACCTCTTCGCCGCGCACGTCCTCCCGCTGCTCGGGCGCGGCCTCGTCCGCCCCGTGCTCGACTCATCCTTCCCGCTCGAACGCGTTCACGAAGCTTACGCGCGCCTCGAATCGAACGAGACGTTCGGCAAAGTCGTGTTGGGCGTCGGCGGCGACGGGTGAGCGCCCCTCGCTTGTCTCACGCGGCCCGTTCTGAGAGAATGTGGGGTCATACATGACGGCGCGCGCGGCGCCCTGATCGGTCTGATGTTTTCAGGAGAAAAGATAACGTGAAAGCGGAATTGGAGCAGTTGATCGCTTTACAGAACGCGGACACAGGCATCCGCAGGCTAAAGGCCGAGTTGGACGCAATCCCTCAAAGGCGCGCCGAGATCGAGAAGGAATTCGATCAGCGCGCCTTTGAATTTAAGGGGCTCGAACAGAGGCGCGACGGGGCGCGCGCCGCCCGCGCCCAGCTCGAAAAGGAGATGGCCGAGCAGCGCACCCGCGCCGAGAAGGCCGAGCGCGATTTGATGTCTTCCACCAACGCCAAGGTCTACGAGGCGGCCATCCGCGAGCGCGACGCCGCGCGCAAGCACATCTCGGATTTGGAGACCAAGATTCTCGAACAGATGGAGCAGTTCGAGCAGGCCGAGAAGGAGTTGGCCGAGCGCGAGCCCGAGTTCGCGCGCCTGCGCGGCGAGCGCGACGAGCAGTTGGTCGCCTTCGAGTCGCAGATCGTCTCGCAGTCGCAGGAGCTTGAGGCGGCGAAGGTCGAGCGCGAGCGGATGTTCGCCGCGCTCCCGCCCAACGCCAAGCGCATCTACAACTACATCAGCAGCCGCATCCGCGACGGCGTCGCCGTGGCCGAGGCCCGCAACAGCTCCTGCTCGGCCTGCTTCATGTCGCTGAGGCCGCAGGCGATGGCCGAGATACGCCGCGGCGAAGAGATCATCCAGTGCGAGAACTGCAACCGCATCCTCTACTACAAGCCGGCCGCGCAGCCCCAAGGCACCGCCGCGACGAGCACCACCGTCTCCGCGAGCTGAGACGGCCCGGAGGTTTTAAGTAAAAGGCCCGGCGTACGGAATCGTACGCCGGGCCTTCCGCTTTTCGCGGCGGCACTCGGTTTGCCGTCCTGAGCGGCCTGAGGGGCGAACAAGGGGGAAAAGGCTTTGGCGACCGCGGAAGTTGCAGTCCAACAAAACATCGCGCCGGGCGCTTTGGCCGGAAGTGTTACACGCGGCCGTCGCGCCGAGTGGTGGCGCCGCCGCGGCTCGAAGGGGCGCGGCTTCCGGTACGAGACGGCCGCGGGGCGCCGCGTCACCGACGAGGCGGCTCTTGAGCGCATACGCTCGCTCGCCGTCCCGCCCGCCTGGCACGAGGTCCGCATCTCGCCCTCGCCGCGCAGCCGCCTTCAGGCCATCGGCGTCGACACGGCCGGCCGCGTCCAGCGCATCTACCACCCGTCCTTCACGGCCGCGCGCGCCCGCCGCAAGTACGAGAAGATCGAACGCTTCGGCCAGCTCCTGCCCGCCTTGCGCCGCCGCACCAACGAAGACATCTCGCGCGACGGCTTAGGCCGAGAGCGCGTGCTCGCCGTCGTCGTCCGCTTAATCAACGACCTCTACTTCCGCGTCGGCTCCGAGACGAGCGTCAAACGCTACCGCACCTACGGCGTGACGACGCTCCGCAACCGCCACCTTGAGATAGAGCGCGGCGGCCGGCTCGTCTTCAAGTTCACGGGCAAGCACCACATCAGGCACCGCCGCATCCTCGTTGACGAGGAGCTGGCGTCGCTGATGCGTGACATCAAGGCGCTCGGCGGCTCGCGCCTCTTCAACTACGTCGCGGAGGACGGACGCGTGCGCCCCGTCCGCCCGCGCGACGTGAACGACTACATCAAGGCGGCGACCTCTCCGGAGTTCTCGGCCAAGGATTTCAGGACGTGGGGCGGGACGCTGCTGGCGGCGGTCGAGCTGGCCGAGGCCGGCTGCTGCGAGGACGAGAGGCAGGCCAGGAAGAATGTCGTCGCCGCCGTCAAGCGCGTGGCCGAGCACCTCGGCAACACGCCCTCGGTCTGCCGCGAGTGCTACATCCACCCGGCCGTCGTCGAAGCCTACATGCGGGGCCGCTCCATCGAGGAGTTCACGCCGCGCCGCGCGCGCCGCACCGCGCGCCAGCAGCCCGAGTACACGGCCGAAGAGCTGGCCCTCATCAAGCTGCTGCGCGCGCGCAAGTAGGGCGGCGGCGCGGCGGCCTAAAAAAACAGGGGGCGGGCACGCGGCCCGCCCCCTGTCCGTCTTGATTCCGGCGCACCCTTATTGCCCCGCGGCGGCGGCGGCGTGCATCTCCAGCTTCGGCTTCGGGAACTTCTTCAGCACCTTCCAGAGCAGGACCACGCTGCCGTCCGCGTCCTTCCGCAGAACGCGAAAGGCGACCAGCGTGTCGGAGTTTTGGTAGTCAACCGAGCGCATGATGTAGGTGTTGTTGGCCGCCGCCGGCAGTCGGTTGGTATACCGATGCCCGTCCACCTCGAACCCCGCCCTCGTGCGCCGCTGCTGCTCGCGCGCCTCCGGCTCGCCAGCGGGCGTGTCGAAGGCCGCGAGGTACTTGACGCCCTCGCTCTCGGTCGTGACGCTCGCCAGCGGGATGTCGCCGAGGTTGGCGACGAAGCCGAAATTCGCCCCGGCGAAGCCGACCTGCAACTTGTCCCCCTCTAAACCGATGTCGGTCCCGTAGCCGTATTCGTGGGTCTTCCGGGCGAAGGAATAGAAGGCGCCGTCGCCGCGCGTCGAGAGTTTGCTGTTCCACTTCTCGCGCGGCAGCAGGCGCAAGAGCCCGGTCTCGGGCTGCGAGAGGAACGCGGCGTGGGCCTCGTAGTCTTCGGGCGCGGGCGCGAGGAGGACGGCCTCCCTCGCCTTAATCTGCTCGCGCAGCGACTCGATCTCGGCCGCCGCCTGCGCGCGGTCGTTCGTCTGCGCGCGGGCGCCCGCACACAGGAGTTGTAGGCAGACGAGGGTCAGCGCGGGCACGCAGAGTTTCCTGAACGGCATTAGTTACCTCCCTGGTTGGGGCCGACGGCGGAAGCTGAAAGGGGAGAAGCCTGCCGAGACTTATACGCCCTCCCCTCGGCCGTGTAAAGGTTTTTGGCGGGCGGCGTTGCCGCCTTCAGTAATGCTCGCTCGTCTTCTTGCCCCCCGTGCGCCCGTCCCGCCCCTTGCCCTTCTGCCACTTCTTGCCGCGCTTCCTCTCGTCCGTGCCCTTCAAAGACGCGAGCGGCCACAGCCTGTGTTCTATCTCCGCGAGCCCCGCGCCGACGACCGCCGCGACGACCTCCTCCGAAGGCTTGTAGCACGGCGCGGCCTCGTCCAAGGGCACGCGGCCGTCCACGTTGACGACGACGCCGGCCTCCCTGTACTCGTCGTCCATCTGCCTTTGCGAGAGCGTGCGCGTGGCCTCGCCGCGCGAGATGCGGCGGCCCGCGCCGTGGTTGACGGAGAAGCCGCTGCGCTCGGCGCCTTCGAGGGGGCGGAGGATGTAGCTCCAGTCCTTGTTGCTGCCGGGGATGAGGACGGGGTGGCCCGTCCGCTCCCACTCGGTGCCTTTCAGGAACGGGTGGCCGGCGGGGAAGGCGCGCGTCGCGCCCTTGCGGTGCACCCACACGTCGCCGAACTCCGGGTGCCACTCCTTCTGCACGAGGTTGTGGCTAATCTCGTAGACCAGCTCCAGCCCCTCGCCGAAGACCTCGCGGAACGCCTCCGACACCTGCTCGAAGATGACGAGGCGGTTGAGGATGGCGAAGTTGCCCCCGGCCGCGACGGCGTTCAGGTAGTCCTTGTAATGCCTCGACTCGGGCGTGAAGTAGCCGAGGTCGATGTCCTTCATCAGCTCCGGGTGCTCCTCGCGCGCCAGCTCGAAGTAGTTGGTGGCGAGGCCGTGCCCGAACCCGCGCGAGCCCGTGTGAACTTGCAGGAAGAGCGTCCCCGTCTGCTCGGAGCGTTGCAGCTCGATGAAGTGATTGCCGCCGCCGAGGCTCCCCATCTGCTCCAAGCCCCGCTCGGGCCTCCCCTTTCCGCCCCAAGGTATCTGCCAGTCGTCGTCCACCGGGATGCGATGCCGCTCAGCACGACTCCTGTCAAACGTCGCCCCGTACTTCTCGACGTAATACTCCGCGCCCCCCCGCACGAGGTTCTGGAACTCGGTCCCCGACAGCCTCCCCAGCCTCTTACTCTTCCCCCCGAACCCCATGTCCACCCGCCCCATCACCGCCCGGTTGAACTCCAACCGCTTCTCCGGCGTCGCCCTCTCCGCCTCCACATTCGACCGCGCCGACATCATCCCGCAACCAATATCGTAGCCCACGGGTCCCATGGCGACGGCGCCGTCGGAGGCGTCGGTGATGAGGACGCAGCCGACGGGGACGCCGTAGCCGTAGTGGGCGTCGGGCGTGATGACGACCATGCGAACGCCGCGGAAGCGCGTGGCGTTGACTATCTGGCGGTAGAGGATGTCTTCGGCGTCCGCAAGAAGCTGCGGCGTGAAGAAGAGGCGGACGCGCACGTCGCCGGTGTCGTCGGTCTGGAGTTCGTAGAAGCCGCGGCCGTCCCGGCGCGCGAGGTGCTTCCAGTTGTGCGCGTTGTGTAGTTTGGAGGCCGGCTTCAAAGCCTTGGCGTCTGTCTGCTCTTCGCTCATGGTCCGTGTCTCACCCCTTGGAGGTTGCGTTGTTCACTTCTTTAGTTTCGCGTAAGCGGGGGCGGATGGCAACGCTTTAGAAGTCCTCGCCGGCCGCGTCGAGCTCGTCCACGCAGCCGAGGTCGTTGTGGAGAACGCTGCGGGGGTCGTCGCTGCGCGGGAGGCGGAAGTAGATGGTGCCGATGGCGCGGGCGATTGTTTTGCGCAGGCGCGCGGCGAGGAGTTGGGGGTCGGGCGGCTCGCAGTAGGTCGCGGGGTCGAGGCCGCTCGCGGAGACGACGGCGAAGCCTTCTTCGCGGTGGAAGAAGGCTTCGTAGTCGGGGGCGGTCTGCCCGAGGATTTGGCCGACGTACATGTCGGCGGTGACGCCGATGAGGACGGCGCCGGGCTCGGCCGCCGCCTTCGGGTACTCGCGCCGGGCGTAGTTGAGCAGCCTCGCGGCCTCGGGCTTGCTGCCGGGGAATTTCGGGTCGCGCGACTCTTCGCCGAGCGAGAGTTTTCGCAGCACCTTTATCTCGACGCCGTACTTGCGCCCGAAGTGCTCGGCCAGCTTCTCGACGCTGACGCCCGGCACTTCGCCGAGGGCGACCATGTAGAGCCGGCCCTCGGCTTTCGGCGGCGCTTTCTTCGCTTCGGGCGCGGGGGCGTCGTCGGCCGCGGCGGGCAGCGTCAGTTGAGAGAGCGGGGCGACGAAGTCCTGCTCGAAGATGTCGAGGAGCTTCTGCTTGTCGCCTTTGCTTTCCGGGCAGTCGTGCTCCATCTCCTTCAGCCTGATGACGGAGCGCCCGCCCTCCTCGCCGACGGAAACCACGGCGTCAACGGAGTTGAAGCATAACTTCGCGGGGATTTGTAGTTGGACGCTGTCCAAGCCCCCGCGGCACGCTATCTGGTAATCACGGCCGAGGTGGCGGAGGTGGTGAATCTTCCGCACGAGGACCGTCTTCGAGTCGTCGAAGGCGTACTTCCTGTCGTAGTCGAATTTCGTTCTGTAACTCGTGGCGGCGAAGGCGAAGATTGATACGCACGCGAGCAGCCCCGTGGCGAGGCGGCGGGGCGGGACCGCGTCGGGCGAGCGCTGGCTGTAAAAGTAAGAGACGGGCAGCACGAGGAGCGCGACGAGGTCGGTCGCGTCAACGGTGCGGCCGAGGGGGATGAGTCGAAGGCTGTTCCAGGCTTCGACGAGCGGCTGCGAGTGGGCCGACTTCCAGAAGAGGAAGAGGGCCGCGGTCGTGACGTAGACGTGTCGGCGGAAGCGCGGGAAGAGGGCGGACCAGAAGAGCGGGAAGACGAAGAGGCCGGCGAAGTCCGAGAGCTTGCCGGTGAGCGCGTTGTGGAGGAGCGGCTTGAGGAGGAAGTCGTTGACGAGCAGGAGGGCGAGCGAGGCGACGAAGCCGCGGGAGGTCAGGACTTGAAGGTTGCGTTCGCTCATCGCCCCCGCTCCTCGTTCAAACGCGCCGCCAGCTCGGCCGCCAACTCGTCCGCCCCCGACGCGCGCGTCACGCCGACGCGCAAGTCGGCGAGACTGTAAGCAGCACGCCTCTCGTCATAAAGTCGCCGGGCGCGTTCGAGGTCGCGCGCGAAAGGGCGGTCCGGGCCGCCGTCGAGAATCCTCTCGCGGCACAGCTCGAAGGGCGCGTCGAGCCACGCCGAGACGAAGCCGCGCGCGCGGACCAGCTCGCGGTTGCGCTCCAAAGTCCACGCGCCGCCGCCGAGCGCGACGACCTTTCTCTCCCCCCCTCCGAGCGCCGCCCGCAGCGCCCGCGTCTCGGCCTCTCGGAAGGCGGCCTCGCCCGCCTCGTCTATCAACTGCTGCGGCGTGCGCCCCTCGCGCGCCGTGACGACTTCGTCCAAATCCTCGAACGCGCAGCCGAGCAGACGCGCCAGGGCGCGCCCGACGGTCGTCTTGCCCGCCGCCATGAAGCCGGTCACGACGACTCGCGTCACCTCTCCGTCACCCGTCCGAGCGAGGGGAAGAACTCGGGGAACGAGACTGGCACGCACTCCTCGGCGCCTTCAATCTCCGTCTCGCCTTCGGCGGCGAGCGCGGCCACGGCGAAGGCCATCGCGATGCGGTGGTCGCCGTAAGCCTTGAGCCGCGCGCCGCGCAGGCGCACGGGGCCGTTGACCTTCAGCCCGTCCCCGAACTCCTCGACCTCGGCGCCCATCAAGCGAAGGTTCGCGACGGTCGTCCCGATGCGGTCGGACTCCTTGACGCGCAGCTCGCGCGCGTCCCTTATCTCCAGACCGCCCTCGACCTGCGTGCCGAGGACGGCCAGCACCGGCAGCTCGTCGATGAGGACGGCGACCTCCGCGCCGCGCAGCACGCGCGCCCCCTCGTTGACGGGGGCCAGCCCGCCCGCGCCGCGCACGCGCACGTCGCCGACCGGCTCGTTCGAGACTTCGCGCGCGTCCACGGTCGTCACGTCCGCGCCGAGCCCGCGCAGCGTGTCGAGAATCTGCGCGCGCGTCGGGTTCAATCCGACCGCTTCAATCGTCAGCTCGGAGCCGGGCAGCATCGCCGCCGCCGCCGCGAAGAAGGCGGCCGAAGAGATGTCGCCCGGCACGTCAACGTCGCGCGCGTCGAACGAGGCCGCGCCCCCGACGGCGACCGCGTGCCTGCCGCCTTCGGCCGTCTCCTCTTCGACTTCGACGCCGAACCAGCGGAGCATCCTCTCGGTGTGGTCCCTCGACGCCGACGGCTCGACCACGCGCGTGCGCCCCGCGGCGCCCAAGCCCGCCAGCAGCACGCACGACTTCACCTGCGCGCTCGCCACCGGCGACTCGTACTCGACGGCGTTCAAAGGCGACCGCCCCTCGACCCGCAGCGGCGCGTGGCCCTCGACGGCCTCAAGCCGCGCCCCCATCAACCCGAGCGGCGCCATGACGCGCCCCATCGGCCGGCGGCTCAACGACTCGTCGCCGACGAGCGTGGCCGCGAAGGGCTGCGCGGCGAGGACGCCCGCCAGCAGCCGCATCGTCGTCCCCGAGTTGCCGCAGTCGAGCGGCCCCCGCGGCTCCCGGAAAGCCCAGAGGCCCGGCCCCCTCCCCGCGCCCTCGACGAACACGTCGGCGCCGTCCCTCCGGACTTCGACGCCCAGGGACCGCAGGCAGGCGAGCGTGGAGGCGCAGTCGGCGCTCGACGCGAAGTTGCGCGCGCGCGTGCGGCCCCGCGCGAGGGCCGCGACGATGGCGGCGCGGTGCGAGACGGACTTGTCGCCGGGCACCGTCAGGCGCCCCCTGACCCGCCCGGCGGGCTGGATTCTCATACGGGCAATGGTAGCAAAAGAAGTTGTCGGTAGTCAGTTATCAGTTGACGGCCCTTGCCTTTACTGACGGCTGACGGCCGACGGCCGACGACCGCCTTTCTTGACATGCGCGCGGCGGGCGTGTTACACCGTGCAGGCTTCCGGCAAGTTTTTCAAGCGTTCCGAGCGCGGCGCCGACGCCGGCCCCATCAGAGCCGTCGGCCCCGTCGCCGGCCCCCATTCTTTGAGCCAGTGACCGAAGAGACCGTCGAACTCACTTTGCCGAGCCGGGTCGAATCGGTGGCCGAGGCCGCCGGGGCGGTCGCCGACGCCGCCCGCCGCCTCGGCTTCGCCGAAGACGCGCTGTTCGGCATTGACATGGCGGTGCGCGAGGCCGTCACCAACGCCGTCCTGCACGGCAACGGCGGCGACGAGTCCAAGCCGGTCGAGGTCGCCTTGTCGGGCACGGACGAGGGCCTCGTCGTCACGGTCCGCGACCGCGGCCAGGGGTTCGACCCCGAGGCGGTGGCCGACCCGACCCGCGAGGAGAACATCCTGAAGCCGAGCGGGCGTGGTATCCTCTTCATGCGCACCTTCATGGACGAAGTGAGCTGGGCGAGGCACCCGTCGGGCGGCACGCTGGTGCGGATGACGAAAAGGAAGTAGTCAGACGCCGAGAGACTGACGCGCGCGACCGAAGGTTTTTCTACTGACTACTGGCTGCTGACTACTGTTGCCTACTTTCTAAGGAGACTTCCCGCAATGGCTGAACTGAACATCAAAGAGCGTCAGGCCGGGGACGTGACGATCCTCGACATGGACGGCAAAATCACCATCGGCGACGGCAACGTCGCGCTCAGAAGCGCCATCCGCCGCCTTATCGAAGAGGGCAAGAAGAAGATTCTGTTGAACCTCGGCGGCGTCGGCTACGTGGATTCGAGCGGCATCGGCGAGCTGGTCTCCAGCTACACGACCATCCAGCGCGAGGGCGGGCAGCTCAAGCTCCTGAACCTGACGCAGAAGATTCAAGACCTGCTCGGCATCACCAAGCTCCTGACCGTCTTCGACACCTACGACGAAGAGTCCAAGGCGCTCAACAGCTTCAAGTAAGCGGCCTCCAAAGCCGTCAATCGTGAATCGTGAATCGTGAATCGGAAGAAGCCTTTCTTCCATTCACGATTCACGATTCACGATTTACGCTTTCCGGTCCCTCCCCGCCCCCGATTTCAAGCATCAAAAGCGTCATGAGGAAGTTTTCAGTTCTTTTTCTCGCCTCCCTCCTGTGTGCCCAGGCTTCGGCGCAGCAGACGCAGCCCGGCCCCGCCCAGCCGCAGCGCCGCCCCGTGCCGCAGGCCACGCTCAGCCTCTCGGACCTCGGCATCGAAATCGCGCCGGACCCGCGCCTGTTCACCGTCATGGCCGCGCTCGACTCGGCCGGCTGGGACCCGACGCCGCCGGGCGAGAAGCCTTCGGTCTTCCGCGAGACGCTGCGGCGCGACCTCGCAGGCCTCGACCCGGCGCTGCGCGAGCGCCTGCGCGCCTTCTACCAGCGTTACCTCCTGCGCGGCGCCGACGCGACGGCGGCCGAGCAGGCGGCGCGCTACGTCTCGCTCGCCTACGTGCTCGGCCCGCCGCCCGCCTTCGAGGCCCCCGCGCGCAACGAAGACCTGCCCTCGGGCGTGCTCGACGTGCTCGACTTCGCCCCGCTCCTGCGCGAGTTCTACAGGCAGACGGGGATGGAGGAGCGCCTGCCCGGCTACCTCCGCATGCACCGCGCCGCGGGCGACGAGATGCGCGAGCAGTTGCTCGTCATGGCGCGCGACGTGCTCGGCTACCTCAACACGCGGCCCGAACTCGTCATCTATGAGAAGGTCCGCGCCGAAGGCCCCGCCGACAAGAAGAAGAAGGACGAGAGGCGGCCCGCGCAGACCGTGCGCGAGCGTCAGCGCCGCTTCCGCCTCGTGCCCGACCTTTTGGCCGCGCCCGGCGCCATCAACTTCCGCGTCGTCGGCGACGACTACCACGCCATCGTCCCCGCGGGCACGGACCCGCGCTGGTCCGAGGTGCGCCGCGCCTACTTGCAGTTCGTCGCCGACCCGCTCGTCGCCCGCTACGCCTCGGACGTGGCCGCGCGCCGCGCCGACCTCAAGACGCTTCTCGACCGCGAGCGCCAGCGCGGCGGGCGCGACTTGACGCCCGACGTTTTCCTCTCGGTCGCGCGCTCGCTCGTCGCCGCGGCCGACGCGCGCATGGACGAAATCATCCGCCTCAGAGTCTTGCAGGTCGAAACCTCCGAGCGGATGAAGGCGGCGAAGGACCAGGCGGCGCGCGACCGCATCGCCAAAGAGTCGAAGGAGCGCGAGCAGTTTTTGAAGGACTCGACCGTGGCCCAGCTCGCCGAGGCTTACGAGCGCGGCGCCGTCCTCTCCTTCTACTTCGCCGAGCAGCTTCGCGGCATCGAGGGCTCGGGCTTCGACATCTCGAACTTCATCCAGCCGATGATGGCCGACCTGAAGGTGGAGCGCGAGCTGGCGCGGCCGGGCGAGTACGCGCCCGTCGTGGCGCGCGTCGCCGAAGCCCGCAGGCGTGCGGCCGACGAGTCCGCGCGCCAGCCCGCCGCGGGGCCGCGCGACGAGCGGCAGGCCGCGCTAGTGAAGAGTTTGGGCGACGTGGAAGATTTGCTGAGGGTGAAGAACTACGAGGAGGCGGAGACGCGGCTGATGCGTCTGCGCGAGGAGCACCGCGAGGAGCCGCGCGTCTACCTCGCGCTCGGGCGCGCGGCGAGCCTCGCGGCCGAAGGCGCCTTCGACGAGACGCTTCAGGCCGAGCGCCTCAACCGCGCGCTCCAGCACTACCGGCAGGCGCTCCTCTTCTCCTCGCCCGAGACCGACCGCCAGCTCATCGCCCGCGCGCACCTCGCCGCCGGCCGCATCCTCGCCCACCTCGAACGCCCCGACGAGGCCGTCAAAGAGTTTGACGCCGTCCTCGCCGCCGTCGGCCAAGGCGACCGACTCCACCAGGAGGCTCTGGCCGAGAAGCGGAAGCTGACCGGCCAGCCGTAAGAGTTTAAGAAGTCCCGAAGGGACTTCCCCGCTAAAGCACCCGGCTCCCCGGCGTGCGGAAGGCGCGGACGCGCGGCACCGGCAACAGACGCGGCGAGACGCGCGGGGCTTTGATGGTCGCCACGGGCTGAACGACGTGGAAGGCGCCGGGGTTGCCGAAGAGCCCCTGCGGCATCTGCCGACGCTCGGGCGTGACGCGCACGGTGCGCGACTTCCTGTCGCGGACCACCGTCAGCGTCACCTCGCCCTCCTCCCTGCGGCCGATGGCGCCCGAGAGGTCGCCCGGCTCGTCAATCTTCTGCCCGTCGGCCTCGGTGATGATGTCGCCGGCGCGGATGCCTGCCTTCCAGGCGGGGCTGTTCTCCTCGACCGAGTTGACGAGGACGCCGTGCTGCACGCCGAAGTAGTCGGCGAGTTGGCGCCCGAGCGCGTCGGTCGAGACGCCGATGCGGCGGCCCGCAAACATCTGCATGGGGAAGCTGTCGCCCTCGGGCCGCGCGCGTCGAAGCTCTTCGAGCCGCCGCTGCATCTCCTCGCCCTGCCGCTTCCACTGTTCGGAGTTTTTGACCGAGTCTTCCGTCAGCCGCTTCAAGGCGTCGGAGTCGAAGCCGAACTCGGCGGCGGGCGCCATCGCGAAGCCCTCGCGCTTGCCGAGCGTCGCCGTCACCTCCTGCTCGGAGCCGCCGCGCAGCACCGTCAGGCGGGCCGCGTGCTCGGGCGCCGACTCCTCTATCAAACGGTTCAGCTTACGCGTGCTCGTCACCGCCTCGCCGTCGAAGCGCACTATCACGTCGCCCTCGCGCAGTCCGGCGCGCGCGGCGGGGCTGTCCTTGATGACGGCCTTGACGCCGACGCCGCGCGGCTCGCCCGACACCTTGTAGCGGCCCGCGTTCTCGCGCGTCACCTCCTCGACCGAGACGCCGAGGAAGTTGTCGCCGAAGAAGAAGTTGGTCGTGAACGTCATCGGGGCCGGGTGCGCGGGCTGGGCGGGCGGCGGCGCGGGGGCGGGCGGCGAAGGCGGAGTCGTCTGCGCGCTCGCCGCGGTCGTCGCGAGGATTACGAAGGCCAGGGAAAGCAGGCGTGTGCGTTTCATCGAAAATAGACCTCCGGGTAGATTTTTTCTGCACCCTTCCACGCCGCCCGGCCCCGTCGGGTTCCAAAAAGCTCGGCGCCTGTTTTAAACTTCCGCGTGTCCCTACAGACGACTATGGAGGCGGCGACGGCGGCGCCGAAGGTGCTCGACATCGGGTGCGGCAAGCACAAGACGCCGGGGGCCGTCGGGCTCGACAGCAACCCGCGCGTCGGGGCCGACGTGGTCCACGACCTCGACGACGTGCCCTACCCTTTCGAGGATGACGAGTTCGACGTGGTCGTCGGCAATCAGGTCATCGAGCACGTCGAGGACGTGTTGGCCGTGATGGCCGAGCTGCACCGCATCACGCGGCCGGGCGGCCTCATCCGCCTCGACACGCCCCACTTCTCGGACGTTGCCTCCTACACCGACCCGACGCACAAGCGCCACCTCACGACCGAGTCCTTCGCATACTTCACGGGCCACCGCCCCGACTTCGACTTCTACAGCCACGTCCGTTTGCGGCCTGTCACGGTGCGCGTCACGATGCTGAAGCTCTGGCGCCTCGCCGGGTTCGAGTTCCTCGTCAACCTGCACAACCGATACCCTTCGGCGCGCTTCCTCCGGCGCTTCTGGGAGCAGTACCTCTGCTTCGTCGTGCGCGGCAAGACGATTTATTTCGAGTTCGAAGTGATAAAGTAGAGAAAGGGGAAACTCTCTATGAGCAGTAAGGCTAAGACGGGCGGCGGCGGCAGGCCGTCGCGCAAGGACCAGATCATCTCGCTCTTCCTCTCGGGGATGGGCGAGGTCGAGGACATCGCCGTCATCACGGGCGCGCGGCCGTCTTACGTCGGCTCCGTGCTCCGCGACGCGGGTTTGCTGACCGGCTACTTCGACCTCTACACCTCGACCTCGCACCCGCAGAACATCTACTCGAAGTTCTTCGCCAACAAGCTCGGCTTCAAGGACGTGGAGACGGCGCGGCAGAGCGTCGAGACGATTGACCGGCTCTACCGGCAGTTCGAGCTTGCCGGGGACCGGGCCGGCCAGCACCACGCGCTCTCGATGGCGCTGACGATGTTCGACCGCGCGCGCTGGACGGCGAAGGGCGAGGAGGCCGAGGTCTTCCGCTCGTGGCTCCGGGCGCGGCTCGACGAGGCCGTGCTCGACGCGGCCGACGCCGACGACGAAGGCGCGGGCGAGCCCGAGACGATAGAGTAAGGGTTTTCTCTTTGCGCCTTTGCGCGATGGTTTCACGCGAAGGCGCGAAGGCGCAAAGGGTTGAGACTCAGCTTGAGCGGAATCCGCAATCCGCAATTCGCAATCCGCAACCGAGCGTTTCTGTTGACGGCCGCGGCCGTGGCCCTGTACGTCGTGGCGCGTCTGTGGCGGCTGACGGCGGGCTGCCTCTGGTTCGACGAAATCTTCAGCGTCCACGCCGCGCGCCACCCGTGGCCGGAGCTGTGGCGGTTCGTCGCCGCCGACCTCATCCACCCGCCGCTCTTCTACGCGCTGCTGAAACTCTGGGTGGCTCTCGGCGGCGAGTCGCTTCTGTGGCTGCGGCTCTTTCCTGTCCTCACGTCCGTCGCCGCGCTCGTCCCCTTCCTCCTTCTCGCGCGCGAGCTGCGGCTGGGGCGCGGCGCGACCGCAATCGCGCTGCTGCTCGCGGCCTCGAACGGCTACCTCGTCAAGTACGCGCAGGAGCTTCGCATGTACAGTCTGCTCCTGCTGCTCGCGCTCACCTCCCTCTGGCTCTTCGCGCGCTTCACGAATTCGGAGACGGAAGGGCCGCGGCGCGGCACGCTCATCACCTTAACTCTCGTCAACCTGCTGCTCGTCTACACGCACTACTACGGCTGGCTCGTCGTCGCCTGCGAGGCCGTCTACCTCTGCGGCCGGGCGAGCCGCCGCAGGCTTCTTCTCCCCTTCCTGACGGGGGCCGGCGTGGTCGTCGTCTGCTTCGTGCCGTGGGTGCTGGCGTGCCTCGGCGAGTCGGGCGCGGGCGGCGGGCTGGCGCAGAACGTCGGCTGGATAGCGCGGCCCGGCCCCTCGTCCTTCGTCGAGTTGTTCGCGCTCCTGAACGAGCCCTTCCGCTCCCGCCAGAGCTCGATTCAGGCGCCTTACGCCCGCGCCTCGCTCTGGCTCGGCCTCCTGCTCGCGGGCCTTCCCATCGCCCTTCTCGTCAGGGACGCGCTCCGGCGCGCTCGAAGCGGAGAGACCGAAGGGCCGCGCGTCCTCTTCCTCCTCCTCTTCGCCTCGCTGCCCGCCCTCCTCGCCTTCGCCGCGAGCCGCGTGCTGCCCCATTCGGTGTGGGGCACGCGCCACCTGATAGCCGTCGCCGCGCCCTACGCGCTGCTCGCGGGCGCGGCGCTTGCACGCTTGCGCCCGCGCTGGCTCAAGGCGGCGGCCCTCGCCCTGCTCGGCCTCTGGCTCTTCGCGGCCGGGCTCGGCGCGGCCCTGCGGCCGGAGGGCAAACAGGTCTGGTGCACGTGGGGCGAGCTGGCCGAGTCGGCGCTGGCGGACGAGAAGGCAAGCCCGGCCCGCGTCTACGCCTTCGAGGACCTGGTCGCCTACCACCTCTGGTTCGCGCTCGGCGACGAGCGGGCGAGCGTCGGGGTCGTCAAAGGCTTTGAAGGCATCACGGAAGACCCGGCCTACTTCCTCCCGCGCCGCTTCCACTCCGTCTCCGTGCTCGACGCGAGAGAGCCCTTCGGCCAGAGCTTCTGGGTCGCCTTCCGCGCCCCGGAATTGAACGCGCCCGGCTCCCCGCTCGACGCGCTCAGGCGGCGCGGCTACATCGTCTCGAAGGTCTACGAACAGGCGGCCGGTGGGCAGCGCGCCTTCCTCGTCCGCGTCACCCGCCCCGACTAAAAAAGACCCGTTGACAGCCGCGCGCGCCGCTCCGTATAGTCGAAGTAGCGGCGAACTCCCTGCGACTCATGCCCGAGCCGCCTCCCGCGCCGAAAGCCCCTTACCGCCGACGCCCCTACAAATCATTCGCACGAGGTTTTCATGAAGAGAAAGCTGTCCCTCCTCTGTCTCGCGGCCGCCCTCCTGTGCCAAGTGCACGCCGGGCGCGCGCAGGACAAGAAGAACGCGTCCGCCAACCACGGCGGCAAGATAGAGACGCGCTACGACGGCGTCGGCCGCGAGACGGTCGTCATGCTCAAGCGCATGCCCGTCAGTTGCGAGTCGGGCAAGCGGCTCCAGAACACGCTCAAGGGCGTCTGCGTCAGCCTTGAGGCCGTGCTCCACTGTCCCGGCCAACAACTCGACTACGTCCGCCACGTCACCCTCCAACTCACCTTCGAGACCAAGGACTGGGACAGTCGCCACCCCCTCGACCAGCGCGACCTCACGGCGGTCGCCGACGGCGAGACCATCCGCCTCGGCCGCATGCGCCTCGCCGAACAAGGCGTCGGCGACAGTTGGACCGCCACCGACTCCAAAGAGGTCCTTGAGCTGAACGTCCCCTACGACGCCTTCAAGAAGCTCGCCCTCGCCACCTCCGTCGAACTCGCCGTCGGCCGCACCGCCTTCGAGCTGCGCGAAAAGAACGTCGCCGCGCTGCGCGACCTTAACAACCGCGTGGGCGTCACCGCCCGCCAAGCCGGCGGCAATTAAGCCCTGCGGTAGACTTCGCGGCCGTCGTGGGTGAGTTCGAGGGCGAGTTTGTGTTCGGAGTGGGCGAGGTCGAGGTGGGCGATTGTTTCGGAGACGGCGAGGAAGCGGTGTACGTCCGTGGAGTCGGGGAAGAGTTGTCGGGCGATGTCGAAGGCGGCGGCGCCCGTGTTGGGGATGAGTTTTATAACGTCTGATTGGCGCTGGTTGATGGCGCGGAGGTAGCGGTTGAAGAGTTCGTCGTAGTCTTCGACCGCTTCGCCGTGGCCGCCGTAGACGAGGGTGGGGGAGAGCGAGCGGAGGCGGGCGAGGCTGACGAGGTATTCGGCGAGGGAGCGGAAGCGGCGCGTGGGGTCGATGGGGTCGGGCGAGAGGACGGGGTTGGGGGTGATGCGCTTGAGGACGCAGTCGCCGGCGATGACGGTGCGGTCGGCTTCGCGGAGGAAGGAGCAGGAGCCGGGCGTGTGGCCGGGCGTGTGGATGACGCGGAGGGCGCCGCGCTCGAACCTTATCTCGTCGTCGTCCACAAGCTCGGCGTGCTCGTGGTCTTCGAGGGCGTCGGCGTAGGCGCGCACGGCGTCGTACATGCGGCGCATCTCGGCCAGCTCCGCGGGGGGGACGCCCGCGCGCTCAAGTAAAGCGCGCTGCTCGCCGTGTTCGAGGCGGCCGGCGCGGTGGCCCGTCTCCCAGCCGTGGACGAAAACTTCGGCGTCCTTCGCCTCGTCGCGCAGCTTCTTCGCCAAGCCGCAATGGTCTTCGTGCGCGTGCGTCAGGACGATGCGCCGGAGGTCGGAGACGCGCACGCGCTCGCGCCTCAAGCCTTCCTTCAAAGCCTCAAGCGCCTCCTTCGTCTTCGGCCCCGTGTCTATCAAAGTCAAGGGCTCTTCGGCGACGAGGTAGACGTTGACGGGGCCGACGTAAAAGGGCGTGGGCAGAGAGATAGGGACGATGCGCATAATAAGGAGGGTGCCGGGTGTCGGGCGTCGGGTGCCGGGTAAAGACAACTTTCTTACCGGCACCTGACGCCCGACACCCGGCACCCGTTTAGTAGACGTACTTGTTCGCCTTGATCATCGCGTCGGCGACGCGTTGGCGCGCGGCGACGGTGTTCAGGGGCGTGTTCTTGGTGAAGCGGCGCAGGGCGGCCAGAAGGGTGCGCAGCTCGTCGCCCTCGGCGACCGCCGCGAGCGTGTTCTTGGCGTTGGCCTCGACGCGCTCGACGGCGTCGTTGCAGAAGACGCGGACCATGTCGAGGTGGAGCCCGGAACGCTCCTCGCCCTGCGCGGCGGCGAGCTTCTGCGCGCGCAGGATGGCCGACTCCATCGCGTACACGTCCATGATGATGTCGGCCGCGCCGATGAGGACTTCCTGCTGGTCGGCGAGCGCCGTCATGTACTTCTGCGCGGCCGTGCCGAGGACCATCAAGGCGACCTTCTTGGCGTTCTTCACGAGCCGCGCCTCGGTCGCCAGCACGCCCTCGTCCTCGTCGAGCGAAGGCAGGGACGGCGACAGGACTTCTTCCATCAAGCCTTGGGCGGCTGGCAGGAGCGCGAGCTTGCCGGCCACCGCGCGGCGCATGAGCATGCCGGGGATGAGCATGCGGTTGATTTCGTTCGTGCCCTCGAAGATGCGGTTGATGCGGGCGTCGCGGTAGGCGCGCTCGGCCGGGTAGTCGGCCGAGTAGCCGTAGCCGCCGAAGATTTGCACCATCTCGTCGGCGACGTAGTCGCAGTACTCGGACAGGCTGACCTTGATGGCCGAACACTCGGCGGCGTACTCCTCAATCGCGCGCAGTTTCGACTCGGGGTCGGAGGCGTCGGCCGTCGCGTTAATCGCGCCTTCGATGAGGCCGAGCGTGCGGTAGGTGCTCGACTCGCCGACCCACGTCCTGACGGCCATCTCGGCGAGCTTGTGCTTAATGGCGCCGAAACTGGAGATGGGTTTGCCGAACTGGTGGCGCTCGTTGGCGTAGCGGACGGCCTCGGACACCATCAGCTTCATGCCGCCGAGGCACATGGCGCCGAGTTTGAAGCGGCCGATGTTGAGGATGTTGAAGGCTATCTTGTGGCCCTTGCCGACTTCGCCGAGGAGGTTCGAGACGGGAGTCTTCACGTCCGAGAGCACGAGGGCCGTGGTCGAGGAGCCCTTGATGCCCATCTTGTGCTCCTCGGCGCCGCTCGTCAGCCCCTCCTGCCGCTCGACGATGAAGCCGGTGAACTTGTCGCCGTCAACCTTGGCGAAGACGACGAAGATGTCGGCGAAGCCGCCGTTGGTAATCCACATCTTCTCGCCGTTGAGGACGTAGTGCGTGCCGTCTTCGGAGAGGCGCGCGGTGGCCTTGGCGGCGAGGGCGTCGGAGCCGGAGCCGGACTCGGTCAGCGCGTAGGCGGTGATGAGCTCGCCCGTGACTATCTTCGGCAGGTACTTGTGCTTGGCCTCCTCGGTGCCGTAGTAGACGATGGGGAGGAGGCCGATGCCGCTCTGCGCGCCGAGCGTGGTGGCGAAGGAGGCGGAGCGGCCGAGGAACTCGCCGATGATGGCGCCCGAGACTTGGTCGAGCCCGAGGCCGCCGTACTCTTCGGGGACCGTGGCGCCGACCAAGCCTATCTCGGCGCCCTTCTGCACGAGGCGCCGCGAGACGGTCCAGTCCTTGTTCTTCTCGACCTCGTCCATCGCGGGCCGCACCTCGTTGTCCATGAACTCGCGCGCGGTGTCGGCGATCATGCGGTGCTCTTCGGTGAAGTCCTCGGGCGTGAAGACCTCCTCGGGCGTCTGCTCCCCGATGAGGAAGCTCCCGCCCACGACAATCTTTTTATCCTCGGCAACGGCAGTCATAAGCTCGTCCTTTCTCCTGAAATCAAGCTATCCTCTCGAAAATTCCCGCGGCGCCCATGCCGCCGCCGACGCACATCGTCACCATCCCGTAGCGCCCCTGCCGGCGCTCAAGCTCGCGCAGGATGGTCGCCGTCAGCTTCGCGCCCGTGCAGCCCAAGGGGTGGCCGAGGGCGATGGCGCCGCCGTTGACGTTGACGCGCTCGGGGTCGAGCCCGAGCTGTCGGATGACGGCTAAGGATTGGGCCGCGAACGCCTCGTTGAGCTCTATCACGTCGATGTCTTCGAGCTTGAGGCCGGCGAGCCTCAGCACCTTCGGGATGGCGTGGACCGGGCCGATGCCCATCTCCTCGGGCGGGCAGCCGGCCGTGGCGTACGCGACGAAGCGCGCCATCGGCCGCACGCCGAGCTGGCGCGCGCGGTCTTCGGAGACGACGACGACGGCCGCCGCGCCGTCCGACATCTGCGAGGCGTTGCCGGCCGTAATCGTGCCCTTGGCGTGGAAGGCCGGCTTGAGCTTCGCCAAAGACTCCTCGCTCGTGTCGCGGCGCACGCCCTCGTCGCGCGTGAAGGCGACTTCCCTGCGGACCTTCTTGCCCTTCGCGTCTAAGTCTTCAAAGGCGACTTTGAGGGGGACAATCTCGTCGTCGAACTTGCCCGCGTCCTGCGCGGCGGCGGCGCGCTGGTGAGACTGGAGGGCGAACCTGTCCTGCTCGTCGCGCGAGACGCCGTACTTGGCGGCGACGTTCTCGGTGGCGAGGCCCATGTTGAGGTAGAAGTCCGGGTAATGCTCGACGAGGTAAGGGTTCGGCCGGATGATGTGGCCGCCCATCGGAATCATCGACATCGTCTCAAGGCCGCCCGCGACGATTGTCTCGGCCGAGCCGGTGCGGATGCGGTCGGCGGCGATGGCGATGGACTGGAGGCCCGAGGAGCAGAAGCGGTTGATGGTCATCGCGCTCGACTCGACGGGCAGCCCGGCGCGGACCGCGGCCGCGCGCGCCACGTTCATCCCCTGCTCGGCCTCGGGCATCGCGCAGCCCATGATGACATCCTCCACCTCGGATTTCTCCACTCCGCCCGAGCGCGCGATGGCCTCCTCGATGACGGCGGCGCCCATCTCGTCGGGCCGCGTGTCCCTCAGCGTTCCCTTCGGCGCCTTTCCGACCGCCGTGCGCACGGCGGAAACGATGACTGCGTCTCTCATAATCACTCCGTTCAGGAAACCTACTTACTCTTTTTCGATTCCGACTTCCACTTCTTCCACCGCCAGCACGTCGCGCAGGGCCTTCGGGTCTATTGAGACGAGGAAGCCGCGCTTGCCTCCGTTGATGAGGATGCGGGGCAGGCCGAAGATCGTCCGCTCGGCGTAGACGGGCAGGCGCGAGCGCGTGCCGAAGGGGCTCGTGCCGCCGACGAGGTAGCCGGTGTGCTTCTGCGCCGTCTGCGGGTCGCAGGGGCGGACCGTCTTAACGCCGAGGTGGCGCGCGAGCTGCTTCGTCGAGACTTCTCGGTCGCCGTGCATGAGGACGACGAGCGGCTTGCGCGCCTCCGTCTCCATCACGAGCGTCTTGACGACCGAGTGCTCGTCCACGCCGAGCTCTTCGGCCGAGCGGCGTGTGCCGCCGTGCTCCTCGTAGTCGTAGAGGTGCGGCTCGAACTCCACCTTCTTCTCGCGCAGCGCGCGCACGGCCGGCGTGACGGGGTACTCCATAAGATTAGACGCGCCTCACGACGAGGGGAAGCCCGCGGCTTGCGTGACGCGCCGCGCCTGCTCGAAGTGGCGGCGCTCGTGCGCGACGACGATGCGGCAGGCGTCGCCGAGGCTGTAGGTGACGAAGCCCGAGATGGGCGAGGTGATGACGGTGCGCCGCAAATCCACGCCGCCGGCCGCGCGCATCTGCCGGCCCAGCTCGCCCTGATGCTCGACGAAGCGCGCGACGACGCGCGGGTCAACGCCGCTCGCCGAAGGCCGGATGCCTTTCGGGGCCTTGAACTTCATCGGCGACGTGAGGCCGCGCAGGAGCATCTTCCCGAAGAAGCCCGAGAGCGGCGAGACGCGCTCCCACAGACGCCCGCGCCGCTCGCCCCGCGCGATGGCTTCGAGGGTGCGGAAGAAGCCCTCGTTCGTCTTAATCAAATGCTCGAAGCACTGGCCGACGCTCCACCGGTCGTCCGAGGGCTTCCAGTTGAGCTGCGCGGCCGACAGCGGCCCGAAGACTTGCGCGGCGTCGCGCCCGATGGCCTCAAGCTCCGCGACGAACTTGTCGGCCCCGCCGCCCGAGTGGTTGTCGCTCATGGCTCGCTCCTTTAATTGCGAAGCGGCTTGCCCGTCTTCAGCATGTGAGCGATGCGCTCCTGCGTCTTGCGCTGGCCGCAGAGGGAGAGGAACGCCTCGCGTTCGAGGTCTAAAAGGTACTGCTCGGAGACGCGCGTCCGGTGGTTGAGGTCGCCGCCCGTCAAGACCTTCGCCAGCTTCTCGCCGATGAGCGCGTCGTGGTCCGAGATGAAGCCGCCGCGCTTCATCTGGTGGATGCCGAGCTTGATGGTCGAGAGGGCCGAGTTGCCGAGCGCGAGCACGTCCGCGCGCTGCTGCGGCCGGGTGTAGCCCGCGGCGGCGAGCGCGAGCACTTCCTGCTTGGCGTCGGCGATGAGGCGGTCGGAGTTCATCGAGTATGAATCCTCTTCGCGGAGGAAGCCCAACTGCTTCGCCTCCTCGGCCGAGGTCGCGACCTTCGCCATCGCGATGGTCTCGAACGCGCGCTTGACGAAGGGGAAGGGGTCGGCCTCCGTCACGCCGGCCGGGATGGAGTCGAGCGCGCGCACCAGCACCTCCTTCGTCCCGCCGCCCGCCGGGATGAGCCCGACGCCCACCTCGACGAGCCCGATGTAAGTCTCGGCCGCGGCGCGCGCGCGGTCGGCGTGCAAGGTCATCTCGCAGCCGCCGCCGAAGGTCATCTGGAAGGGCGCGACGACGACCGGCTTCGCCGAGTAGCGCAGAGACATCGTCGCCTGCTGGAAGGCCCGGATGGCGAGGTCCAACTCCTCCCAATCCTCCTCCTGCGCGCCGAGCAGGACGAGCATCAAATTCGCGCCGACCGAGAAGTTCTGCCCCTGATTGCCGACGACGAGGCCGACGAAGTTCTTCTCGACTTCCGACAGCGCCGCCTTCACCATCTGCAACGTGTCGCCGCCGATGGAGTTCATCTTCGAGTGGAACTCCAGACAGGCCACGCCGTCGCCGAGGTCCACGAGCGACGCCCCCGCGTTCTTCTTGATGACGCCCGCGCGCTCCTTCAAAGACTTCAGCACGACGACGCCCGGCCGGTCGGCCACCGCGCGGTACTCGCTCGACTGGAAGTCGAAGAAGAACTGCTGCCCGCCCTCCGTCTTGTAGAAGGAGGACGCGCCCGCGTCGAGCATCCGCTGGACGTTCTGCGGGACAGCCTTCCCTTCATCCTTCCACCGCGCCACGACCTTCTCGACGCCGACGGCGTCCCACGCCTCGAAGACGCCCAACTCCCAGCCGAAGCCCCACTTCATCGCGCGGTCAACTTCGACCACCGTGTCGGCAATCTCCGGGATGCGGTTGGCGGCGTAGGCGAAGACGCGCGAAGAGGTCTTCCACAGAAACTCTCCGACGCGGTCCTTGCCCCAGAAGAGCGACTTGACGCGGGCGCGCGTGTCCTCGACCGTTTTCGCCGCTTCGAGCGAGGGGAACTTCGGCTTCTGCGGCGGTCGGTATTCGAGCGTCGCCACGTCGAGCGTCCAAATCTCCTTCTGCTCGCCCTCGCCCCGCCGCTTCTGGTAGAAGCCGCCCTTCGTCTTGTCGCCGAGGATGCCCTGATTGACCATCCGCTCGACGAACTCCGGCAGCCGGTAGACGGCGCGCTCCTCGTCGTCGGGCACCGCTTCGTGCAGGTTGCGTGCGACGTGTGTCAGCACGTCAAGGCCGACGATGTCGAAGGTGCGGAAGGTCGCAGACTTCGGGCGGCCCAGGGCGGGGCCGGTGATGCGGTCGACCTCCTCGATGGTGTAGCCGTCCTCGGCGAGCGTGTGCAGCGTGACGAGCGCGCCGAAGGTGCCGATGCGGTTGGCGATGAAGTTCGGGCGGTCCTTCGCCGGGACGACGCCCTTGCCGAGCCGCCGGTCGAGGAAGCCGTACGTCGCGCACGACACCTCCGGCGAGGTCCACTCGGTGCCAATCAGCTCGACGAGGTGCAGGTAGCGCGGCGGGTTGAAGAAGTGCATGCCGAGGAAGTGGCGCCGGAAGTCTTCCGAGAAGCCCTCGGCGATTTGCCGGATGGGGATGCCGCTCGTGTTCGACGCGACGACCGAGCCGGGCCGCCTGTGCCGCTCGACCTGCTCGAACAGCCGCCGCTTGATCTCAAGGTTCTCGACGACGGCCTCGACGATGATGTCGCAGTCCTTGAGGCGTGGCATGTCGTCCTCGAAGTTGCCGACGGAGACGAGCGCCGCGGCCGACGGGGCGAAGAACGCCGCCGGCTTCGCCTTCTTCGCCGCCTCCAGCCCCGCGCGCGCGACGCGGTCGCGCACCTCTCTCGACTCAAGCGCGAGCCCGCGCGCCGACTCCTCGGCGGTCAGCTCCCGCGGCGCGATGTCGAGGAGCAGGGTGGGGATGCCGGCGTTCGCCAGGTGCGCCGCGATCTGCGCGCCCATCGTACCGGCGCCGAGCACGGCGGCCTTCTCGAAACGGATCATGGGGGACTCTCTCTGCCTTTCGCGGAAGATACGGACCGGGGACGGCACGTATCATACTGAATGAGTATTCATTCAGGCAAGGCGCCGCGCGCGGCGCCGCCGCGCCCGCTCTCGGCGCCGCTACTGTCGGTTCTATCAATAACTGTGAATTAATACATCAATTGTTGAGAAAATTTACTGCAATTAGTGTGAACTCTAAATCTATGATGGATAATGAAACCATGCAAAATGTGAGACCAGTGATTTGACTGCCATAAGCTGATCATTTGGTAGTGGGTTGCTCTTCTGCCTAGCTATTATTTTGCGGAAGACCGGCCAAAGTGGAAAGGGCATGTCTGCCAGTATGCAGACATGCCCTTTCCACTTTGGGTATCGCTATGTGACGGTACACCTTACTCTCCGCGATTCCTCTTTCTTATCGCGGCTTCAAGTTCAGCAGTTATGGGCCTTATACCCATCTTGTAATCGATCTGATGTTCGCGACGGGGGACAGCAATCCACACGCGCCTGTGGTGACGCTGCACCTCCCCGTAAATCTCATCACGTGCGTGCATCACCCGGTGGTTGTCGAAGACAACAATGTCTCCCCTGTTGGGCAGAAACATTGTGGAATACTGATGATTCTCGAAACGCTCCTTCAGAAGCTCGAAAGCCTCTCGGCACTCGTCATGGACTTGTATAACTGCGTCGAAGCGAATCCTACACATGAGACTCCCCGTCGGGGAGAAAGAAAAAATCGGTCCCGTGTAACTTTCACCGAGTTTGGAGAATGTCGCCGCGTCATGTCGCGCTAAGTTAGTGAGTATGTCGTTGCGAACTTCATCGTCGAATCCCGCCAGTATGCCCGAGGCGTCGGCGAACCGACTTTCCGCCCCTAACACAGCGCCCTCCACATACTGGAAGGCCAGAAATGCTGGCTGAGTTGGGTCTTGAGTCCCATCGACGTGGAAGCCGAGTTCGCCCGTCGTGTCACCGGAGTTGGCCCGCCCCTGTGCCTCCGGAGTGATGTCCTTGATGGCACCAGTAAAATCATTCTGAGATTCGGCAGGAAAACCAATATGTGTTAGAGCCCGCTCCAGCACATGCTGCTCCGGAGCGTAACCATGCAGCCGAATCAAGCAAATGCCGTAACGCTCAAGGTTATCCCACACCCTCCGGAATGCGTCAGGGCCGAGCCTTTCCTCTTCAACCAGAAACGCCCGCATTCCGAGCTGGGTCCAAGGCGTCACACGCGCCCTATCGAGTTCGGTGGCTATATGAGGCATAGACTGGCTCAAAGCTTTGACGGCGTGAGGGGCCTCCATTTCCTTGGCGGTTGCGAGAGCACTTACGCCAGCGCTAGACAGAGCTTCGAGAGCTTTACCTGTCTCACCCTTTCTCGCAGCAATCTGCGCCTCAGCAATCTTACCAACCGCGGCGAACTCCTCGGGGGTGCTTGCTTTGCCCTTAACAGCTTGGAGTAATGCTGCTAATTCTTCGGCTAACTTCGTAGGATCTACGCTCTCAGCCCCAGCAGCCTGACTTTGAATTAAGGTATTGTTTTCGGCCTTCGAGCCAGCACCCATGGCACCCACCTGACTGTCCTTAGCAATATTGATGTCGCCCATCCTTACCTCCGTCCGCGCCGGCAAAATGCTCTCCCCGTAGCACTTAAAAAGATGTACGGCACAATCGACCATCGCTTTCGCGATGAGTTCGTTGGTTTCAGTCTTGGCTTCCTTAAATAGCTTGAAACCGGTTTCTGGTATGCTCTCCGGGTTCATGAGCAAAGCGGTTACACTGCTATCTTATAGTCTCCTTGCACGACATAAGGAGCAAATTGAAAGAGCAACATGACCGCCGCCTCTTCAAGAGTATGTTCAGTCTCCCCTTCATGATGTGGACACGAAATCTGCTGTGGAAGGTCATCAGGCGAATAAAAGCTTTGGATAAAAGTCATTGTTTCTGGGCAGTAAACGTCATACCGAGGCGTGATGAGCCCGGCTGTTAGACACAAGTAGAGTAGGGCGTAGGCTCGCTGGACAGAAATGTCCAGTCTCTTGGCTACCCAGAAAGGATTTATGTCGTGCGCAGGATGCTTATAGAAGGACTGCGGATCCCGGGGCGGTTTGTTAAGCAACTCGTCCAGGTAAAGTTCCAGCGAGGTGAGAAGAGCGCTCACCTCCGGATCCCGCCTTTTATATTGTTCTAATTCTGGAAATGGCATAATCAACCTCTACCGCTAAACAATCAGCCTTAAATTGGATTCGGCTCTCTGCCGCCCTAATAAACATATACAAATCTCGTTCCAATTGATTCCCGGACATACGTTGAATCCAGTGCCCACGTACTAAGTCAGGCAATCCAGGGCGTTCATTGCTCCCTGATTTATACAATTCAGCCAGTCTGACGTCAGAACGGCCCGCTATGGTGTACTTAAAATTATCCGGAGTCCACCCGGAGTCGAGCAACGGCTCATAGATCGGCGGATCCGCTTGCAGTAACCGCTCAGCCGCTTGAGCTAACTTAAAGTCATCAAGTTCCCCGAATATTTCCTCTGCTCGGCTGAAGTAATGGTCCCTGTAAGCCACATCTGTATAGACACCCCTGTCGTTTTCATGCGGATGCTCATCCCCAGGAGGATCCATGTAGATCCTAAGAAACCCCGTTTGGGGTTCGGCGGACATGACTATAAATTTCGTAACTGCGCGCTCCTCATGTTTCCTGGTCCGCTTATCGAACTTCACGTGCGTATGTGTTTCCGTGAACTTTACCCTGACCTCTTCGTCACTCCAGATCGCATAATTTAACCGTGGCTTCGACGGGGTCCTTATGGAATCTCCTTTTTCCAAACTCAGCGGAATGGCTAACTCCTGTAGGTGCTTCTCAAACTTCCTACGATCAGAGATGACGCTAGCGTCTAAAATCTGCTTGAGATAAACTCGCTTACCACCATACTCTTCTATCTCACGGACGGCGCTCTTGAGTCCCTCGAGCGTAAGATCACCTTTATCCAGAAGCTTTTCGATAAGGGCGATAAGAGCCGTTTCGTTATCCGCTGAATGGCGAAGGCCATGACGGCGGAGCCAGGATTTCAAAACACTTTGAGTGACGCCTGTGATTACACTCTGTACGGGAGATGTCATCTATTGTACCACACATGAAACAAATATCCACACACAGGACGACGGGTGGACGTCATCGCCGGCAGAATAACAGCCGATATGGTGAAGCTCAGAGGCTGGGTCTTTGTAATGGTCATGCGGGTCAGGAGCAAGCATCCATTACAGAAAGGGCCGGAAATTCTGCACTTTCAAAGTTGTCTATAAAGGCGGAAACCACACCGTTGAATGCGCCAAGATTATCACGAAACGTTTTATGCGCCCAAACTAAAACGATTGATAAAACACCGGTGTTTTGCCGTGTTTTGCACCTTAGATTGTGGTACTTAGCACGTCGCCGATTAAGTAAATACAATGGCCGGGGTAGCACCTGACAGGTTGCAAGAGGATCCGAGATATGTATATGAGAATTAGCGGCGAGAATTCAGTCAGCATTGTCCACGTAGATACTCAATCGACTTAACGATTAGCAGTTATGAGGTTTAGCCGTTAGGTTGCGCTCTGAAGTTTGTTAATGTATTGAGCGGGGGTTCTAGAATTTCCTTACTGGTCGCTTCTCTTCCTCTTCTCTGAAGCTCTCCGCGAACTTCAGCAGTTCTTCGTGGTGAACTCTCCATGCGCGGCCACGGCCGATGTGCCGCAGGCGCGGGGATTCCCCGCGTGTTGCCTTTTCAAGCCATGCTAAGGGCCTGCCTGTGACTTCTAGAGCCTGCTTGCGTGTAAGAAATATCGGAAGCCTCTGCACAGGCTTTAGGGCCTCCCCGAGCAGCTCTGCGAGCTGGCGAGTAAACGCCTCGATCTCCTCCTTAGAGGCGAAAGTGCATGTAAGCAGTAACGTCAACACGCCAGCCTCAGCGTGCGGTAGGCTGAACCATTCCGTGCAGCCGTCACCGTTACCGAGGCGAACGCGATATGCCGCATACATCTGATGCAGCGCTTTTTCCTCTGCTCTGGCGTTCGGTACGTCGAACTCGGCAATGATGTCCACCGGGGCTTTAACAGCCCGCCGGATGTCTACCACGCGCTGTCTGGCCGCCCATGAGATACCGATTTTGTAGTACGGCGTCCCACGACAGTGCATGATGTAAAGCCGCTGCCGTAAAGGCATAAAATCCAAACTCCTTCGCCCGGAAGCGTGGGAGTAATAGGGCGCGAATCTTCACCCTCAATTACCGCATTCCTTCACTTAGTCATTAACCCTATGAAGAAAAAGTCATTCACGCCTATCAAGGGTAGGTGTATCTATACCCAAATGCTCCGGCAGGTCAAGCTTGTCATCAATCAGAGTTTCGACTTGAACCTTGGCGGCCCGCGAATATTCGAGCAACACCATGACTGGTGGTACTCGCACCCCTCTCTCAAAGGCGCTAACCTCCTCACGGACAAGCTCGCCGGTAAACCCTAACCTATCTATTAACTCATTCTGTGACAGTTGAAGGTGACGGCGGATAGCCGCGAGCTTCGCGCCTAAGCGCCTCGGCTTCCGCAGTTCCCTCGTGGACCTCCTGCCCATTAGGAATAAAACCTCCCTAATGGCCTAAAGGTCCCTGCTCTCCGCTTGCAATTAAGGCCGTTAGGATTTATAAATCCTAACGGCCTTAAATATATGTATGTTGCCGAGGAGCCTCTCTGGAACTCCTCAGCGACGCACATCACTTTTGCCGATGTGGGGCCGATTCGCTCATCAATTGGTGCAAGAAAACATCACGTAACAAGCGATAAAAATATCAGAGAGAAGTGTATTCGTCATTATCTGTGAAAGGTCCGCCCCATCTATGGGTGATCTCGGTAGGAGCAAGTTATTGCGCAAGGGCGAGTAGGATGTACAAGACATTTTTATTAGCCCACACGGGTAGATTCAGAACTCTACTAGCATTGGAAGTCGCCGTTTTAGTTACTCTCCTGACACCAAGCTGTGCCAATGCGCAAGAGCTTGCGCCTGTGTCAGTGGCGCAGGACTGATTCAGAACTTTAAGAACTTCCGCAAGGTCTTTTATGTGCTATAGGGTCAGCCGGACTGGACAGTTAAGGCAGAATTCGATGACAAGCGGGAAGAGTGGGCTCAATGCCCACGCCAGCGCGAGTTACTCGGACTACTTCGCCGAGATAGGCGTCTTTAGATATTTAGGGCTAGTCGAGGTTAAGGCAACGACGATTGAATGCCCCGCCAGCAGTTATCTCTTTTGGAAGTTCAGAATGATCCCCACCCTGACTGCGAAGGGCAGACAATGAGCTGTGCAGGGCTCTGACGGTTAGGAGTGTAAAGGCGTAGTCCTAGATTTGCACCGGCTTAAAGCAGTTTGCTTGGTTTAGTCGGCGCGGGTCTTCTTACCTACCCCTCAATGATCAGTCGTCAAGGGCTTGGTTTGTAGAAGGGTAGCCTTCGCATGATTCAGCTAGAGATGGATGACGACTCCACAGCGCCAGGCAAGCAGAGGCTAGCAGTACAACTGCCGTCTGAGTTGGTGGAGAAGGCGCGTGACGCTGTCTACTGGACGCCGGGCATGACCCTTAATCGGCTAGCACAGATCGCCCTCACACACACCCTCGAATGCATGGAGTCACTCCGCGGTGTGCCGTTCCCGCCCCGCGGCGGGAATCTCCCAGCCGGGCGGCAGGTTCAATCAAGCGGCTAATAAGATGGCTAAGATAACCATGACAAAGTTTCTCAGAAAAGCGGCGGCTTTCATCTGCTTGGCTGTGCTCACCTACCTAACCTTAGCTTGCTACTCCTTAACGGGGGCGGGCGGCTCGTCCGTCGATGCCGAGGCCCGTCGGGAGGCGGAGAAGTTTTGGGCAACGCAGATCACTAAGTGCGGCGACTCCTACTACCGCAAGGAGGTGCTCATCAAGAAGGACGGATACGTAATCTACTACCAGATGAAAGACCCGAAGGTGGAGGTGCTATCACAGCCCGTGTCGGAGGCGGACCGCCTCAATGGCATCGGGTGGAAGGGTTCGACCGCCTTCATCCCGAAGGCAAGTCGCATCTGGGGCACCGACAAGAAAGGCTGGTACGACTGGGAGAAGGGAGCCAGAGGAGTACCTGATTTAAACTACGGTATGGGAAAGATGAAGGGTGTGTGGAACGTTAATACGAAGAGGCACTGGACGCGCGAGGAGACTTCCAGGTACGAGCCGGTAGATTGCTCTCAAATACCTCAGTAATCAGACCAGCGCGCCCCTAACCCCTTTATAGTGTGTGAACTGTAGCAATTACTTACCCACCAGAATCAAGCTGTTAATGCGATCCCTCCTCTAAGTACCTCACCCAAACTACTTAAAAGAGGTTAGTTATTCAGCCGGCGGCGTTTTAGCTGGAAGGGATAGTGCGCGTAAAAAAAAGTTGTAGCTGGGCTGATTACCCCTTGACGTGATGTGTCTTCTTCAAAAGTATCGAAGAAGTAGAGCGACTGCGCCGGGATCAGCTAACCGGACACAGAGCTTTGTCCAAAAGGTAAGGATGCCGTCCTGCTTTTATTCAAATGAGGAGATTAGTTGGTGCTAGCTAGAAAAATCAGTAATACGGGCACGAGGAACCTTGTCGGCAAGTTCCCGAGCCTCAAGATGGGGCGGATAGTCTGGTACGAGTCCCTGCTAGAGCGTGACTACATGTACCTGCTTGAGATCGACTCCGACGTCATCTCTTACAGGGAGCAGCCTGGCCGGATTTATTACACCCTCGACGGTAGGCGTCGTCACTACACACCAGACCTCCTAGTCGAGAGGGGGCGCGAGAAGCAACTGGTTGAAGTTAAACCGAAGAAAAAAGCAGAAGAAGAAGAGTACCGCCGCCTCTTCCGCATCGCCGGGGAAACCTGCCGCCGGGATGGCTATGAGTTCAGAGTGGCGACGGACGAGATGATCCGGCTCCAGCCGCGGCTGAACGGTGCGAAGCTTCTTTACAAGTACGCCAAGACGCCTCTCCTTCCCCAGCACCAGATCGTCTGCCACGAATTCTTCACGGTGCAGCGGGAGGTGCCTCTCGGCGAGGTGACGCGATTCTTCGCCTCCAGAGGTATAGGCCGACAAGTCGTGTACGCGCTCATTTTCCGCGGAGTGCTCTCGGTCGATCTAATGTGCCCGCTCACCCAGGACGCGGTCGTGCGGCTTCCAATTCCGGCGTACCCCGAGAGAAAGGCTTCGTAGAGATGTCAAGGCACAGATTTCAAAAAGACATGCACCTCGAACTCCGGGGGCGCGAGTGTGTAATCGAAGACCGCCTTCCCAACGGCAAGTTCCGGGTAAAAGACGTGTCCCTCGGCGAGTCGGCATCCGTTGACGAAGTAGAACTCGTTGACGCGCTGTTCGACGGGCAGCTCGTACTCCTCGGCGACAGCAGGACGACTGTCACGCAACGCAAGGCCGCCGAGTCGTTCGTTGACGACCTCAACATGCTGGGCAACGACGACCCGAGGAAGAAAGAGGCGAAGCGGCGGTGGGCTTACGTGAAGGCGATCAGCAGCGGCAACCTGCCACGGATGAATTCCGCCACGCTGACACCGCTAATCAGGCGGGTTCACGGCGAGATTCGAGACCCGAACGAGGTTCCACACTGGAGAACCGTTCTTTACCGTTGGTTTAAATCTTACCTGGGGTCCGGCGAAGACCCCCGCGTGCTCGTGCCGCAATTTAAGAAGCGCGGCAGCACCAGGCGCAGGTTCGCGAATGGGCGCAAATCAAAAAAGCAGAAGTTCTCGGAGAAGGAGTTCCAGCTAGCCGGCGAAGTCGCGGGAGTGGTCAAAGATGTGATCAATGAGGATTACCTGAATCCGCAGCGGCTCAGCGTACAGGAAGTCTGGGAGAGGCTCGACGCCAGGATAGCCGAGATAAATCAACTTAGGGACCCCGGCGACCGACTCCCGGTGCCCCATAAGAGCAGCATCTACAGGATCGTCAGCCAACTCGACGCATACGAAAAGGACCGGGCACGCTTCGGGAAGCGTTATGCCGATCAGAAGCACAGGTGCAACAAACAGTCTCCACAGCCCACGCGCCCGCTGGAGAGAACCGAAATCGACCACACTAGGCTTGACCTCTTCGTCGTTGACGAGGAGACGCGGCTGCCGCTCGGCAGGCCGATAATGACCTCACTCATCGACCGGTATTCGCGGGAGCTGCTAGGCATCAACGTCGGCTTCGACCCGCCCAGCTACCTCTCCGTCATGCAGTGCCTGCATCACGCGATAAGGCCGAAGAGTTACGTCAAGGCGGAATTCCCCGGCGTCGAAAACGATTGGGAGGCGTACGGGATACCCGAACTCATCGTCGTGGACAACGGCAAGGAGTTCCGCAGCAAGGACTTTGAGGACGCCTGCCTCCAGCTCGGCATCGCGGTCATGTACAGCCCGCCGTATCAGCCCCGGTTCAAGGCCGCCGTAGAGAGGTTTTTTGGCACGCAGAACAAACGGCTGCTTCACCGGCAGCGCGGCACCACCTTCTCGAACATCTTCGACCGGCACGGCTACGACCCGCAGAAGACAGCCGTCATCTCGTTCGGCAAGTTCATGGAGATGTTGCACATCTGGATCGTAGACATCTACCACCAGAGCTATCACCGGGGGCTCAAAGACATACCAGCTCACGTATGGAGGAGGGGGATCGAAAATTACCCCCCAGCCTTACCGCGCCGCATCGAGGATCTGCGGGTAATGCTCGGGCACATCGAGCACAGAGTCATAGGACCGTCAGGGGTCGAACTCTTCACGCTGTATTACAACTGTGAGGAGCTTGCCGTCCTCCGGAGACGGCCGAATGGGAGGGAGGAAAAGTTCGCGGTTAAATACGACCCCTGCGACATTTCCGCAGTCTACGTCTACGACCGGCAGAGGGATAAGTACATCACCGTGCCCGCTCTGGATCAAGAATACGCGAAGGGGTTAAGCCTATGGCAGCACAAGGTCATTCAGAGCTACGCGCGGCGGGACGCCAAAGGGCGAGTCAACATGGAGGCACTCCGGCGCGCTAAGAAGAAGATCCAAGAGATAGTCGAGGCCGAGATGGCTAAGTCCGGCAAGAGCGGTACGAGGGCGAAAGTCGCGCGCTGGCAGGGAGTCCGCCAGCCTGATTACGACGGTCATCTAGACATCCGGCAGCAGCAGACCAAAAGCGGCGAGGAGGAGAAAGCACAAGCGGACGTTTTAATAAACCCAGGAGCAGCGCCTTTCGCGGGCATCTCCGCCGTTCAACCCGCGCCGGGCCGAGAGGCGGAGGGCGAAAGCGGTCAGGCCGCCGGGGTGATCGACCTCGCCTCCGAGGCTAAGAAGCGCCCCAAGCGGAAATCAACTCCGACAACCCCTGCAAAGGCGGGCGGGCCCGATTCTGAAGACGCCTCCCCGAACGCCGCCAGCGGGTTCGATGCGACCGCGGCGGCCGAAGACGACCTTGATACGAGCGGCTTTGACGCCGGCTACAACCTGCCGAGGAGGGGGGCCGAACATGAGCGGAAAGCGTCCTGATTACTCGAAGCTGACGAAGATGGAGCGGTGTGAATTGGCCGAGTCCATTTTCATGGAGTACCCCCGACTGAAGGAATTGATCGCTCTGATCCGGCACGCGCAGACCTATTCCTGTATCGCCGCCGAGCCGGAATGCGTATTTATCGGCGGACTCCCAGGCGCGGGCAAGACCACACTGACAGAGCACTACGGACAATTATTCCCACGCGTCGTCCACGAAGACAGGGTTGAAGTCCCCGTCCTCTGCGCTAGAGTTCCCAGCAAGGCGACGGACAATAACCTCGCCGCAGCTCTGCTTCTAAAACTCGAAGACCCGGCCGCGGAGATGGGAACGGGGTTCAACCGAACCATGCGCCTGTATCAATTTATCAAGGTGTGCGGCGTGCGGCTGATCATCTTGGACGAGTTCCAGCACTTCGTGGACAAAGACTCATGGAGGGTCTTGAAGAACGTGTCCGACTGGTTGAAGAACCTGATCGATGAGACCGGAGTGCCCATCGTCCTGATAGGCATGCCTTACGCGGTCGAGATCCTTGACGCCCCGGGTAACGAGCAGCTACAGAGGCGCTTCGCTGTGCGCAGTTCCATCTACCCGTTCGGGTGGGACACGGATGAGGAGAGGAGGAATTTCCGGGCGTTCCTGCGGAAGGTAGATGACAAGCTGCCTTTTAACGACTGCTCCAATCTGTCAGACCCGCTAACGACATTCCGCTTCTACTGCGCCACTAACGGTAGAGTCGGTAAGGTCATGAAGGTTGTACGGAAGGCCACCGAGATCGCGCTCGACGAGGGTCTCGAATATCTGACGCTCGACACTCTCGCCGCCGCTTATGATGAACGCCTAATGGCGGATCAGCCCGAGAGGGTCAACCCGTTCCGGTCGCGACAGGGGGACTTGAGGGTCGTCCCGTTTGAAGAGCCGCAGATGAACTTCGCCGCGATGAGCAGACGCTCCAGGAGGAAGGCGAGAGAAGAAACAGTTTCGCATGTGTTGTGTGTGTAAAGCGGTCGCGCTTGATAGCTGCGTATAGACCTTAGAGAGGAGGAGATTATGCAGGGCATCCGTCCCAGACTGCTGGTGACGACGCCACCGAAGTTCGACGAGACCCTGTCGGGCTATTTGGTGCGCCTGTCGGCCCTCAATCACTACGAGAAGCCGGCTTGGATACTATCTATGGCTGGGATACTTACTAAGTATATTCGGGAGAAATGGCCTTTCTTCATGTTCTGTCCTGCCGTCGAGTTAAAGAGGCTGAATGAGTTATTAGCTTTGGATTTACCCGCCCTAGAGTCGCTACGGTATCCGCCCACGGAAACGGCACTGCGGGATTCTGTGGATCATCTATTTTTCGGGGCACCCATCCCCCGATGCGTGATCCAGCCTCAGTCGCCGAAGGTGTGCCCGGAGTGTTTAAAAGAGTCTCAGCACTACCGGCGCATCTGGGATTTTAAGTTCGTGACCTGTTGCCTGATACACCAACGCCTGCTCGTTGACCGGTGCCCGGACTGTGGGGAACGGCTCAAGTGGTATCGACGAGCGGTGAGCGTGTGCGACTGCGGCTTCGACTTGCGCCGGGCACCAGGGACGTTTATGAATGACGCCGCATCCCGATTGTGTAATATGTTTTGCAGCGCCTGCGGCCTTCCCGACGTGCCGGAGGGAGAAGGCACGAGATGTGATAATCCACTCACCGCCCTCAACCTCGAACACCTTGTAGCTGCGGTACTGTTCATCTCCAGCAGAACGATAGCCCACGGGAGTATGGCGGGCAGGGGGCTGGCGTTTCTTGGAAACCGCGAAACGCATGATCTCCTGCTTAAAACCGCTTCAATCTTCGAGGGATGGCCTGACAGGTTCTACGACTTTTTGGAGCGCGAACGATCCGGGCGGCATGATCAATCCAGGGCTATGCTGAGCGGTCAATTCGGACAGTTTTACCAACACCTCTTCGCACATGCGAGGCTATCTCACGCCAACCTCGATTTCTTCCGGCTCGGGTTCGCTGCCTATTTGGAACTGTGCGAGGAGGGGCACCGGGTTAAAAAGGTAAAGCTTAATCTGAAATATCTCACCAGGGGGGCTGTAGAAAAGCGGCTCGGAGTGTCTTGGAGAACGGTGCGGCGGTTAATTTCCGCAGGCAAGCTCAAGACGTTTACGCGAAAAGGGTGGATGGGGGAGCGAATATTAGTGGAGGCAGAGAGCGTGGAAAAGCTAAGACAGGAGTTAGGCCGACTCCTAAGCACAAAAGAGGTGGCTAAATTTTTGGGCATCCCTCCCTTTCTTGTATCAAAGCTGGCGACCGCCGAAATTCTGAAGGCGGTGTGTGGGCCAAATATCGACGGCTACAACCGTCTAAAGTTCGACCTAAGAGATGTAGAAAATCTCATGAAGAGTATTACAGATCGCCTACCTGAATACTACCCGCTGTTCAAGAACTGCCCTGACCTCGGGACGGACGTAGAGAGATTCGGCCAACCAAAATGGGGACTAATCAGACCTATTAAGGCGATATTAGCTGGTAGTCCCTTACCAGAAAGTGGCCCCCCAGAAGCAAAACTTCCCTCCCTAAATTGAGAGTATATATTGGCCTTATTGACTGCACACATATCCGGACCGACGTCTGGGGAGCTGCGCCAAAGTAAAGAAGCAAGGATTTAGTGAGTCTGCCTGTCGCTCGGATAACTGTGACCTAACGGCAGGATGCGAGCAAGGGGATGGAGTTAAGTAGAACCACGAGGCTATTGATAAGCGGGAAGCCTTATCCTAATGAGAGTTTCATGGGTTATTTCCTCCGCCTAACGGAGCAGAATGGCTATGACTCTCTTTCGTGGGTATTCCAGATGGCTGACGTTAATTACGCGGAAACTCGCCAAGCTTGCACGTTAGCTTTTGAAGCAACTGAAAAATTGGCTGGCTTAGCTCAGTTGGCTGGCATTAACCTGATCGAGTTAACCAAACTTACCTACTACCGCTCCCCCAATAATGATGGAGAGCCTTTGCATTATTTTTTCGATCAGCCTGTAGCTCAGGACTTGATCCAATCAAACAGTCCGAAAATCTGTCCTAGCTGCCTATCAGAATCACCTTACTGTCATCGTGTCTGGGAGTTTTGTGCAGTAACAACATGCCCTGCTCACAGACGATTGCTGATTGACGAATGCCCGAACTGCAAGAGGAGAATATCGTGGTCTAGGAAAAGGTTGAGGGTATGCTCCTGTAATTTTGACTGGCGGGAGTCCCTCGCTCCGCCTGTGGTCGAACAGGAATTAAGACTTACTCGCCATATCTACCAACTCTGCGGACTGTCTGTCGCCGGGGCCGATATGCCTAAGCTTTCCGAACCTCTTTCAAGGCTTTCACTGAATGATCTTCTGCGGACATTGTTCTTTGTTGCGGGCCAGCAGATGGGCCTTTCATCCACTACAAGCAGGCACTTGGTAGCCGCAAGAAGGAACCAAAACTTCCACGGCATTCTCATCAACGCTTACTCTGTCTTTGATAATTGGCCCGCCAGTTACTTCAGATTTTTAGACCAAAGAAGGGTTCGAGAGAGAAAGGTTACTCGAACGTACCAGCGCATGAAGTCTGCCCTATATAGGGAGTTCGGCTCATTTTATTCTGGCCTTCACAGTGTACTTTCAGGAAGCCAGTTTGATTTTATGAGATACGCTTTCATCGAGTACGTCACTCAAAATCGGATGCTCGATTGTCTCCCTGACACCATGAGTAAAAACCCAATTGAAGATTCCCTAAAGAGCCGATACTTATTGAAGTCAGATGCCCGGCGATTACTCGGAGTTGATTATGCATGGATCAATCACCGCATCAGAACAGGGGGGCTCAGAACCATAGTGCGAAGCAAAGGGAAAAAGCGATTGATCTTCATAAAGGTAGAAGACGTCGCAAAACTGAGGAGTGAACACTGATTCGCTCGTTAAATGCTTCTTTACATGTTTAGCTTCGATGTATAACATCTGTGCTGTTCAGATTGGGCACTGAGTTCTTGAGCATTGCTCGAACAATCTGTTTTCATAGTCTATGAGTAGCCCCACATCCCGTCCTTATTATTATCACCCTCCTTCCGAGGCTACGGACTACGAACATCAACAGTGAAGGCTATAGACGCGGCTTATAATGCATATCATCAAGCAGGAGACTTGACTAGAGTCTAAGATAGCGACTCCTCATTTGCGTCTGTATGAACCTAGCGACAACAACTGATGTAAATCGTATTGCACGCCATGTAAATTCAAATTCGGAGTTCTGACTCAGCGCGTATGAAATACTTTCTAAAAAAATACGGGATCGAATTATTGATAATCTTGCTCAGCCTTATACTAGGCTTAGTTGAAGCTTTCCTCATTAGAGACATCAACATACAGGTTGTTACTGTCGCAATTGGTTTACTGTTAGCCCTAACAACTTTAGCAATCCGACGTGAAATCTCTGACCAAATATCTGAGCAGTTTGAATTCTTTCGTCTCGTAAGAAAAATTAACGATGAGTATTGGCGTACTCAAGCCATGGAAGAGTTAGAAAGTGTTAGATATAAGCTCCAGCAATGGGCAGACGGTAATCGCCACATCTCTCTCGATGAGAGTATTCCGTATCAGATTAATCTTTTGAGGCGTACCAAGCGCAGCATTGACGCAATACATGTAGGCTTGTCTGCCAAACCCTTATCACTCTGGAGTAAGCACCATGGGCTATTTAGCAGGCTTGTTGAAGCGCATAAAGTTTTAGGTGGCAACTTTCGTAAGAGGAGAATTTTTATTTTTGACGACAAGCTATTGAATGCTCAACGCAAGATTGAAGATTCTACCGTTCTGGATATGTGTAAGTTGCAAGTTCGTCAAACCAGCGAAGGTGGATTAGGAGTTGATTTACGAATTCTCTGGAGGTCAGCTATTGATAGCACACGAAGTCACGTTCCTCCCGACTTGCTAATTGCTGATGACGCTGAAGCTGTAGTAATAACCGGGGGTGGTGAAGATTATGATGAAGTCAAGGCAATGGAAGTCAAGGCAGTAGTTAATCAAACCCAAGTCAGAATGTATGCTCGTCTTTTTGAAAGACATTGGGAAATGGCAGAACCAGCCATTCGCTACCTTGAGTAATCTTTAGAATACGGACGAAATTTAAACCGACTCGTAGATTGATGATAAGTCTGCGCCGGACGCTCAGTTGTAGTTGCCATGAATTTATCAGTTGCCAGTACGGGAACTTAAACTATGCCTGAACAGAAAGAGATTGACCTCCGAGCCGCAATCAACGCAATCTCTGATGTCATAGAGAATCGCCCGCGGTCTTTACGCGAGTTCGATCAAATTTATATGAAGGCCGGCGACATGGTGCTTCAGAGTGAGCTGGTCGCGCGATGGGCAGATGGAAAGCGTCTTGCATTTATAGGAGACGGTGACGCTATCAGTATATGCGTGGCTTACCTTCAAAAGCGGGAGATCGTTAGTTACGGGCCTTCTGAAATCGTTGTGTTCGACTTCGACGAGCGAATTTGCTCGGCTGTCGCTAGGTTCGCTGATAAGGAAGCCATTACAAATCTTAGCTCTGTTCTATATAACTGCCTGGACCCGTTTCCGGGGCCGGCTGACTTTGATTGTTTCTATACAAATCCACCTTGGGGAGCGAGCAACGAGGGTGAGAGTGTCAAGGTGTTTATGCAGCGCGGCATGGAGGCTGTAGCATACGACGGGGAGGGGATGGTAGTCATTGCAGACGACCCGGAGTTGGAATGGCCGAAACGTGTCCTCGCGAATGTTCAGGCGTTCGCCATATCTAAGAATTTCTTTGTGCAAAAGATGATGTCCCAGCTACACTCTTACCATCTTGACGATGCGCCTAATCTTCGCTCTTGTAACCTGATCTTTAAATCCTTACCCGGCCCCAAAGATATTCCGGAGAGCTTGCCGATCTCCGACCCGGCGCAAGTAAACCACTTTTATGGCCGGGATAACCCGCCGCGAGTGCGGTACGTTCGGGAAAAAAAGCGGTTGGACTATGGCAAGGCGCATGAGGATGAATATTCCCTAGAATTACTGGAGGCTGAATAATGGCCGACATAATAAGACCTGGACAGGGCGTGCTCTACATGAAGGTTGGGACTCATGCTAAGGAGACGCTTGAGCATATTATCGAGCGGAAAACACGCGAGATTGAGGAAGCCGGTTATGGACTATGGGGCTATGGTGGAGGGACGTGTCATCCCCAGACCATGGTTCAGCCGTTTGCCAGAGAGTATGTGCGGCGTGGCTCTACAATATACCTATGTATGGAGCCGATGGAATCACGCCACTTCGCTGAGCCAATACGCGCAGACCAATTTTCGGTAGATGGGTTGAAATGGGAGGAAATCCCTAAATCAATTAACGTTCTTGGCTCCCGCTACGCGCTGGTGATTCAAAATCTTCGGAAGGCAGATTTTGAATTACCCTTGGAGAGAACAAAGGTGGCTTTGGGCAATAGTATGGGCGCTCGCGGAAGCAAATACATCAGCGGCCGCGTAGATAAAGCCTGTTTAGAAATAGCGGAAGAAAAAGACCCTGGAGTTCCTGAAAAAAAGGTTCATATAGGACTAGTAGCTGATGTCGTAGAACCCTACGCTGTATATGTCAGGAATTACGGCCGCTAGCCAATGAGGATTTGCGGCGAACTCTTGCGCAGGTCATTGATGTAACTTGTCAGGGCATAGTTAACTTCTTCTAAAGATGCGCCCTTACTGGCGCAACTAAAACAAATGGTAAGAGCCATGTCGGTTTCAGGTTCTGAACAAATGGCGGCTCGAAATAGCGAAACGTTGTCCTCTGTAATCGACTGTAATACTAACTGCTCGAGGCATTTGACCCTGTTACATAATGACCTTAACCTCGTATCAGCCTCCAGCAATTCCTGCATCGCCTGAATAGCCCGTTTATCTCCCGTGTACAATTGGCGCACTGCGCGAATAATGAGCACGGCGCACAACTGACTTTCACCAGTGTCAAGCGCAACGCCAGCTCTTTGAGCGGCTAACTCAAAGTCAGCCGCCATGCGTTGCTCCTCACTCGTTGGTTCCACAGTAGTGACACGCTGAATAAAAGCCTCAAGACTTTTGACAGCGGCTCCCTTATCTCCCCTTAACGCGCGTTTCCGAATTTTTTTGGCTACTACGAATCGCGTAGCGCCAAGTATCCCTAGCAGTTTGGTGGAAGAAACAGTCTGCAACAGCAATTCGTCGAGTAAGTTGTAACAGGCCCCCTTCATTAAAATGTCATTGTCTACCAAAGCTTCCATGGCTACGCAGTCTCTCCCATAACATTTTTGAGATAGCGGGCTGTATCGTCCGGTAGTTCTGAGAATAAAAGTTGGCGCATCGCGATAGTGTTAACCTCGTGCCACACCGGCTTGGGGGATGCGTAAATGTAAGACAGCGCGCCTATTGCTATTGCCCAGTCTCCTGTCGAATGACCGAAACACAAAGCCAAAGTGCCCGGCTCAATCTGCAAATCCTCGGCTGCGCTGAGTGCGGTCTGTGCAAGACTGCGGGCACCTCCGCCGGAATTGGCGGGTAGTACGACAGGCTGAGGATTCCCGGTAAGCAGCTCAAGGGCGAAGGCATCGGCCTCAACCTCTTCCGGATCGGGATAGTAAGGTGGATCGATATTTAAATCTTGCTCAAGATCAACTATGACTCCGTCACTTGCCAAGTGGTGGAGCGATATGTGCCCGAGTTCGTGAGCAAGATGAAAAGCGACTTGCGCCGGATATAAAGAGTCCTTGCCTAACAAAATTGCGCTCCTGGTTCCGACGCGCGCGCACATTGCTGTCATGCGTTTCCGGCGCCAAGGAAATACACGGAGATGTATTGTTGGTATACCCACAGACCAGCAAAGTGAGAGTAGGTCAACTAAACGAACGTAGGGTTGACCACCCAGAATTGCTGAGCGAAGCTCGCTGGCGCTTCTCCCTTCGAGCGATGCTGACGCCGTGGTAGCTGACAGAAGCATGGTTCCTAGAGCCGTTCCGAAGGAAGTAAGCATCCACTTTTGAATGTCGGTTTCTCCGGTTAGGTGTTTAAAGTGGGCCGTATCCTTCCAAATGAATCGGGGCGCGTCGTCATCGTCGAGCAGTGAGCGCGGGTCTAACCCTAATTTTCGGGAGATGGAGTAGCGCAGTTCGGCGCGTGCGGAAGGGGAGGCGTCGGCGTCATCACTCCACCAATCAGGCCAAGCGGCATTGATGACAGAGTCACTTAGCCCCATTATCTTTAGACGCCTGCGGAATCTGGATGCGTTATCATCAAGCATTTAACGATCACCTCCTAAACGTCCTCCCGGAAGCAATCCACCTGAAGCACGGATTATCTTAGCAATAGCCGTCGCATGCTCCTCCGAGCTATCCCATATACTCTCGAAAGCTTTTACCACCTTTTCCTTTCCCGTACCGACCAATTCCTCACCTTGCAGCTCTTGTTGAATGTAAATGAATAATTTAGTTCTCGCACGCCCTTGCCGTTCGATACGTCCTCGTAACGCGCGCGACACTGTAGCTTGGCTTACATTAGCGGCTTTTGCAATGCTTTCCTGAGTAAGATGCCTACCTTGGATGAGCGCAAGCAGGTCTTTTGCTAATGAATCTTCTTGCATGTTAATGAATACTAATGCATAATGACCTTTATGGAAAGCGAATTCTTATCAGGGCTACCAAATCTCTTCTGCTGGACAAGATTCGGGAGTGAGGCAGGTGAACAGATTGAGCATATTCTTTTTCGGAAAGAGCAGGAGCGTTTGGCTAACGGCGGTCTATTTCTTTGGGGAATTGGAAACGCAGTGGGGCCTTCGATAAGTGAGTTAACGCGGCAAACCGCCCGACCGCAAGTTGTCTTTAGCCCAATAAAGACTGCCTCACGTCCGAAAGATATTTCTCCACCAGCAGTTGTTATGTGGACTGAAGCCGAAGGATTAGACGGTAGCAGTTTCACAATTCCGGCAAATTCCCTTGTGACCAGTAGATATGATCCGGAAACGCCGAGACCTTATCATTTTGCACTCGTCTGTTATAGTTCTCAGCCTCTGATACCGCTGAAACTTGAATATAAGATAGGCTTCAGACAACTGCGGAATTTACGGACGGGGCGTCCCGTTGGTGCGTCTCAGGTGACAGCGGTTGTTCAGTGCACCGAAATGGGAACGGAGGAACCGCTTATGTACGACGTAGCAATTTTGGCAGAACTAGTTAATCCATATTTCGTCCGGCTGAAGAATGCATACAAACTACAGGGCGCAAAGTCCAGTTCATGAGCTGGATGTTCAGTACGCTCAAATACTGATCTGTATCAGGATCTTCCCTCCTTCTGGTTAAATCTTCGGCTTGAGGAATTCTCATTATATGCACGAAAGGTGAGGGATTTTCGCGCTTTATGCACTAACAATTTCTCACTTAATGAACGAATCCCCTCCGTAAGTTGTTGAGCTTACGTGCAGGGGTTTCTCACTTTATGGTGGAACCGACAGCTACTGTTTAGCGGCGGCTTCAAGCTTCCGCTTGAGCCTCGCGGCGGGCTCGGCGTCCGTCGAGAGTGAGAGGGCTTTGTTCCAGGCGTCGCGGGCGCGGGGGATGTCGCCGAGGGCGGCGAGGGCGTCGCCGAGGTATTCGTAGTTGGCGGCCTTCTTGGGGTCGGCCTTGGTGGCTTGCTCAAGGTCGGCGGCGGCTTCGGCGAATTTACGTTGGGTGAGTTTGGCCGTGCCGCGGGCGCCGAAGGCTTCGGCGGGCGGGGGGGTGATTTCGAGCGCGCGGTCGTAGTCGGCGACGGCCGCGTCGTAGTTCCCTTTCCAGTGGCGGGCGAGGCCGCGCTTGTAGTAGGCGTCGGCGTTGTAGGCGTTGAGCCTGATGACCTCGGTGAAGTCGGCGATGGCGGCGTCGTAGTCGCCCTTCTTGATGCGGGTCGTGCCGCGGGAGTAGTAGTGCGGCTCGGCCGACGGGGGGTCGGCTTCGATGGCCTTCGTCAAGTCGGCGATGGCGGCGGAGTAGTCGCCGCGTGCGTAGTGCATGACGCTGCGGTGGTGGTAGGCCCAGGCGTAATAGGGGTCGAACTCGACGGCCTTCGTGTAGTGGGCGAAGGCGGCGTCCATGTTCCCCTTCTGATAATTCCAGCTGCCGAGGTCAACGTGGTCGGTCGCCTCGTCCCACCTCCCCCCGTGCATGCCGGGGCCGACGCCGAGGCCGCCCCAGCCCGCGTCCGGGTCGGCCGCCTTGCCCACCCTGTCCTCGGCCTCGATTCTGGCTTTGGCCTGCTTGAGCAGGGCGGGCGGGATTTTAGATTCGCTCTCGGGCGCGATTCTCAGCAGGGCGGCAGCGGCCGTCACGCGGACGTATTCCTGCCGGTCGTTCAGCGACTTGAGCAGGGCGGGCGCGAACTCTTTCGCCGCGGGCCCTATCGCGCCGAGCGTGCGAGCCGCCGCCACGCGCGTCCACGCCTGCTGAGAAGTGAGCATGGAGGCGAGCAGGGGCGCGTTCGGCTTCGCCTCGGGGCCGAAACTCGCCAGAGCGTTCAGTGCGCTGGCGCGGGTGTGCTCTTTCTCGTCCTTCAAATCCTCTGTGACGACGGAGAGGGCGTCGCCGGCCGCCGACTTGGTGCGGGCGAGGGCGGAGGCGGCGACGTGGCGGAGGTGCGGGTCGGGGTCTTTGAGCAGTTTGATTAAAGGGAGGGCGGCCTCCGGACTCTCGCGCGCGATATTCCTGAGCGCGTAGGCCGCGTACTTTCGGACCATCTGGTCCTCGTCGCCGAGGGCTTCGCCGAGGGCCGGGGCGGCGGCGCGCGCGTCGGTGCCGAGGTTGCCGAGCGCCGTCGCGGCCGTCCAACGGTTGCGGCGGTCCTTGTCTTTCAGCATCTCGGCGAGCGCGGGGACGGCCGACTGCGCATCGGGGCCGTGCTCGGCCGCGAACAGGCTTGAGAGCGCGAGGGCCGCCAGGGAGCGGGTGTGGCCGTCCGGGTTTTTGAGCGTTTCGACCAAGGCGGGCAGCGCCGCCCTCACCTCCTTACCCAAAGAGGTCAGCCGCTCGTACGCGCGCCCGCGGACCTTGGGGTCCGGGTCTTTCAACTCGTTGACGAGGGCGGGCACGTCGGCGGGCGTGGCCCGGTTGAGTCGCTTGATGGCGTGCTCGGCGGCGTCGCGCACGCGCTCGTTGTCGTCGGCGAGGGCTTCGGTCAGGGCGGGGACGGCCGCCTTCGCCTCCGGCCCGACGACGACGAGCGTGTAGACGGCACGCACGCGGATGTCAACGTTCTTGTCTTTCAGCAGCCTCGTCAGCGCGGGGACGGCGACGCCGACCAAGGGGCCGCGCTCGGCCTTCAACAAATGCCAGAGCGCCGTGACGGAGCGGTGGCGCACCTTCTCGTCCGAATCTGCGAGCGCCTCGACGAGCGCGGGGGCGGCATCGCCCGCGTCGTCGCCCAGCAGGACCAGCCACCTCGCCGCGTCGGCGCGCACGCGCGAGTTCTTGTCCTTCAACTTCCTGACGAGGGCGGGCACGTCGGCGGCCGTCCGTCTCTGGCCCGACGCGGCGGGGGCGAAGGTCAAGAGGAGCAGGCAGAGCAGGCAGGTCGTCCGGGCGCACTTCGCGAGTCGTTGGAGGCGGCGAGGGGTCATGGATTCTCCGGGTCAGAATCAGGGGACGCGGTCGCCCGCCAACTTAGCACCGGCCCCGGCATAAACTCAAGACGAACCTCCGACGCGCGAAAGCCCCGCTCCCATTTAAGGAGCGGGGCTTTCGCGCGTCGGGGCCGCTGAGCGGTCTTACTTCTGCTGGTTGTCGGCCTGCTTGTGCATCAACTGTTCGAGGGCGGCGAGGCGCTGTTCGAGCGTGTTGACCTTGTTGCGAAGCTGCTCGACCTCTTCTGACTTCTGCTGGAGTTCGAGCGTGCGGGCGTCGAGCGCCTTGACGGCCGCGAGGCTGACGCCGACGGCGTCCTGGATGCCGATGGCCTTGTCGGTCGTGCCGAGCTGGAAGGCCGTGTAGAAGTCCTCGGCCATCGGCCCGAGGTGGCGCGACTGCTGGCCCTCGGCGATGTAGTTCCACGTCGAGACCGGAACCTTGCGGAGCCGGGCGAGCACGTCGTTGCCGTCAACGTTGGTGAAGTTCTCCTTCGTCGTGCGGCTCGACGTGCAGTTGAAGACGCCGGAGCCAGCCGGGAGGTTGCAGCCCGTCGTGCCGCCGAGGTTGGTGCGGAAGCGGAAGCCGCCCGTCGCACGAGCCGCGAACTCGTTGTTGGCCGTGTTGCGGAACGTGTCGGCCGTCTGCTGGGCCGAGCCGTCCGACCAGATGAAGGTGCCGGTGAAGCCGTTGTTCGAGGCGAACTTGCCCATGGCCGTCGTGTGGTCCTGGTCGGCGGTCACGTTGTAGCCGATGGCGACGGCCGCGAGGCCGCGGATGTTGAAGGTGTCGGGGTCGCACTTGCCGTTGATGAGCGGGCCGCCCGACTTGGCGTTGTTGCCGAGGGCGACGCCGTAGGTGTCGCAGACGCGGTTGCCGGCGCCGGCCGAGAAGCCCGCGGCGCCCTTCACCTGGTTGCCGCTGCCGAAGACGATGGACGAAGTGCTTTCAGCCGAGTTCGTGTCGCCGAAGGCCAGCGCGTAGAGGCCGATGGCGGTCGAGTTGGAGCCGCCCGCCCACGAGAAGAAGCCGACGTTGGCGTCGTCCCACTCGTTGTCGGCGTAGCCGCTGCGGAAGGCGCCCTTGTACGAATCCCACGAGGTGCGGTAGCCCTTGCCCTGCATGGGCGAGACGCCGATGCCGAGGTTGCCGGTGGCGACGAAGCTGCCGTTCTGGAAGACCTTGAACCAGGCGGGCGTGTGGCCGCCGGGGCCGGAGCAGCAGGTGGAGCCGCCGCGCAGGTTAATCATCGGGGCGGTGCCGTTGGCGTCGCCCACCGAGAGCTGTTCGGCGCCGGGGACGAACTTGACGAAGTTGGCGTCGGTGTAAGCCTTGTTGGTGGCGTCGCCCGCGTTGACGGGGTTGCCGACGTTGGTGATGAGCGCGTTGTTGGCCGAGAGGCCCGCGCCGAAGACGTTCGCGCCGGTCCAGGAGTTGGCGCCGTTGGTGCGGGCGACGTTGGCGGCGAGGCGGTCGGAGTTAATCGTGCCGACGGTGCCGGCGGTGTTGATGGCCGAGATGATGGAGGTGCCGGACATGCTGCCGCCGCCGCCGCTGCCGCCGGCCGTCGTCTGAACCGTGCCGTCGGGGAAGACGATGCCGCTGCCGGCGCCCGCCAGCTTCAGGCTGCCGACGACCTCAAGCTTCTGCGAGGGGGTCTTGGTGCCGATGCCGACGTTGCCCGGCCCGGTGATGGTCATGCGGGCGTCGTAGGTGTTCGTCGTGAACGTGATGCCGTCGTTCTGCACGGTCGCGAAGTTCAGCGTGTTGGCGTTCGGCGCGTTCACGTTGTGCCACTGGAAGAAGGCGCGCATCGCGCCCGTGTGGTCGAACATCTGCGCGCCGGAGCCGGCGTCAGCGCGCGTGTTCTGGAAGCCGACGGGCGAGCCGTCGTCGGAGATGAAGACGTGGTGGGCCGTGCCCATCACCCACGAGCCGGCCGGGGCGACGTACTTGCTGTTGCCCACCATCTCAAACTTCTGCGTCGGGCTCGCGGTGCCGATGCCGACGTTGCCGTTCACGTCGCTGACGGAGGAGTCTCCGAGCGTGCCCGCGCCGTCAATCCACTTCGAGAGGCGGCCGGAGGTGCCGACGCCGCTGGCCATCGTCTGCATCGTGCCGTCGCCCGCCACCACCGCGGCCGAGAGGACCGCGGCCGGCGACTTCAACTGCGCGGCCGACGTGAGCACGGTGCCGTCGGCGAAGCGGATGCCGCCCTGCGCGCGGATGGTGCCCGCCACGTCGAGCGCCTCCTCGGGGCTGGAGGTGCCGACGCCGACACGGCCGTCGGCGGTGACGCGCACGCGCTCCTGCTCCTTGCCGGTGAAAACGTCGCCGGTGTTCAAGGTCAAGTCGCCGGAGGTGGAAGTCAACTGGCCGGCGGCGCCGTCGTGCGTCGTGACGGTCGCGGCGCGCTCCTTGCCGTCTTTGTAAATGGCGACGGAGTCGTCGGCGGAGGCGTCGGCCTTGAGCGCCTGCGACTGCTCGGCCGTGAGCTGCGAGGGCTGGAGCTTGGAGAGCGAAACCTTGCCCGACTGGACGGCGACGGCGCCGAGGCGGCGCGACGAGCGGCCGTCGAGGCCCTTGACGGTGACGACCGAGACGTACTGACCGTCGGCGACTGCGTCGGCCTTCCAATCGATGACGGCGCCCGCGCGGGGGCCGGAGTCGAAGACGCGCTCGCCCGAAGCCGAGTAGACTTCGAGGCGGAGCTGCAAGACCTCGCCCGGTGCGGTGAAGCGCGCGCCCGCGTCCGTGGCGGCGGCCGTGACGGCCGGGGCCGGGGCCTGGGGCTGCTGCGCGTTCTGCGCCGAGGCCGAGGCGTGGAAGAAAGTCAGTGACAGGAGAGCCGAGATGATGTGACGCCGTGTAAGCATGATGATAGCTCCTGAATCCTCTGGATGATCCCTTGGGCCTGAATTTATTTAGTTATTAGTTGCCCACCCGATAACGCGCAGGATTCGGCCTTTTGGGATCACACGACGCCACAAGACGAAGCCGCGGGCGACTTTAGGGTCGCCCGCGGCTTCGTTTTCGTACAGGTTAATGGACGGCTGCTACGGCGCGGCCGGGTAGACCATCGTCAGCGGGTCGGGGAGCGGGATGGCGCGAATCTGGCCGGTGCCCGCGATCTTGGTCAGGGTGTATTCGGGGTGGTCGGGGTTGCCCTTGGTGATGTCGTCGATGTTGCCGACGACGAGGATGACGAGCTTAGACGGGTCGAGGTACTTCTGGGCGACGCGCTGCACGTCGTCGGCCGTGACGGCGGCGATGCGCTGGCGGTAGGTGTCCCAGTAGTCGGCCGGGCGCTTCGTGTACTCGTCCTGCGCGAAGGTGCCGGCGACCTGCCCGGCGGTGGAGAAGATGCGCGGGAAGGTTTCGATGGCGGAGTTCTTCGAGGTCTGCAACTCCTCGGCCGAGACCTTCGTCGTGCGGATGCGGTTAATCTCGTCGAGGACGATTTGAATGGCCTGCGACGTGGTCGCGCTCTTGGACTGGAACGAGGCGCGGAACGTGCCGGGGTAATAGACGCCCATGCCGTAACTTGAGCCGGCCGAGTAGGCGAGCCCTTCGTCGGAGCGGACGCGCGACATGATGCGCGAGGTGAAGCCGCCGCCGCCGAGGATTTCGTTCATGATTTCAAGGGCGTAGGCGTCCGGGTTGTCGCGCGTCGTGCCGGTGTGGCCGATGCTGACGCGGCCCTGATTCACGTCGGGCTTGTGGATGGTGTAGACGCCGGCCACGGGCGTCTGCGACGGCTTCGGCACGTCGGGCACCGCCGTCTTGCCGGCGGGCCAGTCTTTGAAAGCCGCTTCCAGCTTCTGAAGCATCTCCTTCGTGTTGAAGTCGCCGGAGACGGCGAGGATGAAGCCGCCGGGGTGGAAGTACTTTTGGTGGAAGTCCACGAGGTCTTGCCGCGTGATGGCTTCGACGGAAGCCTTCGTCGTCTCCTTGGCGGAGAAGTGGTTGGCGCCGTAGAGCAGGCGGCCCCACTCGCGCGACTCGATGGCGGTCGTGCTGTCGTTGCGCCGCTCCATGCCCTGAAGGATTTGGCTCTTGGCGAGCTTCAAACGTTCCTCCTGAAAGGCCGGCGTGCGCAGCATGTCCACGTAGAGGGCGAGCCCCTTGTCAACATCCTTGGCGAGCACGTTGAGGTTGGCGTTGCCCTGGGTCGAGCCGACCGAGCTGGAAATCTGCGCGGCGAGGAAGTCGGCCGCCTCGTCGAACTGCTCGGCCGACATCTTGGCCGTTCCCCCGGCGCGCATCTGCGAGCCGACGAGCGCGGCCAACCCCTCCTTGCCCGCCGGGTCGAGGTACGAGCCGGTGCGGACGAGGGTCGAGACGTTGACGAGCGGCAGGTCGTGGTCCTCGACGGCGTAGACGACGACGCCGTTCGAGAGGACGTGGCGGTACTGCGCGCGCTTCGGCGGCGTGTAGGTGAGCGGCGTGTACTTCAGCTCCGACGGGTGCGCGGGGATGCCCGGCTGCTGTTGAGCGATGAGAGACGCGGGCGCGGCGGCGAGCATGACGAGCGCGAGCAGCGCGGGAAGTATTCTGCTGATTCTCATGACTACTTGTTACCTCCTTCGAGCTGCTTGAGGCGGTCCTCCAGCATCTTCTTCACCACCTGCATGCCCTTCTGACGCTCGGGCGGAACCGACCCGGCGCGCGCCTCTATCTGCTGAAGGATGCCGCGCACCTGCTCGGCCTTCATCTGCGGGAGCATGGCGCGCAGTTGTTGGACCTGCGCCTTCTCCTGGTCGCTCAGGCCCGAGAGCGCGGGGTCTTCCGCGGCGGCGCCCTGCTTCGTGCGGTAGACGCCGACGGTGCGGTTCTCGTTCGTGAAGTACTTGTTGGCGACGCGCTGGATGTCGGCGGGCGTGACGGCCTGAATGCGCGCGGGGTCGGTGTTGATGGTGGCCCAGCCGCGGTTCATGTCGCGCAGGAGCAACTGAATCATCAGGCCGAAGTTGGACTGGAGGCCGCGGAACTGGTTGGCCGCCGACTGGTTCTTAATCTTCTGAAGCTCGTCGGCCGGCACGGGCTCCTTCTGCAACCGCTCGATCTCTTTGTAGAGCGCCTGCTCCACGTCCTCGGGCGACTTGCCCGGCTTGGCGACGCCGCCGATCTCGAAGTAGCCCTCGTACTTGTTGCCGTTCTGGTTGGCCGTGGCGGAGTTTGCGACTTCCTGCTGTAAGACGAGCGACTTGTAGAGGCGGCCCGTGCGCCCGCTGAGGATGCTGTCGAGGACGGAGAGCGCGAAGTCGTCGGGGTGGCCGTCGGCGACCGTGTGGTAGCGGACGCGCACCTGCGGGACCGTCTCGGCGTAGGCGACCATGCGCTTCTCGGCGAGCTGCGGCATCTCGCGCGTGCGCACCGGCTCGGGCTCACGGGGGCCGCGCGGCAGGCGGCCGAAGTATTTCCTCGCGAGTTCAATGGCGCGGGCCGGCTCGAAGTCGCCGACGAGGCAGGCCGTCAGGTTGTTGGGTGCGTAGTTGACGGCGAAGTATTCGAGCGCCTCCTCGCGCGTGATGCCTTCGAGGTCCGAGGGCCAGCCGACGACGGGCCAGCCGTAGGGGGAAGACTGCCAGAACATCGACTCGAACAGCTCGTCGAACTTGCCCGTCGGCGTCGAGTCGGTGCGCAGGCGCCGCTCCTCGAAGACCACGTCGCGCTCGGAGTAGAACTCGCGGAAGACGGGGTTGAGCAGGCGGTCCGACTCCATCCAGAACCAGAGCTCGATCTTGTTGGCCGGAACGTTGAGGAAGTAGACGGTGAAGTCGTTGGAGGTGCCGGCGTTCATGCCGGACCCCCCGGCCGTCGTGTAGATGCGGTCGAACTCGTCTTTAATCATCAACTCCTTCTCGCGCTTGGTCAGCTCGTCGAAGCGCGCAAGGAGTTGCTGGTGGCGGGGCGTGCGGACCTTCGGGTCCTTGAGGTCGGCGACTTCGCCGAGGCGCTGGCGGCGGATGAGTTCGCGCTCTTCGGCGCGAATCTGGGCGCGCACGTCGTCCATCTCTTTGAGGACTTTCAGGTTCTCGTCGATGTTCTTGGTGCCGATGGTCTTCGTGCCCTTAAACATCATGTGCTCGAAGAGGTGGGAGAGGCCGGTGATGCCGGGCCGCTCGTTGACCGAGCCGACGCGGGCGATCCAGCCGGCGGCGATGTTCGGGTCGCCCTTGCGCGGCACCATCAGCACGCGCAGGCCGTTCTCCAAGACGACCTCCTGCACGGGCACGTTCTGCGCCGCCGCTGAGGCCGCGCACAGGCACAGCGCGGCGAGGGCGTAGGCAAATCTTTTCATGCTGCTTACCTCAATTCCTTCTAAGGGGATTGAAATCTGTGGGTTTTTCGCTCGGGGGTCTTAAAAAGGGAGACTGACCGAAGCTCCGTTACTACGTCCGGAAGCGTGACAAAGTTTTACACCGCCCGCCGCGACGCGCGCAACTGCGTGCGCCGCCCGGCTGGGTCCGGCCGGCGGCGCGGGGAGTCCCAGTAAGTTTCAGCCTTTAATAGTTCGTCAGGATTCTTTCGGGCTCGAAGCCCATCTCGTGGAGGCGGTCGCGGGTCTGTTCGATCATCTCGCGGGAGCCGCACACCAAGGCGACGGGGTCGGAGAGGCCGGGGAGCACGTTGTCGAGGAGCGATTGGACGTAGCCGGTCTGGCCGGCCCACTCGTAGCCGTCGGGCCGGGAGACGACCTGGCGCAGCTCGACGCCGGCCGACTTCCACGACTCGACCTCGTCGGTGTAGCAGAAGTGGTCGGGCGTGCGCGCGCCGTAGAGGACGACTATCTGCCCGTAGCGGTCGGGCCGTCGCAGCACCGTACGCAGCGCCGAGCGCAAGGGGGCCACGCCCGTCCCCATCGCGACGAAGACGAGGTCGCGCCCCTCCTGCGCCGCGAGGTCGAAGCCGTGCCCGGCCACTTCGAGAAGCTCGACGCGGTCGCCCGGACCCATCTCGTAGAGCGATTGACACGCCGGGTCGTTCGAGAGCTTGACGAGGAACTCAAGCTCGTCGTCCTCGGGCGCGCTGGCGATGGCGAAGTAGGCGCGGCCCTCGCCGCCCTCCCGCCGCAGCACCGCCACCTGCCCCGGCGCGTACCGGAGGTCGTGGCAGTCCTCGGCGCCTTCGGGCAGCACGTCGAAGGCGCGGATGTCTCTGGCTTCCTCGTGCACGCGCCTGACGACGAGCGTGCGCGTCACCTTCTCTTCCATAAGGCTCCGGTCGGGCGTTGAAGACGATTGTTTTAAACGCCGCGAGTGTAACCCGAGCCGCGTGCGGGGCGCAAAGAAGAGAAGGGCGGCGGAGGGTGGGTCGTTCA
>DASZEK010000001.1:0-95581 GCA_035941045.1 Pyrinomonadaceae bacterium | reverse complement strand
TCTTTCCCGGCCGCGAACTCGACGCCGCTAGACCCCAGAAGCGTGTCGCTCGAATCCAACAAAATCCCCGTAAAGGTGGAATGATATTTCCGGGATGCGTTACGGTCTGATCGCGGGCAACGGCCGTTTCCCTTTCCTGGTGCTCGAAGGGGCGCGCAGGGCCGGCGCGTCCCTGTCCGTGGCGGCGATTCGCGAGGAAACCGACCCCGAGATCGAGCGCGTGGCCGAGCGCGTCCTGTGGGTCGGCATCGGGCAGCTCGGCCGCATGATTCGCTTCTTCAAGCGCGAGGGCGTCGAGAAGGCCATCATGGCGGGGCAGGTCAAGCACGTGCAGATTTTCAGCGGCGCGCTGCCCGACGTGCGAATGCTCAAGATGCTGCTCTCGCTGCCGCGCCGCAACACCGATGCGCTCATCGGCGGCATCGCCGCCGAACTGCAAAGGGAAGGCATCGAACTCATCGACTCGACCTACTTCCTACAGGATCACCTCCCCGCCGCGGGCCAACTGACCAGACGCGCACCCGAAGCGCGCGAGCGGGGCGACATCGAATACGGCCTCGAAGTGGCGCGCGAGATCGCGCGGCTCGACCTCGGCCAGACCATCGTCGTGCGCGCCCGCGCCTGCGTCGCCGTCGAGGCGATGGAGGGGACCGACGAAGTCATCCGCCGCGCCGGCCGCCTCGCCCGAGGCCGACTGACGGTCGTCAAGGTCGCCAAGCCCGGACAGGACATGCGCTTCGACGTGCCCGTCGTCGGCCTGCCCACGGTCGAGGCGATGACGGAGGCCGGCGCCACCTGCCTCTCCATCACGGCCGGCAAGACCCTCATCTTCGACCGCGACCGGATGCTTCAACTCTGCGAGCGCCGCCGCATCGCCGTCGTCGCCGCCCCGCCCGTCTAAAAAGCTTAACCTTCTTCACGCTTAATCTTCTCTTCGAGGTAGAAGGAGAAGTAGCCCTAGTCGTCGTCGGTGGTGGCCCGGTCGTGCGTCAGCTCCTCGCCCTGCGCGACACCGAGCCGGGCGAGGAAGACGATTCGGCCGCGGCCGTAGATGGGGCTCTCCCTGACGGCGGCCTTCGGCGGGATGTGGGAAAGGTTCATGAGAACCCGCCTCGGTTATTCGGCGGGGCGGGGGCCGGCGTCGATGCCCTTGACGCTGGCCTGGTTGATGACCGCCACCTTGAGGGCGTCAATCACCCGCACCTGGCAGGAGAGGCGGACGTTCTCGGCGAGGCCGGTCTCGCGGGCGAGGCGCTCGCGCTCGGCGTCGCCCACGGGGCCGGGGTCGCCGGAGAGGATTTCGACGCGGCAGGTGGTGCACTTGGCGTTGCCGCCGCAGCGGTGGAGGATGTCGATGCCGGCGTCTTCGAGGGCGAGCACGAGCTTGCGCCCCTCCTCGGCTTCGAGCGTCTGCGTGCCGGCGGCCGTCTCGGCTGTGATGTTGGGCATGTCGTCTCCTGTGGTCTGGCGGATGATAAGAGCTGGCGTGGGCGAAGTTATAACACAGAGGGCACGGAGGATTCACAGAGCACGCGGAGGAAATACAGGATTTGAAATTTCAAATTTGAAATCTTAAATCCGATTTTCTCCGCGCCGCCTGTGAATCCTCCGTGCCCTCCGTGTTGAAAGCCCCGGCCGCCGCTTAGGCGGTGAACGACGAGCCGCAGCCGCAGCCGCCGGTCGCGTTCGGGTTCTTGAACGTGAAGCCGGAGCCCATGACGTTCGTCACGTAGTCGATCTCGACGCCGTTGAGGTACTGCGCGCTGAACATGTCCACGAACATGCGGACGCCGTGCGACTCGATGATGTGGTCGTTCGGGCGCGAAGCCTCCTCGATGTTCAGGCTGTACTGGAAGCCCGAGCAGCCGCCCGGCACCACCCGCACGCGCAGGCCCGAGGTCTCGGGCAAGCCCTCCTCGCCCGCCATGAACTTCCTTATCTCCTCGGCCGCCGACTCCGTGACGTTCAGCGCCATCGTCGGAATTTGTGTTGCTGCCATTATCTTTCGCTCTCCTTCTTAAGTTAACTTGATGACTATTTGGCCCTCTTGCCGAGGACGACCAGTTCGGGCTTCATCGCCTCGATGGAAATTTGACGGGCGACCTCCTCGGCGACGCGCCGGAAGGCTTCCGCCTGCGGCGAGTCGGGGTGGCTCAGGACGACGGGCGTGCCGCTGTCGCCGCCCTCGCGCACCTGCATCCCCAGAGGCACCGCGCCGAGGAAGGGCACGCCGTACTCCTCAGAGAGTCTCAGGCCGCCGCCCTCGCCGAAGATGTTGTAGCGCGTGCCGGTGTCCGGCGCGACGAAGTAGCTCATGTTCTCGACGACGCCTAAGACGGGCACGTTCACAGTCTCGAACATGCGGAGCGCGCGGCGCACGTCCGAGAGCGCCACCTCCTGCGGCGTCGTCACCATCACCGCGCCCTGCACGGGGACGAGTTGCGCCAGAGAGAGCTGCACGTCGCCCGTGCCCGGCGGCATGTCAACGATGAGGTAATCCAGCTCGCCCCACTCCACGTCCTGCAAGAACTGGCGGACGAGGCTGTGCAGTATCGGCCCGCGCACGATCATCGGCTCGTCGCCCGGCTTCAAGACCGCCATCGACATCAGGCGGATGCCGTGCGCCTTGATGGGCACGAGCTTGTTAACGTTGACGGCCGGGCGGGCGTCCGCGACGCCGAGCATCAAAGGCACGTTCGGCCCGTACACGTCCGCGTCCATCAACCCGACGCGCGCGCCGTCGCGGGCGAGGCTCACGGCCAAGTTGACCGCCACCGTGGACTTGCCGACGCCGCCCTTGCCCGAGCTGACGGCGATGATGTTCCGCACGCCCTCGACGTTCAGCTTCTCGCCGATGCCGCGACCTTTGGGCACCTCCGCGTCCATCGTCACGCTGACGGACGTGACGCCGGGCAACTCCGCGACGACCGCCCGCGCCTGCTCCTGCAACTGCTCGCGCACGGGGCAGGCCGGCGTCGTGAGCACGACGCGGAAAGATACCGAGCCGCCTTCAATCTTCAAATCCTTGATAAAGCCGAGCCGCACGATGTCCTTGTGCAAATCAGGGTCCTGCACCCGCGACAGCGCGCCGTAAACTTCGGCCTCGGTTACTTGTGCCATGTCGGAATCTTCAATCTTTCGGTTTCAACACTCGATAACTGCAACGCGTGGCGCCGCCCGCGATGCGCGACTCGCGGAAGACCTCCGCGCCGAGAAGCTCCCGGTAGACGATAAGCTCCTGGTCGCAGAGCTGTCTGTACTCCCTCGCAAGCTCGGCCTGCGGGCAGTTCCACTCCGTCAGCACGTAGGAGCCGTCTTCGAGCCTTTCGACCTCGGCCTCGTAGCCCATCTCGCCGAGCAGCTCCGTCAGGCGGCCCACCCTCTGGTCGAAGCCGAGCCCGTCGAGCCTCGGCCGCAGGCGCCCGACCGTCTCCGACGCGCACCCGCAGAAGACCGTGTTCAGGCCCCGCTCGCCCCACACCTCGCCTATCTGGCGCAAAACGGCCTTGGCGAACAAATCATACCGCCGCGGGAAAAGCTCCTCGGCCTTCGGCGTCAGGCGGAAGACGTGCGCGGGCCGGCCGCGCTCGCCGCGCTCCGGCGCGTGCTCGACGTAGCCCTCGCGCTCAAGCACGTCCAAGTGCTTGCGCACGCACTGTTTCGACACGCCGAGCGCCTCGGCCAGCTCGTCCGCGCTCACACGACCGCGCGCGCGTAACTGCTGCACGATCTCCTCGCGCGACGCCCCCAAACCGCTTTTCAGACTCGCTACCACGACCATTTCATGCTACGTTTGGGCTCCCACTTTGTCAACCGCCGGGTTGGTAAAATACGGCCCGCCGCGCCGCCCGGCGCTTCAAATCTCAGGGTTTTTAAAAGCGTCGTCGGTTTTGCACAAAATCAGGGTTTTCAAAGGTGATTTTTGTGCGACTTCATCCTTTTGCCTCTTGCCTTTTCCAGTTCGCCTCCATAGCATAGTCGTGGTCTTCCCTTGAAACTCCGCGCCGGGCGACGGGCGCGAGAATCGCCGCTTGAGCCCCATGACGAAAACACACGACGGGGCGTCCGGCCCGCGCCGCACGCCCACGGCCCTCGCGCTCTGCGCACTCCTTCTGGCCGCCGTCGCGGCTTCCGCGCAGGCGCCGAGGCCGACGCCGAAGCCCGCGCCGCAGCGTAAGTCCGCCGCCGCGACCGTCCCGGCCGAGACGATGCTCGCCATCATCAGCGCCGAGGACGAGCGGCGCTGGGACGAGGCCGAGTTGGGCAAGCTCCTGTCTGACGCGAGCCCGGCCGTGAGGAGGCGGGCGGCGCTGGCGGCCGGCCGCATCGGCGACGAGGGCGCGGTGGCGCCTCTCGCCGCATTGCTCGCGCGCGAGCGCGACGAGGGCGTGCGCGCGACCGCGGCCTTCGCGCTCGGCGAGGTAGAGTCGGGCGCGGGCGCCGACGCCTTGCTCGAAGTGCTCCGGCTCTCGAAGGCGCCTGAGATGAGGGCGCGCGCCGTCGAAGCCCTCGGCAAGATAACGGCCGCGCTGCCCGAGGCGCAGACCGAGCGCCGCCGCCAGCTCGGCGAAGCAATCTTGAACACGCTCGCCGCCGAGGGCCGCCAGCCGAGGCCGGACCGCCAGCTTCTACTGCTCGCGATTACGGCCGCGCTGCGCGCCAAGCCCGAGGGGGCGGGCCGCGCCGTCGCGCCCTTCCTCTCTTCCCCCGACTCGCGCGTGCGCGCCGACGCCGCCAACACGCTCGCGCGTCTGCGCGCGAAGGAGGCGTCGCAGAGGCTCCGCTTCCTGCTCTCGACCGACGCCGACCCGGTCGTGCGCGCCAACGCCGCGCGCGCCCTCGGCGCGGCCGAAGACGCGGCGGCCCTCGAAGCCCTCCTCTATCAGTCGAAGGCCGACGCCGACGTGCGCGTCAGGGTCAGCGCCGTCCGCGCGCTCGCTCAGCTCAAGGACGCGAACGCGGGCGAGCCCCTCACGAAGCGCGGCGAAGAGGTGTTGGCCGCGTACAAGGCGGCGAAGGCCAACGGCGTCGCGAACCCCGCCGAGGTGAACGAGCTTCTCGAACTCGCAACGGCCGTCGGCCGCCTCTGGGCGGGCCAGAACAACGAGCGCGCCGTCGCGCTCTTGCGCGGGATGCGCGAGGCAGGCGTCGCCGCGGCCGAGGTCGAGACGGCTCTGGCGCGCGTCGCGCCCACGCAGTACGTGCGCGAGCGCGCCCTCGCCGACTTCGTCAACCGCACGACCTCCTTCAAAGACCCGAACGCTTCGTGGCAAAAAGTCTCGGCCGTCGGGCAGGGCCTCGGCGAGCTTTCGGCGCTGACGAGCGCGACCGTCGGCAACAGCGCCGTGGGCCTTCAGGCCGACGCGCAGATACTCCTGCGCTCGCTCATCGAGAGCCCGAACACGCCCGCGCTCGCCGTGCCCGACCTGCTGCGCGCGCTCGCCGGCTTTAAGCCGCCCGACCTCGCGGCGGTCGCGCGCGCGCGCCTGAAGGCCGACGACGTTATCGTCCGCGCCACGGCCGCCGACCTCCTCTCCGAGCTTCCGCCCGAAGCCGAGACGGCTCGCGCGCTCGTCGAGGCGCTGCCGCGCTCCTTGCATGACGAGACGAACGACGCGGCGCTCTCCGTCCTCGGCGCGCTCGCCCGGCAGCAGGGCGGCGAGACGAACGACGCCATCAAGTCCGCGCTCGAAGTCACCGACTACCTCGTCCGCCGACGCGCCGCCGACATCCTGCGCGAGCGCGGCGCGGCGTCGGACAAGAGAATCGAGACGGTGAACACGCGCAACCACCGCGCCGACTACGAGCGCGCGCTGGCGCGGGTCGGCCGCGGCGTGCGCGCACTCGTTGCGACCGACAAGGGCCTGTTCACGATTGAGCTGCTGCCTTCGGAGGCGCCGCTCGCCGTGGACAACTTCGTGGAGCTGGCGCGCAAGGGCTACTTCAACAACGTCGCGTTCCACCGCGTCGTGCCCAACTTCGTCGTGCAGGGCGGCGACCCGCGCGGCGACGGCAACGGCGGCCCCGGCTACCAGATTCGCTGCGAGATAAACACGGTGCCTTACGCGCGCGGCGCGGTCGGGATGGCGCTCTCCGGCAAGGACACGGGCGGCTCACAGTGGTTCGTCACGCACTCGCCGCAGCCGCACCTCGACGGCGGCTACACCGTCTTCGGCAACGTCACCCAAGGCATGGATGTCGTGGACCGCATCGCGCGCGGCGACCGCATCCGCTCCGTTCAGATAGTCGAAGGCAAGGTGCCCGCGCCGCCGCGCACGCAGAGGGCGACGGGGCAGTAAAGGCAACTCCGACAGGGCGGGATGATGAGAATCACTAACAGGCTCGCCGCCTCGCTCGCGCTGTGCGCCTGCCTGCTCGCCGCGGGCGCGTCGCGCGGCCAGCAGCCGACGGCGGGCGAAGTCAAGAAGCCTGAGCGCGACTCTTACCGGATTGACTTGCGCCTGAACTTCGACGAGCGCACCTACTCGGGGACAGAGCGCGTGCGCTTCGTCAACCGCGACGACCGGCCCGTCTCGGCCCTCTACTTTCACCTCTACCCGAACCTCCGCGCCGAAGCCGCGGCGCCGCGCGGCGAGACGGCCGACGAGCTTTACGCCGACGAGCCGCGCCTCGACGTGACGAAGGCCACGGCGGGCGGTCAGGCGCTCGCCCTCTCCCAAGAGGACGGCGGCGCGACGCTGCGCGTGCAGTTGCGCGACGCGGTCGCGGCCGGCGCCGCCGCCGAGGTCGAGCTTTCCTTCAGGGGCACGGTCCCCGAGATTGACGCCGACGAGACGAGCCTCACCGCCCACGCCTTACAGCAGGTCGGCGCCGCCATGCGCGACACGCGCGAGCTTCGGCGCGCGCGCGACACGAACTTCTCCTCGCGCGGCGTGATGCTCCTCTCAAGCTTTCACCCCGTCCTCGCCGCGCGCGAAGGCGGCGACTGGCTCCGCGGGGTCGAGCCGACCGTCGGCGAAGTCGTCTTCGCCGATACGGCCGACTACGACGTGCACGTCGTCGCGCCGCCCGGCGTCAACGTCTTCGGCCCGGCCGACGGCGCGCGGGAGAGGGGCGCGGACGCGGGCCACGTCTTCACGGCCGAGAACCTTCGCGGCTTCGCCCTCATCGCCGGCCGCGCCCTGCGTTTCGAGGAGCGCGAGGCGGCCGAAGGGCTCCGCGTCCGCGTCGTCTACAGGGCGGAGCACGAAAAGGTCGCCCGCCGCGTGCTCGCCGTCGGGACGGACGCGGCGCGCACCTACTCGGCGCGCTTCGGCCCGCTCCCTCTAAAGACCGTCACGGTCGCCGAGGTGCCTCTCGTCGCCGGCCTTGGGAGCGCCGACTTCGCCGGCCTCGCCGTCATCGCCAGCGCCTTCTTCGTGGACTTCGACTCGCCGCAGATGCGCACCCTGCCCGAGATAGTTCGCGAGCAGCGCGCCTCGGTCGAAGACAGTCTGGAGTTCGCCGCGGCCGAGGGCGTGGCCGCACAGTGGTGGGGCGCGGGCGTAGGCAACGACCCTTCGCGCGCGCCCGTCGTCGGCGAAGCCCTCTCTCAATGGTCCGCGCTGCTCTACGCGCAGGACGTGCACGGCGAGGAGCGCGCCCGACAGTTCGAGGACGACCAACTGCGCGGCGTCTATCAGGTCTACCGCACCTTCGGCGGCGAGGACGCTCCGGCCGACCGCCCCGCGCGCGAGTACCGCAACTCCTTCCAGTACGCCGCCCTCGTCTCCGGCAAGGGCGCGCTCATGTTCCCCGAGCTGCGCCGCCTGCTCGGTGAGGAAAAATTCTTCAAGGCCCTGCGCGCCTACTACGAGGCCAACCGCCTTGAGACGGCCGGGCTCGAAGACCTCCGCGCCGCCTTCGTCGCCGAGGCCGAAGTCCGCCAGCGCCGGCTTGTGACGCGCACCTTCACGCGCTGGCTCTCCGAGCGCCACGGCGACGAAGACATCGCCCCGCCCAACCCCCAACTCGCCTCCGCCATCGGCGTCGCCGTCGAACCCCAGCAAGCCGCCCGCGACCGCAACGCCTTCTCCCGCCTCGGCCGCTTCTTCTGGCGCCAGATGACACGCATCCGTTAATTCTCAAGACTGCCGGGGCGCTAGCCCGAATCATTGACATCCGTCGGGAGTGCCTGTATATAAACTCCCCCGTCGGCGAATAATCTACCTCACGACGATGGCTATATACTGCCTTAAGGAGTTACGGATGAAGAACAAAGCGGCGACCACGATCCTTGCGCTCTTACTGCTGTCCTTTTCGACCACGCCTGCCGCCAACGCCCAGACGGCGGGCGGCACCTACCGGTTCATATTAGGCGACCGGGTGACGAAGACTTTGGAGTTCGACGCCCACGCCGAAGCGAATGGCGGGGCGAGCGGGTGGATGAACTTTTTCGACCGCGTCCAGATACCAAACCAAGACGTGGACGGCACCGGAGACTCGGGCGACAAGGACGCCCCGTTGGATTTTTACGTCAAGGCGGAGTTCAACGCCATGACCGTCGATAAGAACAGGGCGCTGATAAACGGGACCATCATCGACTCCAGCCACCGGAGCTACATCGGGAAGTGGGTGCAGCTCGTGGTCGTGGACAACGAGCTCAACCGTGAATCGCCCGTGGACACGCTGTCGTGGCGCTTCTGCCAGCCGGAGCCGGGCGGGTGGGTACCGTCCGACGCCGAGGTGAAGGGCGACAGGGGGGCGTATATGAGTTGGTGGGCGACGGACGCCGAGCGGAAAGACGACGTGGGGATGCAGTCCCCGAGCCTCATCCCCGGCGAGCTGAAACGCTGCGTGAACTACTCGCTCTGGTCCTACGAGTTCGTCGATATACTGAAGTGGGACGGCGACATCAGAGTCGCGTCGTAGCGGCCCCGGCCACCTGACCGCGCGTCCGCGGGGGTTGACGGCGATGAATAGAGTGGTCGCAGTCTTCGCGCTGTGTGTCGTCTGCGCGGCGGCGGCGTCGTGCGGGACGAAGGAGGCCGACCCGTTCGCCGGGAGGCTGGTTGACCTGTCGCACGCTTACGACGAGCAGACGGTGTTCTGGCCGACGGCGGAGGGGTTCAAGTTGGAGAAGGTGGCGGACGGCGTGACGCCGCAGGGGTATTACTACGCCGCCAACAACTTCTCGACCGCGGAGCACGGCGGCACGCACCTCGACGCGCCCGTCCACTTCGCCGAGGGGCACGACACGGCCGACCGCGTGCCGCTCGAACAGTTGATGGGGGCGGGCGTCGTGGTGGACGTGTCAGAGAGGTGCGCGCGCGACGCGGACTATCAGGTGTCGGCCGACGACTTCGCGGCGTGGGAGCGCGAGCACGGGCGGCTGCCCGACGGCTCGATTCTTCTCCTGCGGACGGGCTTCGGGCGGCGCTGGCCCGACCGCCGCAGCTACATGGGCACGGACGAGCGCGGCCCCGAGGCGGTCGCCAAGCTCCACTTCCCCGGCCTGCACCCGGAGGCGGCGCGCTGGCTCGTGCGCGAGCGCCGGGTCAAGGCCGTCGGCCTCGACACGCCGAGCATCGACTACGGCCAGTCGAAACTCTTCGAGTCTCACCGCGCCCTCTTCGAGCGCAACATCCCCGCCTTCGAGAACCTCGCCAACCTCGACCAGCTCCCCATCAAAGGCTTCCACGTCGTCGCCCTCCCCATGAAGATAAAGGGCGGCAGCGGCGGACCCTTGCGCGCCGTCGCGATAGTCAGGGGCGAGTAGGCGCGCGGCGGAATCTGGAACCAACCGGGAGGCCGCGGACGAATACAAGGCATGAGATTAAGACTCGTGTCGGCGCTGGCGCTGCTGCTGCTGCTCCACGGGACGGCCGTCGCGCGGCAGAAGCCGTCGCTGCCGGAGGCGGACCGCGTCCGCATCGCTGAGGCGTTTCGTTTGGGGCGCGCGCTGGAAGGGCGCGTGTGGAGGAGTTGGCGCGAGGCGCCGTTCGCGCTGCTGCTCGTGACGCCCGAGCACGAGTTTTTGATGCGCCACCCTTCGCCGTCGAAAGATTTCGAGTCGGCCGGCTTCGACCCGCTTCTTCAAAGCGAGGTCTATTACCGCAAGAGAACTTTCGGCACGCACCTGCTGGCGACGTTCCCGGCCGTCGGCGGCGTCCCGACCGTCGTCATCGGGCAGGCCGAGAACACCGACAAGAAGAGTTCGACGCCGTGGGTCGTCACCGTCCTGCACGAGCACTTCCACCAGCTTCAGAGTTCGCAGCCCCGTTACTACAAGGAGGTTGACTCGCTTAATCTGTCGCGGGGCGACCGGACGGGCATGTGGATGCTCAACTACGCCTTCCCTTATTCGTCGCCGGAGGTGGCGCGGCGCTTCGGCGAGCTGTGCCGGCTGCTCTCGGAAGCCTTAAGGGCGCGGCCGGGCAGGGAGTTCGACGCGCGGCTCGCCGCTTACCTCGACGCCCGCCGCGCGTTCGCCGCGACTTTGGAGCCGGACGACTACAGGTACTTCTCCTTTCAGGTGTGGCAGGAGGGCGTGGCCCGCTACACGGAGTACCGCGTCGCGCGGCTGGCCGCCGAAGCGTACAGGCCGAGCAGGCAGTTTCGCGCGCTGAAGGATTACAAGCCCTTCAAACAAGTCGCCGACGAGATTATGGGCGGCATCACAAAGGAGCTTGAGACGCTCAGGCTCGAAGACTACAGGCGCGTCGCCTTCTACCCGCTCGGCGCGGGCGAGGCGTTGCTGCTCGACAGGGCCAAGCCCGGTTGGAAGGACCGCTACCTGTCGGAGAAGTTTTACGTCGAAAAGTATTTCGCCCCTTCGCCCCGCGCGAAAGGGAAACGGGCCGGGTAGTGCCGAAGCACCTCCCGGCCCGCCTCCCTGCCCGCCCGCCCGACGGAGAAGGGCGACGACATCTTTGGTTAGTCTTCGGGCTCCACGTCCGTGTAGATGGTGCGGCCGTTGAGCGGCTGAACCTCGCGCGAGTTGCCTTCGGGGAAGAGCTGCTTGAAGGCTTCGATCTGCGCCTCCGACATCTCGATGGGCTCGGCGAGGACGACCCACCTCACGCCCTCGTCGAAGTTCGGGGTCGTCAGCGACCCCCGGTAGCGGTACGACTCAAGGCCGTGCGGCAGGAGCTTCGTCAGGTTGAAGCGGGGGACGAGGCGCTCCTGTCCCGGCTGCGCGGGCAGTTCCGAGAAAATCCTGCTCAGCTCCTTGTGCTCCTTCCCCGCCTTGATGAAGATGCCGACGACCGAGAGCGTGCCGTTCTCGGGGCTCGTCTCGTCCACGACCTTGTGAACGAGGTGCAGCTCCATCGGGAACTTCTCGCCGTTCAGCTCGTGCTCGCTCGGCGTGTGAAAGTGGAACTGGAGCAGCTTGTAGGTGGTGGTGCCGACGGTCAGCTCGCCGCCGCCGTTCGTCAGCTCGGCGCGGACCGTGCCGAACTCGTCGGGCGCGTCCTTGTTGATAATCTTCAGCGGGACCTTCGTGCCGTAGCTGAAGCCGAGCGCCGTCAGGTCTTCGACGAAAGTTAAGTCCTCGTTGCGGATGTCGATGGGCGTCTGCTCGCTGCCGACCGTCGGCGTCGTCTGCGCGCCCGTCTGCGGCGCCGGCACGAGCGCCGACAGCGAGAGGACCGCGAGCAGCATAAACCTCAGTAAGTAAGAAGCCCTTTTCATGTGAGTATCCCCTTCCGAAAATAATAGCCGGTGGGCCGGATGAAAGTCCGACTGTTGCGAGGTGAGGCGGAGCCGTTCGCTCCCGCACTCTAACGCGCAAGTGCGGCGGGCGAAGGATCAGAAGCCTGCTAATTATTTTCGGTTCGTTTCGATAAGAAGGGGGCCGGGGTGACGGCCCCCTAGTGAGGCGCGCGGTTACTGCCACTGGATGCGGTTGAGCAGCTCTTTGAGGCGGAAGCCGGCTTTGGCGAGCTGGGCGGCGGCGCGCTCGCGCTGGTTGGCGGCGTAGTTGGGCGGGAGCGTCGTCTCAATCTCCTGTAGGCGTTCGTCGTCCTCGAAGAACGCCTGCCCGAAGGTCAGGCCGCGGTAGACCTCGCGCGATTGGGTGACTGAGTCGGTGGCCCAGTGGCGCGCCCAGCGGCGGTGCGTGCCGGGCGTGCTCCACGAAGGGTCGGGGTTATCCACCCTCTGCGCGAGGAAGTTGGCGAGGGCGGTGACGCCGCCGCTGCCGGTCAGGCGCTCGACGAGGGCGGTGTCCCAGAAGGAGTGGAGCTGGTTGGGCTCGCCGTCGTCGTTCTCGCTAAAGAAGAGGACGTTGCCGCCGGTGTCGTGCGTGAGGCCGACGGCCTCGGCCGGGTTCGTGACAATCAGGGCGTTGCTGTCGTCGTCGAAGCGGTAGTAGCCGCAGCCGACGTGGAGCGGCTGGTGGATGTCGCCCGCGAGGTGGACGAGGAACCTGAGCGCCTGGCGCTTGGTGAAGCGGGTCGAAGTCCCCTCAAGCACCCTGACGCAGTCCTCGATGATGTGGACAACGTCGTCGGGCTTGCTGAAGGGGCCGTTCAGTTGGTAGGCGGTCGTGTCGAGCGGCAGGTTGACGAAGTGCCAGCCGCCGTTGCCGGGGAACTTCTGGTTGAAAGCCTTGGCCTCGGGGTCGTTCTTGAGCGGCCCCTTGCCCTTCTTGGCCTGCTTCAGCTCGTCGGGCCACATGGCGAGGGCGACGAGGTCCGTGTTCCCGAGGATGTTCTGTATCCGCGCGCGGGCGGTGGCGTTGAGCCTCTCCTGTGCGAGACGTGCGATGGTCCGGTGGCCCTGTGAGCCGTAAGCGTTGGCGGGCGGGGCCGAGGCAAGGAGCGTGGCGCAGCAGAGTGCGATGGCGCAGAGCGTGGCGGCGAGTGGGCGGCGTGTAAGCATTTGGGAGTCCTTCGTCGCAAGGGGCCGAGGGCCTAAGGCCCGCGGCGGTGGAGTGCCGGGCGAGGAGCGAAGGCGAGGGGTCGAAAGGCTTCGCGCGCATTGTGCTTCGATTGCTAATGACGCCGCAAGGGAAAAGATTTCGCGCCGCCCGCGAAGGTTACGAGGCGGAGAGGAGGAGGCCCTGTACGCTCTGGCCGAGCTGGCGCATGCGGTGGAGCCTTTCGCGCGGGTCGTCGGCGCGCTGCTCGGGCGGGCAGGGGAGGTCTTTGACTATCCCCTCGACGCGGTAGCCGAGCCGCCGCGCCGAGGCGAAGGCGTAAGGGCGCCAGCCCCAGCCGATGTCGTCGGGCAACTGTTCGAGACGGGGGAGGAGCGCGGGGTTGAGGATGAAGGGGCCGTAGGTGTAGTCGAAGCGCGGGCCGGCCAGCTCGGCGCAACAGTGGTTGATGGCGTCTTCGGTGTGCCTCTGAAACTCGGGGAAGGTCGCGTAGCTCTCCGCGGAGCGCGAGGCGAGCACGACCCCGACTCGCTCGTCGGCGGGCGCATCACTTATGAACCCGGCCAGTTGGTCGCGGAAGAAGTCGCGCTTGTCCGACTCGGTGTAGAGGACGAAGGGCGAGCCGGATTCGGCGGCGGCGCGGAGGCTGCGGCGCGCCTGCGGCCAGACGCCGGGCGTGCCCGACTCGAAGACCGTGAAGTTCGGCAGGCCGCGCAGGAAGATGATGAAGTCGGGGCTGGAGCCGCCGTCCGTCGCGTAGACCCGGACGCCGAGCGCGGCGAGGTGTTCGCAGGACTCGCGCACGAGCCTTTCCTCGTCGGCGTCGCGCGCCCACGTCATCGTCGCAATTGAAACGTCACGCCTGTTCACGCCGCCTCAGACAATCGCCGGCCGGCGGCCTCGGGCCGACCAGTCGTATTCGATGTAACGCGCCGTCTCCTCCGCCTGCCGCTCGCCGAGCAGACGCCCGACGACGTAGAGCGACATGTCGATGCCGGCCGAGACGCCCGCCGAGAGGATGACCTTGCCGTTGTCCACGATTCTTTCGTCCGCGAGCACGTCGGTGTTGGGCGCCGTCTCGCGCAGCAGGTCCATCGCCATGAAGTGCGTCGTCGCCGAGAGCCCTTCGAGCAGGCCGGCCTTGGCGAGCAGCAGCGCGCCCGTGCAGACCGAGAGCACGTACTCGGCTTCGTCGGCCTTCCGCTTAATCCATTCGACGAGCGCGGCGTTGTGCATCTCGCGGCGCGTGCCGTAGCCGCCGGGGATGAGCAGGATGTCGGGGCGCGGGCAGTCTTCGAGGGTGTGGGCCGGGTTGACGCTCAGGTTGTTGCGGGCCGAGACGGGCGAGCGCGCCTCGGCCACGGTGTAGACGTTGAAGGGCTCTCGGCCTTCGCGGCGGCCGGTGACGGAGAAGACCTCGAACGGCCCGCAGAAGTCGAGCACCTCCACCTCGTCGAAGATGAGAATGGCGACGTTCTTCATCCTGACATCATAACTCACTTGACGCCGATGACCATCGAGTCCGGCCCCACCAGATGCTCGACGCGCGTCTCGCGGAAGCCCGCCTCGCGCATCCAGCCCCGGCAGTCGGCGCCCGTGTAGTCGAAGCCGCCCGGCGTCTCTATCAGCATGTTCAGGCTCATCAACAGCCCGAAGGTGTTCTCGCGCCGCTCGTCGTCAATCAGCGCCTCGTAGACGATGAGTGCGCCGCCCGCCGGCAGCGCGTCGTAAGCCTTCCTGACGAGGGCGCGCTTCTCCTCCAAATCCCAGTCGTGGAGGATGTGGCCCATGACGAGCACGTCGGCCGAAGGCATCGGGTCTTTGAAGAAGTCGCCGGGGTAGAACTTCAGCCGGTCGGAGAAGCCGTGGGCGGCGACGTACTTCTCGAAGACCTCGCGGACGCCGGGCAGGTCGAAGTTGCCGCCCGTCAGGTGCGGGTGCGCGCGGGCTATCTCGACGGGCAGGCCGCCCTGCGCGCCGCCCACGTCAAAGAACGTCTGGTAGCGTTCCCACGGAAACTTCTCGGCGATGGCGCGGGCCGAGCCGAGGCTGAGGCCGGTCATGGCGCCGAGGAAGGATTCGAGCCGCGCGGGGTCGGCGTAGAGCGCGTCGAAGAGTCCGGCGCCGCCGCCGCCGCTGTTGGCCTCGTTCTGCGGGAGCCCCGTGCGCAGCGCCTCCGTCAGAGAGCCCCAGAACGGGTAGAGGCGCGCGTTCGCCATCTCAAGCATGCCGCCGATGTAGGAAGGCTTGGAGCGGTCGAGGAAGATGTCGGCGTCGGGCGCGTTGGAGTAGCGCCCCTCGGCGTCGCGCTCAAGCAGTCGCATGGAGACGAGCGCGTCGAGGAAGTCGCGCGCCGAGCGCGGGTGGAGTCCGAGGCGCTCGCGCAAGTCCTCTGCCGTCTGGGGCTTCCGCGCGAGGTCAGTGAAGAGGCCCAGCTCCACGGCGCTCAAAAGCGTCTTCGAGGCCCAGAAGCCGAGGCCCAGTTGCATGATGTGTTCCGGCGTCGGTTGTGCTTGCATACTCTCTCCCGTCAAAGGCGAAATAAGGGGGAGCAGTCCCCCGGCTCTAAACGCGGAAAGGAGCGCGGGCTCGGATCAGGGAAGTCTGAGGGAAGGTCAGCGCCAGTCGGGCGGCGTCGGCGGGGGCGCGTGCTCGCGCTCGGGGCGGCGCGTCTGCTCCTGCCAGGGCGCGTACTCGCGCCCGTAAGGCAGCGAGCCGCGCGGGCGGGCGGAGGCCGGGTCGTAAATCTCCTTCCAGCCTTCGCCCATCATGAACCACAGCGCGTAGACGGCGACGGCGGTCCCGAGGGGGAAGCTGATGGAGGCCATGATGCCGGCGACGATGGCCGCGACGCGCGCCCAGCTCTTGCGCTTCAGGACGGCGTAGGCCGCGATGAGCGAGGGCGCGGTGAAGAAGAGCTGGAAGGCGAACATGAAGCCGATGACGATGACGAAGAACGCGGGCGGCGGCGCGTCGCCCGGCCCGCCCGGCATCGCGCTGAAGAAGAAGAAGAGGAACAGCGTCATCACCAGCGTCATCAGGAGCTGGAGCCCGCCGTAGGCGAGGAGGGCGAGGCCGACGTACTTGTTGTGTTCCTGGTTGGTCATCTCTCAGGTCGCGTACTGGTCGGCGCCCATGAAGTGGAGCGAGACGTAGGGCTCGTCGCCGACGACCCAACTGTCGTGCGGGTGGGCCGGGATGTGGAAGAGGCTGCCGGCCGAGAGCACGACCTCGTCGCCGTCCTTCATGGCGGCCACGGCGCGGCCCGCGAGGACGAGGCCGACGTGCTCGACCTCGCAGAGCGGCGTGCCCGAGAGCGGCGCGACGTGCTCGGACCACCGCCAGCCCGGCTCGTAGCTCGCGCGCCCGACCGTCATCCCGCCGACGCGCACTATCTCAAGCTTGCCCTTCTCGAAGACGCGCGTCTCGTCCGGCGACTCGAACCGCCTCAACACCACGTCGAGCATCACGTCACCTCTTCTGCCACTTCAGCTCGATTTCAATCTCCTCCTCGTCGCCCTCGCGCGAGTACTCGAACTCGACCGACGCGTGAGCCGGCACGTAGACGCGCTGGCCCGCGATCTGTATCTCGAAAGCCTTGCCTTCCTCAAGCGCCTCGGCCAGCCGGCGCAGCTTGGCCGCCGAGTCCTGGTTTGCGTAAGACTTCTCGACCTCTTTCTCGTCTCCCATCCTTCGCCTCCCCCGAAATCGAATCTGACCGTGGCATAGTAAGCTCGCGGGCGAGGTTTTTAAAGCGCCGCGCGCAGTTTTTTGCGTACTATCAAGGCGGGCGCTGGCGCATCTAATTTGCCGGCGCGGGCCTTTCGGTAAAAGGAGGACTGACGCGGATGGCTTTGAGCGAACGTTTGGTGAAGCGCGGCGGCGAGATGCTACAGCAGAAGCATTCGCGCGCCGAAGTCGAGCAGAGCCTCGAACAGTTGTCGAACTGGATGGACGGGCTCTTCCGCGTCCCCGGCACGGGCTGGCGCTTCGGCTTAGACGCCCTGGTCGGCCTCGTCCCCGGCGTCGGCGACATAGCGACGACGGCCGTCTCCTTCTACATCCTCGCGGCCGGCGTCCGCTACCGCGTGCCGAAGGTGACGCTGGCGCGGATGGCGGCCAACGTCGCCGTCGATTACCTCGCCGGCTCCGTGCCCTTCGTCGGCGACCTCTTCGACGCCGCGTGGAAGTCGAACCGGAAGAACGTGGACCTGCTGCGCGAGCGCGCCTCCGTCCCGGCGGAAGAAGCGCGGAGCGGGCGGCTGAGCGACTGGCTCTTCCTCGGCCTCCTCTTCGTCGGCTTGCTCGTGCTGCTCGTCGGCTCGCTCGCCTTTAGCCTCTGGCTGCTCACGCAGCTCTTCGGCGCGTTGCGTTAAAATCCAACTTCTCTCAAACGCGAAGGGGCGCGACCGATGTTGTCGGTCGCGCCCCTCGTTCTTACGAGGCCCGGCCTCACCCGGCGGCGGTCTGACCGCCCTGCCCGAGCACGCGCTCCAGCTCCGGCCCGATGGCGTCCAGCCCCTCCGCGCCCGCGGCGAAAGCGCGCAGCCTGCCCGACGCGTCGAACAGGTAGTAGGCCGGGATGTTGAACTCTTCGTGGCGGAAGGCGTCGCGCAGGCGGTACTGGTTATCTACGGCGCAGGGCTCCTCTACCCGGCAGGTCGTGACGGCGTCGCGCACGGCCTCCGGGTCTTCGTCGTCGGGCATGACGGGGACGTGTACGGCGATGACCTTCAGCCCCTCAGCCGCGTGGCGTTCGCGCCGCTCGGCGACGCGCGGCAGGCCCTTCAGGCTGGGCGCGCTGCTCAGCGACCAGAAGTGGACGAGCAGCGGGTGCCCCTTCGCCTCCGCGACGGCCGCCGCGCCCGTCGCGTTGAACCACTCGGTCGCGCCCTCCAGCGAGGGCAGCTCGCTGCCGATCCTCAAAGGCATGCCTTCACCTCTTTCAGACCTTCGTCTGGGGATTACGTTTCGACTTGTCCTGACAGTCGGGGCAGAGCCCGACGAGCGTCAGGTGAATCGTCTCGGGCTTGAAGCGCGAGCGGCGGGCGGCGGCGCGCATGAGCCCGACCGTCTCGGCGAGGTCGAAGTCCACGAGGCGCCCGCACTCGGTGCAGAGCGCGTGGTCGTGCCTGTTCGTCTCGCGGTCGTAGCGGTTCGAGCCCTTGCCGAAGTTGATCTCGCGGACGAGGCCCGCCTCCCTCAGATACTTGAGCGAGTTGTAGACGGTGGCGTAAGAGATCGAGGGCAGTCGCCTGCGCGCCGCCTCGTAAATCTCGCCCGCCGTCAGGTGGCCGTCCGACCCCGCGACCACTTCGAGCACGGCCCGCCGCTGCGGCGTCAGCCCGCGCCCCGCGGCGCCCTGATCTCCGTCGCTCACCGCCATAAATTCTCTCTTCGGGTTGAAGTGGATTTAGAATAATTCTAAACCGGCGGCTTGTCAACCGCGGGCGAGGAAAAGCCTTGCCTTCGCGGCCCGTTTGGGGTAGAACCGCCCGGCCCCACTCAGGCTTCACCGGCAACCGTCCTTTTTATGAATACAGGAGGAACACTATGAGCGGACGTTCGAGGCTCGGATTTCGCGGGGGCGCGCTGCTCCTGCTCGCGCTGCTCTTCCCGGCGGCCGACGCGCAGGCCAAGGTCACAAGGTACTTGACGGGCAACGCCGCCGACGTTGCCCCGGCGCTCGCCGGCCCGGCGCACGACTTCGGCGGCGGCGGCACGGACGTGGACGCGGCGCTCCAGTGGATCATCGACCGGGTGCGCGGCTGCACCTCGTGCGCGACGAAGGTGGACGTGGTCATCCTGCGCTCGACGGGGTCGAACGGCTACAACGACTACATCTACGCGATGAACGGCGTGGACTCGGTCGAGACGCTGGTCGTCACGAGCGCGCGCGACGCGAACACGGCGGCCGTCGAGACGACCGTCCGCAACGCCGAGGTCGTCTTCTTCGCGGGCGGCGACCAGTGCGACTACGTGAAGAACTTCCGCGGCACGCGGGTCGAGACGGCGGTCGAGTCGGTCTACGCGCGCGGCGGGGGCGTCGGCGGGACGAGCGCGGGGCTCGCCATCATGGGCGAGTTCACCTACGACGCCTGTTCGGGGAGCGTCACGTCGAGCCAGGCGCTCCTCGACCCCTACCACCGCTACATCAGCTTCACCTACGACTTCTTCAACTGGCCGAACCTGCAAGGCGTCATCACCGACTCGCACTTCGTCACGCGCGACCGCATGGGCCGCACGATGGCCTTCGTCGCGCGCCAAATCAGGGACGGCCGCGCCGCGACCGCGCTCGGGATGGCGGTCAACGAGGCGACCTCGGTCGTCGTGGACAAGAACGGGCTCGCCACCGTCATCGGCGGCGGCCCCGCCTACTTCGTCCTCGGCGACCACTTCCCCGAAGTCTGCGAGAGCGGGACGCCGTTGACCTACTCGAACTTCAAAATCTGGAAGGTGCCGGCCGGCGGGACCTTCAACCTCGCCGCTCGACCGACCACGGGCTTCTACCTCGTCAGCGTCAACAACGGCCTGCTGAGCGGCGACCCGTACTGAAAGGCAGTAGACAGTAGACAGTAGAAAAAAAGTCTCGGGGCTGACGCGTCAACGTTGGCCCCGATTCTTTCTACTGTCTACTTTAATGTCGGGTGGCGCTCGACGAAGTCGAGGAGGGCGGGGGCGTAGTCGTGGAAGCGGGGGCAAGCGACGCCGTGCGGCGCGAGGAGTTCGTCGGCGCGCGTGGTGTCGTAGGTCTGCCGGAGGAAGAAGTAGACGCCGACGCGCGGCAGGTCGGTCAGCTCCGCTCGCCGGAGGAGCCACAGCGCGGCCTGCACGAGCGGCGCGGGGACGGTGAAGAGCGAGCGCCACCCGACGAGATTTTCCGCTATCACGTCGAACAGCTCGCGCGTGGTGGGCGGGTCGGGGTCGGCGAGTTGGACGGTGGCGCCGGCCGCGCGCTCGTCCCACGCCAGCGCCGCCAGCGCCTCGACGACGAAGTCAACGGGGACGACGTTGAGGCGCACCGCGTCGTTACCCATGTTAGCCGTCGAGAGCAGCCACGGGAAGATGCGCAGGTAGTTGATGAGGTGGTAGATGCCGTCGTACTTCGCCGTCTCGCCCGTGCGCGAGTCGCCGCACACGACCGACGGGCGGTAGACCGTGACGGGCAGGCTGCCCTTCAGCGCCTCCACCTCCAGCTCGGCCAGATACTTCGTCTTCTCGTAGTGGTTGCGGAAGCCGGCCTTGTGCCGCAGCTCGCTCTCCAGAATCAACCCCTCGCGGCGGCCCGCCACGTAGCAGGTCGAGACGTAGTGGTAGCGCCGCAGGCGGGGGAGCGAGGCGGCGAAGTCGTTGACGTGGCGCGTGCCTTCGACGTTGACGAGGCGCGCCAGTTTGCGCCCGACGCCGAGGTCGTAGACGGCCGCAAGGTGGAAGACGGCGGTCGCCTCGCGCCTCGCCTGCGCCCCGTCTTCCGCGGAGAGCCCGAGGCCCGTGCGCGTGATGTCGCCCTCGACGATGCGGAAGCCCTCGGCTGGCGCCCCCGTCGCGCGCGCGATGCGCTCAACGTCGAGCCGCGCCCGCCCGGCGAACGCCGGCTCCACGAGCAGGATGAAGCGCGCGCCGTCCCGCGCCAGACGCTCCACCAGCCGCCCGGCGATAAAGCCGGGGAAGCCCGTCATGAAGATGGTCTCGTCGCGCATCAGGGGCAGACTTCAGTCGGGGCAGACAAGCTCGACGAGCGTGCGGACTCCGGCGCCGCTGGCGCCCTTGGGGGCGTAGGGTTTGGCGGAGTCGTGCCAGGCGGTGCCGGCGATGTCGAGGTGGACCCAGGGCGTCGAGGCGGCGAACTTGCTGAGGAGGAGGGCGGCGCCGGAGGCGTCGGGGCGCCCGCCGTAGTTCTTGAAGTCGGCGATGGGGCTCTCGATGAGCTTCTTGTAGTCGTCCGAGGCGGGCATGCGCCAGACGGGCTCGCCCGCGCGGCGCGAGGCGGCGACGACTTCGTCGGCCCAGGCGTCGTCGTTGCTGAAGAGGCCGGCGCGGTGCGCGCCGAGGGCGACGATGATGGAGCCGGTCAGCGTCGCGAGGTCGACGATGCGCGTGGCGCCGAGGTTCTTCGCGTGGGCGATGCCGTCAACGAGGACGAGGCGGCCCTCGGCGTCGGTGTCAACCACTTCAATCGTGTGGCCGGCGAGCGTGCGGACGATGTCGCCGGGCTTGATGGCCTTGCCCGAAGGCATGTTCTCGGCCGCGGGGACGACGGCCGCGACGCGGCGGCGGGGCTTGAGCTGCGCGACGGCGCGCAGGGCGCCGAGGGCGGCGGCGCCGCCGGCCATGTCGGACTTCATCTCGTACATGTCGAGGCCGTGCTTGATGGAGATGCCGCCCGTGTCGAAGGTGATGCCCTTGCCGACGAAGGCCGTCAAGCCTTCCTCGTCGGCCCCGCCCTCGGGCTCGTAGCGGACGACGATGAGCGCGGGCGGCTCGTCCGACCCTTGCCCGACGCCCCACAGCGCGCCCATGCCGCGCGCGCGTATCTCCTCACCGTGAATCGTCTCGACCGTCAGCCCGAACTCTTCGGCCATCGCGGCGGCGCGGCGCGCGAACTCCGTCGGCGGGAGGCTCAAGCCCGGCTCGTCGGCGAGCGCGCGCGCCCAGTTGACCGACTCGGCGACGACGCGCGCCCGCTCAAGCTCCGCGCCCAGTTCGCCTTCGTCGTGCGCCGTGACGAGTGTGAGGCGTTCGAGCGCGCGCGCGTCGTCGTCCTTCTTCTGATAGAAGCCGTTGTCGTAGAGGCCGAGGCGCGCGCCTTCGGCGAGGGCGCGGGCGAGGCGGGGGGCGGGGCCGCCCGCGTCGGGCAGGATGAAGTGGAGCGCGCGCAGGCGCGCGGAGCGTGCCGCGCGTGCGGCGGCGCCGGCCGCGGGCCGAAGCGCGTTGGCGTCGAAATCAGCGCGCGCGCCGAGCCCGACCAGAAGGACGCGCCGCAGCCCGCCGCCCTCGGCCGGCGCGCGCAGCAGGAGCGTCGTCGCCTCCTCGCCCTTGAACTCGTCGGAGCCGACGGCCTGCTCGCAGATTTCGCGGAGTCTGGCGTCGAGGGCTCCGGCGCCCGCCAGGCGCGGCTCGTCTGAGAAGACGCCGACGGCGACGGCCGAGGCTTCAGGAAAGGCTGTGGGGAGGCGGCTGCTCGTCTCGACGGAAAGGCTTGCGGGTGTGTTCATCTGTGCTCGGGCATGAAGCAATGGGTTTGTCGCGCGCGGCGCGCGACGAGTATAATTCAGGCAACGAGCTTTGGCCTAACAAGGGTCCGTATACCGTAAACTCCCGAGCTAAAACATGAGAAGGATAACTCCGTTGAAGGCATTCATCCGCCCGCGCGCCGCCCGCCTCCTGCTCGCACTCCTCGTCCTGCTGTCGGCGGCCCGCGCGCCGCTCGCGCAGCAGCAGGCGGGCGCGGCCTGCACCGTCCGCGTCACGCTCTTGCAGGTCAACGACGTGTACCAGTTCACGCCCTCCGAGCGCGGCACGCTGGGCGGACTCGCCCGCCTCTCGACCTTGCGCAAGCAAATCATGAAGGAGTCGCCGCACACGCTCTTCCTGCTCGCGGGCGACACCATCTCGCCGTCGGTCGAGTCCATCACTTACAAGGGGCGGCAGATGATTGACGCGTGGAACCAGATCGGGCTCGACTACTCGGTCTTCGGCAACCACGAGTTCGACTTCGGCGCGGCCGTCTTGCGCGAGCGCATGGCCGAGTCGAAGTTCAAGTGGCTCGGCGCCAACGTCATCGACGCCAAGACGGGGAAGACCTTCGGCGACACGCCGCTCTTCGAGGTGCGCGAGCTGGGGGGCGTTAAGGTGGGGCTGGTCGGGCTCGTGCTGCCCGAGACGAAGACGACTTCGAGCCCCGGCCCCGATGTCGAGTTCCGCGACGTGTGCGAGACGGCCCGGAAAATCATCCCGCAGGTGCGCGCGGCCGGCGCCCAGACCATCGTCGCCCTGACGCACCTCTCTCTGCGCGAGGACAAGCAGCTCGCGCGCTGCGCGCCCGGCTTCGACGTGATAGTGGGCGGCCACGAGCACACGCTCCTGGAATCCTCCGCGGCCGGCGTGCCCATCTTCAAGATGACGGCCGACGCCAAGCAGATGGGGCGCATCGACCTCAACATCGACCCCTCGACCGGCAAGGTCGAGTCGATGGACTGGCAGGTCATCAACGTCACCGACGCCACCCCCGACGACCCCGAGTTCTCGGCCGTGACGACCAAGTATGGGGACAAGATTCGAGAGCTGTCGGTCGTCGTCGGCCGGACGCTGGTCGCGCTCGACGCGCGCAGCGCCACGAGCCGCACCGAGGAGACCAACATCGCCGACTTCATCGCCGACGCCTTCCGCCGCGAGACGGGCGCCGACGTGGCCCTCATCAACGGCGGCTCCATCCGCGCCGACACCATCATCTCGGCGGGCGACCTCAGCTTGCGCGACGTGCTCTCCATCCTCCCCTTCAGCAACGACCTCGTCAAAATCGAAGTCACGGGCGAGACGCTGCGCAAGGCCATCGAGCACGGCGTCAGCCGCACCGCGCCCGGCGCCGAGCCCGGCCGCTTCCCGCAGGTCGCCGGGATGCGCTACTCCTTCGACGCCACGCTGCCCGCGGGCTCGCGCGTCCGCGAGCTGACCGTCGGCGACCGGGCCGTAGACCCGAAGAGGAAATACACGCTCGTCACCACGCGTTACGTCGCCGAGGGCGGCGACCAGTACGAGATGTTGAAGGGGCACCCCGACACGCTCCGCTCGAAGCTCATCGACTCGGACGTGCTGCGCCGGGCCATCGCCGCCGCGCCGGACGGCATCTCGCCGCGCACCGACCGCCGCATCCGCCGCCTCGACACGGACGCGCCCGCCGCGCCGTGCAAGGCTCAGCCGTCCCCGGCCGCGAAGGCGGCGCCGGCAGGCTGTTAAGACTTATGTTTGAAGAAGAAGTTGGTCAGAATGAGGGGAGGCGCCGCGCGGCCGAGCTGTTCCGCCGCGCCTACGAGGCGCAGCAGGGCGGCGACTACGGGGAGGCCGCCGAGCTTTACCGCCGCTCGATAGAGACGTACCCGACGGCCGAGGCCCACACCTTCTTGGGGTGGGTCTACAGCTTCGAGGGGCGCTATCAGGACGCGATTGACGAGTGCCTCGAAGCCATCCGCGTGGACGCGACCTTCGGCAACCCCTACAACGACATCGGCAGCTACCTCATGGCGCAGGGCGACCTCTGGACCTGCGTCCGCTGGTTCCGCCGCGCGCTGGCCGCCCCCCGCTACGAGTCCTACGCCTTCCCCCACTTTAACCTCGGCCGCGTCTACGAGAAGCGCCACCGCCCCCTCGACGCCGCCCGCCACTACCAGCACGCCCTCGACGAGCGCCCCGACTTCGCCCAGGCCGCCAAGGCGCTGCGCCGCGTGCAGTCGCGCCTGAACTGAGACGAAGGCCCGTGACGCCGCCGGTGAAAAGGTGCCGCGACTATGGAGAGTGAAAGCCCGAAGACCTGTTTCGTCATCATGCCGTTCACGGTCAAAGAGCCGGACAGGCCGAGGTACACCGACGCCAACCACTGGAACGAGGTGTACGAGGGCTTGATTGCGCCGGCCGTAGCGGCCGCGGGGCTGGCGTGCGTCAGGGACGACAAAGACATCGGGTCGAGGCTCATCGCCGAGGGCGTGCTGGAAAAGCTCGAACGCGCCGACATCGTCCTGTGCGACCTGTCCAGCCACAACGCCAACGTGTTCCTCGAACTCGGCTGGGCGCTGCGGGCGGACAAGCCCTACGTCCTCATCAAAGACGAACTCACCGACTTCACCTTCGACCTCGCCCAGCAGTTCACGTTCCAGTACAGGCACGCCCTCCAGCCCGTCGCCCTCCGCAGGGAGGTCGAAGGACTGGCGGAGGCCCTGCGGCGCACCTTGCAGGACTCGGCGCGGCGCTACTCGCTGCTCAGCCGGCTGTCGCTCTCCCTCTCCACCATCCGGGCCGTCGAGGCGGGAGACTTGCAGGCCCGGATATTCTCGGACCTCCAGCAGCGGATTGCGGAGATACAGAAGTCGGTCGGGGGGGCCGGGCGCGACCAGCCCGCGGGCTTCGCCTGGCCCGACCTGCTGCGGCGCGGGACGAAACTCCTCGCCGCGGTCAAAGAAAAACTCGACGCCGCGGGGGCGCCCCATTCGGGCGACGAGACCGCCGGTCTGATCGAGGAGGTGGCTAAGGGCCACGGCGCGTATCGCAACAGGGAGATTCAAATCTCCCTGCTCGACGGTAAGGGCTACTTCGTCTACCACGAGTGGCCACGGATTATCGGCAAGAACATCTCATCGGTTATACCAATCAGGGATATCGACTTCCTCGGAGACATCTACGGCAGCCCGTCGGGCGCCGTCGCCTGGGCGGACACCAGCAGCAACCTCCCCCGGCACTCCATCCTCGCCGGTTACAGGCGGCTCAACATCGGCATCTTCGCCCCCCCGGAGGCCAAGCCGGCGTGGAGGCTGTTCGTCGAGACACACATGGAGACGGAGTAGGCGGGCGGGCCGCGGACCTTTCAATGACGACCTCGCGGGGCGAGCAGTATTTCGTCTGTTGGCGTGCCGAGCCGTGGCAGATGGACGAGTTGTGGGCCGAGGGGTGGCGCCACTTCGGGGCGTTGTTCTTTCGTTACCGGCGGTGGGAGCACGGCGGGAGGCTGTTGACGGTGATGCCGCTGCGGCTCGACGTGGCGAGCTTCGCGCCTTCGCGCAGCCAGCGGCGGGTGCTGGCGAGGAACAGGGACTTGCGCGCGGAGGTGCGCGCGACTTCCGTGGACGGCGAGAAGGTGGCGATGTTCAAGCGGCACAGGCGGCGCTTCCGCGGCGACGTGCCCGACTCGCTCCACGACTTCCTGTCGCACGAGCCTGAGAGCGTGCCGTGCCCGAACGTGGAAATCTGCGTCTACGCGGGCGCCCGGCTGATAGCCGTCAGCTTCCTCGACGTGGGCGAGAGCGCGACCTCGGCCGTCTACGCCATGTTCGAGCCCGACGAGTCGCGCCGCAGCCTCGGCATCCTCACCATGCTCCTCGCCGTCGAGTACTCGCGCTCGCGCGGCTGCCTCCACTACTACCCCGGCTACGCCACGCGCGAGCCCTCCGTTTACGACTACAAGAAGAACTTCGCCGGCCTCGAATACTACGACTGGCGCGCGTGGCGCCCGCTCGCCGGGCCGGCGGGCGAGTAGGCCGCGCGTTAGCGGCGCTCGTCGCCCATCAACCCCTCGATGTAGTCGAGCAGCTCTTCGTCGCTCCTTGGGCGGGCGCCGGCCGGGTGCGGCGCGGCGGCGTCGCCCCGGCCGTCGGCGAGGAGGCGGCCGACGAGTTCGGTCAGTTTCGTGAGGTCAACGGGCTTGGTGACGTACTCGTCGCAGCCGACGGCGCGGGCCGCCTTCATGTGAAGCTCGGGGCTGTGGGCGGTGCAGGCGATGACGGGGACGCGGGCCGTCGTCTCGGACTCGCGCAGGCGGTAGATGGCGGAGAGGCCGTCGAGCGTCGGCAGGCTGAGGTCCATCAGGATGAGGTCCGGGTGGTCGCGCTCGGCCGCGATAAGCGCCTCGCGGCCGTCGCACGCCTCGACGACGTGGTAGCCCTGCCCGCGCAGTTGGAGCGCGAGCAGTTGGCGCGTGTCTTCCACGTCTTCGACTACAAGGATGGTGCGGCGGGCGTCGTCTGGTTGGGACATACGGCACTCCCTCGGGAGAGTAAGTTCGGGCCGCGGATGTGAGGGGGGCAGACGGGCCGGAGTTTAGGTGCCGCCGGCCCCGCGTGTCAACGTTTTTGTGCGGCGGCGTTCACGAAGTCTCGTGGACTTCGACCCCGCCGGGGTTGTCTATCTGGTCGCGGGCGATGCGCATCTTGCGGCGGTTGGCGTCCACGGCGACGTAGACCACCTCGGCCTCCGTGACCTTGATGCGCTCGCTCGTCCCGCCGTAGCGTTCGGCCTCGACGACGACTCGGGTGGTGATGGAGGTCGTGCCGATGCGGACGGTCTGCGCGTAGAAGCTGACGAGGTCGCCGACGTAGACGGGCTCGTGGAAGATGACTTCGCGCATGGCGACGGTGACGAAGCGTTCGACGCCGGTGCGGCGGTGGGCCTCGACCGCCCCGGCGATGTCGATGTAGCTGAGGATGATGCCGCCGAAGATGGTCCCCTGCGGGTTGGTGTCGCGCGGCAGCAGCGTGATGCGGATGGCGGGGTCGCCGTATGAGTTCATCCGGGGCCTGAAAACTCCTGAAATTCTGGTTAAAATCGGTCGCCCGAGCATGAGGGGCCGCGCCGCGCCCTGTCAAGTGCGAGGCCGGCCCGCCCGTACAACGAGTGCGCCCGAGCAGACATCCAAAACACGCCCACAAAGCTGAAACCAGACGCCCCGGCTGCCGGGCACGGGCCTGAAAAGTTGTCAGGGAATCGTATCGGGCGTATCGTTCGACCTGGGAAACTCCACCGATGAGAAAATTCTTTAACTACACGCTCCTGGCGCTCGCGCTCGCCTCGTCGGCCGCGCCCGCCGCGGCCCAGCCCGGCGGCCGAGCGCCGCGCCGTCAGACGGCGCCGGCCGCGCGCCCGACGCCCACGCCTTCGCCCACCCCCGCGCCCGCGCCGCAAATCGCCGAGACGCCCTTGCAGCCCGGCCAGCGCGCGCGCTTCGACGTGACCGGCTACCGCATCGACGCCGAACTCGTCCCCGCGCAGCACCAACTGACGGCCGCGGGCGACGTGACCTTCACGCCGCTCGACAACACGCGCACGGTCGTCTTCGAGCTTAACGGCTCGCTCAAAATCGAGTCCGTCGAGCGCAACGGCCGCCAGCTCACCAACTTCGTCCAGGACCAGGCCGGGCTCGACACCATCGGCCCGCACGTCCGCGTTGACCTCGGCGAAGTCGTCCCGGCGGGCCAGCCACAGACGCTCCGCTTCCGCTGGTCGGGCGCGCTCGTCACGCCCGAGGGCGGGCCGCTCGCCACCAAGCGCCTCGCCTACGTCGGCCCCGAGCTTTCGTACCTGATGTACGCCGGGCGCTGGTTCCCCTTCCACGAGTACGCCGCCGACCGCGCCACGTCCGACATCACGCTGACGCTGCCCTCGGGTTACGAGGTGGCCGGCGCCTCGGACGAGCCGGTCGCGCCGCAGGCGAAGGGCGGCAAAGTCTCCTTCCGCTTCGTCACGCGCCAGCCCGCCCTCGTCGGCAACTTCGCCGCCGGGCGCTTCATCTCGCGCGTGCTGCGGATGAACGGCTTCGAGCTGGCCTTCTACGTCCAGCCCGGCAACGAGCGGTTCATCGAGCCCTACGCGCAGCTCGTCGGCGAGGCGCTCCAGTTCAACACGCAGAAGTACGGCCAGCCCGCCTTCGGCACGCGCTACACCGTCGTCCAGATTGACGACGCGAGCCTCGACGCCTACGCCGCGCCCGGCGTCCAGTTCCTCTCGCCGCGCTTCTTCTCGGGCACCCGCCAGATGGCCGCCGACGAGCGCCTGCTGCGCGAAATCGCCTACCAGTGGTGGGGCCTCACGGTCGGCCTCAAGTCCTTCGACGACGCGTGGCTCTCGCAGGGCTTGGCCGAGTGGACTTCGTTCGCCTTCCGCGAGAACCGCTTGCAGGGCGCGGCGCTCGACACGGCGCAGCGAGACATGCTTGAGCGCGCCCTGATGTTCGAGCAGTCGGCTTCCATCGTCCGCGCGCCCTCGACCTTGGACGACCAGTCGGCCGCTTATCAGGCCGTCGTCTTCTACAAGGGCGCGATGGTCTTCCGCATGCTGCGCGAGGCGATGGGGCCGGACAAGTTCGACCAGTTGATGCGCCGCTACTTCACGGAGTTCCGCGGCAAGAACGCCTCCATCGACGACTTCGAGCGGCTGGCCTCGGCCGTCAACGGCGACAACCTGCGCTACTTCTTCGCCCGCTGGGTCGAGGGCACGGGCGTCCCCGAATTCTCGTCCGACTACCAGATCATCCGCACGAAGGCCGGCAAGTTCCGCGCGCGCGGCACCGTCCGGCAGAACATGGAGAATCTGAAGCTGCCCGTCGAGGTGCAGCTACGCGCCGAGGGCGACGACGCGGTGACGACCGTCTACGTCGCCGACAAGAGCGAGGACTTCGACTTCGAGTCGGCCGGCAAGCCCCTTGAGATCATCGTTGACCCGAACAACAAGGTGCTGCGAACGTCCGACGACCTGCGCGTCTCGGTCGTCGCGCGGCGCGGGTTGGAGCTGTTCCGCGAGGGCCAGTACATCGAGGCGCAGCGCCAGCTCGAAGAGGCTTTGAAGCTCGACCGCTCGAACTCGTGGGTCTACTACAACCTCGGCCTCATCTACCTGGAGCAGCGCAACTACGACCCGGCCATCGAGAACTTCAAGGCCGCGCTCGACGGCAACATGCGCCCGACCTGGATCGAGGCGTGGGCCAACATCAAGATGGGCAACGCCTACGACGCCAAGGGCGACCGCGCCCGCGCCGTCAACGCCTACAACAAGGCGGTCGAGTCCGGCGTCGAGTTCGACAACGCCCAGCGCATCGCCAAGGAGTACCTGAAGACGCCCTACGACCCGAAGGCGCTCCAGCAGCAGGCCAAGAGCGGCGCCAGCGACTAAGCGCGCCGCCGGACACTTCACTTCCGAAGGGCCGCCCCGGCAAATTCTTGCGCCGGGGCGGCCCCTTTTGTGCTAATCTCACGCGCCGTAAAACATAATTCTCGGAACCGCGACTGGAGGACAGAGATGTTCGAGTCAACGCTTCACCTGCCGGTGACACTCGGGATGTTTCAGGACCTCTTCCACGCGCCGAGCGGGGGCGAGCTGGCGCGCATCATCGTGCGCTGGGCCCACTTCGTCGGCGGCATCACGTGGATCGGCATGCTCTACTTCTTCAACCTCGTTAACGTCAACTTCATGAAGGGCCTCGACGCGCCGACGAAGAAGACGGTCGTGCCGGCCCTCATGCCGCCCGCGCTCTGGTACTTCCGCTGGGGCGCCGTCGTCACGGTCGTCGCCGGCCTCATGTACTACGCCATGTACATCCTCAACGGCGACGCCCGCAACGCCCGCGAGAACGTCTGGCTCATCCTGCTGGTGTGGCTCGTCATCACCCTCGCCTTCTGGGCCGTCTACTACGTGCTGCTGCCGAAGCTGACGAAGGACGGGAAGATTCTGGCGGCCTTCGTCGCCCTGCTCGTCATCCTGATGTCGGCCGTCATCGTCTGGTGGCTCAGCTCGCGCCTCGGCGACTACGGCAGCAACAAGACCTACTCCATCGGCATCGGCGGCGCCTTGGGCATCTTCATGTTCCTCAACGTGTGGGGCATCATCTGGCGCGCGCAGAAGCGCATCATCGCCGGCACCGTCTCGGGGCAGGCCGCCCCGCCGGAGCTCGCGCGGCAAGCCTTCCTCGCCTCGCGCACCAACACCTGGCTCTCGCTCCCCATGCTCTTCTTCATGGGCACGTCGCACGGCGACTACGTGATGTTCGGCAAGTGAGGCCGCCGGGGAATCGGCGACGGGGCCGCGCCTGCGCTTGTGCGGGCGCGGCCCCTTTGCGTTTATAATCTCGGGCGAAGCAATAAAACCTCGCGGGGGTTCGCATTTATCAAGGAGGAACGTGAATGACGGACGTTAAGCTTTACAAGCCCAAGCAGTTCGATTTGAGCGGCCTGAACGGCATCTCCGACCAAACGCTGGAGATGCACTTCAAGCTCTACGAGGGCTACGTCACGAACACCAACACGCTGACGCAGAAGATCACGGAGTTTTTGCGCGACGGCAAGGTTGACCAGGAGGAGATGCCCGCCTACTCGGAGCTGACGCGCCGGATGGGCTTCGAGTACAACGGCATGGTCCTGCACGAGTACTACTTCGGCAACATGAAGAAGGGCTCGACGACGACCGACCCCGAGAACTCTTCCCGGTTCCGCCGCCTCGCCGAGCAGTCCTTCGGCTCCTACGACGTGTGGAAGGCCGACTTCGTCTCCGTCGGCAAGATGCGCGGGGTGGGGTGGGCCATCTGCTACCAGGACCCGGTCCACGAGTCGCTCTCGAACCACTGGATCACGCTCCACGAGGTCGGCAACGTCGCCGGCTTCGTCCCCGTCCTCGTCATGGATGTCTGGGAGCACGCCTTCCTTCTCGACTACAAGCCGGCCGAGCGCCCGAAGTACATCGAGGCTTTCTTCTCGAACATCGACTGGGCGGCCTGCGAGGCCCGGCTCGTGCAGGGCGCGAGCGCGCGCCCGGCCGCCGCGGCCGAGACTCGCTAGCCGGCGGTTTTAAATCATGAGCGGGCGGGCGAGGCGCGGGGCTCCGGCGTCTCGCCCGCGCCCGCGTCTGAGGGTTATAATCGCCCCGAAACCTTCACACGCTTACGCCGGAGGAACTGATGAGACTTTATCGAATCATGCTTGTCGCGTGCGCGGTCGCGGCCCTGACCGCGGGGTGCACCTCGGACATGAACGCCAACGGGGGCGCGGGCTCCAACGCCGCGGCCGCGGCCTCGCCCGCCGCCACGGCCGCCGCCCAGCAGGCGCTCTCGGAGGTCGGGCGCCCGCAGAAGGTTAAGGACCAGTCGGCGCAGCGCGGCGAGCAGGACGCGGCCTCGCCCGCCCTTAAAATCGTCGAGCCGCGCGAGGGCGCGACCGTCAACGGCTCGACCGTCCCCGTCAAGCTCAATCTTTCGGGCGACCTCAAGGGCTACATGCCGCACAAGGACCCGGCCACCGGCATGGGCAACCACATCCACGTCATCCTCGACAACCAGCCCTACGAGGCTTACTACAACCTCGACCAGCCCTTCGAGCTGCGCAACGTCTCCGAAGGCAAACACACGCTGCGCGTCTTCGCCTCGCGCCCCTGGCACGAGAGCTACAAGAACGAAGGCTCCTTCCAGATGGTCTCCTTTGAGGTGAAGGGCGGCGGCGACGCGACGAAGCCGACGACCACCGCCACCGGCGAGAAGATGGCCGACAGCGCGAACGCCGCGAAGACCCCCACGCCCGCGCCCTCGGCCTCGCCCTCGGCCTCGCCTTCGGCCTCGCCCGCCGCCACGCGCGAGGGCAAGGAGATGGCTTCGAGCACGGCCGGGGCCGTTGACAAGTCGAAGCCGCTCCTCACCTACAGCCGCCCGAAGGGCGAGTACAAGGGGCCGGACGCCGACGCCATCATGATTGACTTCTGGCTCTCGAACGCCAAGCTTCAGGGCGACGGCGGCGACTACCGTGTCCGCTACTCTGTTGACGGCGGCGAGGCCAAGTACATAGACAAGTGGGAGCCCATCTGGCTCTCGGGCTGGGCGGCCGGCAAGCACACCGTCAAGGTCGAGCTGGTTGACAAGTCCGGCAACCTCGTCGATAACGGCGGCTACAACTCGACCTCGCGCGACATCACGGTCGTCAAGTAGTCGGCCCCGGCGACGGCGATGAGCAAGACCTTCAAGTACGCGCTCTACGGCCTGCTCGTAGACCTCTGCGTGCTGCTGGCCGTCCTGCTCTTCTCCGTCGTGATGGTGGCGCGCGACTACCGGGGCCGGTGCTTCTCGCTGATGATAATGGGCGGCTCCCCCGCCCCCTCCTGCACCTTCGGGCAGTACATGGCCCGCGCCGTCGAGTTCATAGTCGTCATCGGGTTCCTCTTGGCGGTCGAGAGTTGGTACGTGAGCGTGCCCGTGCTGTTGGCGGCGCCCGCACTCGGGTTCGCGCTGGGGTGGAGAAGTGAGAGTCGGGGTTAAGGCGGAGGCCGGGGCGCCGCGCGCGGCCGAGTTCGCGGCGCTCGTCGCGGAGGCGGCGGCGTGCCGCAGGTGCCCGGCGATGTGCGGGCGCTCGGCCGTGCTGAGCGAGCGCAACGGGCGGCCCGGCGCGCGCGTCATGTTCGTCGGCGAGGCGCCCGGCCGGCAGGGCGGCGACCGCACGCGCGTGCCCTTCTCGGGCGACCAGTCGGGCCGCAACTTCTCGCGCTTCATCGCCTCGGTCGGCCTCTCGCGCGAAGAACTCTTCATCACGAACTCGGCGCTGTGCAACCCGCGCTCGGAGACGGGCGCCAACCGCAAGCCGACGCGCGAGGAGGTGGCGAACTGCTCGGAGTTTTTGCGGCGGCAGATGGAGGTGATTGACCCGCCGGTGGTCGTCACGCTCGGGGCGGTGTCGCTTGCCGCCCTCCGGGCCATCAATTATCATCCGCTCACGCTCAAGGAGAACGCCGGAGAGGTCCACGGCTGGCACGGACGCCTGCTCGTGCCTCTCTACCACCCGAGCCCGCAGGTGCTCGCCTCGCACCGCCGCGAGGCCGCGCAGCTCGAAGATTACAAGTCGGTCGCGCGCGCCCTCCGCGACCTGAAGAGGTGATGAGAGTCATGCTGAAAAGAATATTCAAAGGCCGGACGGCGGCCTTCGCGCTCGTCCTCGTGGCAGCCGCCGCCGGTGTCTCCGCGCAGACGGCGCAGACGACCAAGCCCGCCGACGGCGGTTACGCCAACCCCGCCGCCGCCTCGGCCTCCGCCGCCGCCCCGAAGGTCGGCACGCCCGCGCCCGACTTCAAGCTCCCCTACGCCACGCAGGAGGCCATCTTCATGAAGCCCGCCGAGCAGATGTCGCTCTCCGGCCTGCGCGGCAAGAACGTCATCCTCGCCTTCTACCCGGCCGACTGGTCGGGCGGCTGCACGAAGGAGGTCTGCACCTTCCGCGACACCTTCGCCGAACTCTCCAAGCTCAACGCGACCGTGCTCGGCATCAGCGGCGACTACGTCTTCTCGCATCAGGAGTGGGCCAAGCACCACAACCTCCAGTTCCCCCTGCTCTCGGACCACGACCACCGCGTCGCCAAGCTCTACGACAGCTACATGGAGCAGTACGGCTTCAACAAGCGCACCATCTTCCTCGTTGACAAGGACGGCGTCGTCCGCTACGTCAACCTCGCCTTCAAGGCCGGCGACAAGGCCGACTACGACGCCCTGCGCGCCGAACTCGAAAAGCTCAAGTAGCCTTCCTCTCATGAACGAAGCCGCGAAGACTCAGCCAGCGTCCGACGGCGACTGGCGCGCAGAGTACGAGGCCGTGCGCGGCGGAGGCGCCGGCCTGTTCGACTTGTCTGCGCGCGGCCGGGTCGAGGTGTGGGGCGGCGAGGCCGTCAGGTTCCTGAACGGGATGGTGACGAACGACGTGGCCGCGCTCGCCGACGGCGCGTGGATGCACGCCGCCTTCCCGAACCCGCAGGGGCGCCTCGTCGCCTTGGTGCGCGTCTTCCGCCGCGGCGACCGCTTCCTCTTCGACACCGAGCCGGAGACCTACGCCCGCCTGCTCCGCGACCTAGAACGCTTCACGCTGGCCGGCGACTTCTTCGTCCGCGACCTGACGGCCGAGACCGCCTGCCTGACCGCGCAGGGCGCGGGCGCGCGCGAAGTCATAACGCGAACGCTCGGCGCGGACGCCGCCGCGACCGAGCGCGGGCGCGTCACGGCCGCGACGTTCGACGACTCGCCCGTCGAAGTCGCGCGCGCGACGCACACGGCCGAGGACGGCTACGACCTCTTCGTCTCGCGCGGGCGGAAGGAAGCTCTTCGTGACGCGCTCGCCGCGTCGGGCGCGAGGCCGGCGGGCGAGCGGGCGCTCGAAGTCCTGCGCGTCGAGGCCGGCGTCCCACGCTACGGCGTTGACGCCTCGGACGCGAACGTCGTGCTCGAAGTCGTCGAAGAGGCGGAGGCGGTCAGCTACACCAAAGGCTGTTACACGGGGCAGGAGATTATCGCGCGCATCCACTGGCGCGGCCACGTCGCGAAGAAGCTGACGGGCCTCATCTTCGAGCGGGGGCTCGACGCGCCGGCCGACCCCCGGCTGCGCGACTGCGCCGACGGCCGCGAGGTCGGGCGCATCACCTCGACGGCCTTCTCGCCCCGCCTCAACCGCGGCGTCGCCCTCGCGCTCGTCAAGTACGACCGCCTCGCGCCGGGCACGGAACTAAAGATTTTCGACGGCGACGCGGAGCTGTGCGGCGCCCACGTCGCCGGCCTGCCGCTCGTGCGCGGCAGTTGGTACGAAGGGGGCGAGTGATGGCGGAAGCGGAAGGCGGGGAGCGGGCCCCGCAGGGCTTGGCGTTCGAGCAGGCGCGGCTGGCCTACAACATCATTCAGGCGCTCCTCGAACACACGCGCGTCACGCAGGACCTCGTCGCCCTCATGGCGCAGGCGCTCGGCGAAGACACGCAGGAGGCGCTGACGAACACGCCCCACTGGGCGGCCTACATGGACAGCCGCCGCGTCCTTGAGCGCACGCGCGCCGACATCGAGAAGTTCACCGAAGTCTGGACCCGCCTCGCCGACGAGGTCGAGTGAGCCCGCCCGTTCTTATCCCTGAAGGAGAGACTGCGCGCCGTCTATCCATATCTCCGTGCCGGAGATGTGGGAGGAGGCGTCGGAGGCGAGGAAGAGGACGAGCTGTGCGACCTGCTCGGAGGTGCCGGGCTCGCCGTGCGTCAAGGGGACTTTGCCTTCCGGGAATTCGACGGCGGGCGAGACTTCTTCGAGGTCGCGCTTCTCGGTGTTCTCGTCAATCTGGGTCTCGATGGCGCCGGGGCAGATGACGTTGACGCGGACCTTGTCGGGCGCAAGCTCTAGGGCGACCATCTTGGCGAAGGCCACCTGAGCGGCCTTCGAGCAGGCGTAGGCCGTCGCGCCCGTGTTGCTGAACATGCGCGTGCCGTTGACCGAAGACGTGATGACGACCGAGCCGCCGCGCCGCTTCAAGTAAGGCACGGCGTACTTGACCGAGAGGAATGTGCCCTTGAGGTTGACGGCGAGAGTCTTGTCCCACTCGTCGGGCTCAAGCTCTTCGATAGGCGCCCAGACGCCGTTGACGCCCGCGTTGGCGAAGACGATGTCGATGCGGCCCCACTCTTCGGCGGCGCGCTCGGTGGCCCGGCGCATCTGCTCCGGGTCAGACACGTCGGCGACGAGCGCGATGGCCTCGCCGCCCTCGCGCTTAATCTGTTCGACCGTCTCCTGCAACTGCTCTTCCGTGTGCCCGAGCGCGCCGACGCGCGCGCCCTCGCGTGCGAGTAGGAGCGCCGCGGCCTTGCCAATGCCTGAGCCGGCGCCCGTGACGACGGCCACCCTGTCTTTAAGCAGCATAAAGTCCCTTCACTTCTCCGTGCGTTCCGCGGCGCTCTCCGAGTCGCGGTGGTGCGTGTCGCGGTCGGTGCGCTCCTCCTCGGTGTCGCGGACGGCCGTCGAGCCGGCCACGTCGCGCGAGTCGGGGTCGCCTTTGGTTTCGTCGCCGCGCAGGATGCGGCTCTGCATCTCGGTCTCGCCCTCGTAGATGGATTGCTCGCCGATTTCCTGGGGCGTCAGTTCGTCGCTTTTCGAGTCCTCTTCGGGCATGGTCGTTTGAAACCTCCGCCAAGGGTTTTAAATCTTCGGAGACATAGCGCGGGCGATTCGGTAGTATTGGCGAAGCAAGTTGCGGGGGCGTTTCGGGTGTGCGGCGAAAATGTTGAGGCTCGGGGGAGTGCGGGATGGAATCTTTCGACGCGGTCGTGGTGGGGTCGGGGCCGAACGGGCTGAGCGCGGGCGTGGAGCTTGCGCGTGCCGGGCTCAAGGTGTGCGTGCTCGAAGCGAAGGAGACCATCGGCGGCGGCGCGCGGTCGGCGGAGCTGACCGAGCCGGGCTTCGTCGCCGACATCTGCTCGGCGATTCACCCGATGGGCGTCGTCTCCCCATATTTTAAAACGCTCGGGCTTGAGAAGTGGGGCGTCGAGTGGGTCGATTCCGAGGCGGCGCTCGCGCACCCGTTCGACGACGGCACGGCCGCGCTGATGCAGCGTTCGCTGGAGGCGACCGGCGAGACGCTGGGCGAGGACAAGGAGGCTTACGCGCAGTTGATGCGGCCGTTCCTGCGCGACCCGGAGGCGTTCTTCGAGGAGATTTTGAAGCCGGTCCGCTTCCCGCGTCACCCTTTCCTGATGTTGAGGTTCGGGCTGTTGGGGCTGCGCTCGTGCGAGTCGGTGGCGAAGGCCCGATTCCGCGGGGCGCGGGCGCGGGCAATCTTTGCGGGCTGCGCCGCCCATTCGGTCGTGCCGCTGGAGAAGTGGGGGACGGCGTCGTTCGGGCTGGTGCTGGCGCTCGTGGCGCACGCCGTCGCGTGGCCGTGCGCGCGCGGCGGCTCGCAGAAGATTGTTGACGGGCTCGCCGCGCTCCTTAAAAGTTTGGGCGGCGAGATAAGAGTCGGCCATCCCGTGAAGACGCTGGCCGACATCCCCGAGTCGCGTTGCGTGCTCTTCGACTTGTCGCCGCGGCAGGTCGTGCAGATAGCGGGCGAGCAGTTGCCGTCGGGGTTCAGGAAGAAGTATTCGGATTACAGTTACGGGCCGGGCGTCTTCAAGATTGACTGGTCGCTCGACGGGCCGATTCCGTGGAGGGCGCCGGAGTGCAGGCGCTCGGCGACGGTCCACGTCGCGGGCACCTTCGAGGAGATTGCGGCGGGCGAGCGCGAGGCTTGGGAGGGGAAGCACCCGGAGCGGCCCTTCGTCCTCGTCGCGCAGCAGAGCCTGTTCGACCGCACGCGCGCGCCCGAGGGCAAGCAGACGGGCTGGGCCTACTGCCACGTCCCGCACGGCTCCGACGTTGACATGACCGAGCGCATCGAGCGGCAGATAGAACGCTTCGCGCCCGGCTTCAGGGATGTGATACGGGCGCGCCACACGATGACGGCCGTCGCGGTCGAGCGCCACAACTGGAACATGATAGGCGGCGACATCGGCGGCGGCGCCAACACCATCTGGCAATTCCTCGCGCGCCCTGTCCCCCGCCTCGACCCCTACACGACGCCCAACAAAAAACTCTTCATCTGCTCAAGCTCGGCCCCGCCCGGCGGCGGCGTCCACGGCATGTGCGGCTACTGGGCGGCGCGGTCGGCTTTAAAGAGGGTCTTCAAATAAATCAATGAATCGGGCGGAAGCGGCCGGTCGCCACGACGGAACCGCGTCTGCTCCTCCGCGTATGAGGGGAAGTAAGTAGACTTAATCCATTCTCATACGGAGGTTTCATCCATGCCGCGAAAATTCGCCGCCGCGCTCGCCCTGACTTTCGTCCTCATGCCTTCGTTAGTCTCCGCCGCGGGCAGGGCGGCCGACGCGCCGCAGGTCATCAGGCTCGAACGCTTCCGCAAGGCTCTGTGGAAGGTGCGCGTCACGGTCAACGGCAAGCCCGGCGACTTCCTCCTCGACACGGGCGGCGGAGTCACCCTGCTGACCGACGAATTCTCGAAGGGCCTCGGCTGTAAGTTCTGGGGCCGGACCACCGGCTACAACATGTTCGGCAAGCGGAGCGACGGCCCGCACTGTGACGGCGTGCGCATCACGGCCGGCGGCGTGGCCCTCACCCCCGTCAGCGTCGGCAAGATTGACTTCGGCGACCAATTCCCCGGAGACAAGAAGCCGGACGGGCTGCTCTCGCTCGACGCCTTCGACGGCAAGGCCATCACCCTCGACCAGACGGCCGCGACGCTGACGATAGAGACGCCCGGAAGCCTCGCGAGGCGGGTGAAGAAGATGAGGGAGTTGCCGCTGCGCGTCTCCCGCGAGTGCTCCGCGAGGTGCCTGAGCGCGTTCGTCGGCGTCCCGACCGCGGAGGGAATGACGTGGCTCATCCTCGACTCCGGGGCGGGCGGAGTCTCGCTCATCTCGAAGGATTACGCCGGAGCGTTCGGCCTCGACCCCGAGGTCAAGGAGCAGCGGCTCAGGTATGAGGCCGCGCCGGGGGTGCCGATAGACAGCCCCGTGGTGGTGACTGACATGATTATGGACGGCAACCTCGGGCAGCCCTTCATGAGCCGCTACCTCATCACCCTCGACTTGGCCCGCGGCCGACTGTGGCTTTCAGAGGCCCGCAAGGCCGACTCCTGAAATCATTCGTCGTCCCTTTTAACCGCCTTGCCGACGGACGAGATGAGTTGGGCGGCGGCGGCCGTCGCCGTACGCGCGGCGTTGCCGAGAGATTCGGCGGTGCCGCCTTCGCCCGTCTTCCTGTTAGGCGCGGGCGGCCTCTGGCGGACGGCGGCGCGGTGGCCGGCCTCCACCTTCAAGGTGTTCTCGGCGCGGCGGTTGCCGGTGACGAGTTTCTGGATGCGCTTCTCGGCCTTCGCCGCCTCTTCTTCGTCCAACACCTCCGACTCGCTCTCGACGCCCGCGGGCGCTTGGCCTCCGCTCGCGCTCACCGTGCGCTCGACGACCTGCACCCAGTTCGCGTCCTGCATCGGCGCCCCGACGGTGCTCATCGCCAGCCAGTCAAGCGCGTTGGCGGCGCGCGCGTGAATCTCGACGAGGAAGCGCACGGCGCCGCCCTCGCGCGAGGCGCTGAACTGGACGACGCCCGCGAGCGGGTGGCCCTCGACGGTCGCCAGAGTGACGCGACGCTCGTTGGCCTCGACCACCTTCATCTGGATGTGGCCGCGCGCCGGAAGCGACGCCGTCAACGTCAGGCCGCGCTTGATGGTGCGCGCCGCGCCCGGCTCGGCCGCGAATTCGAGCGGCATTATCTCCTGCACACGCTCGCGGAAGAGTTTGAGTAAAGATTGCGGCGTGTGCGAGGTGCCCGAGATGTCGGCCCAGAAACGCTTCCTCTCAAGGCCGCCCGTCCCCTCGTCCGGCAACTGCTCGGGCACGGAGTCGGCGAGCAGGCGCAGGCCGTCGTCCAGTCCGGTCGGCTCGACGTGGAAGACCTCGGTCAGAGCGTTCGGCCGGCCCTCGCGTATCAGGTTCTCTTCGAGGAGCATCGTCAGCTTCGCCTCGTTGAGCGGCACGCCGACGCCGAGCAGCGACGCGAGCTTCGAGCCCACCGAGCCCATCCCGGCGAGGCTCACGCCGAGCGAGGCGAGGAACGAAGGCACGGGGATGCGCGCGGGGCTCCGGTCCGTCAGCTTCGAGATGCGCTCGATGAGGTCGTTCGTGCTCGTCACCTCTTCGCCCGCCACTTCGAGCACGCGCCCCGACAAGCCCTCCATGTCGCACGCGCGCGCGACCGCCGCGCCGAAGTCCTCGTACCAGACGGGCTGGAACCTGTGCCCGCCTTCGCCGATGACGGGCACGGCCGGCAGCGCCCGCACCATCTTGAGCAGCGTCGTGATGACCTCGTCGCCGGGGCCGTAGACGTTGCCGGGCCGCAGCACGACCCACTCGCCCCGGAACTCGCGCGCGGCCTGCTCGCCCGCGAGCTTCGAGCGGTGGTATTCGCTCTCGCCCGTGTCGGCGCCGAGCGAGGAGACGTAGACGAAGCGGCGGACGCCCGCCTCCGAAGCCGCCTCAATCATGTTGCGCGTGCCTTGGACGTTGACGCGCTCGAAGGTCACTTCGGGCGGCGCCTCCTCGACGATGCCCGTGATGTGTACGACAACCTCACAGCCTTCGGCCGCGCCGCGCAAGGAGGCCGGGTCGGTCACGTCGGCCTCGAAGGGCTCAATCCCGTCGCGCGGCCACTCCTTGGCGTCGGCCTCGGCGTGGCGCGAGAGCAGCCTGACTTCGTGGCCCGATTTCAGGAGTGCCGGGATGACGCCCCGGCCGATGACGCCCGTCCCGCCAGTTACAAGAATTTTCATAACCGTACACCTTCTGAAGCTTTAACTACGGTGAGACAATTACGGTGCCAGACAGGTTCAAGGGTTGTAGGTGTAGTGCCACGGCTCGCGGGGGGATTCGAGCGGGCCGGTCATGCGGGCGCCGGATTTGGCGACCGCCTCCCTGAGTTTTTCGGTCCAGCCGGGCGCGTCCCAGCGCGACGAGACGGAGCCGGAGGAGGTGTCGGCGATGACGGAGCCGCCCCGCGTCACCTGAAAGTCGAAGGCACGCCCCTGACCGTGCGGCGAGAGGCCGGGCAGGGCGATTGTCGGCGTCCGGCCGACCCCCTGTCCTTTTAGAAAACGCCCGAAGCGCGCCGCGCCGGCGTCGTCCGGGGGCTCTTTGTAGGCGGGCGCTTCAAGCTCGCGCAGGCAGGCGGCGAGCAATTCTTCACCGGCCGCCGCGACCGATTCCGCGCGGTTCCAGTTCTTGAGCTGTTCGTCGAGGCTGCGGACTTCCGTGTTGACGTGCAGGGCGTGGCCGGGGTTTAAGGACGAGAAGGCTGCCTTCACCTTTTCGACTTCGGCGAGGGCGGCGGCGTGCTCGGCCGTCGTCTTGTAGCGGGCGATTTCTTCGTCCGTCCAAGACCACCTGCCGCCGGGGTCGCCCGCGCGCAGGTAGCCGCGCAGCGCGAGGAGCCGGCGCGGCGTCTCGGGGATTTTGGCGAGCGCCGCCTGCTGCCTCGGGTCGAGTGAGCGCGCGGCGGCGTCCAAGTAAGCGTCGAGTTTGCCGGCGGGCTCGGGGGAGGGGAAGGTGGCGGCGCCGTCGGGCGTCGGGGCCGGCTCGGGCGTCGGAGTCGTGATAAGTGTCGGCGCGGGCGTGGCTTGGGGCGGAGGCGGAGGCTGTGCGGCGGGGGGCTGGTCCGCGACGCAGGCCGTCAGGCAGCAGGCGGCGAGCAGCACGGCGAGGAGTTTTTCAGTCATCGAAAAAATCGCGAAAAAAAGAGGGCGGACCTGCGTGGGGTCCGCCCTCTAGTCTGTTGATACCTTCGATGGAGCCGAGCGGGATCGAACCGCTGACCTCTTGAATGCCATTCAAGCGCTCTCCCAGCTGAGCTACGGCCCCTCGCTTTTCAAATCCGCCCTACCCGAGCGGAGCCTCAAAATAACATAGCGGCCGAATAATCCGCAAACCGGAGGGCCGCCGCCAAAAAAGTCAAAAACCTTGTCCCGGCGCTTCCCCCTTACGCCTGGGACAAGGTTTGTGACTATCGAAACTGTAGGACCGGCGTTCCCCCGAAACCGGAACCACAGTGTTCCCCCTTGTCGAGTGCAAAGTACAGGCTAATGTTCGCGCAGTATTCCGCGAACTGTCACTTTTTCGTGTTAGCGCCCTTTAAATTCCGGCTTCCGCTTTTCGAGGAAGGCGCGGACGCCCTCGTCCTTGTCCTCGCTCGAAAAACAGAGCGCGAAGAGGTCAACCTCGCGCCGCAGGCCCTCGTCCAGATTCGACCGCGAGGCGGCCTTGACCGCCTCCTTCGCCATGCGGAGCGCGACGGGGCTCATCTCGGCGATGCGGTTGGCGAGTTCAAACGTCTTCGCCTCAAGGTCCGCGGCCGGGACGACTTGGTTGACGAGGCCGAGGCGCAGCGCCGTCTGCGCGTCAATCATGTCGCCCGTCAGAATCATCTCCATCGCCTTGCCCTCGCCGACGAGGCGCGTGAGGCGCTGGGTCCCGCCGCCGCCGGGGATGATGCCGAGCTTGATTTCGGGCTGGCCGAAGCGCGCCGCCTCGCTCGCCACCCGCAGGTCGCACGAGAGCGCCAGCTCGCAGCCGCCGCCGAGGCAGTAGCCGTTAATCATGGCGATGACCGGCTTCGGGAAGGTGTCGACGGCGGTGAAGAGCGAGCGGGCCGTCATCACGTCGCGCTGCGTGACGGCCGTGCGGCCCTCGAACTCGGCGATGTCGGCGCCCGCGACGAACGCCTTCTCGCCCGCGCCCGTGATGACGACGACGCGCACCTCCGCGTCCTCCCTCAACTCCTCGAAGGCCGCCGCGCCTTCGGTGCGCGTCTTGATGTTCAGCGCGTTCAGCTTGTCCGGCCGGTTGATGGTGATGAGGCCGACGCGCCCCCGCCTTTCAACCAGCAAAGTCTCGTAAGATGCCATTCCAACCTCCAAAAGCGGTGACAGGCGTCGGGTGCCGGGTGCCGGGAAAGAAGCACTCCTCCCGGCACCCGGCACCCGACACCTGTCACCCGTTTATTGTTTGTCGCCCTCGGGCGATGAAGCCTGCTGCTCGTCGGCGACCCATGAGACGAAGAGGCGGAGCCAGTTGTCCGAGGGTTCTATGATTTGGACGCCGACGCGGGCCGTGCCGTAGATGGCCGGGGCGATGCGGACGACGCGCGCCGTGGCCTCGATGGGCGAGCCGTCGGGGCGGTGGGCTCTCAGGTAGAGCTGGTCGCCGCGCGCCACCTTCTGGTTGAGGTGGAAGAGCGCGCCTAAGGTCGAGATGTCGTCCGTCTCGGTCGGCTCGCTCCAGGCCGAGCCGTCCTCTGCGCGCCCCGACACGACCACGGGGAGCCGCAGCGCCATCCTCAGCGCGAATCTTCTCTCTTCGTTCGTCGGCCGACTCATAAAAGGGGTGCTACTCCGCCTCCCACTTATAGAATCCCTCGCCGGTCTTCTTGCCCAGTTTGCCCTCCGCGACCATGCGCCGCAGGATGTCGGGCGGGCGGAAGCGTTCGGCGCCGAGCCTCTCGTGCAGATATTCCGCGATGTGGAGCCGCACGTCGAGGCCGACGAGATCGGTCAGGCGGAGCGGGCCCATGGGGTGATTGTAGCCCAGTTCCATCGCCGTATCTATATCTTTCGCGCTCGCCACGCCCTCCTCGACCATCCGCATCGCTTCGAGCCCGAGCGTGACGCCGAGGCGCGACGAGGCGAAGCCGGGCACGTCGCGGACGACGATGGGCTCCTTGCCCATCCTCCGCGCCGTCTCGACGACCGCCCGCACCGTCTCGTCGGAAGTCTCGCGGCCGACGACAATCTCGACGAGGCGCATCAGGTGGACGGGGTTGAAGAAGTGCATGCCGACGACGCTTCCGGGCTCTTTGGCGCCCTCGGCGATTTCGTTGATGGAGAGTGAAGACGTGTTGGTGGCGAAGACGAAGGGGCCGGCGTTCAACGCCTCGACGGCGCGCAGCGTCTCACGCTTCAGCTCCAGCCGCTCGGGCACGGCCTCGACGAAGAGTTGGGCGCCGGCCGCCTCCTCCATGCGCGTCGTCGTGCTGATGCGGGAGAGCGTTCGGGCGCGCTCGTCTTCCGTCATCTTGCCGCGCGAGACGGCTTTCGAGAGGTTCGACTCGATTCTCCCGACGGCCCTCCCAAGGAGGTCTTCGCCGAGGTCGCGCAGCACGACGCGGAAGCCGGCGGCGGCGGCGACCTGCGCGATGCCGAGGCCCATCGTCCCGGCGCCGAGCACGGCGACCGTGTCGAAGGGCGTGCCTTGCGTCTCTTCCTGCTTCGTGTGTTCGTGCGGCGCGCTCAAAAAGGTCTCAAGCGGGGCGGGAAGTGCTCAAATTCGACTCCGTCTTCGCGAAAAGTTATACTACACGCACGAACGAAAACGCTACCTTGAAGCCGGCCCCGGCTGTAAGCGCGGTTACAGACCTGAACCCCCGAGGAGGGTTAAAATCGTCCACATGTCGAAGAATACATTGCACAGAGAGGTCGTCATCATCGGCTCCGGCCCGGCCGGACTGACGGCCGCCATCTACGCGGCCCGCGCCGACCTGAAGCCCCTCGTCGTACACGGCCCGCAGCCCGGCGGCCAGCTCACCATCACGACCGAGGTCGAGAACTACCCCGGCTTCGCCCAAGGGATTCAGGGTCCCGAGCTGATGCAGCAGTTCGAGGAGCAGGCCAAGCGATTCGGCACGGAGTTCCTGACCGCCTTCATCGAGAAGGTTGACCTCGGCGAGCGTCCCTTCACGCTCTGGACCGAAGACCACGAGATTAAGGCCGAGACTCTAATCGTCGCCTCGGGCGCGTCGGCCAAGTGGCTCGGGATTCCGGGCGAGGCGCCGGCCCCGCAAGGGCTCGGGGGCCTGGGCGTCTCGGCGTGCGCGACGTGCGACGGCTTCTTCTTCAAGGGCAAGCCCATCGTCGTCGTCGGCGGCGGAGACACCGCCATGGAGGAGGCGACGTTTTTGACGCGCTACGCCTCGAAGGTGACGGTCGTCCACCGGCGCGACAGCCTGCGCGCGTCGAAGATCATGCAGGACAAGGCGTTCAAGAACCCGAAGATTGACTTCGTCTGGAACACCGAAGTCTTAGAGATTGTCGGCTCGCCCGAGACGGGCGTGACGGGCGTGCGCCTGCGGAACACGCAGACGGGCGCCGAGTCGGAGTTCGCGTGCGAGGGCGTCTTCGTCGCCATCGGCCACAAGCCGAACACGGACATCTTCAAGGGCTGGCTGGAGATGGACGACGTTGGCTACATCAGGACGGCGGGCCGCTCGATGGCGACCAACATCCCCGGCGTCTTCGCCTGCGGCGACGCGCAGGATTCGTTCTACCGTCAGGCCGTCACCGCCGCCGGCACGGGCTGCATGGCCGCCATCGACGCCGAACGCTTCCTCGACTCGCTCCCCGTCCCGACTCCGACCGGCGAGGAAGTCACCATCGAAGGCGAGGTCGTCACGGCCGACCGCGAGAGCATCATCATGCCCGGCGGCGAGGTCATCCCCAACCACCCGGCCGGGTTCGAGTCCGACGAGCGGACCGCCGAGAAGGTCGGCGTCGTCTACACGCGCCCCTCGACCGAGCTGCCTTCGTAGCCGCTAACGGCCCGCCTGCCAGGCGCGGAGCGTTTCCGAGGGGTAGATAAGCAGAAGGATGTTGAGAAGGAGGCTGTCCCTGATCCAGAGGATCAGGGCGGCCTCCGTCAGTATGAAGAGGAGGGCGGTGCGCCAGAGCCCGAGGCGGCGGGCGAGGAGGAAGCCGGCGGCGCAGGCGACAATGTCGCCGAGCGAGTTGACGACGGTGTCGCCGTTGTAGCCGAGCGCGGCCGTCGTCTCGCGGTAGCGGTTGATGACGTACTCGGTGTTCTCAAGCACCTCCCACGCCGCCTCGGCCGCGACGGCGAGCAGGAACCGCCAGCGCCACGCGAGGCGAGGTGCGACGAGCGCGAGCAGGCCGCAGAGGGCGAAGCCGTGCAGGACGTGCGTGAGGGAGTAGGGGTCGAAGAGGTGTTGGGAGGTGTCGGGGCTCCAGGCGTCACCGACCCACGGCCTCATGCCGCCGCAGGCGCATAACCAGAGGCGCCCCTGCCAGCGCAGCGCGGCGGCCGTCGCCGCCAGCAGCGCGGCCAACGTCAGCCACGGCGCCCACCCTCCGCGCGCCCCGCCGTCGTCGTCTCGGAGGTTCATACTTAAAGCGGTCGCCTCACGGCTTCGCTTCGAGCTTCTTGAGCTTCTCGGCGCCTTCCTTGTTCGCGGGGTTGAGTTCGACCGAGCGGCGGTAGTTCTTAATCGCCAGTTCCTTCTCGCCGCTCTCCGCGTAAGCGTCGCCGAGGCTGTCGTAGACGTTGAAGGACTGCGGGTAGAGCTCGGCGTTGAGCGAGAAGATGGCGACCGACTCGCGCAGCTTCTTCTGGCGCAGCAGGTCGTAGCCGAGGGTGTTCAGGCGCGACTCTGAGACGACGGCGTGGGCCGGCTGCTCCTGCTTGAGCTTGCGGTAGGCGGCCAGCGCCTCGTCGGTCTTGCCGGCCAGCAGCAGCTCAAGGGGGATGAGCGGCGCGTCGCCGGTGCGCGGCGCGTTCAAGGTCTGGCCGCCCTGTAGGATGGCGACGCGCGGCGGCTGGCCGTCGGCCGCGGGCTCGAAGGTGTAGCGCAGGTCGGCGTCGGTGCGGACGAACGAGTTTTCGGAGACGGGTATCAGCTCGACCTTCGGCGACTGCGTCGGCTGCGCGTAGAGGCGCCCCTGTTCGACGGTGACGGTGAGGACGCGGTCGGGGTTGACGAGGTAGCGGCCGGCGAAGGCCGACAGCTTTTCGGCCGAGAGGCTGACGGGGTCGAGGGCCGGCGGCAGGTATTCGTCCCAGCCGTATTCGGCGGCGACGGCGCGGATGACCTCGCCCATGATCTGGCCGTTGTCGGAGTTGACCATGACGGCGACGCCGTAGCCCTTGTCGCGGTGCATGAGGAGCATGGCGCGGAAGCCCTCGTCGGCGCCGTTGTGGCCGAAGTAGAAGCTTGAGGCGCCGCGCTTCTCGGGGAAGAAGCCGAGGCCGGGCGAGCCTTCGATGAAGGGCGTCACCATCCGCTCGGTCATCGCCTTCGAGAGCACCTTGTTCGACTTGCCTTGCAGCGAGAGCTGGACTTCGATGCCGAAGGTGGCGAGGTCGGTCGGCGTCGTCCAGAGGCCGGCGGCGGCCATCTCGGGGTAGACGTGGAGCTTGCCCTCGACGGGGAAGCCGCCCGCGCGGTGCCCCGAAGCGGCCCGCTTGAGCCAGTCCGCGGGGAGCGGCTGCTCGTAGGTGCTGTCCTTCATGCCGAGGGGCGCGAGGACCGTCTCCTTCGCGATGACGGGGAACGGCTTGCGCAGCGTGTCGGTGAGCGCGAGCTGCATGACGGTGGTGCCGCCGCCCGAGTAGCGGAACTTGGTGCCGGGCTCAAGGTCAACGCGGACGGGCGCGGTGTTGGCCGGCCCGCCGCCGTCGAGGATTTCGGGGACGGTCGGTATCTTCTCGCCGGGGGCGTAGCCGGGGAAGCCGTGGACGGTCAGTCCGGCGGTGTGGCTGAGGAGGTTGGCGAGCGTCACCTTCTTCTTCGCCGTGAATTCGTTGGCGGGAATCTTCCACGAGGTGAGCCGTTCGTTGATGTCCGAGTCGAGCGAAAGTTTCCCCAGCTCGACCTGCTTGAGCGCGGCCATCGCGGCGACGGGCTTGCTGATGGAGCCGGCCTGAAAGAGCGTCTTCTCCGTCGCCGGCTCCTTCGTCTCGGCGTCCTTCACGCCGTAAGCGCGCGCCCACTCGACTTTGAAGTCTTTGACGACGGCGACGGAGACGGCGGGCACGTTGTAGTGCCTCATGCGCTCCTCGATGCTCCACGCCGGAACGCCCTTGACGAGCACGGGCGGCAGCAGGCCGCGCTCGACGCGGCGGGCGCGCGAGGCGGCGTCGGTTTGCGCGGCGGCGACGGGAGCGAGCGAAGGGAAGAGGAGACAGACGAGCAGGGCGAAGCGTGCGGATTTCATCGGCGGAAGACCTCTTAAGAATTAGTAGCCGGTAGACAGTAGGACCGACCCGAAGGGCGCTGACCGTCACATACGAGCCGCGCGCCCGAGAAGTTCTTCTACCGGCTACCGGCGACTGCTTTAAAGCAGCACGATGGAGTCGTCGGCGCGTCGGGTTGAGGCGCGCGCGGCGGGCTCCCGCACGGCCGAGGGGCAGGCTTCGCAGTAGGCGCCGTGGCGCTCGCGGCGCTCCTCGCAGCCGTTGCAGCCCAGGGCGTGGCCGGCGGCGCGCAGGGCTTCGAGGAGCGGGGTGAGGAGTCGGCCGCGTTCGGTCAGCGCGTATTCGACGTGCGGCGGGCTGCCGCCGAAGTCGCGGCGCTCGATGAGAGAGTCGGCCTCCATGTCGCGCAGGCGGTCCATCAGCGTGCGGCTGCTGATGGGCTGCAAGCCGGCCAAAAGCTCGGACGTGCGCCGCGGCGCGCGCTCAAGGTCGCGCACTATCAGCAGCGTCCACTTGTCGCCCACTACCTGCAACGCGCCCCACACGGGGCACCCGTCGCCTTCTCGTCTGCGCATCGGCGGCCCTCCCGGCGGAAGGCCGAAGCTTAACACAAACCCGCGAACCGCAAATCGTAAATCGTGGACGGAAGAAAACGATTTACGATTCGCGGTTTACGATTTACGATGCCCCAATGGCTTACGGCTGGGAAGGCGAGAAGGTGAGGCTCGTGCCGCTCGACAAGGGGCGGCACGCCGAGAACATCGTGCTCTGGCTGAACGACGCCGACGTGACCGAGATGACGCTGACGGGCGACCTGCCCCTGACGCGGCTCGCCGAGGAGCAGTTCCTCGACAAGATTTGCGCGCAGATGGAGAAGCACCCGGCCGACATCGTCCTCGCCGTCGAGACGCACGGCGGCGAGCACATCGGCGTCGCCGGCCTGCACCGCATCGAGTGGCGCCACGGCGTCGCCACGACCGGCACCCTCATCGGCCCTCAAGCCTTCCGCGGCCAGGGCTACGGCTCGGACGTGGCCCGCACGCGTACGCGCTACGCCTTCGAAGTGCTCGGCCTGCGCCTGCTCCTCTCCGAAGTCTTCGCCGAGAACACGGCGTCCCTCAAGATGCTCAAGCGCGCCGGCTACCGCGAGGTCGGCCGCATCCCCCGCCGCCACTGGAAGCGCGGCGCCTACCGCGACGTGGTCCTCCTCGCCGCCGAGCGCGAGTAAAAGAAGCCCGCCCTTTAAGCCTCCGCGCCGAGGATGCCGCAGGCCCGCAACTCTTCGTGGCCGGGGATGTCGGCGGCCTCGATGGTCGAGAGCACGTCCTTGTCAACTTTGGGGAGCGAGACGAGGCGGTTGGCCTGCTTGCTCAAGGCGGCTTCGAAGAGGTTGCGGGCCGTGCGTGCGTTGCCGAAGGTCTCGTCGCGCGCGGCCGTGAGGATGTTGAAGAGGGACGACAGCTCGGCTTCGGCCGCCTCGGTCACGCGGAAGTCGGCGCGCTTGCAGAAGCTCTTGAAGATTTCGACGAGCTGCTTCTCGTCGTAGTCGTCGAAGTGGATGTGGCGGTTAAAGCGCGAGCGGAGGCCGGGGTTCGAGTCGAGGAACTCGCGCATCCGCCGCGTGTAGCCCGCGACGACGACGACGAGGTCGTCGCGCCTGTCCTCCATCAGCTTCAAAAGCGTCTCTATCGCCTCCTGCCCGAAGTCGTTCTCGCCGCCCGAGGCCAGCGTGTACGCCTCGTCGATGAAGAGCACGCCGCCCGCCGCCGTGTCCACCACGCCCTTCACCTTCGGCGCCGTCTGCCCGACGTAGCCGGCGACGAGCGCGGCGCGGTCGGCTTCGACGAGGTGGCCGCGCCGGAGCACGCCGAGCGTGCGGTAGACTTCGGCGAGCAGGCGCGCGACCGTCGTCTTGCCCGTGCCGGGGTTGCCGTAGAAGACGATGTGGCGCGAGACGGGCAGAGGCTTCAAGCCCTGCTCCTCGCGCATCTTCTGCACCTTCAAAAAATTTATCAGGTCGCGCACGTCGCGCTTCACCCGCTCCAGCCCGACGAGGGCGTCCAACTCCGCCATCAACTCTTCGAGCGGGCGCGGCGGCTTCAACTCCTCCTCGACTTCCTTGTCCGCCTTCTCGCCCGCCGCCTTCTCCTTGGCGCCGCCCGCCGGCGGCAGCCCCGCCGGGTAAAGCCCCTCCTTGAACTCCGAGAGCGCGGCCTCTTCTGTGGGCGTGACGCGGCCGTCCGACTTGATGACGAGGTTGGCGAACTGGAAGAGGAGGCTGCGCGCGCGGTCGGCGTAGTTCGTGCCGTGGCGCGAGTCGTAAGTCTCAAGGTAGGAGACGGTGACGGGCGTGCGGTCCAGTCTCTTCAGCAGGTGCGGCGGCAGGTCCGTGCGGTCAACGAGCGGGAACACGCCCGGGCCGGGCGCGAGGCCGAAGGCGCGGCAGACCTCCTCGTAGTAAGCCTGCTTCCCCTCGGCCGTCGCCTCGCGCAAGTCCACGAACCTCTGCGCCGTCAAGAGCAACTGGTTGTCGAGCACCGACCGGGCCGAAGGCGCCCCCTCGCCCCTCCACACCGCCCGGATGCTCCACTCCAGCGGCGACAAAAGCCCCACGGCCGCGCGCCTCAACGCCTCGATCAGCTTCCTGTTACCCTCGTCGAGCAGCACCCTCTCGCCCCCTCCCGCTTCGAGCGGGGCGGGATTATAGCACCCGTCAAACTCATCACCCGTTCCACTATTTTTCGAGACGGATCTGGGAACGCGACCTGTCTTCCTGATAGCGAAATAAGGCCGCGTCGGACCTCCCGACGCGGCCTTATAAGTCTTTTAAAATCAGCAGTTTAACAGCGCGTACGGGACTCGAACCCGTGGTCTCCGCCTTGAGAGGGCGGCGTGTTAGCCGACTACACCAACGCGCCAAAAGCAGGGAGATTATAAAGTCGGGGGGCGATATTGGCAAGCGGACGGGGGCGCCGGGGCGCCTTTGCCGTGGGGCGCGGGGCGGGTGATATACTCGACTGCGCGGGCGCCGTAAACACTCCTCAGAATCTTTCGGGCGCCGCGCGGAGAAGCCGAGGGCCGTAGACTCGCATGGCACAGAATCTCGTCGAAGCGAACGCCGACAACACGCCTGACAACTCCAACGATAAAGGGACGGCCGCCGACTTCCCGCTCGGCGTCGAGGGTTTTACTTACGCGGACCTCTACAGGCCGCGGCGCCTGCGCGACCTGGCGGAGACTTTCTACGCCGAAGTCCGCCGGGCCGACCCGGCGCTCGGCGCCTCGCTCGACGAATACATCGGGACGCGCGGCGCGGGGTTGAAGGGGACGAAGGCGGAGTCGGAGCTTCTGATAGCGGCCGCGCCGCACCTGTCGGGCTTCGTGGCGCGGCTGTTCGGGGTGGAGCGCGAGCGGGCGGCGTTGGGCGAGTCTTTGCGCGCGCAGGACCCGGTCTTCCAGTTCAAGCAGTTCGTGCAGCGGCGCGCGACGAAGAGCTTCCCGGCGGAGAAGGCGGCGGCGGTAGACGTTGAGGCGGCCGACAGGGCGCTCGAAGGCTTGCGGCGCGCGGCGTTCGCGGACACGCTCGGTGACGACCGCGAGCTGGGCGTGGCGCGGACGGCGCTGAGGCTGCTCGAATGGGAGAAGAACTACCCGAAGGAGGGCGTCAGGCGCGGGGAGGAGTGGTCGGAGGAGCGCGAGCGCGCGGCGGGGGAGGCGCGCGGGCGCGTCGAAGGGACGGAGGCCGAAGCGGCGCTCGCGGCGTGGCGGTCGGAGGAGGATGAAGGGGACGCTGACGGGACTCGGGCGTTCGTGCGCGCGGCGTTGAGGCTCGTGGAGGCTTGGGCGTCGGCGCACGCGCTGCGGCCGGACGCCCGTGAGCGCGTGAGGGGTTGGGTCAGTTTCCGCTTCCCGCACCCGCTCAACTACGAGCATCTGGTGCAGCTCGAACGGCCGGAGGCGGACTTGCCCGAGTTGATGCGGGGCTTGGATAAGAACCTGCGGCGGCGCGACGGCTTCAAGCTGACGGACCGGCGTTACGACGCGCGGCAGGTGCTCGAAGAGGTCCACTACTGCCTCTACTGCCACGAGCGCGACAAGGACTCATGCTCGAAGGGCCTGCGCGAGCGCGACGGGTCGTTCAAGAAGAACCCGCTCGGCTTCACGCTGGAGGGGTGCCCGCTCGACGAGAAGATTTCCGAGATGCACGTCCTGCACCGCGACGGCGACTCGATTGCGGCGCTCGCCGTCGTCGTCATCGACAACCCGATGTGCCCCGGCACCGGCCACCGCATCTGCAACGACTGCATGAAGTCCTGCATCTTTCAGAAGCAGGAGCCCGTCAACATCCCGCAGGCCGAGACGGGAATATTGACGCACGTCCTCGCGCTCCCTTATGGATTTGAGATTTACTCGCTGCTCACGCGCTGGAACCCCATTAACGCCAAGCGGCCTTACGCGCTCCCCTACAACGGCAGGAACGTCCTCGTCGTCGGGTTGGGGCCGGCCGGCTACACGCTCGCCCAGTGGCTCCTGAACGAAGGCTTCGGCATCGTCGGCATCGACGGCCTGAAGATAGAGCCTTTGAACCCGGAGCTGACGGGCGAGGGCGGGCGCGCGGTGCCGCGTGCCGTGCGCGACGTGCGCGAGGTCGAAGACGAGTTGGACGAGCGCGTGCTGGCGGGCTTCGGCGGCGTTTCGGAGTACGGCATCACGGTCCGCTGGGACAAGAATTTTTTGACGCTCATGCACCTGACGCTGGCGCGGCGCGACCGTTTCCGCTTCTACGGCGGCGTGCGCTTCGGCGGGACGGTCTCGATTGAAGACGCTTGGGAGTACGGCTTCGACCACATCGCGGTCGCGACGGGCGCGGGCAAGCCGACGATTGTCGCGATGCGTAACAACCTCATCCGCGGCATCCGCAAGGCGTCCGACTTCCTGATGGCCTTGCAGTTGACGGGCGCGGCCAAGCCCGACTCGATGGCGAACTTGCAGGTCAGGCTTCCCGCCATCGTCATCGGCGGCGGACTCACCGCGATAGACACGGCGACGGAGCTTTTCGCCTACTACCCCGTGCAGGTCGAGAAGATTCTCGGCCGCGTCGAAAAGCTGACGGAGGAGTTCGGCGAGGAGGAGGTCTTCCGGCGTTTCGACGCCGAGGAGCGCGCGACGCTCGAAGAGTTTCTGGCGCACGGGCGCGCGGTGCGGGCGGAGCGCGAGCGGGCGGCCCGCGCGGGCGAGGAGCCGGACTTCGTGCCGCTGGTGCGCGCGTGGGGCGGCGTCACCATCGCTTACCGCAAGCGCCTGCTCGACTCGCCGGCCTACCGGCTGAACCACGAGGAGATTATCAAGGCGCTCGAAGAGGGCATCTCGATTGTCGAGAACATGTCGCCGGTCGAGGCCGTGGCGGACGAGCACGGCGCGGTCGCGGCGCTCCTCTTCGAGCGCATGGCGCGCGACCCCGACACGGGCCGCTGGCGGGCGACCGAGGACGCCGTGAGGATGCCCGCGCGCACCGTCTGCGTCGCCGCCGGCACGAGCCCCAACACCATCTACGAGCGCGAGCGGCCCGGCACGTTCCGGCTCGACGAGTGGGGCGAGTTCTTCTCGCCGCACAAGGTCGAGCGCGACGGCGACGGAAATCTTCACCTCGTCCCGGCCGGCAAAGGCGAGCGCGCCTTCTTCACTTCGTACGAGCGTGACGGCCGCTTCATCAGCTACTACGGCGACAACCATCCTGTTTACGCCGGCAACGTCGTCAAGGCGATGGCCTCGGCCAAGGACGGCTACGAGCACGTCGCCGGGCTGTTCGAAGAAGAGCTTCGCGACTTGCGCGAGGAGGACCAGCCTGCGCGCGAAGAGGCTTTCGGGCGTCTCGTCGCGCGGCTCGACGACGAGCTCGTGGCGCGCGTCGTGCGCGTGGACCGTCTGACGGACACGATTGTTGACGTGATAGTGCGAGCGCCCGCGCAGGCGCGAAAGTTCCACCCCGGCCAGTTCTATCGTTTGCAGAACTACGAGACGGACGCGCCGACGATTGACGGCACGCGCCTCACGATGGAGGGCCTCGCGCTGACGGGCGCGTGGGTGGACAAGGAGGCGGGGCTCTTAAGCTTAATCGTCCTTGAGATGGGCGCCTCTTCGCGCCAGTGTGCGATGCTGAAGGAAGGTCAGCAGGTCGTCGTCATGGGTCCGACGGGCACGCCGACGGAGATTCCTGAAGGCGAGACTGTCCTGCTCGCGGGCGGCGGTCTGGGTAACGCCGTGCTCTTCTCCATCGCGAAGGCTTTGAAGGATAACGACTGCCGCGTCGTCTACTTCGCCGGCTACAAGGACGGCAAAGACCTCTTCAAGCGCGAGGAGATAGAAGAGGCCACCGACCAGGTTATTTGGTCAACCGACACCGGCCGCGAGGTCGAGCCGCGCCGCCCGCAGGACCGACACTTCCGCGGCAACATCGTGCAGGCCATGCTGTCTTACGCGGAGGGGCGCCTCGGCGGCCCGCCGCTCTTCGACTTGCGCGAGGCCGACCGCCTCATCGCCATCGGCTCCGACCGCATGATGGCCGCCGTCAAGGCCGCCCGCCACGCCGTCCTCGCCCCGCACCTCAAGCAAGGGCACATCGGCGTCGGCTCCATCAACAGCCCGATGCAATGCATGATGAAGGAGGTCTGCGCCCAATGCCTCCAGCGCCACACCGACCCCTCGACGGGCAAGGAGTCCTTCGTCTTCTCCTGCTTCAACCAGGACCAACTCCTCGACCACGTAGATTTTCAGAACCTTAACTCGCGCCTGCGCGCTAACACCGTGCAGGAGAAGCTCGCCAACCTCTGGCTCGACCACCTGCTCCGCGCCGGTCATCTATAAAAACGCACGTTGTCGATTTCGAGCCAGCCGAACTGGCCGGGCGGGCGGGCGAGCTCGAAGGAGAGCATGAGGAGGTCGGCGCCCGTCCAGGCGGCGGGCGTCTTCGTCTCGGGCTGCTTGAGCGAGGCGAAGTCGATGCGGACGGTCTTCCAGGAGGGCGAGGCCGTGAAGGCGGTTTGGAAGTAGGCCGAGTCGCGGACGGCGTAGGTGGGGACGACGAGTCGATAGGCGCCGCCGTCGCCGCGGGCGTCGAAGCGGACGCCGCGCCAGTGTCGCGCGTCGGCGGGCTCGACCGCCCCGCGCGTCAGAGGGACCTGCACGCGCACGAAGGGCCGCTCGGCGGAGGACATGCGCGCGAGGATGGTCAGCGCGCGGTCGCGGGCCTTGCGCGCGGTGAGGCCGTGCAGGACTTGCGAGTGGTCGTGGCCGCCGTCCGTCGCGTTGACCCAGAGCGTGCCGAGGTCGCTTCTGAGCATGTCGGCCGCCGTCGCGTTAAAGGGCACGGCCGGGTCCTGAACGCCGCCGCCGGCCCCCATGTCCGCCCCTAAAACGGCTCCGACCCCGAAGGGGCTCGCGGCCTGCGGGCCTTCGAAGTCGTCAATCAACTCGGAGAGCTTGACGGGCGCGAGAGGGGTTTGGGCGGGCGAGGCGATGTCGCGCGCGAGCCTGTCGCGGTCAACCTCGCGTCCGCCCAGGAAGACCCTTGAGACGCGCGCGAGGTCGGCGATGCGGCGGTGCGGCTCGCCCGCGACGAGGACGAGGTCAGCCAGCTTGCCCGGCTCTATCGAGCCGCGCTCCGACTCGACGTGCAGCGCCCGCGCGCTGTCGAGCGTCCCCGCCCGGATGGCCTGCAAGGGCGTGAGGCCGCCCTGCACCAGCAGCTCAAGCTCTCTGAGCGAAGCCCAGCCGTGGTGCGTGCCCGTCACGCCCGCGTCCGTGCCGGCGCCTATCCGGACGCCCGCCGACTTCAGCGCCGAGACGTTGTGAAGAAGAATCTGCCAGCGCCGACGACGCGCGGCCTCGACGGCCCGAGGCCGCGCGTCCGGACGTTCTTCGGCCGAGGGCGCGGCGGGCTGCTGTTGGACGAGGGCTCGCTCGTTGTCGTCGGGAGGCTCGGCGGTGAGCGGCGGGCGGATTTGCGCGAGCACGAAGGGCTCCAAGACCGACGAGAGGAGTGGCGAGAGGATGTTGCGGCCGCGCGGCTCGTAGACGGCGAGGGTCGAAACGTACGTCGTCCCCTTCTCGCGCAGCAGCCGGACGAACTCCTCGTCGGCCTCCGCGTCGCCGACGCCGTGGGCGAGCGTGTCAACGCCCGCGCGGGCGGCGAGCTTGGCGCGGGCGAGCGTGACGGTGTGCGTCATCACCTCGACGCCGTGCTTGTGCGCCTCGTCGCAGATGGCGGCCAGCGTCTCCTCGTTCATGCTCGTCATGTCGGGCGCGGTGTTGTAGCGCCAGCCGTCGGTGAAGACCTTGATGACATCCGGCCTGTAAGGCATGAGGCGGCGCACGGCCGAGCGGGCCTCGCGCGGCGTGAGGACTTCGAGCGTGAAGAAGTCGCCGCGCCCGCCCTCGGCGCCGTGGCCGCCCGGCGTCGTCATGCGCGCGGCGAAGTGGACGCGCGGCGCCTCGAACGCGCCCGAGGCGATGAGTCGCCTGACGGGCTCGAAGGTTTCGGGGTAGGTGCCGAAGTCAACGACGGTGGTCACGCCGCTGTAGAGGTAAGCCTTGAGGTTCTTGCCCCAGTCGCCGCTGATGCCGGGCGCGGTCGCGTAAGGGACGTGCGTGTGGAGGTCGAAGAGGCCGGGCAGGAGCGTCTGGCCTTCGGCGCGGATGACGCGCGCGCCCGCGGGGGCGGCGACCGAGGGGCCGGCCGCTTCGATGCGACCGCCGCGGACGACGACCGTGCCGGCGTAAGGCTCGCGGCCCGTGCCGTCAACGACAATCGCGCCGACGATGGCGAAGGCGTCCGCGTTCTGACGCGACTTCTTCGCGCGGGCCGAAGGGAGCGGCGCGACGGAGAGCAGGAGGATGAGAGCCAGCGTGCTTCTCATCGTCAATGGTCTGAGACGGCTGTTCATGGGACGGGAAGCATATCACTAGTTCTTGGCGCGGGTGCGCTCGGAGGTGAGGCGGCGGTAAGCCTCGTCGCGCGTGAGCCCGAGCTCGCGGGCCGCGCGCTTGAGGGCCGCGCGGTGGTCGAGCCCTTCGGCTTCGAGCGAGGCGACGAGGGCGGCGACCGTTCGGGTTTCGTCTGAGTCGGCTTCGTCTTCCAGAGTGCGGCGGTCGATGACGAGCACCATCTCGCCGCGCGCCGCGCGCTCTTCGGAGAAGCGGGCGGCCAGCTCGCTCAAACGCCCGCGGACTATCTCTTCGTGAAGCTTCGTCAGCTCGCGGGCGACGGCCGCCTCGCGCTCGCCGAGGATTTCGCGGGCGTCGGCGAGCGCGTGAGCGATGCGGTGCGGCGTCTCGTAGAAGACGAGCGTGGCCTGCAAGTGCCGGACGGCTTCGAGGCGCGTGCGGCGGGCGTGGGAGCGTTGAGGGAGGAAGCCGCCGAAGTAGAACTCGTCGGTCGGCAGGCCCGAGGCGGTGAGCGCGGCGACGAAGGCCGCCGGCCCCGGCACGGGCACCACGCGCACGCCGCGCGCGACCGCCTCGCGGACGAGCCTGTAACCGGGGTCGCTGACGCCGGGCGTGCCCGCGTCGGTGACGACGGCGACGCTCGCGCCCTCTTCGAGCATGGCGGCAAGCTCCGAGGCGCGCTCGCGCTCGTTGTGCTCGTGGTAGCTGACGGTCTTGGCCTTGATGCCGAAATGGTCGAGCAGCACGCGCGTCCGCCGCGTGTCCTCACACGCCAGCACGTCGGCCTCTGTGAGCACGCGCAGCGCCCGCGCCGTCACGTCCTCAAGGTTGCCGATGGGCGTGGCGACGAGGTAGAGCGTCCCTTTCGCGTCAGACATGCGGGGATTATAGGAGAAGTAGGCAGCAGGCAGTAGGCAGCAGGCAGTAGAAAACAGAGTCGGGGGCCGACGCGTCAACGTCGGCCCCCGATTTCTTCTACCGGCTACCGGCGACTGTGTTACCAGCCTCGGCCGCCGCCGCGGTAGTCGTCGAAGTCGCGGAAGCGGAAGCCGTAGATGTTGGCGACGGTGCGGAGGTCCTGGCGAATCTGCGACCAGTCGCTGTAGGTCCGGTTGTCCATGCGCAGGCGGCGCAGGAAGTTGCCGACGCGCTCGGACTCCGAGAGCAGTTGGCGGGCCTCGTCGGCGCTGCGGTTGAGGTTGTCGGAGTCGCCCGCGCGGTCGCGGAAGCGGTCGGCGGCCTCGCGGAAGCGGCGCACCTCGTTGTTGACGCGGTCCTCGCGGCGCGTGCCGTCGTGGCGGCTCTGGTCGAGCAGGCGGTCAACGTCGCGCTGGAGGTCGTGGCTGCGGCTGCTGATGCGGCGCGCGGCCTCGCGGAGCTGGCGGCGCTCGTAGTCGTTGAGGCGGCCGTCGCGGCGGCCTCGGCCCCAATCGTCGTCGCGGCGTCGGCGGTCGCGGTCGTAGATGTCGTCGTCGCGGCGGCGGTCGTTGTCTTGCTCCTGGCGCGCGCGGTCGCGGATGCGGTCCCAGATGGTCTGCGCGTTGGCGTCGAGGGCGGGGAGGAGTGCGGCGAGCGTCAGGGCGGCGAAGGTCAGAAGGGTGAAACGTCGGCTGGTCATCTCTCTTGTCTCCTTTATGTTCAAGGGGCGGGCCGCGTCGCCTGGGGACCTTGGCGCGGCAATCACTCCGGCGAGGGCTTCGGCAAGGGGCATGCCGCGGGCGGCGAGCGGAAGGTCGGCGCCGGGTCGGGTGGAGAAAAAGCCGGAGAGGCGAGAGTGTTGAAGGCGTTTGGCGCCGCGGCCCGTTCCAAAACGTGCAGCCCGCGCCGCAAATGGGAAACAGTAGGCGGTAAGCAGTAAAAGCAAAAGCTGATAGCTGACGACTGATGACTTTAACCGAGCAGGCGGGCGACGTGGAGGCGGACGCGGTCTTCGAGGAACTCTTCGTGGGGGCCGCGCTCGGGGACGGAGAGCCAGCGGGCGTCGCCCGCGTCCCACGGGGCGAGGAGGAGTTCTTCGCCGGCCGTGGGGGCGCCGAAGTGGCTGACCCTTGCGCACGCGAGTCCGCCGCCGCGCACGATGCCGTCGCGCGGCGCGCGCGGCCAGCCCGCCTCGACGGTCAGCTCGCGGATGCCGTTGCGCAGCACGAGGCGCGTGCCGACCATCGTCGAGTTGCCGACGCGGAAGCGGTGCGACTCCGTGCGGTGGAGCGTGAGGCCGGCGCCCGCGCGGTTTAGTTCCCCGGCGAGGGCCATGAACGACTCGACCAACCACTCGACGCCCCGCGCGCGCAGGCGGTCGTTCGACGCGCGCACCGACAGGTAGTCGAGCACGTCGTCGCGGCCGGAGCCCGCGCGCCGACGCGCCTCCGCCAGCCTCCGCTCGTACTCCTCCTCGTCGAACTCGTCCACCGCACAGCCCCGCCGAAGTTTTTAGGTGTTAAGGCGCGCTCGCGCCGCCTCGGGCCGCGATGTTATCATGCCGCCTCACGCGAAAGTTAATTCAGCCCGACAGCCGCGCCCGTCCCCGGCCGCGCCGCGCACAAAGACACGATGAAACCTTCCGACTTCAAGCGCCGCCGGACGGGCGCGCGCCTCCCGATACTGCTCGCGCTCGTCTTCGCCCTGCTGGCGTCGGCCGCCCCGGCCGCACGGCCGCAGGCGCGCGCCCCGCAGCCGCAGGGCGCGAGGCCGCGGCTCGTGCTGCTCATCGTCGTGGACCAGTTCCGCTACGACTACCTCGAACGCTTCGGCGACCTCTTCGCCGCGGGCGGCCTCCGGCGCCTGATGCGCGAAGGCGCCTCGTGGACCGAGGCCAACTACGACCACGTCCCGACCGAGACGGCGCCCGGCCACGCGACGCTGATGACGGGCGCCTGGCCCGCCGAGACCGGCATCATCTCCAACGAGTGGTACGACCGCGAGAGCAACCGCCGCATCGCCAACTCCTCCGACCCCGGCGCGCGCCTGCTCGGCGGCGGCCCCTCGGAGAACGCTTCGAGCCCGCGCAACCTGCTCGTCTCCACGCTCGGCGACGAGCTGAAGCTGGCGACGGCCGGGCGCGCGAAGGTCGTCGGCGTCTCCATCAAGGACCGCGGAGCCATCCTGCCCGCGGGCCGCATGGCCGACGCCGCCTATTGGTACAGCTCGCAGACCGGCCGGTTCGTCTCCTCGACTTACTACTTCGACCGCTTGCCCGACTGGGTCACGGCCTTCGGCGCCGCGCACCCCGCCGGCGAGTTCTACGGTAAGACCTGGGACCGCCTGCTCGACAAGAAGGAGTACGACCTGCGCGCCGGCCCCGACGACGCGCCGTGGGAGCGCGGCAACGGGAAGCAGCCGACCACGCTCCCGCAGAAGATTACGGGCGGCGAGACGGCCCCCGGCCCGGCCTTCTACGAGGCGCTCAACTACTCGCCCTTCTCGAACGACCTGCTCGTCTCCTTCGCCGAGGAGGCCATCCGCAACGAACGTCTCGGCGAGGACTCGGACACCGACGTGCTCACCGTCAGCTTCTCCGCCAACGACCTCGTCGGCCACCGCTACGGCCCCTACAGCCACGAGCTGATGGACATGACCGTCCGCGTTGACCGCCACATCGAGCGGCTGCTCTCCTTCGTGGATTCGCGCGTCGGCCTCCGCAACACGCTCGTCGCCTTCACGGCCGACCACGGCGTCGCGCCCTTCACCGAGCACGCGCGACAACTGCGCCTGCCCGGCGGCTACGTCGGCACCACGGATTTAAACAACGCGGTCCGCAACCGGCTCAAGGCGCGCTTCGGCAAGGGCGGCGACAAAGACAACACGGCCGACTACGTGCTCGCCTACGGCAACTCGATGTTCTACTTCAACCGCGCGGCACTCGACCGCGACGGCGTGAGGCAGGAGGACGTGGAGCGCGTCGCGGGCGAGGCGGCGATGACGGTGCCGGGCGTCTCCCGCTTCTTCACGCGCACGCAACTCGTCTCGGGCGCCGTCTCCCCGGCCGACGCGGTCGCGCGCCGCGTGCTGCACGGCTTCAACCCGCGGCGCAGCGGCGACGTGGTCATCATTCAGGAGCCCTACAAGTACCTGACCGACTCGACCTACATCGCCATCCACGGCACGCCCTACTCGTACGACACTCACGTCCCCGTCATCGTCATGGGCGCGGGCGTCGCGCCGGGCCGCTACGCGGAGGCGGCCTCGCCCGCCGACATCGCGCCGACGCTCGCGCGCCTGCTCCGCGTCCAACCGCCGAGCAACGCCATGGGGCGCGTGCTGGCGGAGGCGATGATAAAGCAGTAGTCAGTAGTCAGTAGATGAGGTTGGAAGTTATGAAGCGAGTTCTGTCATTCGTCGCGGCTTTGGCGCTGTGCGGTGTGTGTGCGTCTTCGGCCGCGGGGCAGCGGAAGCCGGCGGCGGGGAAGGCGAAGCCGAAGGCGGCGGCGAGTAAGCCGAAGGCCGACGCGGCGGCGGCGGCGCCGACCCCGGCGGGCGAGGACGCGGCGAAGGCGCAGCTCGAAGAGATAGTGAAGCTCGACCCGGCCGAGCGCGTGGAGCGCCTTGTGGCTTTCATCAAGGCCAATCCGAAGTCGGCTTCGAGGCAGCGCGCGCAGGAGCTTCTGACGAGCGCGCGGGCGGCGCTCGGCGACGAGAAGTTGAGGACGGGAGACAGGCTGAAGGGAGTCGAGTTGTTCCGCGCCGCGGTCGAGGGCGCGCCCGAGGAGATGCCCGACAAGCTCTTCGTCGAAGTCGTCTCGCAGCTCCCCGCGAACCTCTACGTGCTGGGCGAGCGCGAGGCGGCGCTGGAGCTTGCGCGCGCCGTCGAGTCGAAGGCGAAGGCGAACGCGCCGCGCCTGCTCAACGTCGCCGCCTTCTACCTCGGCATCGAGCGGCCCGAGGAGGCCGCGCGCGTCGCGGCCGAAGCCACGCGCCTGCGGCCCGACTTGGCTCAGGCCCATCTCGCGCTCGCCGCGTCTTACCGCTTCGGGCTCAAGTTGGACGAGGCCGCCGCCGAGTTCGCGCGCGCCTTAGAGCTTGAACCCAAGTCGTCGGCCGCGCGCCGCAGCCTCGCGGACCTGAGGCGCGCGACGGGGAAGCCGGAGGAGGCTCTGGCGCTCTACCGCGAGCTGTTGCAGGCCGAGCCGCAGGACGCGGGCGCGCGCGCCGGACTCGTCCTCTCGCTCTTCGAGGCGGGCAAGCGCGCCGAGGCCGAGCGCGAGCTTGAGGGCGCGCTGATGGAGCACGCCGGCAACCTGACGCTGCTGGTCGGGGCGGCTTACTGGTACGCGGGGCACGGCGAGGGCGCGCGGGCGCTCGAACTCGCGGACCGCGCCGTCGCGCTTGAGCCGCGCTACCGCTGGGTGTGGGCGCACGTCGCGCGCGCGCGCGCCCTGCTGGCTTTGAAGCGCCCGCTCGAAGCCGAGCGTTCGATTCGCGCGGCGCGTCAGCTCGGCAGCTTCCCGACGCTCGATTACGAGATGGCGAACGCGCTCGCGTCGGCCGGCCTCTTCGACGAGGCGGCCGAACAGCTCGCGCAGTCGTTCACCTTCAAGGACGGGCAGATTGAGACGCGCCTCGCCGGCCGCGTCGAGTCGCGCTCGGCCGACTTCGGCGAACTGCTCGCGCCCGAGCGCCGCGCCGGACTCTTCCAGTACGAGGGCGCGGGCGGCGAGGCCGAGGCGCGCAGGCTGAAGGCGCTGCTGGCGTTCCGCACGGCGTCGGCCGCGGGGAGCGTTGACGAGAAGGCCGCCGCCGAGGCCGCGCGCGAGTTCTCGGCGGGCGACGACGAGATGCGCGCCTACCGCGACCTCTACGCCGCCGACCGTCTGTTGAAGGCGGGCGCCGCGTACGCGGCGGTGCTGGAGCGGGCCGAGTCGGCGGTGTCGGGCGTCGAGAAGGCTTTGGGCTCGCCGCTGGCGCCCATCGCGCTGTTCGCGGACACGAGCGAGGTGCGCTCGCTCCGCCAGTCGGCGGCCGAGACGGGCGAGGGCTTGAACGTGCTGGCGGCCGAGCGCGACACGCTGTCGAAGGTCATGCGCGGGAGGATAGAGGAGCTTGCGGGCTGGGCGCTCTACGGCGAGGGGCGGACGGCCGAGGCGGTGGTGCGGCTGCGGCGGGCGGTGAGCGTGCTGCCCGAGGGCTCGGAGTATTGGCGCACGGCCGTGTGGCGGCTGGGAGCGGCGCTCGAAGCCACGGGCAGCAACCGCGACGCGCTCGCCTCCTACGTCAACGCCTACCGCGCGCTGCCCGACCCGACGCGCCGCAAGGTCATCGAGGCGCTCTACAGCAAGCTCAACAACGGCTCGCTCAAGGGCCTCGACGAACTGCTCGAACCGAAGGAGGTGGCCGCCGCCCGCCGCCCTCCGTCAACGCCCGAACGACCCGCCGCGGAGGCGACGCCGACGCCGACCCCCGAGCCCACGCCCACACCGGCCGAAGTCCCTGCCGAAACCCCGACTCCGACGCCTTCACCGACCCCGTCAGAGACTCCGGCGCCGACGCCGACACCAACGCCGACTCCGACGGAGACTCCGACACCAACTCCAACTCCGACTGAGACTCCGACTCCTTCACCGACGCCCGCGGAGACGCCGACGCCCACGCCCGAAGCGACGCCGACCCCGACCCCTTCTGAGACGCCGACGCCTTCTGAGACGCCCGCGCGTAAAGCGCCAAGCGGCGCGTGCGTGCTCACGGTCAGCGAGCCCTCGGTGACTATCAGGAAGGGCGGCTCGGCCGAGTTGAGCGTGAGCCTCGAAAACTACGCGGGCCTCTCGACGGCGCGCATCGAGCACTCGACGCCGAACTGGGCCGACATCGTCGTCCTCGCCGCGCCCCGCACCGCCGCCGAGCGGACCTCCGCCCGCTTCACCGTCAACTCCACCAGCGGCAACGCCGGCACCTTCGCCGTCACCTTCACCTCGCCCTGCGGCAAACAGACCGTCGCCGTCAACGTGCAATGAGGAGCCCGCGGCGCGGGCTCCTTGCCTACTCGCCTATCCGTGCGCGGCGAGGCGCGAGGCGAGGACGTGTTTGGGTTGGGCGCCGACGATGCGCTCGGCCGGCTGGCCGTTCTTGTAGATGAAGAGCGTGGGGATGCTCTGGATGCCGAGGCGGGAGGCGGTGCGCGGGTTCTCGTCAACGTTGAGCTTGGCGATGAGGTAGCGCCCGCCCGACTCGGCCGCCAGCTCGTCCAGCACGGGCGCCACCATCCGGCACGGCCCGCACCACGCCGCCCAGCAGTCGAGCAGCACGGGCCGCCCCGACGACGCCTCGACCACCTCGCGCTCGAAGGTCGAGTCCGTCACCGTCACCGGCCGCGCGGGCTGCGGCTGCGGCTGCTGCTGCTCCCCGCCCTCCTCTCCTAGCGCGACGCCGCACCGGCCGCACACGGGCCGCTTGCCGATGACCGTCACGCGCTCGTCCACGCGGTTCTTCGCGCCGCAGTTGAAACAGCTCACAATCGCCATCGCCCTCGTAACCTCTCGCGCAGATTTTTTCCGCCGCCGAGTGTGGCACAACTCACGCGCCGTTTGGAAGCGGCGGCCCGCTCTCGCCCGGCCCCGCCGTTTCGTTGTAAGATGCCGTTGCGATTCTCCCGCGACAAACCGAGAAAGACGAAGGAAGTGCCTATCACGATGCGTCAAGCGCGCGCGCAGTCTCTAGCCCTACTCGCGTCCCTGCTCCTCCTGCTCTCGGCCGCCGCAGCCAGCGCGCAGGAGCGAGGGCCGGCGCCCGAAATCAGCTTCACCGTCTCGATGCCGAGGCCGCACACGCACCTGCTCGAAGTCGAAGCCCGGCTGCGCTACGCGCGCAACGCGCCCGCGCAACTCGACCTCGTGATGCCGGTCTGGACGCCCGGCTCCTACCTCGTGCGCGAGTACGCGCGCCACGTCCAGGACTTCGCCGCCGACGCCGGGGGCGGCGCCGCGCTCCGGTGGAGCAAGACGAACAAGAACACGTGGCGCGTCGAGACGGGCGGCGCGCGCGACGTGCGCGTCCGCTACAGCGTCTACTCCAACGAGCTGACGGTCCGCACCAACGAGCTGAACGACCGCCACGCCTTCTGGAACAACGCCGCCACGCTCGTGCACCCCGACGGCCACCTCGCCGCGCCCTCCACCCTGCGCGTCGTCCCGCGCGAAGGCTGGAAGGTCGCCACCGGCCTGCCGCCCGCGGGCAGCGAGCAGAACGCCTTCCGCGCCGACAACTTCGACATCCTCTACGACTCGCCCGTCCTCGCCTCCGACTTCCGCGTCGTCACCTTCGAGGCCGGCGGGCGCCAGCACCGCTTCGTCTTCGACGGCGCCGGCAACTACGACGCGGAGCGCATCGGCCGCGACGCCCGCAAGATAGTCGAGGCGGCCCGCGCCATCATGGGCGGCGAGTTGCCTTACACCGACTACACCTTCCTGCTCATGCTCGGCCCCCCGCCGGGCGGCGGCGGGCTCGAACACCTGAACTCGACGGCGCTTATCTGGCGCCGCCACGGCTTCGCCACCGAAGAGGACTACCGCAGCTTCTACGGCCTCGTCGCCCACGAGTTCTTCCACCTCTGGAACGTCAAGCGCATCCGCCCCGACGCGCTCGGCCCCTTCGACTACACGCGCGAGAACTACACGCGCCTGCTCTGGGTGGCCGAGGGCACGACCGAGTATTACGAGAGCGTCATCCGCCGCCGCGCCGGCCTCATCACCGACCGCCAGTTCCTCGCCAACTTCGCCAAGGCGTTTCAGGACTTGCAGAACACGCCCGGCCGCCTTGAGATGAGCGCCGAGGAGGCGAGCTTCGACGCCTGGATCAAGTACTACCGCCCGGACGAGAACACCATCAACTCCGCCATCTCCTACTACGACAAGGGCGCCATCCTCGGCCTCCTCCTCGACCTCGAAATCCGCAAACGCTCGGGCGGCGCGCGCTCGCTCGACGACGTGATGCGCTCGCTCTACAAAGACTTCTTCCAGCAGAACCGCAACTACACGCCCGAAGACTTCCAGCGCGCCGCCGAGCGCGCGGCCGGCTCCCCGCTCGAAGACTTCTTCCGCCGCTTCGTGCGCGGCAGGGAAGAACTCGACTACAACGCCGCGCTCGAAGCCGCGGGCCTCCGCCTCGACACGGCGAGCGACAAGGACGGCAAGCCCGCGCCCGAGTCGGCCTACCTCGGCGCCACGCTCGCGCAGGAAGGCGACCGGCTGACGCTGCGCAACGTCCCCGCAGGCACGCCCGCATACGAGCAGGGCTTGAGCGCCAACGACCAGATCGTCGCCATCGACGGCTACCGCGCCGCGCGCGACTTCCTCGACTTCTTCAACGCGCGGCTCGCCGGCAAGCGGCCCGGCGACACCGTCGCCGTCACCGTCTTCCGCGCCGACGAGCTGCGCACCTTCAACGTCAAACTCGGCGCGCGGGCCGACGCCACCTACCGCATCGTCCCCGTCCGGCAGCCCACACCCGAGCAGGCGCGCGTCTACGAACAGTGGCTCGCCGCCCCCTTCCCGCGTCAAGGACAATGAGCAGGCGTCGGGTGCCGGGTGTCAGGTGCCGGTTAAGAGCTTCTTCCCTGACACCCGGCGCCCGGCACCCGGCACCCTATGATGGAGTTTGACGGCAAGGTCGCCTTAGTCACCGGGGCCGCGTCGGGCATCGGGAGGGCGTGCGCGGCGGAGTTGGCGCGCGGCGGCGCCGACCTCGCGCTCGTTGACGTGGCGGGCGAGGTGGCGCTGGCGGTGGCGGAGAACTCTTTGAGGCAGTCGGGCGGGCGCGTCGTCTCCTTCGCCGCGGACGTGAGCCAGCACGCGCGCGCCGGCTCGGTCGTCGAGGAGACGCTTGCGCGGCTCGGCCGGCTCGACATTCTGGTGAACGCGGCCGGCGTCGCGGCCGACTCCCCGCTGTGGGAGATGACGGAGGAACAGTGGCGGCGCGTGCTGGACGTGAACCTCACGGGCGCCTTCAACTACACGCAGGCGGCGGCGCGCGTCTTCCGCCAGAGGCGCGCGGGCAAGATCGTCAACATCGCCTCCATCGAGGCCGAGCGCGGGCGCTTCGGGCTGGCGAACTACTCGGCGTCGAAGGCGGGCCTCGTCGCCTTGACGCGCTCGGCCGCGGCCGAACTCGGGCGCTACAACGTGAACGTCAACGCCGTCGCCCCCGGCTTCATCCGCACGCCGCTCGTCGAGCGCCTGACGGACGCGCTCAAGGAGGAGGCCGCGCGCTCCTCCGCCTTCGGCCGACTGGGCGAGCCGGAGGACGTGGCCCACTCGGTCGCCTTCCTCTGCTCGGACCGCGCGCGCCACATCACGGGCACTGTCCTGAGGGTGGACGGCGGCCAACTCCTCTGAAGTCACGAGCGCGACGAGGAACGTCATGGAAGATTTCGTGGAAGACCTGAGGCGCACGGTCGCGGAGTCGGCCCCGCGCCTGCTCGGCATCACGGAGGCGGAGGCCGCGAGGCCGCTCTCCGAAGGCCGGTGGTCGGCGAAGGAGGTGGTCGGCCACCTCATCGACTCGGCCGCGAACAACCACCAGCGTTTCGTGCGGGGGCAGTTCCGCGACGACCTCGTCTTCGACGGCTACGAGCAGGACGAGTGGGTGCGCGCGCAAGCCTACAACGCGGAGTCGTGGCCGCTGCTCGTGCGGCTGTGGGAGAGTTACAACCTGCACCTCGCGCACGTCATGGAGAGCGCGCCGGAAAGCGTCAGGCGCGAGCGGCGGGCGCGTCATAACTTCAAGCAGATAGGCTTCGCGCCCGTCTCAGAGCACGAGCCGCAGACGCTCGAACACCTGATGCGCGACTACGTCGGGCACCTGAAGAGTCACCTGCGGCAAATCTTGGGCGGCGACTAGCGGCCTTCTCAAGAAGGAAGGGGAGCGCGGCGGATGGCGACGTTAGGAGAGACGGCGGGCGGGCGGGGCGGGTTGCTGCGCGTGCTGGGCGTCGTCTTCGGCGTGGCGGTGACGGTGGGCGGCGTCATCGGGATGGGCATTCTGCGCACGCCGGGCGAGGTCGCGCGCCAACTCCCCTCGGAAGCACTCTTCGTCGGCGCGTGGGCGCTCGGCGGGCTCTACGCGCTGCTCGGCACGCTCTCGGTCGCGGAACTCGGCACGGCGTGGCCGCGCTCGGGCGGCTTCTACGTCTTCGTCCGGCGGGCGCTCGGAGAGTACCCGGCCTTCGTCGTCGGCTGGAGCGACTGGCTCTCGACGTGCGGCACCATCGCGGCCGTCGCGCTCGTCGCGGGCGAGTACGCGGGCAAGCTCGTCGTCGCGCTTCGGGGCAAAGAGACGGCCGTGGCCGCGTCGGTCGCGCTCTTCTTCGGGCTCCTCCAGTGGCGCGGCGTCCGCTGGGGCAGCCGCTCGCAGGAGTTGACGAGCCTGATTAAGACGCTCGCCTTCCTCGCCCTGACGTGGGCCTGCTTCGCCTACGACGGCGCGGGGGCCTCCGCGGCGCCTTCGACTCCGAATGCGACCGCGCAGAACGCCACGCTGCTCGTGCTGCTCGCGTCTTTGTTGCGCGCCATGCAGGGCATCATCTACACCTACGACGGCTGGTACAACGCCATCTACTTCGGCGAGGAGGTGCGCGAGCCCGAGCGCAACCTGCCGCGCGCGATGATAGGGAGCGTGCTGCTCGTCATCGCCATCTATCTGCTCTTCAACGCGGCGCTGCTGCGCGTGCTCGGCATCGAGGGGATGGCGGGCGAGAGCCTCGCGGCGGGCGCGGCGGCGGCGAGGGTCTTCGGCGAGAGGGGCGGCACCATCATCGGCTGGGTGGCGCTCGTCTCGCTGCTCGCGGCCGTCAACGCCTTCACGCTCATCGCGCCGCGCATCATCTACGCGATGAGCCGCGACCGGCTGGTCTGGCGCGGCGCCTCGCGCGTCAACCGCGGCGGCACGCCGACCGCCGCGCTCGCCATGAGCACGGCGGCGGCCGTTCTGATGATCGTCTTCAGCAGCGCCTTCGAGCAGTTGCTCGCGGCCCTCGCCTTCTTCTTCGTGACGAACTACGCCGCCGCCTTCCTCTCCGTCTTCGTGCTCCGGCGCCGCGAGCCCGACGCGCCGCGCCCCTACCGCGCGTGGGGCTACCCGTGGACGACCGCGCTTGTCCTCGCCGCCTCGGTCGCCTTCCTCGTCGGCGCCGTCGCCGCCGACACGGCCAACAGCCTCTACGCCCTCGGCCTGCTCGCCTTGAGCTTCCCCGCTTACTTCGTCGTGGGGCGGGCGCGGGCCACCTAGAGTCAACGTATGAACGCCTACCAGCACATCCAACTGCGCGTCGAGGACCGGGTCGGGCGCGTGACGTTCGCGCGCCCGCCGCTGAACATCTTCGACATCGCCATGATGCGCGAGATGGACCGCGCGCTCACCGAACTGATGAGCCGTCGCGAGGTCGTCGCCGTCGTCTTCGACGCCGTCGCGGGCTCGCGCGCCTTCAGCGCCGGGGTCTCGGTCGAGGAGCACCAGCCCGAGACCGTCTACCAGATGCTCGAATCCTTCCACGCCGTCTTCCGCACGATGGAGCTGTCGGCGAAGCCGACCGTCGCGGTCGTCGAGGGCGCGGCCTTGGGCGGCGGGTGCGAGCTGGTGGCGGGCTGCGACATCGTCATCGCCGCGGCGGGCGCGCGCTTCGGCCAGCCCGAGATTAAGCTCGGCGTCTTCCCGCCCGTCGCGGCCGTGCTGCTGCCGCGCGTCATCGGCGAGCGGCGGGCGCGCGAGCTGCTGCTGACGGGCGAGTTGTTCGACGCCGAGGAGGCCGCGCGTCTCGGCCTCGTCAACTACGTCGTCGAGCCCGACCAGTTGGAGGCGAAGTTGCAGGAGGTGCTGGGGCGGCTGCGCGAGCTGTCGGCGCCGGCCCTTGAGATGACGCGCCGGGCGCTGGACGCCGGACGCGGGCGCCCCTTCCTCGAAGCCCTCGAACGCTCCGAGGACATCTACCTCAACGAGCTGATGAAGACGGAAGACGCGCAGGAAGGCGTCCGCGCCTTTATGGAGAAGCGCAAGCCCGAGTGGCGCAACAAGTGAGGCGCCGTGCGGGGGCGCGTTGACAGGGCCGCGGGGGGTTCCTATCATCGTCCTTCTTATAAAGGGGAGTCGGAAGGGCCGAGATGGACGGACGTGTGCGGGGATTGCGGTTGAAGGGTTCGGCGGCGTGGCTCGCGCTCGCCGTCGTGCTGCTCGGCGGCGCGGGGTGCCGGGCGGTGCGCGAGGGCGTCGGGCTGGCGGACGTGCGGCCGAAGTCGCTGCGCGACGTGCCGGCGGGCCGCCTCGCCTTCCGCTTCGAGCCGGACGTGGCCGAGGAGGCGCTGCCCGAGCAGTTGAAGAAAGACGAGACGGAGGAGCCGCTGGCCTCCGTCCGCGCCGACTTCGAGGGGCGGCGCGGCAACACCGAGGCGCTGCTGCGCACGGTCGTTGACCCGACGGGCCAGCGGGCGCTGGCGCTCTACGGCACCTCCGAGAGCGACAAGGACTTCCGCATCGACCTCTACTCGGTTGACGGCCTGTTCATCCGCAACATCCTGCCGCCCGACCTGACGGGCGTCTTCCCCGCCGAGGTCGCGTGGTCGCCCGACGGCCAGCACATCCTCTTCGCGGGCGTCCGCAACCCCGCGCTCACGGCCAAGCCCACGCCGCGCGAGTCGGCGCCCGCCCCGCCCGACCTCACGCAGCAGCCGGCCGCGCCCGCCCCCGAAGGCCAGCCGACGCCCGAGGGCACGCCGACCCCGACCGCGCCCATCATCCCCTCGACGCAGACCTTCACGACCGAGCAGGTCTACGTCGGCAACCGCGACGGCTTCGAGCTGCGCCCGCTCACCAGCCGCGAAGGGCTCATCTACTTCAAGCTCCGCTGGTCGCCGGACGGGCAGGCCGTGGCCGCGCTCGCCTGCAAGGAGGAGGAGTACGACGCGCGCCTGCGCGAAGGGCGGATGACCGCCGGAAGGCCGCGCCTCGTCATGCTCGACGGGCAGGAGCGCCTCCTCGACGACCGCTTGACCGAGGTGCCGCCCGTCTTCTCGCCCGACGCCTCGAAGGTGGCGACGGCCTTCGACTACGAGGTCGCCATCTACGACGCCTTCGCCACGGAGCCGACGGCGGGCGCCGCCTCCGTCGCCGAACAACTCCGCACGGCCTCGGTCGCCTACGACGAGCGCCTCTTCAAAAAGCCGGCACAGTCGAACGCCGCCGCGCCGGCCCCGGCGCCTGCCCCGGCCGCGGGCTCCGAAGTGCTCGCCTCGCTTAACCCCTTCATCCGCCTCGAATGGACCGCGCCCGAAACCATCTACGGCCAGACGGCCTTCGTCCACTTCTACAGCAACGACCCGCTGCCGACCGTCAAATACCTGCGCTGGCACGCCCTGCGCGTCTCGCCGCAGGCCGTCCTGCTCGGCGGTTGAGAGAAGGAGAAACCCCCATGAACTGCCACAGCGTCGAGGAGATTTTCGAGAACATAGACGGGGCGCGCGCGCGTCTGGAGAAGGGCGTGAGCGACCTCGGCGACGGCGGCGAGAGCTTCCGCGCCGAGCCGGGCCGCTGGACGGTCGCCGAGATTGTCGAGCACCTCTCGATTACCGAAGGCAACGTCGTCAAGCTCCTCCGCAAGCTTCTCGACAAGGCCGAGGCGGAAGGCCACGCCCGCGCCGACGACGCGCCCTTCCCGCCCGCCTCGCTCGACGAGTACGCCGACCACGCCCGCCGGAAGTTCACCGCGCCCGACTCCATCGCCCCGACCGGCCGCCCCCTGCCCGAATCCCTCGCCGCCCTGCGCGACTCGCGCGCCGCCCTGCGCGAACTCCGCCCCCGCATCGAGCGCGTCGAAGGCACCGCCGTCCGCTTCCCCCACCCCGCCTTCGGCCCCATCAACCTCTACCAATGGCTCCTCTTCATCGGCGCCCACGAACTCCGCCACCTCGCCCAAATCGAAGCCGTCAAACAAGCCCTCAACGCCCAAACCGGCGCCGCCAACTAAGGCCCGCTTGCGACGTTTTACGACGGCCCTTATAATCCCCCTCGCACTCCGCTGATCCTTATGCCCTCTTAGCTCAATCGGTTAGAGCAGCGGACTCAGTTCTTTGATAGGTCTAAGTGGAAAGTCGTCACAGCACGCACCTTCCATATGACCTTCAAAGTGGGTTGCACGCGCGTCACATTCGTATCCGTCTCAGGCGCGCTTGTAGAATCTGCCAAATTCGGGGAAGCCTAAGCCGCGAAAGCGGGACGGTAATCCCGAGCCAAGCCCGGCCGCGGCCGGGAAGGTGTAGAGACTTGATGGCAGACGCGTAAAGCGAAGGGAAAGTCCAGACCACAAATCCCGCCGGTAACTTCGGCCGGGCGCGGCGAAAGCCGTAGTGGTAAGCATAATCCGTTGGTTGTAGGTTCGAGTCCTACAGAGGGCACCAAATTTATCGGGCGGGCGGCGCGGGCGTCGCCCGCCCTTCGTCGTTCGGGCGGCCTTAGGGTGAAACTCTCACCGCGCCGCGTTCGTAATCTCTGCCGCACGACTATCGGTCCGCCTGAATTTCTCGCAAACGAAAGAGCCCGAATATGAAAAGAGTCACGCTCGCACTCGCGCTGCTCGCCCTCGCGTGCGCCGCGCCGGCCGCGCTGGCGCAGGAGCGCCCGCTCCTCGTCCAGAAGCCGACGGTGAGCCGCACGCAGATCGTCTTCTCCTACGCCGGCGACCTCTGGTGGGTCCCGCGCGAGGGCGGCGACGCCCGCCGCCTCACGACGGGGACCGGCCTTGAGACCGACCCGCAATTCTCGCCCGACGGGCGCCTCGTAGCTTTCACCGGCGAGTACGACGGCAACCAGGACGTGTACGTCGTCGAGGCCACGGGCGGCGTCCCGCGCCGACTCACCTACCACCCCGGCGCCGACGTGGTGCAGGGCTGGACGCCCGACGGCGGGCGCGTGCTCTTCTCCTCGACGCGCAACAGCTACGCCAACTTCTCGCGGCTGTTCACGACCGACCTCGAAGGCCACTTCCCCGAGGAGTTGCCGCTGCCGATGGTGACGCGCGCCTCGCTCTCGCCCGACGCCGCGCGCGTCGCCTACGAGCCGCTCTCGCGCTGGACGCCCGACTGGAAGCGTTACCGCGGCGGGCAGACCTCGCCCATCTGGCTCGCGCAGCTCTCGGATTCTTCAATCGAAAAAGTCCCCCGCGAGAACTCCAACGACACGAACCCGATGTGGGTCGGCGACAAGGTCTACTTCCTCTCCGACCGCAACGGCCCCGTCACGCTCTACTCCTTCGACACGAAGACCAAGCAGGTCGCGCAGGCCGTCCCCAACACCGGCCTCGACATCAAATCCGCCTCCGCCGGCCCCGGCGCCATCGTCTTCGAGCAGTTCGGCTCCATCAACCTCTACGACCTGAAGTCGGGCCGCGCCAGCCGCGTCCCCATCCGCGTCGCCGGGGACGTGACGACCGTCCGCCCGCACTTCGAGCGCGTCGGCACGCGCATCTCGAACGTCAAGCTCTCGCCGACGGGCGCCCGCGCCGTCTTCGAGGCGCGCGGCGAGATTCTGACCGTCCCGGCCGAGAAGGGCGACGTGCGCAACCTGACGAACACCGTCGGCGTCATGGAGCGCGACCCCGCGTGGTCGCCCGACGGACGCTGGATAGCCTACTTCTCGGACGAGTCCGGCGAGTACGCGCTCCACCTGCGTGAGCAGACCGGCGCGGGCGAGGTGAAGAAGATACCCTTGGGCAACCCGCCTTCTTTCTTCTACTCGCCGACGTGGTCGCCCGACTCGAAGAAGATTGCCCTCTACGACAAGCGGATGAACCTCTGGTACGTCGATGTGGCGAAGGGCACGCCCGTCAAGGTTGACAAGAACCCGTTCGGCCTGCGCGGCGACGTGCTCGACCCCGTCTGGTCGCCCGACTCGCGCTGGATAGCCTACATCCGACAGTTGGACAACCGCCTGCGCGCCGTCTTCGCCTACAACGTCGAGAAGGCGCAGACGCACCAGCTCACCGACGGCATGAGCGACGCCCGCTACGCCGATTTCGACAAGAGCGGCAAGTACCTCTTCTTCACCGCCAGCACCAACCTCGGCCCCGCCTTCAGCTTCGCCGAGATGTCCACCTTCCCGCACCAGTCCTCGCGCGCCGTCTACGCGATAGTGCTCCCGAACAACATCCCCTCGCCCGTCGGCCCCGAGTCCGACGAGGAGAAGCTGGCGGCCGAGGACAAGGCCGCCGAGACGAAGCCCGAAGCCCCCGCCCCGGCCGCCGACGCCGCGGCGGCGGGCGCGTCCCCGACCCCGACTCCGTCGCCGACTCCCGCCGCGGGCGGCCCCGGCGCGAAGCCGGCGAAGAAGGAGCCCGAGCCGGTCCGCTTCGACCTCGAAGCCATCGACCAGAGAATCGTCCCCCTGCCCATCCCCTCGCGCGACTACGTCGGGCTGATTGCGGGCAAGGCCGGCACGTTCTTCATCCTCGAACGCCTCCCGGCGGGCGCGTCCGGCCCCGCCGGCCCTCCGGGCTTCGTCGTCCACAAGTTCGACCTTGAGAAGCGCAAGCTCGACAAAGTGACCGAGGGCGTCACCGCCTTCGAGGTGTCGGCCAACGGCGAGAAGATGCTCTTCCGCGTCGGCTTCGGCAACTGGACCATCGCCCCCACCGCCCAGCCCTTGAAGCCGGGCGAGGGCGTCATCAAGACGGCCGACATGGAAGTCTACGTTGACCCCAAGGCCGAGTGGCGCCAGATGTTCAACGAGGTCTGGCGCGGCGAGCGCGACTTCTTCTACGACCCCGGCACGCACGGCGTTGACATCGCCGCCATGAAGAAGCTCTACGAGCCTTACCTCGAATCGGTCGCCCACCGCGCGGACTTGTCCTACCTCTTCCGCGAGATGCTCAACCACATCTCGGTCGGCCACCTCTTCGTCGGCGGCGGCGACCAGCCGCGCCCCAACTTCGTCCCCGGCGGCCTGCTCGGCGCCGACTACAAAGTCGAGAACGGCCGCTACCGCTTCGCCAAGGTCTACAACGGCGAAAGCTGGAACCCGGACCTGCGGGCGCCGCTCACGCAACCCGGCGTCAACGTTAAGGCGGGCGACTACCTCATCGCCGTCGGGGGCCGTGAAGTGCGCTCGACCGACAACCTCTACAGCTTCTTCGAGGGCAAGGCTGGCAAGCAGGTCTTAATCAAGGTCGGCCCGAACCCCGACGGCTCAGGCGCGCGCGAGGTCATCGTCGTCCCCGTGGCGAGCGAGACGGGATTGCGCAGCCGCGACTGGATCGAGTCGAACCGCCGCAAGGTGGACAAGGTGAGCGGCGGCAGGCTCGCCTACGTCTATGTGCCGAACACTTCGGGCGCCGGCTACGAGAGCTTCAACCGCTACTTCTTCGCGCAGACGCAGAAGGACGGCGCCGTCATCGACGAACGCTTCAACGGCGGCGGCGCTTTGGCCGACTACATCGTCAACTACCTCTCGCGCCCCCTGCTCAACTACATCAACTTCCGCGACGGGCGCGACATCCCGACGCCGCTCGGCGCCATCTACGGCCCGAAGGCGATGATCATCAACGAGCTTGCGGGCTCGGGCGGCGACGCCCTGCCGTGGTACTTCCGCAAGATGAAGATCGGGCCGCTCGTCGGCAAGCGGACGTGGGGCGGGCTGGTCGCGGCCTTCCCGATGCCGCAACTGATGGACGGCGGCTTCGTCACCGCGCCCGACGCGGCCATCTACGGCCTCGAAGGCGAGTGGGAGGTGGAGAACCGCGGCGTCGCGCCCGACGTAGAGGTCGAGTTCGACCCCGCCGCCTGGCGACAGGGCCGCGACCCGCAGCTTGAGAAGGCCGTCGAATGGCTGCTCTCCGAACTGGAGCGCAACCCGCCCAAGAAGTACCAGCGCCCGCCCTACCCCAACGGCCAGAAGAGCACCGCCAGCGGCAAGGAGTAAGCTGGCCGACGGCAGGATTTAACACGGAGGGCACAGAGAAGAACGAAAGTCTTTCTCTGTGCCCTCCGTGTATTTCTGTGTCCTCTGCGTTGAAATACCGGCCTCCTTATTTTGGTGTTAAGCTTAGCCCGTCAACATTCCACACGAGAAAGCGAGGGGCTTGCCTTGTCTAAAGGGGAAGTGGTCGGCGTCGGCGTCATCGGGACGGGGTTCGCGCGGACGACGCAGTTGCCGGCGTTTAAGGCGTGCGAGGGCGCGCGGGTGGTGGCGATTGCGAGCGGGCACAGGGAGAACGCCGAGGCCGTGGCGCGCGACTTCCGGATTCCTTTCGTCGCGGGCGACTGGCGCGAAGTCGTCGCGCGCGACGACGTGGATTTGGTGAGCATCGTGACGCCGCCCTCGACGCACGCCGAGATGGCGCTCGCCGCGCTCGACGCCGGCAAGGCCGTCCTGTGCGAGAAGCCGATGGCGATGAACGCCGAAGAGACCGACCGCATGAGGCGGAAGGCGAACGAGGCGGGCCGCCTCGCCCACATCGACCACGAGCTGCGCTTCCTGCCCGCGCGCCGCCTGATGCGCGAGCTGATTCGCGGCGGCCGGATAGGGCGCGTGCGCCACGCCAAGTTCCTTTACCGCGGCGACTGGGGCACGTCCCCGCAGCGCAAATGGAACTGGTGGTCGGACGCTTCGACGGGCGGCGGCCTGCTCGGCGCCATCGGCTCGCACGCCGTTGACACGCTCCACTGGCTGCTCGGGTCGCGCGTCTCGCACGTCTCGGCCGCGCTCTCCACGCACGTCGCCGAGCTGCCCGCGCCCGACGGCCCGACGCGACAGGTCACGACCGACGACGAGGCGAACCTCCTCCTTCACTTCTCCGATGGGGAGACGACGGAGAAGGCGACGGGCGTCGTCGCCCTCTCGGCCGTCGAGCCGGGGCGGCCCGAGCACCGCGTCGAGGTCTTCGGCTCGGAAGGCTCTTTGAGTCTCTCCGGCGCGGGCGAGCTTCTGCGCGCGGAGCCGGGCGGCGGCGACTGGCAGAAGGTGGAGACGGAGCAGGCGCCGCTCGCCGAAGGGATGCGCGACAACGAGTGGTCGCGCGGCTTCACCGTCTTCGCCCGCGAAATAGTCGCGGCGCTCGGCGCGGGCCGCGACGCGGTCGAGGGCGCCGCCACCTTCGACGACGGCCACCACATCCAACTCGTTCTCGACGCCGCCCGTGCCGCGCACGAGGGCGGCTGCCGCGTGGCCGTCACCGAATGAAGAAGGGCGGGGCAGAGAAGCGCGTCCGCGTCGGCGTTGACACGGGCGGGACGTTCACGGACTTCGTCGCGCACGCGGCCGGGCGTGCCGTCGTGTTCAAGCTGCCTTCGACGCCGGACGACCCTTCGCGCGCCATCGCCGAGGGCTTGAGGCGCGTGGCGCGCGAGACGGGCGCGCGGCTCGGCGACCTCGAAGTGGTTCACGGGACGACCGTCGGGACCAACGCGCTGCTCGAACGGAGGGGCGCGCGCGCGGCGCTCGTCACGACCAAGGGGTTCGAGGACGTGCTCGTCATCGGCCGTCAGGCGCGCGCGCGTTTGTATGACCTTCGATGGAACAGGCCGGCGCCGCTCGTCCCCGACGCCTTGAGGTTCGGCGTGCGCGAGAGGGTCGGCGCGGACGGCTCGGTTATCGAGGGGCTTGACGACGGGGAGGTGAGCGCGCTCGTCCGAAAACTTAAGCGGGCGGGCGCCGAGTCAATCGCCGTGTGCCTGCTCTTCTCGTTCGCCGACGCTTCGCACGAGCGCACAATTGAGCGCGCCTTGACGGACGCGCTGCCCGGCGTGCCGCTTTCAATCTCACACCGCATCCTCCCCGAGTATCGGGAGTACGAGCGCACTTCGACCGTCGCCATCAACGCCTACTTGCAGCCCTTGATGGGCGCTTACCTGTCGCGGCTCGGCGCGCACGTGCCGGGCCGCCGCCTGCGCGTGATGCAGTCTTCGGGCGGGAGCATCTCGGCGGGCGTCGCGGCCGACGAGCCCGTGCGCACGATTCTTTCCGGCCCGGCGGGCGGCGTCGTCGGCGCCACGCACGCGGCCGTCGGCGCGGGCTTGCCCGACGTTATCACCTTCGACATGGGCGGCACTTCGACCGACGTGGCGCTGTGCGCGGGCGGGCGGCTGCGTCTGACGAACGAGGCCGCGGTGTCGGGCCTCCCCGTAGCCGTGCCCGTGCTCGACATCCACACGGTCGGCGCGGGCGGCGGCTCCATCGCGCGCGTTGACGCGGGCGGGAGCCTGCGCGTCGGGCCGGAGTCGGCGGGCGCGGACCCCGGACCCGCGTGCTACGGGCGCTCGCTTCTGCCGACGGTGACGGACGCGAATCTGGTGCTCGGAAGGTTCGGCGGCGCGGACCTGCTCGGCGGCGACTTCCCGCTGGACGTGGAAAGGGCGCGGGAGGCTTTAACCAACCTGGCCGGCGAGATGACAAGGGCCGCGGGGCGCCCGGTGCCGGCGGAGGAGGCGGGGCTCGGCGTGGTGCGCGTCGTCAACGCCGGCATGGAGCGGGCGCTCAGGGCCGTCTCGGTCGAGCGCGGTCACGACCCGCGCGCCTTCACGCTCGTCACGTTCGGCGGCGCGGGCGGCCTGCACGCGGCCGAGCTTGCGCGCGCGCTCAGAGTCCCGCGCGTCGTCGTGCCGCGCGACCCCGGCGCGCTGTCGGCCGTCGGCTGCCTGCGCGCCGACGTGGTGAAGAGTTCGAGCCGCACGCTGATGCTCGAAGAGGGGGCGCGGGCCGCGGCCGTCATCGAGCGCCACTTCCGCGAGATGGAGAGGGAGGCGCGCGCGGCCTTGAAGCGCGAAGGTTTTACGGAGGCGAGGCAGCAACACGAGCGCACGGTGGCCGCGCGCTACCGCGGCCAGTCGTTCGAGCTGGAGATAGAGTGGGGCGGCGGGCGCGGGCTGTCGGAACTCTTCCACCGGGAGCATGAGTCGCGCTACGGCTACGCGCAGACCTCGGGCGCCGTCGAGATAGTCAGCGCGCGCCTGCGCTCTTCGGGACTGGTCGAGAAGTTGGAAGACGGCGAGGTGCGACGCGTCCGTCCTTCGAGTCGCGAGGCTGCGCCGCACGGCGCGGCGCGCGTCTACTTCGAGGGCGGGGCGCGCGAGGTGGCCGTCTACGGCCGCGAGCAGTTGAGGGCCGGGGCGCGCCTTCAAACGCCCTGCGTCGTCACCGAATATTCTTCGACGACGCTCGTCACGCGGGGCGCGCGCGCGTTCGTTGACGGGGCCGGCAACCTCATCATCGAGCTATGACACGCAAGAAGAACTTCGACCCGACGACGCTTGAAATCTACCGCGCCCTCTACACCTCGGTCGCGGAGGAGATGGGGCTCGTCCTTCGGCGCACCGCCCACTCGCCCAACATCAAGGAGCGGCGCGACTACTCGTGCGCCGTCTTCGACTCGCGCGGGCGCGTCATCGCGCAGGGCGACCACATGCCGGTTCACTTGGGAAGTATGCCGATGGCCGTCGCCGCCGCGCTCGAAGAGACGCCGCCCGGCCCCGGCGACGTGGTCGTCCTCAACGACCCCTTCGCGGGCGGCACGCACCTGCCCGACGTGACGCTCGTCGCGGGCGTCTACGACGAGCGGGTGTCGGGTGTCAGGTCTCAGGTGTCGGAGAAAAGAAGTCGTCTTAACCGGCACCCGGTACCTGACACCCGGCCCCTGTTTTTTGTCGCCAACCGCGCGCACCACGCCGACGTGGGCGGGGCGACGCCGGGCTCGATGGGGATGGCGACCGACGTTTATGGGGAGGGCTTGCGCATCCCGCCCGTGCGGCTGGTGAGAGGGGGCGTGGTGTCCGAGGACGTGATGCGGCTCGTGATGGCGAACGTGCGCGTCGAGCGCGAGAGGCGTGCCGACTTCGAGGCGCAGATAGGTTCGTTGAAGACGGGCGCGGCGCGGCTGCTCGAAATCGTCGCCCGCGCGGGGCTCGCGGAGGCGGCCGAGTACGCCGCGCATCTTATCGAATACTCGGCGCGGATGATGCGCGCCACCGTCCGCCAAATCCCCGACGGCACGTACGAGGCCGAGGACGCTTTAGACTCCGACGGCGTGAGCGACGGCGAAGTCGTCCTGCGCGTGAGCGTGACCGTCAAAGGCGAGCGCGCGGTCGTTGACTTCACCGGGAGCGCGCCGCAGGTCGCCGGGCCGGTCAACGCCGTCGAAGCCATCACGGCCTCGGCGGTCGCCTACGTCTTCCGCTGCCTCGTCGGCGCCGACGAGGTGCCCGCGAGCGCGGGGCTGATGGAGCCGATTGAGGTCGTCGCGCCCGTCGGCACGGTCGTCAACGCCGCGCACCCGGCATCGGTCGCGGGCGGCAACGTCGAGACTTCGCAGCGCCTCGTTGACGTGCTCTTCAAGGCCCTCGCACGCGCGCTCCCGTCGCGCGTCCCCGCCGCGAGTCAAGGCACGATGAACAACCTGACCGTCGGCGGCACCGACCCGCGCACGGGCCGCGAGTTCGCCTACTACGAGACGATTGCCGGCGGCATGGGCGCGCGCCCCGGCCTCGAAGGCGTGAGCGGCGTCCACACGCACATGACCAACAGCCTCAACACGCCGGCCGAGGCTCTGGAGTACGCCTACCCCTTGCGCGTGCGCGCCTACTCGCTGCGGCGCGGCTCGGGCGGGCGGGGCGCGGCGCGCGGCGGCGACGGAGTAGTCCGCGAGATAGAAACGCTCGTGCCCGCGCGCATGTCGCTGCTCGCCGACAGACGCCGACGCGCGCCTTACGGACTCGACGGCGGCGGCGACGGCCAGAGGGGGCGCGACTCCGTCGTCCGCGACGGCCGCCGCCTCAAACTCGACGCCAAGGGCTCGCGCGACCTCCGCCCCGGCGACCGCGTCCGCGTCGAGACGCCCGGCGGCGGCGGGCACGGCCGGAAGGAATAACTTAAAAAACAGTTGACGTGTATCGCCGGGCGATATAGTATATCGCCGTCCGATATAGTTTGAGTTTGTGGCGAGGAGTTCTTCTGAGGTGGCGGGACGCGACCCCGAGGAGTTGTTGCCGCTGAGCCCGGCGGCGTTTCACGTCCTTCTGGCGCTGGCCGAGGGCGAGCGGCACGGCTACGCCATCATCAAGGATGTCGAGTCGCGCACGGATGGGCGCGTGCGGATGGGGCCGGGCACGCTCTACGGCGCCGTCAAGCGGATGCTCGACGAGGGGTTGATAGAGGAGTCGGACGAGCGGCCGGACGCGGCGCTCGACGACGAGCGGCGGCGCTACTACCGGCTGACGGGCTTCGGCCGCCGGGTGGCCGCGGCCGAGGCCGAGAGGCTGTCGGGGCTGGTGGCGTCGGCGCGGGCACGGAATCTCCTCCCCGGCGTGTGAGGGCCGAACGAGTTTGAGGCGCGCTTCTAAAGGAAGTCGGACTTTATCCGAGCGGGTTTACGCCGCCCTGCTCGTCGCCTACCCGGCCGGCTTCCGGCGCGAGTACGGCCGCGAGATGCGGCGGCTGTTCGCGGACCGGCGGCGCGAGGCCGCGCGCCCGCTCGCGCTCCCGCGGCTCTGGTGCGAGACGCTGGCGGACTTGTTGAAGACGGCGCCGGTCGAGCACCTCGACAGTTTGACGAAGGGGGAGGGGATGAAGAGGACTCTGCGCACGGTCGCGGTCGCGGTCACGGCTTACGCCTTCACGCTGCTGGTCGTCGCGCCGCTCTTCGCGCGCAACGTCGGCACGATGCCCGGCTTCGTCTCGAACCTCTTAGACGCGCTCATCTCGACGGGGCTGGTCTTCAACTTCGTCTATCTCGTGCTGACGCTGCCGCGCTGGCTGGAAGGCCCGCGCGCCGTCCGCGCCGCGCTCGTGATAACGACGGCCGTCGTCGGCCTGCTCATCACGCTGATGATGATGAGCGGCGGCCCGCACGCCCGCGTCAACCTTTTAATCATCGTGGCCCAAATCCTGGCACTACTCGTCTGGTTCACACTCCACCTCTGGTGGGTGCTGCGCAGGCGCGCGGCGGGTCCGCCCGCGGCCGCCTGAGAGGAGAAATCGACATGAGACTCAAGAAGAATCGGGCGTGCGCACGTCGCGCACGCGGGGCCGGAGGTCTGCTCACGCTCGCCGCCCTCATCGCCGCCTGCGCGGTGTTCGGCGCCGACTCCTTCGCCCGCCCGAAGCGCGCGGCGGACGCCGCCTCGGTCGTCGGCGCGTGGCAGGCGACGCTGCCGAACGGGCTGCGCGTCGCCACCATCAGCATCGTGCCCGCGGGCGAGGGGTTGGCCGGGGCCTTCGTCGGCTACGACTACGACCGGCGCACGGACGGCGTGCAAAAGCCCGACGTGCCGCCGAAGGTCACCACGAGGACGGGGGCCGTGCTGACGGACGTGAAGCTGGAAGGCGACAAGCTGACCTTCAAGATGTACCTGCGCCACCCGTCGCCGCCGCCGGGCATGCCCCCCGGCTTCGACATCTCGGGCGAGATAGTCCTCAAGGGCGCCGACGCGGCCGAGTTGAGGATGAGCGCCCCGCAGAAGACCGACCCGCTCGTCATGAAGCTGACGCGCGACTGAGTCGGCTTCTGAAGACAGGAGAAAGTCCCCGCACCGTTTGACGCGGCGCGGGGACTTTCTCTTTTCGGTCGCTCAGTTGGGGAGCGAGTCGGTCTGGAGGCCGACGGGCTGGGCGCCGGCCCCTTTGACGGCGTCGATGACTTTCGCCACGTCGCCGTAGGCGGCCGAGCGCGGCGCCCTGACGAAGACGGTGCGCTCGATGCGCGCGTCGGGCGGGAGGTCTGCGCGCGTCTCCATGTCCGGCTTCCACGCGCCGCTCGCCTTGCGCTCGCGCCACTCGGCGGCGAGGCGCGCGGCGACGACGCCCGCGTCCGCGACTGTCGCCTCGGCGATTGCGTCCTTCCCGCGGATGAGAGTAAGGCTGTTGCCGGTCCCGACTTCGACGACGAGCGTGCGCGGGCTCATGTGGATGTCTTCGCGGTCCGTCACCGGCTCCGGTATGAGCGTCTTGAAGCGCGCGGGCCGGAGAGGCGTGATGACCATGAAGATGATGAGCAGCACGAGCAGGATGTCGATGAGCGGCGTGACGTTGATGGAAGGCCGGGCGGGCTCGGTTCTCATGCTTCACCTCGCGTAAGTAAATTTCCCCTCCCTTAGACCCCGCCGCGCCGCCGAAAGTTCCGCCGCAAGAACCCCCGCCCTACGGCGTTCACACTCCGACAGGCCCCGCGCCGTGAGAGTCGAGCCAGCAGCCCCGGACTGGTCTTGCCGGGACGGCCCTTCGCACCTCGCCTCCGCCGTCCGAAGTGCGCGCGCCGGCCTGCGAACTAAACGGAAGTCGAGGAGGCAACTGTCTTATGAGTCACGTTCGGGGTCTGAGGGCCGCCTGCGCGTTGCTGTGCGCGGGCGTATTGCTGGGTTCGGCGCTGCTGTCGGCGCGCTCGCCGGCCGAGGCGAAGGGGACGCCGCACGGCCCCACGCGCGCGACCGGCTGGTCGGTGCTCGCGCCGGTCACTTACAAAAACCTGACGCTCTTCCCCGTCCGCGGCGCCGACGTGGCGCCGGCCGGCGACTACGTCACGCTCGACGAGGGCTTGAAGAGCGGCGCCGTCGTCATCACCGAGAGGGGCGGCACGCGGACGGCGCGCGGGCGCAACGGCAGGGTTCGGCGAATCTCGATGGACGACGCGTCGGTCAACGAACTGGCGCTCGTCAACAGGTCGGGCAAGAAACTGCTGTTGCTGGCGGGCGAGGTCGTGGTCGGCGGCAAGCAGGACCGCATCGTGCAGGAGGACCGCGTCGTCCCGCCCGTGAGCGTGCCCGTGTCGCTCGAAGTCTTCTGCGTCGAGCACGGGCGGTGGAGCGAGCGCGCGTCGGGCAGCGGGCGCGGTTACGGCGGGCCGGTGATCGCGGCGCCGGTGCAGAGGCCGGAGACTTTCAACAGCCTCGGCGCGGTGGCCCACCCGAAGCTGCGCGCCGCGGCGCAGGACCGCAAGGAGCAGTCGGCCGTCTGGAACGAGGTCAGCGAGAACAACGCCAAGCTCGGCACGCAGAACGGCACGGACACTTACCAGCAGGTCTACCAGAGCAAGAAGGTGTCGGGGCAGTTGAGCGACTACGTCAGGGCGCTTGAGCGCGAGGTGTTGCAGCCGGGCGTGGTCGGCGTCGTCGTGGCGCGCAACGGCGAGCTGGTGTGGGCCGACGTGTTCGCCGGCCACGCGCTCTTCTCGCGCTACTGGCCGAAGCTCCTGAAGTCTTACGCCGTGGACGCGATGGCCGACTACAAGCGCGAGCGGGTGCCGACCTTCGACGAGGCGCGGGCCTACCTCAACGACCGGCGCGGCGAGGTGGCCGCGACCACGCAGCGCGGCGTCTACCAACTCTTCAAGACGGAGAACCCCTCGTTCGCCATCTTCGAGCTGACGGACATCTCCCTCGTGCAGCCGCGCAGGCTGCACTTCAACAAGATGCAGCGGTGAGGAAAGGGTGACGGGTGACGGTTGTCGGGTGTCGGGTGAAAACGACTTGTCTTTACCCGACACCTGACACCCGTCACCCGCACCTTTTTTACGCCTGCTTGTCGTAGGCGGCCTTGGCTTTTTGGAGGAGGTCGCGGCGGTCTACGATGAAGTGGAGCTTGGCGCGCTCGTCGCCGCCGGTCAGTTGCTCGACGAGTTTTTCGAGCACGTCGAACTGGTCGCGGTCGGTGATGCCCTGGGCGTCGAGGTGGCCGGTGTAGCGCATGCGGCGGACCAGTTCGGGCAGGGTGAGTCGGCCCTCGAAGGTGCGCCCGCCGTGGCGGTGCGAGCGGCTGACGAGGTATTGGACGAGCAGCACGTCGTTGTAGAGCGCGGGCGCGAGGAAGAGGCGCGAGCCCTCGCGCTCCCAGCCCTGTTCGAGCCGGTGCGAGCGGCGCACCTGCGTGAGCCCTTCGAAGACTTCCGCCCAGCCCGTCTTCGGCTCGCGCCGTTCGAGGTAGGCGCGCGCCGCCACCGGCATCCACGCGCGGTCGTCTTCGAAGTCTAACTCCTGTCCCAATCGTTCGAGCCACTCGAAGAAGACCTCTCGCGCCGTCTTCTTCTCCTCGTGAATCTGGAACTCGCCGTCCTTCGTCGGGAGTTTTTTGAGGAGCGCGCGGCGCGGGGCGTCGGTCGCCTTGCCGCCCTCGACGCGGTAGGTGTCAACTCTCGCGTGCCAGCGGCGGGCCGCGTCGCAGTAGGGGCAGCGGGGATTCTTCTCGTCGCCCGCGTCGAAGAAGGGGCGTTGCGGCTCGCGCGCCGTCAACTCGCCGACGGTCGGCGCGTAGCGGCGGATTTCGGTGTAGGCCGTGCGCGGGGCGAGGCCGAGTTGCTTGGTGAAGAGGCGAAAGATGCAGGCGAGGCAGAGCGTCGTCGAATGAGGCATGACGGTGCCCGGCGGGAAGGCGCCGAAGTCGAGCACGTCAGGCTTCTTAGGTTTCGTCGCCGCCATGCTCAGTTCGAGGCGATGGAGACGAGCGCGGGCGTCGCGTCGCCCGCGTCGGCGTGGCCGAGGGCGGAGTCGAGTTCGGCTTCAACGTCGCCGGTCGCGGCGCGAAGGTTCTTGAAGTCGAAGAGCGAGGGGTCGAGCAGGTGCGAGGGGACGGCGTTGCCGAGGGCCGTGAGCATCGAGGCGCGGACGTTCGGAATCTCCCGCTCAAGCTCTTCGACGAGGCGCTTAACGCGCGCTCGCTTCAGGTTGGTCTGCGAGCCGCAGAGGTCGCAGGGGATGATGGGGAACTGCTTCTCGGCGGCATAAGCGGCGATGTCGCGCTCGCGGCAGTAGGCGAGCGGCCGGATGACGGTGTTGAGCCCGTCGTCCGAGCGCAGCACGGGCGGCATCGCCTTGAGCTGGCCGATGTAGAGGAAGTTTAAGAGGAAGGTCGCGACCACGTCGTCGGCGTGGTGGCCGAGCGCGATCTTGGTGCAGCCCTCGTCCTGAGCGACCTTGTAGAGTATGCCGCGGCGCAGGCGCGAGCAGAGGGAGCAGTAGGTCTTGCCCTCGGGGACGAGCCGCTTGACGACCGAGTAGGTGTCGCGCTCGACGACGCGGAAGGGCACGCCGCGCCCGGTCAAATAGTTCGGCAGGACTTCCGGAGGGAAGCCGGGCTGCTTCTGGTCCAGGTTGACGGCGAGCAGATCGAATTTGACGGGCGCGCGCTTCTGCACGTCGAGCAGCAGGTCGAGCATCGTGTAGCTGTCCTTGCCGCCCGAGAGGCAGACCATGACGCGGTCGCCGTCCTCGATCATGGAAAAGTCCTTGATGGCCTCGCCCATCTGGCGCAGCAGCTTCGTCTTGGTCTTGCTCTCCACGAACATCCTTTAGGCTTCCAGTCGCTTCCGCAAATTCTCCAACTCCGCCACGGCGGCCTCGGCCTCCGCGGCGCCCCACCCCGTCCGCTCGCGCACGAGCGCGACCGCCTCCGGCGTCCGCCCCTGTTCGAGCAGCGGCAGAATCTCGCGTCCGAGCGCGAGGTCCGGGCCGCGCGGCGCCGCGCCGAGCGAACTCTTCATCGGCGGCATCGACTTCGGCTGCGTGAGCATCAGCCCGCCGTGACGCCTCGACAGCAAGAGCCCTACGACGACCAGCAGGCACGCCAGCAGCCCCGCGCCGCAAAGTAAGGGCAGTAGTACGTCCGACACTTTCAAAGTTTTAAGCCATCGCCCCGCGCGATGCAACCGACGGCCTTCGGCGTCATCATTGTTGGAGATGCGCGCGCAGGAACTCTATGGTGCGGCGCCAGGCGTCTTCGGCGGCGGCGGCGTCGTAGACCTCGGGGCGCGTGTCGTTGAAGAAGGCGTGGTCGGCGCCGGGGTAGATGTGCGTCTCGACCTGCTTGCCGTGCGAGCGCAGCCTCGCTTCCAACTCGCGGACGGCCTCGGGCGGGACGAACTGGTCGCGCTCGGCGTAGAGCCCGAGCACGGGCGCGCTCAGGTTCTCGAAGTCGGGCTCGACCTTCGGGTGGATGCCGTAGAAGACGACGCAGGCGCCGACCTGCCGGTTCTTCGACGCCGCGAAGAGCGAGAGCACGCCGCCCATGCAGAAGCCGACGGTGCCGACCCGTTCGCCCCCCGTCGCCTCGTGGCCGAGGAGGTACCGGACGGCGCCGCGCAAGTCCTTCTCGGCCTGTTCGATGTTGAGGGCCATCATCATCTTGCCCGCCTCGTCGGGCGAGCGGGTCGTCTTGCCGTGGTAGAGGTCGGGCGCGAGCGCGGTGAAGCCCTCGCGCGCGAAGCGGTCGCACACGTCCTTGACGTGCCCGACCAAGCCCCACCACTCCTGTATGACGATGACGCCCGGCCCCCGCCCGCCCTCGGGCGTCGAAAGATACCCGCCCGTCGTCCCGCCGTTGCTCTCGAACTCGACCATCTCGCCGGCCATCGTTGGAAGCCTCCTCGCGCGCCCCGAATTTTTAAGGTTCACGGCCGTTGTATGCGCGCCCGGCCGCCCGTGTCAAGTTAACTCCTCCCTTGTCAGTGTCCGTGAGTTGACATATCATCGCTCGCGTTTCGGCTTTGAAACCTGCTCGGGCGTGCGGCCCTCCGGAAAACTCCCCAGACCAAGCCATTCATCAGCCGCCGACCCGAGTCCGACTTACCCTGTAAAGCCTGCGGCCCGGCCGAGGCCACACCCAGCCTTTCGAACGGAGACGAGCGACATGTTTAGACCAGGCAGGAACCCGAAGGACCAGACGCACAGCACCGACGACACGGCCGACCACACGCCGCAGCCCCCGCCGTCTTACGGCTCGGGCTCCGGCTACGGCTCCTCGCCCTCGCCCGCGGGCGGCGGCTCCGGCTCAGCGCCCACGCCGACCGAAGCCTACCAGCAGTCGGTCCACACGCAGACCACTTCGCGCGCCGTCACCGAGAGCGAGTCGCTGGCGCGCGACATCAAGGAGGGGACGCTGACCGGCTTCGTCGGCAACGGCACGACGCTGACGGGCGAGGCCAGCTTCAAGGGCATGCTCCGCGTGGACGGCGGGCTCTCGGGGCGCGTCACGTCGGCCGACGGCACGCTCATCGTCTCGACGAACGGGCGCGTGGACGCCAACGTCGAGGTCGCGGTGGCGCAGATTTACGGCACCGTCAACGGCGACATCACCGCCACCAAGCGCATCGAGATGGGGCGGGTCGCCAAGGTCACGGGCAACATCCAGACGCCCGCGCTCGTCATCGAGAACGGCGCCATCTTCGAGGGCAGTTGCCGCATGGCTCAGCCCAAGGAGCGCGCCGAGAGCGACCAACAGAAGGAAGAGCCGGCCGCCACTTCGGGCGCCTCGTCGTCCGCCTCGTCATCCTCTTCGACTTCGCCCGCGACGGCCTTCACCGGGTCAGGCAACTCCGGCACGAACCCCCTGAACAAATCGGGCGGCGCGGAAAAGCCGGCCGACGCCAAGAGCGCCGCCGACGCCACGACCTGAGGTCCGAGCGCCCCGAAGTTAAGAACCGAAATCAACCCCGCCGTGCCGGAAGCATCTCTTCCGGCACGGCGGGGTTGATTTTTGAGACGCCGCGCGGCAAACTTCACGCGCACTCGAACCAACACGGAAACTCGCCTTGACGCCGCGACGCGCGATAGCTCTGACGGCCGCTCTGCCGCTCGCCGCGGCCTGCGCCGCGCTGTGGCCCACGGCCGCACGCGCCGCGGGGGGCGAAGGCGCCCCGCACGGCCTCGACCCCTCGGTGCTCTTCTCGCTCGCGCTGATGCTCCTCGTCGCGCGCCTCGGCGGCGAGCTGTTCACGAAGCTGGGGCAGCCGGCCGTTTTGGGCGAGCTGGGGGGCGGGATTCTGGTCGGGTCGCTGTCGCTCGTCGGCGTCGGTTGGGTCGAGCGCCTGCGCGCGGACGCGGTCGTCGGCGCGCTCGCGGAGATCGGCGTCATCATCCTGCTCTTTGAAGTCGGGCTCGAATCGAACGTGCGCGAGATGGTGTCGGTCGGCTGGTCGTCGCTGCTGGCGGCCGTGCTCGGGGTGGTCGCGCCGTTCCTGCTGGGGTGGGGCGTGGCCGCCGTCTTCCTGCCCGACGGCCCGCTGCTCGGGCACCTCTTCATCGGCGCGACGCTGTGCGCGACGAGCGTCGGCATCACGGCGCGGGTGCTGCGCGACATGGGGAAGTTGCAGACGCGCGAGGCGCGCATCATCCTCGGCGCGGCGGTCGTGGACGACGTGATGGGGCTTTTGATTCTGGCCGTCATCGCGGGCGCGATTCGCGCGGCCGGGGCGGGCGAGTCTCTGGCGCTCATGAGCGTCGCCGTCATCGCGCTCAAGTCGCTGGCGTTTCTGGCGGGGGCGCTGCTGGCGGGGCAGTTCGTCGTGCCGCACCTGTTCCGCGGCGCGGGGAGGATGCAAAGCCGCGGCGTGCTGGTCTCCTTCGCGGTCGCGTTCTGCTTTCTGCTCTCGTGGGCGGCGGCGCTGGCGGGTCTGGCGCCCATCGTCGGCGCGTTCGCCGCCGGGCTCGTGCTCGACGAGGTTCACTTCGAGGCGTTCCTCAAGCGCGGCGAGCCGGGGCTGACCGAGCTTTTGGCGCCGGTCAGCTCGCTCCTCGTCCCCGTCTTCTTCGTGCTGATGGGCCTGAAGGTGGACCTCGCCGCCTTCGCGAGCCCCGGCGCGCTGGGCTTCGCGGCGGTGCTGACGGTCGTGGCCGTGGCGGGCAAGCAGGCGTGCTCGCTCGGGGTGGTCGAGCGCGGGGTCAACCGCTTTGCCGTGGGGCTGGGGATGATTCCGCGCGGCGAGGTGGGGCTCATCTTCGCCGGGATAGGCGCGGGGCTCACGCTGCCGTCGGCGGGCGGCGGCGCGGCCGTGCCCGTCATCGACGCGGCGACCTTCGGCGCCGTCGTCATCATGGTCGTCGTCACCACGCTCGTCACGCCGCCCGCGCTGAAGTGGGCGCTGCTGAGGCGGGCCGAAGAAAAGTAGTCGGCAGACGTTTTCCGAGTGGGAGGATACATGGTCAGCAAGAAGACGCAGAGCAAGGCGGGCGTGCCTGAGCGCAGGCGCGGGCAGCAGATGGGCGACGAGCGGAGCGCCCCCGACAAGACGCGCGAGGCGAAGGCGGCGACGCCCGCCCTCCGCGGCCGGCGCAAGGAGGCGAGCGAGTTCTTCTCGGACGACTCGGCGCAGCAGACGGGGACGCGCGGCGAGACGGCGCGCGACAACACGCCGTCCGTGCCGGCGGCCGTCCCCACGGGCACGAAGCTCGGCGAGTCCGGCGGCGAGGGCGAGTTCAAGGCGCGGCAGAAGGCGTCGAAGAAGAAAGGCTGAAGGCCGGACGTAAAAAGAAAGGGCGCCGGGCCCCCCCAAGGCCCAGCGCCCACGGCCACCGAAGTGGCCTGCCCCAAAGTTCACTCGTTCTCAGAAGGAACGCCCGTTGGTGAAAACATAGTAGCCCCCGGCCCCCGGCCTTTGGTTGCGAACAGATTGCGAAAGCAAGGTAAAGCCTCGACACCTTCTTTCCCAAGAAAAACGCCGCGCCCGAAATGAGCGCGGCGTTTTTCGCTTGAACTCCTCAAGTCCTTTTAACCGCCTGACGGCGGCTCATACCCGAGCAGCCGCAGCATGGCAGGGTCGTCCCTGACTAGCAAGTAAAGGACACTCCGCATCCGGCTCATGTCGGCCTCGACGTGCTCAAGCCGCGAGGAGATTGCGCGGTCGATGCTATTGAGTCTCAGGTGCGCCTGTTCGATGTCACCGCGGACGGCCGTAATCTCAACGTCTATCTTCTCGGAAAGCCGGGCCTCGGCGCTGTCTATCTTCGCGTCGAGGCGGGCGATGTCGTCTTTCGTCGCCATGCGGTCGCGGATCATCTCGACCGTGGAGGCGATGAAGTTGAGGAGGTCGCTGTTGTCACCCGTGGGCTGGTCGCTCAATGGAGTCTGCCTTCCTGGGTGGGGTTGGTTGGTCATGGGTTTAGGTTATTCGACGACCCACATGTCGCCGGTGTGGATGAGTTTTTCGAGCCGGCCGCGGCCGTGGCGGGCGACGGCGTCCTCGATCTGCTTGAGCATCAGGTCTTCGTAGGTGTCGCGCTGCACGTCGCGGAAGATGCCGACCGGCTGCGGGAAGTCGGGGAACTCCATGCGGGCGAGCATGAAGGCGACCGAGGGGTCCTTCTCGTAGGCGTCGTGGACGAGGCAGTCGTTCTCGTTCAGGCCCGTCTCGGGGCCCAACTGGATGACTTCGGGCAGCGTGCCGTGCATGCGGATGCCGCGGTCGCGGTTCTTGCCGAAGACCATCGGCTTGCCGTGTTCGAGGTAGAGCACGCTGTCGGGCCGGACGGTGCGCTCGGCGAAGGAGTCGAAGGCGCCGTCGTTGAAGATGTTGCAGTTCTGGTAGACCTCGACGAAGGAGATGCCCTTGTGCCGCGCCGCCGCGTTGACGACCCCGCCGAGGTGCTTCACGTCGATGTCAATCGAGCGCGCGACGAAGGTGGCCTCCGACGCAATCGCCAGCGAGAGGGGGTTGACGGGGTAGTCGATGACGCCCATCGGCGTGGACTTCGTCTTCTTGCCGAACTCCGAGGTCGGCGAATACTGGCCCTTCGTCAGCCCGTAGATGCGGTTGTTGAAGAGGATGTAGTTGAGGTCTAAGTTGCGGCGGATGGCGTGCATGAAGTGGTTGCCGCCGATACTCAGCGCGTCGCCGTCGCCGGTGATGACCCAGACGGAGAGGTCGGGGTTCGACGCCTTGATGCCGCTGGCGATGGCGGGCGCGCGGCCGTGGATGGAGTGGAAGCCGTAGGTGTTCATGTAGTAGGGGAAGCGCGAGGAGCAGCCTATCCCACTGACGAAGACGATCTTCTCGCGGGGGATGCCCAGCTCCGGCATCACCTTCTGCACGTTGTTGAGGATGGCGTAGTCGCCGCAGCCCGGACACCAGCGCACCTCCTGGTCCGAGGAGAAGTCGGCCTTGGTGAGCTTGCCCGGCGGGGGCGCGGGTTTGCCCGCCGTCACCGAGCCCGGCTCGCTCTCCGGCGAGGGGCCGGAGCCGGAGACGTTGCCGGTGATGCCCTCCACGCTCGTCTCGTTCGGCCCCTTCTTCAAGAGGTCGCTGCCGTTGTCGCCGTTACCGTTTCCTGTCGTGCTCATTTGTTTGATTCCTTCTGAATGATTCAGATGCCCTTTTGATGCCCCGCCGGCCTTAGAGGTATTCCTCGACCTTGCGGACGATCTCGCGTATCTGGAAGGGGCGGCCTTTGACCTTGGAGTAGGCGACGGCGTCAACCAGGTATTTGGCGCGGATCATGGTGCAGAGCTGGCCGAGGTTCATCTCGGGGATGATGACGGTCTCGAAGCTGCGCAGCACTTGGCCGAGGTTGGCGGGGAAGGGGTTGAGGTGGCGCAGGTGGGCGCTGGAGACGGACTTGCCGTCGGCGCGCAGGCGCTCGACGGCCGAGGTGATGGAGCCGTAGGTGGAGCCCCAGCCGAGGACGAGGACTTTGCCCTCGGGGTCGCCGTAAGTCTCGACCGGGGGGATGTCCTGCGCGGCGCGGTCCACCTTGGCCTGGCGCATCTGGACCATGAAGTGGTGGTTCTCGGGGTCGTAGTTGACGTTGCCGGTCAGGTGTTGCTTCTCGATGCCGCCGATGCGGTGTTCGAGCCCCGGGGTGCCGGGCAGCGCGTAGGGCCGCGCCAGCGTCTGCTCGTCGCGCGCGTAGGGCATGAAGTCGGCCGGGTCTTCGGCGAAGGTGACGTTTATCTGAGGGAGATGGTCGATGTCGGGGACGAGCCATGGCTCGGCGCCGTTGGCGAGGTAGCCGTCCGAGAGGTAGAAGACCGGCGTCATGTAGCGGTAGGCGAGGCGCACGGCCTCAATCGCCATCGAGAAGCACTCGGCGGGCGTGGCGGGCGCGATGACGATGGCGGGGCACTCGCCGTTGCGGCCCCAGACGGCTTGGAAGAGGTCGGCCTGCTCGGTCTTCGTCGGCAGACCTGTTGACGGACCGCCGCGCTGGACGTTGATGATGACGAGCGGCAGCTCGGTCATGACGGCGAGGCCGATGGCCTCCTGCTTGAGCGCGACGCCGGGGCCGCTCGTGCCCGTGACGCCGAGGTGTCCGGCGAAGGAGGCGCCGATGGCGGCGCAGACGGCGGCGATTTCGTCTTCGGCCTGAAACGTCTTGACGCCGAAATTCTTGTGGCGCGAAAGCTCGTGGAGGATGTCGGAGGCCGGCGTGATGGGGTAGGAACCGTAGAAGAGCGGGCGCCCGGCCAGCTCGGCGGCGGTGACGAAGCCGATGGCGGTCGCCTCGTTGCCCGTAATCTTGCGGTACTTGCCGGGGGCGATGACGGCCTTGCGGACGGTGTAGTGGGTGGTGAAGACCTCGGTCGTGTCGGCGAAGTTGTAGCCGGTGCGCAGCGCCACCTCGTTGGCCTTTTGGACTTCGGGGTTCTTCGAGAACTTGGTCTTAATCCAGTCCATCGTCGGCTCCATCGGGCGGTCGTAGAGCCAGTAGAGGACGCCGAGCGCGAAGAAGTTCTTGCAGCGGTCCATCTCCTTGCGCGACAGTTTGACGCCGGCCTCCTGCAAGGCGCGGATGTTGAGCGTCGTGATGGGGAGGCGGTGGACGCGGTAGCCCTTGAGCGTTTCGTCTTCGAGCGGGTTCGACTGGTAGTTGGCCTTCTTCAAGTTCTCCTTGTTGAACTCGTCGGTGTTGACGATGACGGTGCCGCCGTCTTCGAGGTCGGAGAGGTTGACCTTGAGGGCCGCGGGGTTCATGGCGACGAGGACGTTCGGCTGGTCGCCGGGCGTGCGGATGTCGCGGCTGGAGAAGTTGAGCTGGAAGCCGGAGACGCCGGGCAGGGAGCCGGCGGGGGCGCGGATTTCGGCGGGGAAGTCGGGGAGCGTTGAGATGTCGTTGCCGACGATGGCCGAGGTGTTGGTGAACTGGGTGCCGGTGAGCTGCATGCCGTCGCCGGAGTCCCCGGCGAAGCGGATGGTGACGGTCTCGATCTCTTCGAACTGCCTCTCCCTGTGCTCGGTCGGCGGTGTCTCGATGATGGCGCTCATAGAGTTGGCTGGTCCTTTTCGCGTGGGATGAAGGGCCTTGCGGCCGTGGGAAGTGGGTACATCGGTTTTAAGAATGTCCGTGACGGGCGAGCCCCGAGGCGGTGCGCGTAAGCAGCCTCATTCTACACAGCCGTCACACGCAAACTCAAACGGGGAGAGGGTGCCGGGTGTCGGATGCCGGGTGAAGACAAGTTGCTTTCACCCGGCACCCGACACCCGGCACCCGGCACCTTCTTTTGTTAGCGCGGCCGGGCGCGCACCGGCTCGGGCTCCTGGGCGGGAGTCTTCGCGGCGGGGTTCTCGCTGTCGTACGGCGTGGCCGGAGGCGGGGGCTGGGCGACGAGCTTTTCGAGCGTCGCGTCGAGGGCGTCGGAGACGCGGCCGACGTAGACGAACTCCAGCTCCTTGCGCACGTCCTCGGGGATGTCTTCGGTGTCGGGCTCGTTGCGGGCGGGCAGCACGACGCGGCGCAGCCCCGCGCGGTGCGCCGCCAAGACCTTCTCCTTGATGCCGCCGACGGGGAAGACGAGCCCCGAGAGAGTTATCTCGCCCGTCATCGCCGTGTCGCTGCGGACGCGGCGCCCCGTCATCAGCGAGGCGAGCGCCGACATGATGGCGACGCCGGCCGAGGGGCCGTCCTTCGGGATGGCGCCCGCCGGGACGTGGACGTGCGCGCCGTAGTTCTTGAACATCTGCGCGTCGATGCCGAACTCGGCGGCGTGCGACCAGAGGAAGGAGCGCGCCGCGCGCGCCGACTCCTGCATCACCTCGCCGAGCTGCCCCGTCAGTTGGAGGCCGCTGCTGCCCGGAAGCAGCGTCGCCTCGATGAAGAGGAGCTGGCCGCCCGTCTCGGTCCACGCCATGCCGGTGGCGACGCCGGTGGGCATCTCCTTGCGAGCCTCCTCGGGGTAGAAGCGCGGGGCGCCGAGAAGCTCCTTGAGGTCGGGCACGTCCACGCGCAGCCGCTCCGCCTGCCCCTGCGCGATGCGGAGGGCCGCCTTGCGGGCGACGCGGCCGACCGTGCGCTCCAACTGCCGGACGCCGGCCTCGCGCGTGTAGCGGGCGGCGAGGTAGGAGAGCGCCTCGTCGGTGATTTCGAGCTGGCCGTCCTCCAAGCCGTTCTCGCGCGTCTGGCGCGGGACGAGGTAGCGGCGCGCGATGTGCAGCTTCTCCTGGTCGCTGTAGCCGGCGATGCCGATAATCTCCATGCGGTCGCGCAGGGGCGCGGGGATGGGGGCGAGCTGGTTGGCGGTCGCGATGAACAAGACCTTCGAGAGGTCGAAGGGCAGGTCGAGGTAGTGGTCGCGGAACGAGTGGTTCTGCTGCGGGTCGAGGATTTCGAGCAGGGCCGCGGCCGGGTCGCCCCGGTAGTCGTTGCCGAGCTTGTCGATCTCGTCGAGCATCATGACGGGGTTGTTGACGCCCGCTCGCCGCAGGGATTGGATGATGCGGCCCGGCATCGCGCCGATGTAGGTGCGGCGGTGGCCGCGAAGCTCGGCCTCGTCGCGCACGCCGCCTAAAGATAACCTCTCGAACTCGCGGCCGAGGGCGCGGGCGATGGAGCGGCCCAGAGAAGTCTTGCCGACGCCCGGTGGGCCTGCGAAGCAGAGGATGGGACTCTTCGAGTCGCGCCTGAGCTTGACGACGGCGAGGAATTCGAGGATGCGCTCCTTCACCTCTTCGAGCCCGTAGTGGTCCTCGTCGAGAATGCGCCGCGCCTCGGTCAAGTCAAGCTTGTCCTCGCTGGACTTGTTCCACGGGAGTTCGAGGACCATTTCCAGATAGGTGCGGATGACGTGATAGTCGGGCGCGGCCTGCGGCAGCCGCTCCATGCGGCGCAGCTCGCGCTCGGCCTCCTTGCGCACCTCTTCGGGGAGGTCGGCCTCGCCCAGCCGCTCGCGCAGCATCTCGGCGTCGGCGTTCTCGCCGCCCTCGTCCTCGCCCAACTCCTTCTGGATGGCCTTCATCTGCTGGCGCAGGAAGTAGTCGCGCTGCGCCTTCGACATCTCCCCCTGGGCCTCGGCCACGATTTTCGTGCGCAGCTCCATGATCTCTATCTCGCGCGACAGGCGCGCGTAGGCGAGCTG